>NZ_AWWI01000108.1 GCF_002760615.1 Puniceibacterium antarcticum | reverse complement strand
GCCATCAGACCCCAGACACTCACGCGCAAGAACAGCCTCTTCGCCGGATCGGACGAGGGTGGCAAGGCATGGGGCCGCATCGCATTCCTGATCGAGACAGCCAAGATCAATGGCGTTGAGCCTTTCGCCTATCTGAAATCTACGCTCGAAGCCATCGCGGCCGGACATCCGCAACACCGCATCGACGAGTTGCTTCCCTGGAACTTTCCGCCGTCAAGCTGAAACCCCACTGCCGCCCAGACGACGCTTACGTTGATCGCCGTAACCCGATATCTGATTCGCCAAGTCTGCCTATGCTTGGAAATCAGTGCTACCCATCTATACCCCCCAGTATCAGATACATTTGCGCCGGGGTGGATAAAGGCGACAGCCAACAGAATGAGTACGCGCCGGGCCAAGTCCAAAGCGGGGTTCATTCTCCCTCGCCCGCCGCTGGTCGAGACTTGTTAGGATATCCTGCGCAATGGCGCGGTAGTTCCCGTCGAAGTGGTGTCCGCCTTCGGTCTGAAGGGTCTCGACACCGCTTTTGCCAAGGCCGGGGCAAGGGCTGTCCGTCTCGGCAACACCATAGACGCATTGCATCAGTCCCGCTGGAATGCGGGCCAGCGACGGTCCGGTGGGGGTCGCCGCTGGCGAGGGGCCGTCCAGCCAGCCCGACACCGTGATTTCCCAGTCTGCAGCGGGTGAAAGGCCAAGAAGGCTGATCTGCTTGACCCTCGCCTGCATTGCCGGATCAAGCGCCAGATAAGCCGCAGGCAGCACATCTGCTCCAAAGGAATAGCCCATCAGCAGCACATCCGGTGCGTTCCAAGGACCTGAATATCGCGAAACGATCGACGTGATATCCTGTGCGACCTGTTCCGGGGTACGTTTTCCCCAGAAATAACGCAGGGAGTCTAGACCCACGGTCGGCACGCCGCTGGTCTGGAAGATCCCACCGATGGTTCGGTCCAGATCGCGCCAGCCCCCGTCGCCGGACAGGATGATCGCCATCGTGCCGTGGGTGGGTATCGTGCCCAGCACTTGAACCGGCAGCGCTTCGGGCGCGGCGGAAATCTTGTCCACCTCTTCAAACAAGGCTGCTGCAAACAGACCCCCTTCCGAGCCGGCCCCCTCGCTGACGCTGGCCCCCGAGGCGGCGGCGCCGAATGCTTCCGCGCGGGCGCGAGATGCGACACTTGCCGATGGGCTCAGAACAACTGTGACCGGATCGACCAAGGCGCTGGAGGGCAAGGTGTAGATTTCACCATTGTCATTTTCGGTGTGTTTGGCGTCGGTGCACAAAGGGCGGTCAAGCGGAACCGCCACTGCCGGATCCGACACAACTGTGGCCCCGATGGTCGCCGATGGCGTTTGGTCCACGAGGTCCAAGGCCAGTCCGCCGCCCATATCAGACCCCGCGAGAATCGGCGCGCGATAGTCTGCACCGCCCGTGGCGCGCTGGATCTGGTGGCTGAGGCTTTCTATATCGGAAATAAGATAGTGGCAGTCCTCGGACTTGTTTGCCAGATTACTTAGGTATTCGGGCAGCGCGATCCCGACCACAGCGGCGCTTCGTGCGATCAGCTCGTCTGCCAGCACCTGATCAGTGTCTTTCCACCCCGTCATGCCTGAGAACAGTACGACAACCGATCGCGCCTGACCCGATGGCAAAACAATGTGGTCGGATGGTATGGTCCCAGTGATGAAAGACAAAGCAGGCTTTGCATTGGTCCAGTTCCAGACCAGCTTAGCACCGCCAATACCTGCCAGAACTAAAGCCGCAGACAGTGTTAAAGCGCGCAGGCGATGTCTGCCTTCCGCAACTTTCGGGAATCTCAATGCAGCCTCTCCATTCAGTCTCTTCCCGCAGGCCCCAGCTTGCGATACCCTGTGTCCTAATCCATGATCTTCACCCCTGCCTTTCGCGCAGGTTACATTTCGTTAAATTTTGAGATCGCGGCTTCCAGCTGCAGCCCACGCTAAAAATTAATGGGATCGATTGAAGATAGTCATTGGCGTTTGGGCAAAAGAAAGGCCTAGATAGAGAACTTGGCTTGAGATGCGCCCGCGTTTGGCCGCAGGTTCCTGTCTTTCATTTTTTCTAGAAGGAACGACGGCATGCTACGGCAGTGGTTTTTCTGCGCGCTTGTTTTTATCTGCACGCTTGCTCACCCGATCCAGGCTGGGGGCCTTGCCAACCAGTCCGTTCCAAGCGCGGCGCTGGGGCATCCTATCAACATCGTGGTCTATGCGCCTCCCGGTGATCCGCCTGCAACAGGGTGGCCCGTTCTTTACCTGCTCCATGGTCACAACGGCGATCAGACCAGCTGGGTAAATCTGGGTGACATTCAGGCGACGCTCGATCGCATGATATCAGAGCAGGCGATTTCACCGCTTCTGGTGGTGATGCCGGATGCCGCGAACAGTTGGTATGTCGATTCCAAGGACCTAAATGGACCCGGAAATTACGAGACGGCCCTGACGCAGGACTTGCCCAACTGGGTGGAAACGACTTACCCAGTGCGCAGGGATCGTGCGGGGCGCGCTGTTGCGGGCTTGTCGATGGGCGGATTTGGCGCGCTTCATTTTGCGATGTCCTACCCGCAAAAATACGTCGCAGCCGCCAGCCTGTCCGGAGCAATCTGGCAGAACATCCCGAGACCTTACTTGGACAAGACTCCTGACGAGCTTCAATTGATGTCCGAAAGCGCATATTTTCAGAGGGTTGATCCCGCTACCATCGTTGTGGGGCCGGATATCCCCAATCTGATTTCACATTTTAACGGATCGTTCGGCACACCCTTCGATGCGCGCCTTTTCAATCAGGAAAACCTGTTCACAACGCTCGAGACCAGGATTAGTGAAAAATCAGATCTGCCAGCGATGTACCTGACGGTCGGGGATGACGACAGTCGCCAGCTTTGGCGGGGCGCCATCGCGATGTACGAGACGTTGCAGGCTGCGCAGCGCCCCGGGGAATTGCGCATTACAGAAGGCGATCATGTCTGGTCCCTTTGGAGAGTGGCGATCATTGACGCATTAAAGTTTATTGACACACAATTCTGATCGTCACCAGAGAGCTGGAAAATGCGGCCTCCCGGACTCCCGGCCTGCCTTATAGGCTTTGATGGATTTCCGCCTTTGTGCACGTCATGCAAGCAAAAGAGACAGCGCGGCTCTTGGCGGTTGGATGCGATAGCTGCGCCATCGACTATGTTCTTACGCACTGCCAGTGCATAATCGGGTGTCCATTTTAGCGCAGGGCGTAGGAGTACGCATTTTACTTACAAAGAAGTAAGATTGGCACACAGCTGAGGTCCACTGCGCTGTCTAGTTGTCCTGCGAGCCCTTGGTTTAATCCACGGCTGCGGGCAAGATGAAGGACGGACACAATGGATTTTGCAGAACGATACATATTGGTCCTTCAGGGGGGCGGGGCGCTTGGAGCCTATCAGGCTGGCGCGTATGAGCAGCTTGCCACAGCGGGACCAGAGCCGGACTGGGTGGCGGGCATATCGATCGGCGCCATCAACGCAGCCCTGATCTGTGGCAACCGTCCCGAGGATCACGTGACGGCACTGCACGGATTATGGGACAGTATCACGTCACATCTGACCGCACCCCATTTTATATTCGACAAAAGCCGCAAGATTTTTGGGGAACTGGCCGCCGCAATCGTGATCATGTCCGGTTTCCCGTGTTTTTTCCGGCCTCGCAGCCCATTCGAGTTTATGGCGCCGACGGATCATCAACCGCTGAGCGTTTATGACAGCGATGCGCTGCTGGATCTGGTGGATTTCGACTATCTCAATGACGCAGGCCCACGTCTGAGCATCGGTGAATTGGACGTGGAGATCGCGAATTTTACCTATTTCGACAGCAATGATATGCGAATAACGCCCGAACATATCATGGCTAGTGGCACACTCCCACCTAGCTTTGCTCCGGTTGAAATTGCGGGTCGTTTCCACTGGGATGGGGGCTCGTGTCGAAAACACCGCTGCAATATGTGATGGACGCCTTGGGCCAAGATCCAGTCTGCATCTTTCAGGTCGATCTGTTCAGCGAACGCGGCCGTCTGCCTCAGGCCCTGACGGATGTCGGTCAGCGTCTAAAGGATTTTCAGTATTCCAGCCGTACGCGCCTGACAAACGACCGATATCGGCAGCTGTATAACATCCGCGCGGCCGCGATCAGGCTGTCGGCAAAACTGCCTGCCGAGTTGCTTGATGACCCGGACCTTCGGGCGCTGACTTCGGTCCGTCCCGACTGCCCGATCACACTGGTTAAACTGATCCACCGCAAGGACAGCTTTGAGGGGGATGCCAAGGATTATGAATTCTCCCGCATATCGATGACAGAGCATTGGCGGGAGGGCGGAGCAGGTGTTGCGAGTACACTTGGCAGCCGCGAACGCATGCATCTCAAGGCAGGCCAAGAAGGTCTGCAACTATTCGCTGTGACCTCTGCTGCTGTCAGCGAAGCCCAAGGGGAAGGTACCGGCAAATGAACATTGAAGACGTCAACGTCTCCAACCTTTTTATGCTGGTTACAGAGCCGCTCTGTCAGCAAATTTCCGACACATGTTCAACCGCCAATGCATTTCGTCACATCCACAGAGATCTCACATTGGCTTTGGGCAATGTCGTGCATGATGACCTTGCAGCAGACGATTGACAGACTTTGCGCCCTAAAAATTCTTATCACACCGAAGGAACAGCCATGACACCTCCCCTCACAGCCTCTTCCGACAGACACATCCTTGCGACGCGGCTTTTGCATGCGGGTCTTGCGCTTGCCGTGATTATCCAGCTTCTGAGCAGTCTGGTGCTGGAACCCGCTGAAGATGGCCATGTTGGCAACTTATATTTCGAGATCCACCAATACGGTGGCCTTGCGGCCTTTGCCTTTGTGCTGGGGTTCTGGATCACCGTGATGGTGCGGCGGCGCGGGACTTCTGTCGGTGCGCTCTGGCCATGGATTTCGGGCGCTCGGCTGTCGGCGCTTTGGACTGATATCCGCAGCCATCTGTCGACCCTGCGCCACCTGCGCCTGCCCGTGCATGACGACAATGCGGCGCTGCCCTCTGCAATCCACGGGCTTGGTCTGCTGCTGGTAACGGCGATGGCGGTGTCTGGCACTATTTACTACTTTATCAACCAAGGCGATCCAGATGCCGGTGGTCTCGTGGGGATCGTCATGTTCATTCACACCTCGCTGGCGAACTTCGTTTGGGCCTATCTCATCGGCCACGCAGGTTTTGCGGTGCTTCAGCATGGCTTCAATGATTACAGCTTGGGCAACATGTGGTCTCTGCGCCCGCGCCGCGCACAAGGAAAATAATGGGTCCGCAGTTTGTGTTCGTAGGATGCGCACCTCGGCGAGGTTGAGCTTGCAGCCGAGTTGTGCTTGACACATTAAAGGGCTGAAATTTTCGGAATGACGCTTCCGGTCAGCCACATGCCAAACAGGACAGAAAACTTGATACCATATCGTTCAAAGACATCGACATCAGGCCGGAACATGGCGGGCGCAAGGGCGCTCTGGCGCGCCACGGGGATGAAGGATGGTGACTTTGGCAAGCCGATCATCGCCATTGTGAACTCCTTTACCCAGTTCGTTCCGGGACACGTGCATCTGAAGGATCTCGGCCAGATGGTCGCGCGCGAGGTCGAAGCTGCTGGCGGCGTCGCCAAGGAATTCCACACTATTGCTGTAGATGACGGCATCGCCATGGGCCACGATGGTATGCTCTATTCACTGCCTTCGCGAGAGATCATCGCCGACAGTGTGGAATATATGGTTAACGCCCATTGTGCAGATGCCATGATATGCATCTCGAACTGTGACAAGATCACGCCAGGTATGCTGATGGCGGCGATGCGACTTGATATCCCGGCGATTTTTGTGTCCGGTGGCCCGATGGAGGCGGGTAAGGTCAATTTCGAGGGCAAGGAAATCGCGGTCGATCTGGTAGACGCTATGGTGCAGGCTGCAAACCCCGACCTGAGCGACGAACAGCTCAACGAATTCGAAGTCAATGCTTGCCCGACCTGCGGATCCTGTTCTGGCATGTTCACCGCCAATTCGATGAACTGTCTGGCCGAGGCGCTGGGACTGGCGCTGCCGGGCAATGGATCGACGCTTGCCACCCACGCTGACCGCAAGGGGTTGTTCCTCGAAGCCGGGCGCCGGATCGTTGATCTGGCCAAGCGCCATTACGAAGGCGGTGACACCTCGGTCACGCCGCGCGGCATTGCAACCCATGCTGCGTTCGAAAACGCCATGACGCTTGACATCGCCATGGGCGGATCGACCAACACGGTGCTGCACCTTCTGGCAATCGCCCGTGAGGGCGAGGTTGATTTCACCTTGGACGATATGGACCGGTTGAGCCGGATCACCCCCTGCCTGTGTAAGGTGGCCCCGGCGATTAGCCATGTGCACATGGAAGACGTCCATCGCGCTGGTGGGATTTTTGGCATTTTGGGCCAGCTCGACGATGCGGGGCTGATCAACCGGGATGTCGCGACCGTGCACATGCCGACCCTTGGCGAAGCGATTGCCCATTGGGACATTGCGCGCAGCAAGGACAACAAGGTGCATGAACTGTTCAGCGCTGCCCCCGGCGGCGTGCGCACCATCGAAGCGTTTAGCCAAGCCAGCCGTTATCTAAGCCTCGACACCGATCGCGAAAAGGGTGTTATCCGATCCAAGGAACATGCCTTTAGCCAAGATGGCGGATTAGCGGTTCTGTTCGGGAATATCGCCCAGGAAGGCTGTGTGGTGAAAACCGCAGGCGTTGACGACAGCATTCTGAAGTTCAGCGGCCCGGCAAAGATATGCGAAAGCCAGGACGAGGCGGTGAACCGGATCCTGAGCAAGGAGATTTCGGCTGGAGATGTGGTGATCATCCGCTACGAGGGGCCACGGGGCGGTCCGGGCATGCAAGAAATGCTCTATCCGACAAGCTATCTGAAATCGATGCGGCTGGGCAAAGCCTGTGCGCTAATCACCGATGGCCGCTTTTCGGGCGGCACTTCGGGTCTGTCGATTGGCCATGTTTCGCCCGAAGCGGCAGAAGGCGGCAATATCGGTCTGCTGGTTGAAGGCGATATAATCGAGATCGATATTCCCAATCGGACCATCAATGTGGCGCTCAGCGAAGAAATGCTCGCGACAAGGCGTGCAGCGATGGACGCCAAAGGAGAGGCTTCCTGGAAGCCTGGCGCACCGCGCAAGCGCAAGGTCAGCCGCGCGCTGAAAGCATACGCGGCGTTGGTCGCCAATGCCAGCCAGGGCGCAGTCCGCCTCGATCCATGATCGCAAGTGAGCGCTTCGCTCAACTCATGTGATGCGTTTGCGTTCAAGGGTAGGGTTGGCGTGGTCGAAAAGCTGAATCCGAACTTCGAGTTCTTGCGCGATTGGGGCAAGAACCTTGGCCCCGCGCGCAGTTTAAGACCACTTTCTACGCTTGCCTTTGGGCTTCACAACGACTGCGCGGTGTCCTGGCGGCATCAGACTCTGGAGATTAACCCGCCATCCACAAAGATCATCTGACGCTTGAGGAAAGAGGCGGCGTCGCTTGACAGGTAGACGGCTGTATCGACCAGTTCCTCGACTTTCCCCAAGCGGCCCGCAGGTGTGTGCTTTTCAAGCCAATCGGTGAAGTCCGGATCTTCGCTCAGCGTTTTGTTGAGCGGAGTCCTGAAATAGCCAAGGGTAAGCGTATTGAAATAAATGCCGTACTTTGCCCAATCGGTTGATATCCCCCCGGGTGGAGTTCGCACCGCTCGAGATCATGTCATCGGCCACGAACATGATCTCGATCCGGTTGCGCCGTTTGTACCTCCGCTTGTCATATTTCAGCGCTTTCTTGCGGGACGTTTGACCGGGAATGCAAACCTTTATCCCTTTGTCTTTCAAGGCTTCTCGCAGCTAGGCGGCATCGTATCCACGATCCCCCAAGAGCCAATCCGCCTACGGCAGGCTGCTCAGCAGTGCCGCGGCGCCAGTGTAATCGCTCACCTGTTCAGCCGACATAAAGAACCGGATCGGGCGGCCCTTCGCGTCTGTGACGGCATGTAACTTCGTGTTCATGCCGTGGTGCGCCCGATTTGGCGAGCACGCCCCCCTTTTTACCCCAGGCTCGAGGCCGTGCGGTGCGCTTTCAGATAGGTCGCTTCCATTGCCCGGAAGTTGATTGCGCAGCAATCAATGAGAGGGGATCATGATGGTCTTGTGTTCGGTGCCTTCAGCGGCCAGGCCCGCCATAATCCGCGCAAAGACGCCCTTTTCACTCCAGCGGTTGTAGAGTGTTTTGGCCGGACCATACTCCCTAGGCGCATCGCATCACCGCAAATCATTGCGATTGATGAAGATTATGCCACTCAGAACTCTTCTATCATCGACCCGGGGCTTGCCATGGCTCTTCGGAAAAAACGGTTTCAGGCGCTCGATTTGCGCTTCGCTTAACCAGTAAAGATTGCTCATAGATCAGGTCTCCTTACGGAGCCTGAAACACGACAACGGACTGAAATCAATGGGTCTGGAGCCTAAGGAACAACCGCGTTGCAGAAAAGATCACATGAGGTAATTCAGTTCTACACCACCTTGGCGCTTAAAAATCGAAGATGATTTTGGCCGCACCTTAGTATACACGACTGGTGTCAGACTGCGAAATTTTGTTTCGCGATGAATTAGGGCCTGTGGACAATCATCTTGAGGCTATGAGTGCTGCTACGAGATTCCAACACGCTGCGTATCTGCAGTCGGTTTTGTCATACCTTGTGGCTATCCCTCTGAGGGAATGTCCCGCTTGATGTTGAAGAGCGCGACGGGGGGCGCTGCTGATTTCGGGGTTACGCGGCATCTGCCACCTGGTCAACGGCGCCTTCGGGTTTGGAGCGATGCTTCTCCAGTGCCGCCTTGAGGACGGGCAACTGCTTGTGGGCCTTGAGGCGACGGAAGCATTTGGCGGCCTCGATCATGCCCGCAGCGGTCCAGCGCAGCGCCATTTTCGCGTCGCGCCAGCACTTCACGTTCCGGCAGACCTGTCTGATCACCGCGTTCATGGACTCGACGATGTTTGTCGAAGCCAGCGAGCGGCGCAGTTCGGGCGGCAGGCCGAGGCGGGTCACGGTGAGGATCTCGTCGAGGCCCTCGAGGATGCTCTTCGACACGCTGGGCGCCTCGAGTTCGAGGCGGCGCGTGAGATTGCGCAGAAGACGTTCGGCCTTGTCGCCGTCGTCGATCGTGGCTAGCGCGGACACGGCGTCGCAAAGACCCGAGTTCTGATATCCGGCATGCGCCGCGGGCTGACGGATGGGCTGAAAGCGCAGCTCCGACGGCGCAGCGCGATCGAGCCGGAAATTGGCCACATGAAGACCGATGGGCACCTCGCGCGCTGCCGACTCAAAGGGACCAATGGCCCCTATCGGGCATGTAAACATGCCCTGCCGGGCAATGGATTCGCTCTTCGCTGTCATGTGCGGCTGCGGGCACAACATCCGCAAGATCCTGGCCCGGCTGAGGGCTCTTTTGGTCCTGTTGTTTATGTGCCTGTCACGGGCGCATAGCGCGATCAACGCCTTCACGAACCGATCATTAGCAGTGCAAATCGCCGCGTAGGCGTTGTTCAACGTCGACTAAATTATCAAACCGATTTCATGCGTATTTTGCCTTCGGAAATCGGCGTCGCGTCGTCATATGCTTACATGTTCTTCGAGGTTGGGTACACCTTATCAGAATGTCAATATTTGCCGCACCACTTCACTTTGACCTGCTATCGACTACATCTACCCAAAGCGAAATCAACAGACGGAGAGGGTCCATCATGGATATTACGCAGCTTATCATAGACGATCACGCCGAGCAGAGGCGCCTTTTTGCGGCTATAGATGAAATCAGCCCACACGATACTGAGGCGTTAGAGTCCGTCTGGGTACGTTTGAAGGCCCTTCTCGACTCTCATGCCGAAGCGGAGGAGCGTTATTTTTATCCTGAGCTTCTGAAGCTGGGGACAGGCGCCACAGATGCTGACAGCGCGGACGAGGAAACGCAAGACGCGATCGAAGATCACAATGACATTCGCGATACGGGCGAAGAGGTACAGAAGCACGAAATAGGCTCGCCAGAATGGTTTTCGGCAATTGACGCATGCAACGTCGCTAACAGCGATCACATGGGTGAGGAAGAGCGTCAGGGCCTAACGGATTTCCGTCGAAACGCGTCTTTCGAACTTCGCCACAAGCTGGCTGTGCGGTTTCTTGCGTTCCAGTGCGCACATTTAACCGGCGTCGATGTTGCTGACAAAAACCCTGACGACTACATTGAGGATCCTTCGAAGGCTGTCCGGGATGCACATGGGTAGACCCCTCAGTGCGGCTACTCGATCTGCATTGATCAAACCGAGTCATTAAACTCGCGCGTCAGAAGAAAATCACTTGAATCTGGTATTGTGAAAGTCCGCAGATATGACTGCGGTGTGCGATCTTCTGTACGAGATCAATGTACTGCCGGCCATCACCAACTTGGTCAGGATCACTTGGCATGTAAGCGGGAAGGCATGGCCGTTCATGGGTTTTAGTTTCACGGCCTGAGGGCATCGATTTCAGCACTGGGCCATTGGTTGGCGATGCGCTCCAATGTCCGCGTCAGCCAGGCTGCAGGATCGACTTCGTTGATCTTGCAGGTCTGCAGGAGCGTTGCGATGGTGGCCCATGTCCGCCCTGCGCCATCGGAAGCAGCGTCATGATGCCGGGCGACTGTGTTTTGACGCGGTTGTCACCTATCGGTCTCACCCGCTTTGCGGCCAAACAGTTGAAATTACAGGATCGGTTGAGCACGACTTTTGTCGTCATCTTTTGATCCGCCAAGATCATGGTGGGGCATTTTATCTTCCGGCCTGGATGATCACACCTGAGGCCGGATCGATCAAGCCTGTCGGTACTCCACGCTTACCTCTTGAACGGTTGCGTGATCTTCGCGCGCTGCTGGATCTGCTTTTACACTCCCGTGAGGACGAATTGGTCAGCACAGGAGATGTCGATGCCACAACCCCATCA
>NZ_AWWI01000107.1 GCF_002760615.1 Puniceibacterium antarcticum | reverse complement strand
TCGGCGTGGATCAGCGCCCGCGCGCCGGGTTTCGCTGCCGTCGCCCCCACCGTGCGCACCACGGTCGCCGTGGCGAACGGCGTGCCCGTCGCGCGCAACGCATCGGCCAGGCGGGCCATCTGGTCTTCCAGCGGAGTCACGTCGATCATAGCCGGGCAAGCTCCTGTTCCAGCGCCGCAAGGTCCGAAAGCGTCCCAGCAGCAGCGAAATGATCCAGATACGGCAGCGCGGCTGCCATGCCAGTCGCGACAGGCGCATAGCCTGCCCACCCCTTTAGCGGGTTGAGCCAGACGATCCGGCACCCCCTGCGCTGCAGCTGCGCAAGCGCCGTGCCCAACCGTTCCGGCGGATCGGGGGCAGCACGCCGCTGCGCCCGGTCACGAAGCGGCGGGCATAGGTGGCGGCAAACTGGTCCAGCGCCGCGCCGATCCTCGATCCGCCGCCGAACCCGTCGGCCAGCAGGGTGAGCCGACTGAGCGCGCGCAGGCTGTCCTCATCCCGCAGCGCCTCGGTGATCCGCACGAGGCGAGTATGGAACAGGTAGGCGTCGCTGTTGCCATCCGCCCGCATGAGACCGGTCAGGAAGGCGAGGAAGACCCGCGCATAAAGCGTCATGGACCCCGACACGTCACACAGCGCTACGATCCGGACCGGCCGGTCCGGCCTCTGCCGAC
>NZ_AWWI01000106.1 GCF_002760615.1 Puniceibacterium antarcticum | reverse complement strand
CCATGGCCGAAGAACTCGCGGCCATCAAATCAACCGTCGCACTTCAAACTTGAATCCAAGGTTTGCAGTCTTCCAAAGATGTTTTAGGCACGCAAATAACACATCAGATCGGCTTTCGCTTCCAATCAGCGTTCAACATTCTGCAGAGTGTTAACGTTTGGTATGAAAGCGGGAACCCGGCTGGCATACCTGTCCCAGCCAGCGCCGAACCGTTCTCGGCTGTCCTTCTCCTCGCCGCGGGCCAGCCGTGCGTACATCCAGACCAGTACCGGAAACATGGCCAGCGTCAGGAGGGTCGGCCATTGCACGAGAAAACCAAGCATGATCAGAACGAACCCCACATATTGAGGATGGCGAATGCGGGCATAGGGGCCTGTCGTCGCAAGCAACCCCTGACGCTGCGCATTCCACAGATGGTGCCATGCCACGGATATGAGCCAGAAGCCGCCGCCGATAAAGACGAAGCTCAGGAGGTGGAACGGCCCGAAATGCGGGTTCGATTGCCAGCCGAACATCATTTCGGGGAGATGTCCGCTGTCGTGGGCAAACCAGTCTACCTCCGGCCAGGTCGATTGCAGCCAGCCGGAAAGAAAGAAGATGGTCAACGGGAACCCGTACATCTCGGTGAAGAGAGCTACGACAAAAGCGCTGAACGCTCCAAAACTGCGCCAGTCGCGTTTTGTCTGCGGCTTGAAGAAACTGAAGGCGAAAATGATGAACACCGCCGAATTGATAAATACCAGCAGCCAGAGTCCATAGGAAGTACCTGCATCGGTCATTACTGGTCGTCTCCCTTACCGTGCCCGCCGTGGCCTCCATGACCGCCGTGCATGAAGAAGTGCATTCCAACGCAAAGCAGCAATGGCAGCCAGATCAGCAATCCGCTGCTCAGGATGTGCACCCGGTGCTCGTAACCCAGAAGAAGGCCGCCAACTGCCAGCGCAACGATCAGATAGATGCCGGCGCGTGATCGCCAGAATGAGGGCGGGCGGTGGGCATGCTCCGATTGACTTTGATTAACATGTGATGGATCAGGTTGATGGGTCACGTTGTGGCTTCCTTTCTAGATCTTTGCGCCGCGAAGGCGCAGCGAATTGAGCACCACCGATATCGACGAGGCGCTCATGGCGAAGGCGGCAAACATCGGGCTGATGAGGATGCCGAAGAACGGAAACAGCACCCCCGCCGCGACAGGCACGCCAGAGGCGTTGTAGATCAGTGCGAAGAACAGGTTCTGCCGGATATTACGCATGGTGGCCCGTGCGAGCCGCCGTGCGCGCACGATACCGTCGAGGTTGCCCTTGACCAGCGTGATGCCCGCGCTTTCGATGGCCACATCGGCCCCGGTGCCCATGGCGATGCCGACATCGGCCTGGGCCAGGGCCGGCGCGTCGTTGACGCCATCGCCGGCCATCGCCACCTTGCGGCCCTGCTGCTGCAATTCCTTGATGATCCGCGCCTTGTCCTCGGGCAGCACGTCGGCCCGGATCTCGTCAATGCCGAGACGTGCGCCGATCGCCTTGGCCGTGCGCTCGTTGTCACCGGTGGCCATGATGACGCGGAATCCCAGTGCATGCAGGTCCTTGATGGCGGCGGGCGTGGTCTCCTTCACCGGATCGGCGACAGCGACGAGACCCGCGATCTCGCCATCCAGCACCACGAACATCACCGTCTCGCCCTCGTCGCGACGGGCATTTGCCTTGGCGGTCAGGTCGCCGGCCTCAAGGCCAAGGTCCCGGATCATCGCCAGGTTGCCTAATGCGACCGCCTTGCCGCCCACGACGCCCTTCACGCCCTTTCCTGTGACCGCCTCGAAGTCGTCCGCGTCCGCCATATTCACATCGCGCTCTTCGGCGCCGCGCACGATGGCCTCGGCGAGGGGGTGTTCCGATCCGCGCTCCAGCGATGCGGCGAGACGCAGGACCTCGGCCTCGTCGTGATCGGGTTGCGGCAGGACGGCGACAAGCTGCGGCTTGCCCATCGTCAACGTGCCGGTCTTGTCGACGATCAAGGTATCGACCTTCTCGAACCGCTCCAGCGCCTCGGCGTTCTTGATCAGCACCCCGGCCTGGGCCCCTCGCCCCGTTGCCGTCATGATCGACATCGGTGTCGCCAGGCCAAGCGCACAGGGACAGGCGATGATCAACACGGCGACAGCCGAGATCAATGCGTAGGACAGCGCCGGGGATGGCCCCCAGACCGCCCACGCGATGAAGGACAGGACCGCGATACCGATCACGGCCGGAACGAAATATCCCGCCACCTTGTCGGCATACTTCTGGATCGGTGCGCGCGAGCGTTGCGCGTTCGACACCATCTCGACGATCTGCGCGAGCATCGTGTCGGACCCGACACGCGTCGCCTCCATCACCAGAGAACCGGTGCCATTGATCGTCGCGCCGGTCAGCGGGTCGCCCTCGGTCTTCTCCACCGGCACAGGTTCACCTGAGATCATGCTTTCATCGACCGAGGACCGGCCGTCCAGCACAACGCCATCGACCGGCACCTTGTCACCGGGACGCACGCGCAGCCGGTCCCCGACCTGTACGTCCTCCAGCGGAATCTCCTCTTCGGACCCGTCGTCTCGGATGACCCTCGCGGTCTTGGCCGCCATGTCGAGAAGCGCGCGGATCGCCTTGCCGGTGCCTTCACGGGCGCGCAATTCCATCACCTGGCCAAGCAGCACGAGCGTCACGATCACCGCCGCCGCCTCGAAATAGACGCCGACATGACCTTCGGCGTCGCGAAATCCGTCCGGGAATATGCCGGGTGCCAGAACGGCGACGACGCTGAAGAGCCAGGCCGCGATTACCCCCATACCGATGAGGGAGAACATGTTGAGATTCATCGTCCGGAACGAATTCCAGCCCCGAACCAGAAACGGCCAGCCGCACCAAAGAACCACCGGGGTCCCGAAAACTAACTCGATCCAGAGGGTTGCGCGCTCGCCGAAAATCTCGCGCACTCCCGGAAAGCCGAGATAGGGACCCATGGTGAGGATCAGAAGCGGAATGGTCAGTACCGTGCCAACCCAGAAACGCCGGGTGAAATCCACCAGTTCGGGGTTCGGGCCGTCGTCCATCGGGACCCCGGACTCAAGCTCCAACCCCATTCCGCAGATCGGGCAGGAGCCGTGCTCGACCTGGCGAACCTGCGGGTGCATCGGACAGGTGTAGACAGCGCCGTCATAGCCCTCCGGGACGGTATCATATCTGCCGTCCGCCGGGGCGGCACCAGCGTGATGGTCATGACCGTGGTGATCATGCCCGGCATGGTTGTCGAGCTCCGCCTCGGGCACAAGATGCATCCCGCATTTCGGGCAATCGCCCGGACCGTTCTGCCGTACCTCAGGGTGCATCGGGCAGACGTAAATGTTGGATTCGGTTTCATGTGCAGCATGGCTTACTTGGTCGTTCATTCGGTTGTCCTCTCGGCGGGATTCGGGTCCAGCCTAATTGTTCCAGCAACTGGAAGGTCAAGGGCTGTCACGACCGAAAGGATCGCTTCGGCCAATAGACCGGCAATTCCGATCGCATTCGTTGGATGGGGTATGGTGTCGGTGGTGATGATTCTTGCCGCACCAGCCGACAGAATGGCGTCCTGAGCGCCGTGCGCAAAGACCGCATGGATAGCCAGGCAGACAGGCGCGGCGGTTCCAGCCGCAAGCAATCTTTCGACGGCGCGTGCCATCGTGACGCCGGAAGATGCGATGTCGTCGAGGATCACTGGCGTGCCTTCGCGCAGCGCCGCGCTTTCCGGCACACTGACATCGACACTGCGGTCACCGGATCTCACCTTGCGCAAGACCTCATAGGGCCGTCCGGCCAGCCGGGCCACCTCGGCGACCCATTGCTGGCTTTCGCTGTCAGGGCCCAGAAGAACGGCGTCTGGCAGGTTCGTGCTGATCCAGGTCGCAAGCAGCGGGGCGGATACGGCGCGAATGGCAGGCATCGGGAAGACATCCTGCAGCCGGGCGATGCGGTGCAGATGCGGATCGACACTCACCAGCCAATCGAAGCTTTCCCCCAGGAATTGCGCAAAGAGCGGCGCGCTGACCGCCTGCCCGCGCTCGAAGCGGCGGTCCTGCCGCATGTAGCCAAGATAAGGCGCGATCAATCCGACGCGACGCGCGCCCATCTCGCGCGCCGTCGCCGCGGCGAAGCGCAAGGGCAGGGCTAGGCGGTCGGGATCGCGCAAAGTCGCCAGAAATGCCACATCGGCCCCGTCCAGATCGCCGGGCAGCGAGATCAGGCTTTCGCCATCTGGGAAGTGGTGCCAGTCGAGAGCGAGCAGGTCCGCCCCAAGCGCGGGTGCCAGGTCTTCGGCAAGCGGCCTCATCTCGGGAAACGCGACAAGGATCATGACACTGCCTCGGACAGCGTCAGCACCCCGGTCTGGGACTCCGCGTAAGCCAGGGCATAGGCCAGTTCGCCTGGTGTCTCGGCATGAAGCTCATAAAGCGGCTGGCCCTTGTCCACCCAATCCCCGATCCGCACCAGAAGGCGGATGCCGGCGCTCTTCTGACGCGGGGCCCCGGCCAGCTTGGCGATGCGTGCGATGCGTCGGTTGTCGATGGCGGTCAACTGGCCCGCATGAGGGGCGCGTATTTCGATCTGCTGCGCTGCGGTTCCGGGTTTGCGGAAACCGCCCTGTGCCGCGCAAATTGCCATGAACTTTGCCTCCGCTGCACCACTATCGAGAAGCGCCTGCGCGCGGTCCCGCCCCCGCCCAGCAACGGCGTGCGGTGCGAGGTCCAGAAGATGTCCGGCCAGATCCAGCGCCCGCGCACGCAGGTCGCCAGGTGCATCCGGCGCGCGCCGCAAAACCGCGAGCACGTCGTGCGCCTCCAGCGCCGGGCCCATGCCACGTCCCACCGGGGCCACGCCATCGCTGATATGTAGCGCCAGGTTCAGACCCAACGCCTTGCCCACCGAAGACAGCCGTATCCCGAGTGCCTCCGCCGCTCCGGCAGACCGCACCTTGGCCGTTGGTCCGACCGGCATGTCGATCAGAACATGGGTGGCACCGGCGGCCGCCTTTTTCGACAGTACGCTCGCTACGAGTTGACCGGTGGAGTCGAAATCGAGGGGGCGTTCGACACGGATAAAATGATCGTCGGCAGGACTGAGGGCGAGCCCGCCACCCCAGACGAGGCAACCGCCCTCGGCTTCGACCACCCGGCGCAGCGCGGCGGCGTCAAGCGCGACGGGCGCCATCACCTCCATGGTGTCGGCGGTTCCGGCAGGCGATGTGATCGCACGGCTCGACGTCTTGGGGATCAGATGCCCCGCCGCCGCGACGATCGCGACGACGATGGGTGTCGTCCGGTTGCCCGGCAATCCGCCGACGCAATGCTTATCGAGGACAGTGTGCTGCCCCCAGTCGAGCGTCTGCCCTGCTTCCTTCATGGCGCGGGTCAGCGCCACGGTTTCGGCCTCGTTCAGCCTGTCGCCGGCGCAGGCGGTCACGAAGGCGGCAAGGTCGAGGTCCGATAACCGGCTGTCGAGCGTGTCGTGCACGATCGTCGCGAACCCGGCCCGGTCCAGCCTCTCGCCATAGGCTTTCGCCCGGATCATAGACGCCGAAGCGGGCGGTTCAGGGTGCGAGAAAGCGGCTTCGTCTCCAATCTCAGCGCCAAGCGCGGCCCACGCGGAAACGGACAATGCCGCCTGGTCCACGGCAAGCCATGCTCCGCGGCCGACGACATTCAGGGTCGCGATGATCCAGCGGTCCTTCAGGTCGATCCGTATGCGTGTCTGGGCAGCAAACCCCTCGGAACGGCAAACGTGACAGTCTTCATGCATGTAGACGACCGGCTGCCGGTAGGTGTCGATGCGGGAAGAGACTAGGGCAAGCGTTTCGGTCATCGCGGCCTGTCCAGGTAGACGGATTCGAGATGTTCGGGCACGCGCGCGGATCGCCCTAGCTCGTGTTCGACGCGGAATCGCAGGGTATCGGCGGCGACAGGTTCCCCATGGGTGAGATAGGTCATCTCGGGGGCGGGACCGGCGGACATCCAGCGCAGGATCTCATCGGCATCGGCATGTCCGGAAAAGGACTGGAGCTGAACCACTTCGGCCTCGATCGGGAACTCCCGTCCGAACATGCGCAATGTCCGCGCGCCTCCGGCCAGCGCCGCGCCGCGCGTGCCACCGGCCTGGAAACCGGAGAGCAAGATCGCGTTCCGCCGATCGCCGCCGAAGCTGGCCAGATGGTGCAGGATACGCCCGCCGGTCAGCATTCCGCTGGCGGAGACGATGATCATCGGGCCCTGGCGCGTGTTCAGCTCCTTGGATTGCTCGACCGTGTTTACCCTCTTGGCGATCTCGAACATCGCAATGCAGTCTTCGCGGCTGACGTGGTGCTCGGCGTGATGACGGTGATAGATCTCGGTCGCATTCACCGCCATCGGGCTGTTGAGGAACACCGGGACATAGGGAATATCGCCGCGCTCCATCAATCGCGCAATGTGCAGCATCAGCCCCTGCGCCCGTCCGACGGCAAAGGACGGGATCAGCACCGTGCCGCCGCGGGCAAAGGTGCGTTTGAGGATCGGAGCCAGTTCGGCTTCTGGGTCCACGTCGGAATGGGACCGGTTGCCATAGGTGGACTCGCAGACCAGAACATCTGCTCCGCCGAATGGCTGGGGCGGTCGCATCAGCGGATCGGGATCATGGCCCAGATCGCCGCTGAAATGGACAACCCTGCCGCCGACCTCAAGCCGGATCTGCGCCGCCCCGAGCAGATGCCCCGCCGGAATGAAACGGGCCGCGATGCCGTCGCCTAAATCTATTCGCCGGTCGAACGGTTGAAGATCAAAGCGGTCCAGCGCGGCCTTTGCATCCTTGAGCGTATAGAGCGGTTTTGGCTTCTTGTGTTTGGAATATCCCCTCCGCGCGGCAAAGCGCGCCTCTTCTTCCTGGATATGGCCGCTGTCGGGCAGAATAAGCCCGCACAGATCTGCCGTTGCTTCTGTGCAAAGAACCCGCCCGCGAAACCCCGCCCGGATCAGTGTCGGCAGATATCCCGAATGGTCCAGATGAGCATGGGTGAGCAGCACAGTGTCGATGGTGTTGACACGCACAGGGAAAGGTTTGCGATTGCGCGCCCGCAACTGCTTGAAGCCCTGGAACAGCCCGCAATCGACCAGAATGCGCCGCCCCAGGGCCTCGACCAGATAGCGCGATCCCGTCACCGTCCCGGCGGCGCCAAGAAAGCGCAGTTTCGGACGTGCGGTCGGGATCATGTCGCTGTTCCCCTTGCCGCGATGGCGTTGTAAAGGCCGCCGAAGATCAGCGCGGCGTACCAACCGTAGAGAAAGCTCTCGACCAGCCCGATGATGAAGCCCACCGGGGTCAGCCAGACGAAACCGGGCAGCAGACCGGACCAGGTTTCATACATTGCATAGGCGGGAAAGATCAGATCGAATGCGATGCACACAAGGTAGGTCAGCGCCAGGAACAGGCTCAGCGCCCAACCAAGCGGCACAACCGGCAGACGCACACGCCCTGCCCCGGCAGACCCGCCCATGACGCAGGCCCCGCACATCATGCGCAGGGCCAGGAAAAGGATCACCGCGACTGCGGTGAAATAGAAAATGGGCATCATGGCTTTCTCCCTTCTTGTCGTGGATCCGGACGGAGCGCGAACACAGCCGCTGGACGGCGCCGGTTCAGGATGGGCGCACCAAGCGCCAGACGCCCATCCTGCGGTGGCTTTGCCTCGGCCCTAGCCGCAGCAGCAGCCGGATTTGGCCGGTTTTGCCTTTGCGGGTTCCGCGACCTGCGGTTCGACATTTGCTTTCGGCTGTGCATCGGTCTTGCCACCGCAACATCCGCCCTGTTTTTGCTGTGCTGTGTCTTGCGTCTGAGAAGTTGATCGGTCGTCCATCTGGACCTCCTTTTGTTTGGTTTCGTTCTATAGACGCGCCCCGACCGGAAGCATTACAGAAATTAGCAACCTGTCGGTCTTCGTTAGTACAGGAGCAAGTGTATCGCTCTGCCGTAGGAAGGCGTCGATATTGCAGACAGAGTTACTGCATCCCGGCAGGCTGTCGGCTGACCGGTGCTATAGGTTACAGCAGCCGCCGCGCGGCCCATCCGATCACCTCGAAACCTCGCGCGCGCCAGCTGCGGGAATGCCAAGCCCGAAGAGTGACTTCGCGGGCATCCGAAAGATCTTGCAGATATTGCGCCTGCAACTGCCCTGCCAGGACGCGGTCATGTGCGACCAGAACCAGCTTCTGATTGACGAACAGGCTTCGGTAGTCGAGGGTAGCTGACCCGATGATCGACCAGCCTGTATCGACGACCGACGTCTTGGCATGCAATGGACGGGGCAGATACTCGTAGACGCTCACGCCCGCCGAGAGAAGCTGCGCATATGCCGCCCGCGTCGCCCAGCCAGCGACCATAGGATCGCTCGTGCGAGGCACCAGCAGACGGACGTCCACGCCGCGACGCGCGGCATCCTGAAGCGCCCGGTCGACCACGGTGCCCGGACCGAAATAGGGCGACGTCAGATAAACGCAGGTCTGTGCCATCCCGATCAGTCCCGCGTGCAGACAGGCAAGCCTCTTTTGACACTTGCGCGAATAGCTCGGTACCAGCAGTCCTTCGATTGCGTCGGCCTCTTCGGGAATGGCGTTTGCCGGAAGCGGGCGGGCGTCCTGCCAGAGCCGGTCGAAGTGACTTGCTGCAAGGTTTGCCAACGGCGCCGGGACACGCACATGTGTATCGCGCTGGCGAGTCTCGCCGTGAAGCCGACGCGAGTTCAACCGGCGGATGTTGAAACCGCCCAGGAACGCTTCCCGGCCATCCACAATGAGAAGCTTGCGGTGGTTGCGTTGGAAATATCGCAGCGGGTGTCGGAGATCAAAGGGACGAAACCAGCGAAACCGCACGCCGCTGCGTTCCAGTTCCCGCCGAAACTTATCGAAGTTCCGCTGGCCGGCACCGAAAGCGTCGAGATGCAACCGCACGTCAAGCCCGGTTCGCGCTTTAGCTGCGAGCAAGGCGACAAAACGCGCCCCGACTTCGTCGGCGACAAAGATGTAGGATTCCATCCAGATCGCTTCAGTCGCGCCCTCGATCGCCGCGATCATCGCATCGAAAAGAGCATCTCCCTCGAAGAACAGCTGGAAAGCGCCCCGCCCTTCGCCCAGATTTGGCACACAGATCGCTTGCCGGGCCTGCGGTATCGTCAGGGAATTTTCACGAGGTGCGTGCGAGTTGCTCATAATCGCGGCTTACCGCCCCACCGGTCCAGTCGCAACATCGGCGTCACGACGCCGGCGCTATGCTTGGAACGCGAATTCGCAAGGAAGCACATCCGTCAGGTGTCCGCTACTTCATGCGCGCCGTGCTGGCACCAGACACAATCGCAGTTGTTGTGGCTGCAACTGCGATCCTGCAAAGGGTTGCGATAGCGAAATCGGGCGAGCGGCAGCAGCAGGCGCTTAGGCAATGACAGCCGGTAGGCCTGGCCCAAGGAGTCGTCCGTGTCGTTTGATCCCAGCTTTCCGACCAGGTAGTCGATCCCGCGAGGCCCGCGTGTTCGCCGATCACCGGGTTTCTGCCCTGCATCGCGGTGCGCGGCAATCGGACATTCCCGAAACCCCCGAAGCCTCTCGGTCTTTGCATTTGCAGCCCGGCGTGACGTTCGAAATATGCCACCGTCGCGGCAAGATATTTTGCCTGATCGCGAAAGCCCGAGAACATGCAACTGGCCACCGTGCCGCGCCCCTGACGCACGAGCAGATAGGCGTAGCCCTTCGGGGCAATCTCCGCCCCGAACGCCAGCCACGTGCCATCGGCCATGGTCGTGTCAAAGACATAGCCCACGGCGATGATATCGGCCCGCCGCGGCCCGCCTGCCAGGATCATATTGCCGGCGGTTCTCTTCACGCGATCATTGAATCGCACCTCTACCCCCGCCGTACGCGCCTGATCCAGCAAGGCCCTGTCGAGCGTTCCCGCTGCATTGCCGCACCGCAACAGGTAGAACAGGGGTTGCGATCCATGCACCCGGTGCGCTGTGGCGCGGCTATCAAAGACGACCCCTTCCGTCACGCCAAGATGATCGAAATCCGCGGCGACCCCTACCTCCGCCAACTCGCCCAGAACGTTCCCGGCGGCGGTCCAGTTTTCAAGGCCTTGAAAGTCGTCGTGGAACCGATGGCCGACATCTTCGTGCCACTCTCGCACCACGACCCGACGATTGGCCTTGGCCAAAACGATTGCACAGACCAGACCTGCGGGACCGGCCCCGACGATTTCAATCGTTTTGTCTTCAGGGTCGGCGGAACCTGGCGTTAGCGCCATCATACGAACCCTCCTCGATGCGATCGACGTCCTGACAGGCCGGGTTTATCTCCGCAATGTGAGTCAGATCCCGTAAGCCCAGGCCGGCAGTCGTCCCATATGGACCTCAACCGTCCTGACACCGGGCACGTTTTCGACGGCAACCCGGATCGCATTCTCCTCGAAATCGCTGTCGGCGACACCCCAGACGGCGACATTCCCCTTGTCCACCGTGTAGTTGATGAGGTTGACCGCTGCACCAGGCACTTCTTTCAGAGCCTCTTCAATCTTCGCACGCAGCACGCGGTCGTCCTCCGACGGCTCCGGCAGCGCCCCATCCTGAAGCGCCGACAAGGCGTGGAGCAGGTTCGCCCGGCTGACGATGCCGACCACTTTGTCGGATCTCACCACCGGCACGCGCTTGATCCGGTGCTTTTCCAGAAGACGCGCGATCTCTGCGACATTGGTGTCTTCGTCTACCGAAACCACATCCCTTGTCATCACGTCTTCGACGCGGTGGCTTTTGAGCTTCACGAAATCCCTGGCAGCATCGCCCGATCCGCCAAGCACCTCGAGCCACCACGACCGACGTGGTCCGTCTGTTTCGCGGACACGCCGCATGAGGTCGCCTTCGCTGACAAGACCCTTCAGATCGCCCTCTTCGTCAACGACGGGCAGCGCGCTGATATTGTGGTCGAGCATGAGGCGAACCGCGTCCTCGATTTGTCCCTCGAGCGGGACCGAGATCACCGATGTTGTCATGATATCCCTAGCGAGCATGTAATAGTCTCCTTCTTGAGTTTTGGCTGGTTCAGCACGTCAGGTGCCGATAACGAGTTGCAGGTCGTCGCCCAGATCGTAAGGTGGGATGTCGAGGTTGCGTGGGGCCGGCCCCTTCCGGATCCGGCCCGAGGTATCGTAATGCGATCCGTGGCACGGGCAGAACCAACCGCCGAATTCGCCCACCGCCGACCCATCCTGCCCCAGCGGAATGCACCCCAGATGGGTGCAGACACCGATGACGATCAGCCATTCGCCATCCTCGCCCGCCGCGCGGTTTTCATCCAGCGCTGGCTCTTCACTACTTGCGTTCGGATTCTCGACCGCTTCGTCAACAGGATCGGGAAGCTGGTCGAGATCGACGGCTCGTGCAGCCTCAATTGCGGCTGGTGACCGGCGCCAGACGAAGACCGGGCGCCCCTGCCATTTCACGGTAATACGTTGACCCGGTTCGACACCGGCAAGATCGACCCTGACCGTGCCGGACGCGGTCACATCCGCAGAGGGGTTCATCGAATTGATCAACGGCCAGACCGCCGCGCCTGCGGCAATCGCGCCGGTTGAGGCCGTTGCATAATAAAGGAAATCGCGGCGCTCTGTTGCGGGCAACTGATTGGTTTCGTCAATTGTCTGGCGCATCATGATTCCTCCGATTTGACGTTCATTTTGGCTGCGGCGACAGGGCTTTCGACGTGAACACCCGCATCGACATGCAGCACCTCGCCCGTGATGCCGTCGGTATAGTCGCTGGCGAACAGCAGGGCGGCGCGGCCCACCTCGTCGGCCGTGACGTTGCGCCGCAAAGGGGCAACTCGCGCGGTCGCGTCCAGAAGACCCGCAAAGCCGGTCAACCCGGACGCCGCGCGGGTCATCACGGGTCCCGCCGAAATGGCGTTGACGCGGATGTTCGATGGCCCGAGTTCGTGAGCCAGATAGCGCACGGTGGCCTCAAGCGCCGCCTTGACCGGCCCCATCACGTTGTAATTCTCCACCACACGTTCGCCACCCAGATAGCTCAGAGTGATCAGGCTGCCGCCTCTTTTCATCAGGGGCTCGGCAAGATGCGCCATGCGGATCAGCGAATGGACGGACACATGCATCGCTTGGGAAAACCCTGCAGCCGAACAGTCAGTCAGGCGGCCATGAAGGTCGCCGGGCGGCACGCTGCCCACGGCATGAAGGATGAAATCCAATTTTCCCCAGCGGTCCGTGATGGCGTCGAAGACAGCGTCGAGTTCGTGCGGCGCATTCACGTCACAGGGCAGCAGGATCGGCGCTTCGAGACGTGCAGCTAATGGCACCACATGAGGTTTGGTGCGCTCATCGACATAGGTGATGGCGAGCTCGGCACCCGCTTGACGGAAATGCAGGGCAGCAGGCCACGCCAGACTGCGATCATTGGCGATGCCGACAACCAGACCCTTCCGGCCGGACAGATCAAGCAGTTCCGCAGGATCGCAGCATGCGTCGAATTCAGGCATCCTCCGACACTGCCTCGGTATCGGCGGAAGCTTCGGACTTCTTGTCGTGCGCACCATGACGCTTGGCCGACTTGCCATGTTTGTGTCCGCCATGTCCGTGCCCGAAAAGGTGCATTGCGGCCATTCCGCCGAAGACGAGAACCAAAACCCAGTTTTCAAAAAGCCATTCCATAATTGTTCATTCCTTTTTTTGATGAGGCCGACGGTTTTTCCGCCTGTGTGGTTGCTGCGGCGAACGGGAAATTGCCGAACATCGCGCCAAAGACATGGGTGATCCAGGCATCGCGTCCCTTGCGCCATGCGCCTATACCCTCGCCGGTGCGCGCCGACAGCGCACGCTCGGCCACGATCGCGGGGTGGTCGTCCGGCAATGGTGAGCGCGTCTCGCGCAGCGTTTCGGCGGTGGACTTGATCAGGGCCATCCACGGGTTCACCTGTTCGGAGAACATCGTTCTGGTCCAGCGCATGGGGTGCAGCGCACGGAGCGCCTCAGCGCTGGCCGGGGTCGTCGCGGCGCGGATCCAAGGACTGACGAAAGTCGAATAGACCGCCTCGTTGATCCGCGATATCTGCGCCACTTGTTTCAAGGCCGCATCGTCCGATGCAATGCCCAGATCATCGACCTCGCGCGGTTCGAATCGCACCTCAAAATCGCCGGTCTCGCAGTCCGGGTCACCCGACGGGTTGTCGATCACCATCTCGTAGAGACCCGGGGAAAGGGCCTCGACATCGTCCAGGCTTTCCAGAATCGCACGATGCTGGAGCCGCGCGACGGAGCCGGAGACGAAGATGCCCAGATGCCCGACACGCGGATGCGTCATATAGACGATGCGCTGCCCGGCTGCCTTGAGCGCATCGGTATCGGGATAAAGCTTGCCAATCCACCCCATTGCCTGTTCGGGCGGCGTGATGTTGTCACCGTCCGAGGCGAAGATGATCAGCGGATTGCTGATGCGCTTAAGATCGACGGTGCAATGCGCATCCAGCTGCATCTCGCCCTGTTCCAGCCGGTTGCCGATGAACAGGTTCTGCGTGATGCCGAGGATTTCCTCGCGGCTGAGCGTGTAGTAGCCATTCCACCAGCGTTCGAACTCAAGGAACCGCTCGCGTTCGGTGTCGGCATGGGCAAAGAGGTTCGCGTATTTGTCCCAGATCGCCTTTTCGGGTTGCAAGGTCTCAAAATTCTGTGCCAGCCAGGCACCGTCGAACCGCCCGTCCCCCAGATCGGAGATCATATGGGCGGCCCATGCCCCGCCCGACAGTGCGCCCATCATCCGCATCGGGCTGCTTGCCGCCTCGCCCGACCAGTAGCTGAGCGGCGAGCCGTTCAGTACAATCGGACCGGTCAGACCGTCGCAATCCGCCGCCAGCAGCGTGGCCGCCCAACCGGCCTGGCAATTGCCGTAGAGCACGGGGCCTGTGTCCGGGTGACGGCGAGCGACCTCGGAGACGAAGTCGCGCAAGGCATAATGCACATCCGACAGCGTCTGACCTGGCATGGGCTCGGGGTAGAAGATCACGAAATAGACCGGATGGCCCTCGTGCATCGCCATGCCGACCTCGCTGTCGCGCTTGAAGCCGCCGATACCGGGCCCGTGCCCGGCGCGCGGATCAATGACGATCACGGGCGGCTTGGCCTCGTCCACGCAATCGTCCCAGCAATCGTCGCCGACCCGCGTGATCCTGAGCAGCGCGTAGTTGGCCGACCGCTCAAAGGTGCGTGCGTCCAGCAGCAGTTCGTAATCGAAATCCAGAAGCGGCGGCATGCCCTGCCGCTCATGCGCGATCATATTGTCGGCGCGTTCACGCAGCGTGTCGAGAAGCAGCACCCAGCGTTCAAAGGCGTCTTGGACGTAAGGCACGTTACTAGCGGTCGTTGCGTTACCGGAAACGGGTGCAAGAAATTGTTCCGGGGTCACTGTCGCAAGGCGCAGGCTCTTATTCATCATCAGCTTCCTCTTGATTGGTAGTGTCTATGGAGGGTCGTCCAGCGAGCATCACACGCACGAAATCCTTCGCCACATCCTCGCGCAGACCGGAAAGGAGATAGGTCGCATCGCGAGACGCAATACCCAGCGCGCGTGCCGCAAGCGTCGGGGGTTGTTTCATCACTTCCACACGGTTGAACAACGCGCGTGCCATCGGGGCATCTGCGTACGCGGAAGTCTCGGCACATGCGCAGGTCATCCGGGATAAAAAGACGCGAAGATCGTCATCGGATGATGGTTGACGGGGTACTCCCGAGTTCCAATCCGACGTGATACGTGGCATGTTCAATTTCTCCTGCGGTTGTGCCTTCGGGCACACTCACAGAAGAAGACGCTGGATCATGGAAATCGTTACAGACCCGACTTCGCTGCGATCAGGATAGTTGTCCCTCTTCTTCGCAATCAGTCTCGTGTTTGTCGTTCTCGCAGCCCTCGGGCGGACAGTAACAATCGTCCCGGTCCTCTTGGCAGCACTTGCCGCAATGCGTTGTAAGCGCCTCGCGCAAAGCAGTGCGTGCCCGGTGTAGCCGGACACCAAGTGCGTTGCGGTTAAGCCGCAGATCGGCTGCCACGCTTTCGCGATCTTCTTCGCCGAAATCGATGCGCCGGATCAGTTCGGCATCCGCCGGGCGCAGTTCGGAAATCAACCCGCCATGGCAGGTGCACAGCCGCGCCATCTGTGAGGGCGCATCGGCAATCCATCCCTCTGGTTCGCGCGCCGCCGCCGCCGCCAGCCGGCTACGCCGGGTCCCTTTGCGGTAGTGATCGTTCAAAGTGGACCGCAGGATTGTGTAGAGCCACGCATCCATTCGTTCGACCTCTCGGAGCTGATCCTTGCGTGACAGCACGCGGATGCAGAAGTCTTGCAGGACATCCTCTGCATCTGCGCGGTTGCCAAGCCGTTTGACCAGAAATCCCATAAACGCTCCGCGCCCGTCCAACAGGGCGCGTTCCGGCGAAGCGTCGGGCACATCGGGCTTGCCACTGTCTTGCGATGCCATGATGTCTCTGCCCTTTCCAAGAGGTTTGCGAAGGTGCGATCAGCGCTGATTCGAGCATTGTCTCTCTAACGTACAATGCGCGCAGTCATTCTAAGAACAATTTGCCCCTCCGCGCGTCACTCTGAATAAGCAACACACATTCGTATCGAAGCAAACAGGCTTTCGACGAAGACAATAGCCAAAACGACCGTTTGAAAACAGGTTAACAGGTTGTTCTGTATTATCGACCTTGAGACCGCCGTGCTCCCTTAAGATTGACGAACACGATCCCCAAAATGACCAGCGCAATACCGGAAAATTGAATCCCGGACAGGCGTTCCCCGAAAAACAAGGCACCAATTGAAAGACCGAAGATTGGAACAAGAAAGCTGAACACAATCGCCCGGTTCAGCTCAACTGCCTCCAGCACGGAAAACCAGAGCCAATACACCAGCGCTGAGCCGAACAGGGCCAGCCCCAAAAGCGATGCCGTGAAGACCGCGTTCCATTGAATGGCGTTTTGATCTTCCAGCGCGAGGGCTGCGAACGCGAGCGGCGCGCTGCCGATGAGCAACTGTAACCCCATTGCAAAAAGCCCGTCCACTTTGCCGGCGATGGACTTGATGGCCACGTTGCTGATGGTCACCCCAACCGCGGCCAAAACGATATAGGCGAAACCGATGGCCGACCCCTCTTGCCCTCCATCAAGCAATTGCGGCAGCGCGATCACGAGGATTCCCATGAATCCGATCGAAAGGCCGACCCAACCGACCTTCGGCAGCCTTTCGCCAAGCCATACAACACCCAGTATTGCGGCCAGCAGCGGCTGCGCGTTTGCGATGACCGTGGCGAGGCCCGGAGACACGAATTCTGCTGCATGAAACATGCCCAGAAATCCCAAACTTGTCGCACCAATCCCGACGATCCCCAAGGTCAACCACGTGCGCCAACCGCGCGGGAATGGTCTGCGCAAAATCATGGCCAGACCCACCAAAGTTGCTCCGGCCAGAACTGCGCGCATTGTCGCAAAAGTCAGATGCGGCGAGTATTGCAGCCCTGCCGTGATCAACGGAAAGCACGCCGCCCACAGGAACATGGCCAAAACGATTTTGGTTATGACAGTCGGCGACATCGAGATTTCCTTTCCAAGTCAGAAGTGGCAGGAATTGCAGAAATTTTCCGATGTGCCAACTCAGGGGCGAAGTAAGAAGACGCTGCGGCAGCCGAAACCTTACGCATTCCTGGGCATACGCCCGTTGGCCCGGGTTCCAAAAGACCGCGCCTGTGCATACCCAACAGCAAAACCACCAACAATCAGGTCACCCGAAGCACCCGAAAAAGTGTAACGTTCTCGATGGTTCGGCGTCTTACTTTTCAGAGGTGTATCATGAATCACGACCCGAATGATCGGTTATCCACAGCAGATCAGCCCAACACAGCCGCCAAGGATGCGGACATCGCTGTCCGTCGCTCGCTGGTGGAAGGTCGGCAGCATATCCTGAATTTCCTGCGTCGGCGACTGGGAGATCCGGAGGCAGCCGAGGATGTCCTGCAAACGTTCATGCTGCGCGCCATTGACCGCTCCGAGCAACTTCGCGATGTGCGCGCCGTTCGTGGCTGGCTCGGCCAGATTCTGGCGTCGTCCATCGCCGACTACGGTCGCAAGGTTTCGCGAAGGCGCCAGAGGGAGGTAGTCATGGCCCCAACCGACCTGGACAGCGTCCAAAACGGGTTCGACGAAGAACTCGACGAGGCGATATGCAATTGTCTGTACAAGCTGTTGCCGACGCTCAGACCGGAATATGCCGAAGTAATCTGGCGCGTCGATCTTCAGGAGCAGCCGCGCGATGCTGTCGCCAAAGACCTTGGCATCACCTTGAACAACATCACGGTCCGCCTTCACCGGGGTCGGCAGGCGTTGAAGACAAGGTTGGAACAGATGTGCCTGACCTGCCCGGTTCATGGCTTTCTCGATTGCGATTGCGACGCAGCGGAAAAGGCCCGCGCTCGTTTTCAAGCGATGAAGGACGACGCCGGAGCGAAAACGACGGACTGAGCCCCGATGTGCTGGCCCTCTCTCACCGGCGTGTCTGCAATTCACGGATCGCGTTCTATTGTCCGCCAGCGAGGACACGCCGATCCGTTTTCCAAGGGTTCCGCCTACGCACGCCTGTGCACCGCGGGCACCGTGTCGGCAGGCCGCTGCGCTGTAATGAACCTTGTCATCTTTCGTCTGTTTTATCAGAAAGCGGCGGTTGACGCCGCCTGCCGACAAAAAACAAGACGGAGCAAGCGATCATGTCCAATAGCGAAACCTCTCCCGACGAACGCTTTGAACAAGAAGGTAGCCGGATTGAAACCGGACGTCTCGCACCGGGACGGGCGGCCATGTGGTTGCTCGCCAAATCGCTGCGACGCCTCGTTCAAAACGGACGCCTCACCATCTACGATCCCTGCGGCCAGACGTGGCATTTCGGCCCCGGCGGCGAACCCGCCGTTTCCGTCCGTTTGACCGAAAAGGTGCTGCCTGTGCAACTTCTGGTGAACCCCAGCATTGCACTTGGCGAGGCTTATATGGACGGGACGCTGCGCATTGAAACTGGCAGCCTGCGCGACCTCCTCTCGATCTGCATGACCGACATAGATACTATCGACGCATTGCCTGGCAGACGATTGACCCGCTGGCTGGACGCATTCCTGAGCCGCAGGCTGCATCATAATCCGATCAGCCGGTCTCACGCGAACGTGGCGCATCACTACGACATCTCGACCGAACTCTACGACCTTTTTCTGGATGCGGATCGACAATACTCCTGCGCCTACTTCCCGATCGGGACCGAAACGTTGGACGAGGCCCAGGCCTTCAAGAAAAAGCACATCGCAGCAAAGCTCTTGATGCGACCCGGTCTGGAGGTTCTCGACATCGGCTCGGGCTGGGGCGGGCTGGCGATGGAGCTTGCCCAGCAACACGAGGCGCGCGTGACCGGGCTCAGCCTCTCGACCGAACAGATTGCCGCTGCCCGCGAACGTGCCCAGCAAACCGGCCTGTTTGATCAGGTGGCCTTTGAACGGCGCGATTACCGCGAAGAGCATGGGCTATACGATCGCGTCGTGTCCGTAGGTATGTTCGAGCATGTGGGCCGCAGCGGATTCGATGCGTTTTTTACCACCCTTCAGCGCGTTCTCAGGCCCGATGGCGTCGCACTTTTGCATGCGATCGGCAGGATGGCGCCCAAAGGCGGCAGCGATCCGTGGATCCGCAAATACGTCTTCCCCGGGGGCTATCTGCCCACGCTGTCCGAAACCATCGCGGCAGCAGAGCGTGCGGGAATGTGGGTCACGGATGTCGAGGTCCTGCGGTTGCATTATGCCGAGACTCTGCGCCACTGGTCCGAACGATTTGCCCAGGAACGCGAAACAGCGCGCATGCTTTACGACGAGCGGTTCTGCCGTATGTGGGAATTCTATCTGGCTGTCTGCGAAATGGCGTTCCGGAATGGGCGGTTGATGGTCTTCCAGATCCAGCTTGCCAAGCGCCGTGATGCGGTTCCGCTGACCCGTGACTATATCGCCAAGGTCAAGGCAGGCGAATCCGCCTGGGATATTTCGACCGGCACAGAATTCACGAGAGCGGGATGACTGACATGAGACCTATCAGAGTTGCCGTAAACGGATACGGCGTGATCGGCAAACGTGTGGCAGACGCAGTGGTCGCACAAGAGGACATGGACCTCGTTGGCGTGGCGGATGTCACCTCCGACTGGCGCGCCCGCATGGCGCGCGCGGTTGGCGTGGCGGATGTCACCTCCGACTGGCGCGCCCGCATGGCGCGCGCGAAGGGTTTCGCGCTTTATGCCGCCGACCCGGATCGCACCCCGGCCATGCGAGAGGCCGGCCTTGACGTGGCCGGAGGGCTCGACGACCTGCTTGCTACCGCAGACATCGTGGTGGACAGCACGCCCAAGAAAGTGGCTGTGCGCAATGTGGAAACCTATCGCGAAAGAGGCATCCGGTTCATCGTTCATGGCGGCGAAAAACACGAGGTGACCGGCCATTCCTTTGTTGCCGAAGCAAACTATGCAAGCGCGATTGGGCGCGATCGCACCCGCGTGGTGTCCTGCAACACGACGTCGATCGTCCGCACCCTCACAGCGCTGAAAGTTGCAGGGCTTCTTGGCTCAGCGCGCGGAACGCTCCTGCGGCGCGCCACCGACCCGTGGGAAAGCCATCTGGGTGGAATCATGAACACGCTTGTGCCCGAACCCGATATTCCCAGCCATCAGGGCCCGGATGCACAAAGCGTCGATCCCGATCTCGACGTGATCACGATGGCCGTGAAGGTGCCGCAGACCCTTGCCCATCTGCATTATTGGTCGGTCAGGATGCCGCGCAAGGCGTCCAAAGACGAGGTACTCGAAGCGTTCCGCGCCTCCTCCCGCATCGCGTTGATCCGGATGGCGGACGGGCTGGGCGCACTTAACGCGGTCAAGGAGATGATGGCCGATTTCGGGCGTCCCAACGACAGCCTCTATGAGGTGGCTCTGTGGGAGGACATGCTCAAGGTCGAGGGCGACGAATTGTACTATGCCTACATGGTCGACAACCAAGCCATCGTGATCCCCGAAACCATCGACGCGATCCGCGCCCTGACGGAAGCCGAGCGAGACGGATCGGCGTCGATTGCGCGTACGAACGCGGCGCTTGGGGTCGGGACATTTACGGCGACCTGACAGCCCCCTAGCAACAGGTTCCAAACCCATAGGGCAGAGACCCGATCAGCCCGCCGACATGCCCCCGTCGATGGGATACTGCGCTCCCGTGATGAAGGCGGACTCGTCGGAGGCGAGGAACAGGACCAGATTGGCGATTTCTATGCTTTCACCATAGCGACCCAGCGGAATCGTGCCGGCAAGCTGTTGCTTCACTTCGTCGCCGTGGCCGGGATTGAACCCTTCCTCCAGCGACCGCATCATCCGCGTGTTGACCGGCGAGGGATGCACCGAGTTGACACGCACGTTGTGGCCTGCGACCTCTATCGCGGCGGCGCGCGTCAAACCGACAACGGCATGTTTCGACGTGATATAGGGCGCGACGTTCGGGCTGCCCTTGAGGCCCGCGATCGACGACATGTTGATCACGCTGCCCGATTGCTGCCCAGTCATCACGGGCAAGACATGCTGCAACCCAAGGAAAGCGCCGCGCACATTAACCGCCATCACGCGGTCAAAATCCTCGATCTTCTGATCGACCAGCGGCGCGACCATGCCTTCGACTCCGGCGTTGTTGAAGAACACGTCGATGCGCCCGAACTTCTCGACGGTCTGCGCGACGTATCTTTTGCAATCTTCGACCGATGAGACGTCGGCGGCGATTGTCAGCAGGTCGTCCGGATTGCCCAGATCCCCCGCAGCATCCGACAGGTCGTCAACGTGGAGGTCCACAAGCGCAACCTTGGCCCCCTCACTCAAGAAAAGCCGGGCGGTTTCCAGACCGATGCCTGCCGCTCCTCCAGTGATCAGGGTGACTTTTTCTGCCAGACGTTTCATCGAATATGCTCCTTGGGTTTAGTTGTTTACGATCATCGTGCCCGCCTTGCCATCTAGCAGGGCAAGCGCATCCTCCAGGCGACCCACGGAGGCGAAACGCGCACGATCGGATACGAAAGCCGCGGCGGCGGCCACCTTCGGCGCCATCGAGCCGTCGGGCAAGTCCAGACGCACTGCGTCCTCCGGCGACACCTGCCTAATAGCCGATTGCGTTTCGGTGCCGAAGTCGCGGAACACGGCCTCGACGTCAGTCAGCAGCAACAGCGCGTCGGCGTTCAGCTTGTGTGCCAGAAGCGCCGTCGCGTGATCCTTGTCGATCACCGCCTCGACCCCGATCAGCGAACCGTCGGCACGCCGGACGACCGGAATGCCACCGCCGCCTGCGCAGATCAGCGTCACGTCCTGCTCGAGCAGCAGTTCCAGCACCTTCAGGTCGGGAATGCCACTCGGCATCGGCGACGGCACCACGCGGCGCCAATGCGCGCCATCCGCAGCAATGCTCCACCCCCGCGCCTGCGCGAGCCGTTCGGCTTCCGCCTTGTCATAGACCGGGCCGATGAACTTGGTGGGTTTGGCGAAGGCCGGGTCTTTGGGATCGACCTCGATCTGGGTCAGCAGGGTCGCGACCGGGCGGTCATGGCCCAGGGCGTTTTCAAGCGCCTGCTCGATCATGTAACCGATCATGCCATCGGTTTCCGCCCCCAGCACATCCAGCGGGAACACTGCATCGGGTTTGTAGGCCGCACCCTGCAATGCAAGCAGGCCGATTTGCGGCCCGTTGCCGTGGGTGACGACCAGCCGGTGTCCGGCCTTGATGATCTGCGCCAGCGCGGTAGCCGCGGTGGCGACGTTCTCGCGCTGCGCCTTGGCGGTCAGCGGCTCGCCACGGCGCAACAATGCATTGCCCCCCAATGCGGCGACAACCAGCACCGCTAGTTGCCCAGCGTGGCGACGAGCACCGCCTTAATCGTGTGCAGCCGGTTCTCGGCCTGATCGAACACGATGGAGGCCGGGCTTTCGAACACCTCTTCGGTGACTTCCATCGCCGTGATGCCGAATTCCTCTTCGATATCGGCGCCGACTTCGGTCTCGGCATTGTGGAAGGCGGGCAGGCAATGCATGAACTTGGCCCTCGGATTGCCGGTTTTGGCCATCACATCGGAATTCACCTGATAGGGCGTCAGCAGCTCGATCCGTTCCGCCCATTTTTCCTTGGGCTCACCCATCGACACCCAGACATCGGTATAGACGAAATCGACGTCTTTCACCGCGGCGTCCACATCCTCGGTGATCGTGATCCGCGCGCCGGTCTGCACGGCGACGTCATCGGCCTCGTCGCGGATCGCCTGGCCCGGCCACAGGCTTTCGGGCGCGCACAGGCGCACATCCATGCCCATCTTCGCCCCGCCGATCAGCAGGCTGTCACCCATGTTGTTGCCCGCATCGCCCATGAAGCAATAGGCGATCTCGCGCAGCGGCTTGTCGGAATGTTCCTGCATGGTCAGGAAATCGGCAAGGATCTGCGTCGGGTGGAATTCGTCCGTCAGCCCGTTATAGACGGGCACGCCAGCGTATTGCGCCAGCGTCTCGACGATAGGGTGACCAAATCCGCGATATTCGATCGCGTCATAGACCCGGCCTAGCACGCGCGCGGTGTCCTTGACGGTTTCCTTCTTGCCCAGATGCGACCCCGAGGGGCCAAGATAGGTCACATGCGCGCCCTGATCGTGGGCCGCCACCTCAAAGCCGACGCGGGTGCGGGTGCTGTCCTTCTCGAAGATCAGGGCGATTTCCTTGCCGGTCAGGCGCGGAACTTCAGTGCCGGCGTATTTCGCCGCCTTCAGGTCGGCGGAGAGTTTCAGCAAGAAGCTGATTTCCTGCGGCGTGAAGTCGCGCAGGGCCAGGAAATGGCGGTTTCTCAGATTGTAGGACATGGGATTTCCTTATCGTCGGTGGTTCAGATTGCGTCGCGGATCGTCGGGCAACTCATGCAGTGGCTGCCGCCCCTGCCCCGGCCGAGTTCGGCACCGGGGATGGCCAGCACCTCGATCCCGGCCTCCTTCAGTGCGGCGTTGGTGTCGTCGTTGCGGTCATAGCCGATGACGACGCCGGGGCGCAGCGCCAGCACGTTGTTGCCATCATTCCACTGTTCGCGCGATTGCTCCGCGGCGTCGGCCCCGCCGGTGGGCACTAGATGCAGTTTCTTGTGGCCCAGAATTTCAGCGGTGATCTCGAATATGTGGCGCGCATCCCGGCGGATATCGAGCGCGGCCTTGCCCTGACCGGGGCGCAGGTCATAGCAGGTGATCGCATCCGCCACCTCCTTGAAAGTGGTCACCACATCGCCCCCGCAATGGGTGAAAACGGTGTCCAGATGCATCGCCGCGCGCGAACTGGGCATCTGGCAGGCGATCACCCGCGTCACGTCGCCACCCTCGAACAGCGCCTCGGCCAGTTGGCCCACCGCCTGCGGGGTCGATCGTTCGCCCATGCCGACCATGACGACACCGTGCCCGATTGGCATGATGTCGCCGCCTTCCAGCGTGGCCGTCCCGAATTCCCGCGTCGGATCGCCGAACCAGACCCGCACTCGATCCGCGAATGTCGGATAAAACCGGTAGACTGCTGCCATCAGCAGCGTTTCGGGCCGCCGTGCCGCGAAATGCATCGGGTTCAGGCTCACGCCGCCATAAACCCAGGCTGAATTGTCGCGGGTAAAGATGAAATTTGGCAGCGGCGGCAGCACGAAACCGTGGGGGCCAAGGTAGCTGCCGAACATGCCGGAGGGCGTGAAAGGCAGATCGTCCACCCGGATGCCGCCGACCAGCAAACGGGCCAGTTCCGTGCCGGGCAGACCCTCCATCCAGGCACGCAAGTCGTCCCGCATCCCCACGCCGACGTCATTGCGGGTGATGCGGTGGTCGAGAACCCAGGCGCGCGCGTCGGAAATGTCCAGCGTCTCGCCCAGCAGCGCCATCGCATCCAACACCTCGACCCCTTCGCCGCGCATGACATCGGCAAAGACGGCGTGATCCTTGATCGCCTGTTTGACCCAGAACACATCGTCGAACAGCAGGTCTTCGCGGTTGTCCGGTGTCAGACGGCGATGCGCCAGGCCGGGTGGCGATACGATCACCTGCCGCAATGTACCGGCTTCGGAATGAACGCCCAATTTTGGTTCAGACATCTGGAATGCCTCCTTCTTTCTAATCAGAGAATGGCGGCCAGGCTGATCCCGGCCGAGATGAAGACGACGAGGATCAGCAGCAGGGGCCAGACGAAGACGACCCAGCGGTCGAACGACACGCGCCCGATGGCCAGACCGCCGATCACAACCGCAGAGGTGGGCGTGATCAGATTCACGAGCCCGCTCGCCGATTGATAGGCCGTCACCACGAGGTCACGGCCGACCCCCGCGAAATCCCCCAACGGGGCAAGGATCGGCATCGACAGGACGGCCAGGCCGGACGACGACGGCACGAGAAAGCTCATCCCGATCTCGATCCAAAGCATCAGGTTGATGAACGCGACTTCCGGCAGGCCGCCGAGGGTATCGGCGGCACTATTCAGGATCGTGTCGGCAATCAGGCCCTGCTCCATGATCACCACGATGCCGCGCGCCAGACCGATCACCAGCGCAACTCCCAGAAGATCCTTCGCTCCGTCGACAAAGGACGACGTTAGCTTCTTCTCCCCCATGCGGGCGACCAGCCCGACGACGATGGCCATGCCGAAGAACAGCGCGCCCATCCGAGCCATCCACCATCCCTGGCTCGAGACACCCCAAATCATTACCGCAAAGGTCGTAAAAAACAGGATCAGGACCAGCTTCTGAGTTCCGCTCAGCTTCGGCTCCTCGAACGTTGCATCCGTCTCGTTCAGAAAAAACTGCCGGTCGCTGTCGCGTTGCGCAGCGACGACGGACCGGGCCGGGTCGGCCTTAACCTTCGAGGCATAGCGCATGACGTAGGCCACGCAGATCGCGAGGCCGCCCAACAGAAGGACCAGCCGCAGCGCAATACCATCCGTGAACGGGATGCCTGCCGCGTTAGACGCGATCACCGTGGCGAAGGGGTTGATTGTCGATCCCAGCGTGCCGATCCCGGCACCGATCAGGATGATCGCCACGCCGGTCACGGAATCGTAGCCCGCCGCGATCACCACCGGGATCAGAAGCGCGTAAAAGGCCAGCGTTTCCTCGGCCATGCCATAGGTCGTGCCGCCCAGGGCAAAGAGCGACATCAGGATCGGGATCATCCAGATCTCGCGCCCCTTCAGCCGCACCATCGCCGTCTGGATGCCGGTGTCGATGGCATTCGTGGCATTCACCACGCCCAGAAAGCCGCCCAAAAGCAGTACGAACAGCGCCACGTCGATGGCATTTGCGGCATAGCTGTCGGGATCATAAAACCCCGCCACCGGTGCCAGCATGACGTCGATGACCCCCTGTGGATTGGGCTCGACCGTTTGATACGTACCCGGCACGGCGATCTCGCGCCCGACCTCTTCGTTCATGGCGCGGTCATATTGGCCCGCAGGGATAATCCAGGTCAGCGCCGCGACAACGATGATCAGGCCGAACAGGATGGAATACGCGGTGGGAAACCGCGCCGCCATGCCCTTCCCGTCCGGTGTCTTGGTCGATGATGTGTCAGACATCTCAAGTCCCCCTTATTCAATGTGATTTCTGCGAGTGTCCGGCGTGAAGCGGCACCTGGCCTGCCTGCGCATCGCCCTGACCGCCGCCGCTGGCGGACCCACTCTTGCCCGCACCAATACCTTCCAGCCGCGTTCGTTTCAGCAGCAGCGCGTTGACCGCCACCAGCGCGGAGCTGCCCGACATGGCAAGTGCTGCCACGGCGGGGCTGATGATCAACGGATAAAACACCCCTGCCGCCATCGGAAAGGCGACCACGTTGTAAGCCACGGCCCAGAACAGGTTCTGGTGCATCTTGCGCAAGGTGGCGCGCGACAACTCGATGGCCCCCACGACATCGTAGGGATCGCTTTTCATCAGCACGACATCGGCGCTTTCCATCGCCACGTCGGTGCCCGCACCGATGGCAAATCCGACATCGGCCTGGGTCAACGCGGGTGCGTCGTTGACACCGTCACCGACCATGCCGACCTTCTTACCCTGGGCCTGAAGCTCTTTGACCTTCTCGGCCTTTTGGCCCGGAAGAACATCTGCCAGCACAATGTCGATGCCCAGCTCGCCCGCGATCCGCCTTGCGGTACCTTCGTTGTCGCCGGTCAGCATCGCCACCTCGACGCCGCGTGCGCGCAGCTTGGCCACGGTGGCCTTGGCGCTCGGACGCGGCGCATCAGCGATGGCGATCAGGCCCAGCATCCGTCCGCCCTGCGCCACATGCACAACCGTGCGGCCCTCGCCCTTCAGGCGCTCGGCCTCCGCCGTCAGGGTGCCGACGTCGATACCCTCCTCGTCCATCAGGCGCCGATTGCCGACCAGCACGGTCTTGCCTGCGACTTCGGCGCGCGCGCCGCGGCCTTCGAGGTTGAGAAACTCGGCCATCTGCGGGACGTCGAGGTCCGCCGCGCGTTCGACAATGGCGAGCGCCAGCGGGTGGTCCGAGCCGCGATCGACGGCCGCCGCAGCCCGCAGCGCGTCATCCTCCGCGCCGCCTTCGGCGGCAACGACCTCGACCACGCGCGGTTCGCCCATGGTCAACGTGCCGGTCTTGTCGAAGACGATCACGTCAAGCTTGGTCGCGTCTTCCAGCGCACCGGCATTCTTGAACAGGATACCGTGCTGCGCCCCTAACCCTGTGCCCACCATCACCGCCATCGGCGTAGCAAGCCCAAGCGCGTCCGGGCAGGCGATGACGAAGACGGTGATCGTCAGCGTCAGCGCGAACAAAAGCGGAGAGCCGATCCACCAGAACCAGACCGCGAAGGTTGCAAGTCCGATCACGACGGCGATCAGCACCAGCCATTGTGAGGCTTTGTCGGCCAGAAGCTGGGCGGGTGCCTTGGAGTTCTGCGCCTCCTGCACCAGCTTGACGATCTGCGCCAGCGCGGTGTCGGCCCCGACCTTGGTGGCGCGGTACCGGAAACTGCCGCTCTTGTTGATGGTGGCGCCGATCACGGTGTCGCCGACGGCCTTGTTGACCGGCATGGATTCGCCTGTCAGCATGGATTCGTCGACCAGCGACGCGCCTTCGACAACCTCGCCATCCACCGGGATCTTGTTGCCGGGCCGGATCAGCACGATCTCGCCCTCAAGTACTTCGGAGGTAGGCACCTCAACGTCTTGCCCATCGCGGATAACGGTCGCCATCGGCGGTGCAAGATCGAGCAGTGCGCGGATTGCAGCGGACGCCCCGGCCCGCGCGCGCATCTCCAGCCAGTGACCCAACAGGATGAACACCAGCAGCACCGCCACCGCCTCGTAGAATTGCACGCCCGGAAAGAAGAAGGTAGACCCGACGCTGAACACATAACCGGTGCCAACCGACAGCACGACCAGGACCGCCATGTTCAGGATGCCGTTGCGCAGGGCGCGCCAGGCGGCGACGAAGAACGGCCAGCTTGGCCAGATAATCGCGGCACTACCCAGGAAGAACAGCCACAGATCCAGTTCCAGCCCGAAGGGCGGCGCGGGTGGCGTGAACAGGCCACCCATCGGCGAATAAGTGAAGATCGGGATGGTGAACAGCAGCGCCACCCAGAAGCGGTTGCGCATGTCGCGGACCATGCTGGCCATGTCCATACCACCGCCGTGGCCCATCTCGTGCGCCATCGCGTCGTGGCCAGCCGGGGCCTCCGCGCCAGACATTTGATGGTCGGCGTGGCAGACATGGTTCGGAACCCGCTCCCCGGCGCAGTGGAATCCGCAGGCCTCAACCGTGTTGCGCAGCTCTTCCTCGCCCACTGCCGTCTCATCGTAGTGGACTGTCACGCTTGCCGATGCCGGGTTCGCTTCGGCGCTGTGCACGCCGCCGAGAGCTGACAAATGGCGTTCGACCGCGAGATGATCGAGTTCCTCGAACAGCCCGCGGACCTCAAGGGTCAATTTTTTCAATGTTGGCTCCTGTCGATTTTCCTTGCGATCGAGAACGACCGTTTAGGTAAATAGACGTTGCCGGTCTCCAAACCTTACAGTTCCATCCGAAAGGCATTGATTTGCATGAAAGCCACTGGCGATTCCTCAACTCGGCAATTCGAATACTTTGCCGACGGGGCGCGCCAAGTCTCCGCAGAGGCCTCGTGCTCAGGGAGGTAATCGCGACTGAGCTGCGCCCGCGACCGTCCCATCGCAATGGGTGGTCAGCGGCGCCGAGAGGACTCCCGTAATGAGCCGGTTGCTTTTCAACGCCCAGTTTGTGCCTTAGGTTTGCACTTTGGGCCGTCCCAAAAAAATATGTCGGAGAAAGAATTCCATGTGCTTGTCCGCGCAAGTCAGCTTTGCCGCCAGCGTTTTTCTTGTTGGCGGCGGCACGGCCATTTCAATTGTGGCGTGGCGGCGAAACAAACGGTATCTTCCGCTTGCCCTGATGCCGCTTTTTGCCGGACTGCAACAGTTTACCGAGGGTTTTGTCTGGGTCGGCATGAACGGAAACGATCCCCTGACGGTCTTATGGGGAGCTATGGGGTTCATTTTTTTCACCTGGTTCATGTGGCCGATCTGGGTGCCATACTCGGTCTACGTTCTGGAACCGGACGACAGCCCTCGGAAGCGGTTGTTCCGCCTCATGGCGTTGATCGGACTGGCCTTCGGTCTATTGCTTTACATCCCGCACGGGCTGAACAGCAGCATGGTCGTGGTCGAGATCAACAACCAGTCGCTGGCCTATGAAAAATCAATGTGGCTTGATTACATGATGCCACGCTGGCTGACCAATACGATCTATGTGACCCTTATCACCCTGCCGCCAGCGCTGTCGCATTACAAACATATGCGCCATTTCGCCCTGACGCTGGTGGCGGTGATCGTGATCGATATCGCCTTTCTCCAGTTTGCCTACATTTCGTTTTTCTGCCTGCTGGCGGGGCTCGCAACGCTGCATCTGGTGTACATCATTTTGACCAACAAATGCGCCCGTGAATGCCCTGAATTGTTCGCCTGATTCCGTCGCCTAGCTTTGCTTGTCGCAGTAGGGGATCGCTTCGGCGCTAGACTGGGCAGTAGCAATCATCGGGATCCTCCAGGCAGCAGGCTCCACAATGGTATTGGATCGCCTCGCGCAGAGCAGCGCGCGCCCTGTGCAGCCGAACGCCAAGGGCATTGCGGTTCAACCCCATATCGGCGGCCACGATTTTCCGATCCTCTTCACCGAAATCGATCCGCCGGATCAATTTGGCATCAACGGTACGAAGCTCGGTAAGCAGCCTGCTCGGACAAGTGCAGGGCCGCGCCATCTGCACCGGCGCATCGGCAACCAACTGATGTGGGTCTCGTGCGACAGCTACGGCCAAGCGGTTGCGCCGAGTGGCTTTGCGGAAATGATCGTTCATGGTGGACCGGAGGATCGCGTATAGCCATGCATCCATGCGTTCCACGTCGCGAAGCTGATCCTTGCGAGTCAGCACCCGAATGCAGAACTCTTGGAAAACGTCCTCGGAATCCGCGCGGTTGCCGAGCCGTTTCGCGAGGAAGCCAAGAAACGCTTTTCGGCCTTCGACCAGTGCGTTCTCGGTCGCTGTTCCACTATATTGTTCTTCCACATTGCTGTTCATTCGAGTTCCTCCTTTTATTGGCTCCACTTAATCACACGACGGTATTTGGCCTCTGGTCGGCCGCGCTTCCGAAGTGACTGAAGGAGTAAAAAATCAGAGCCAGTCCTGTCACGATCATCGGCGCGGAAAGCACTTGACCCATCGTCAGCCCCCATTCGCCGAAATGAAGCGCGTGACCGATCGGATTCTCGGCGGTCACGAACTGCATGTCCGGCTGCCGGAACAGTTCCACGAAGCTTCTGGCAAGGCCGTACCCAGTAAGGAAAACCCCGGTCAGAGCACCGGGGGCCTTCAGCCAGCCGCGCCGCCAGGCGAGATAGAGCAGGAGTGTTCCGAGCAGCAGCCCTTCCAGAAGCGCCTCGTATAGCTGCGAAGGGTGTCGGGCGCAGAGCCCGGTGATGCCGTCACAGACTTGCGCCGCCTCGCCCGGAAAGATTATCGCCCAAGGAACGTCCGTAGGCCGCCCCCAAAGCTCGTTGTTGGTGAAATTCGCCAGCCGTCCCAGAAACAGCCCCGGCGGAGTTGCCAGCGCAAGCAGGTCTGCGGTGCTGAGCAGGGATCTTTTCTGACGAAGACAGAATATCAGCGCCGCAATCCCTACACCCGCAAAACCGCCGTGGAACGACATGCCGCCCTGCCACACCTTGAGGATTTCCAGCGGGTTGGCCAGGTAATAGCCGGGCTGATAAAACAGCACGAAACCCAGGCGCCCACCCACGATCACGCCCAGTATGATCCATGTCAGAAGGTTCTCGATCTGCTCGCGATCAAGTGGCGGACCGGCCGGGGGCCAGAGTGCCGGGCGATTGACTGCGGCCAGACAGATGCGCCATCCGATGAGGATGCCGACGATATAGGCCAGCGCGTACCAACGCAGCGCGAATGTGAAACTGCCGATTTCGATCGAGAACAGATCGGTTCCGATGTCCGGAAATGGTATCGCTGCGGTCAACATTGAGGGAGTCCCTGTTCTTTGCTTTGGAACCGAAAACCGAAATGCCCCTGGCGCTCAATCCATGGTGCTCGTTTCAGAAGATGGTGTGCGTCACGATCAGTCATGGCGTAATCTACATCTTTGCCAGTCCCTGACGCCGATGAAGACGAGCGGGGTCAGGGTCAGAGCGCCCAGTCCGATTGCAGCCCAGGCAGCACGGGAGGTGTCTCCGCTGACGGCTTCGTTGCCGAAATGCGCGAGTACGAAACTGGCAGGAATAATTCCGGCTAACGTGGCCAGTCCGAAGCGCCAGAAATGCAGTCGGCTGAGCCCCGCTGCATAGCTGACAATATCGAACGAAACGAATGGTAACAGCCGACTGATAAAAACCGTGAATGTCAGCGCGTTCTGAGAGCCAAGCCAGCCAACATCGATCTTGTCGCCAAACCATTGCCGCAATACGTCCCGACCCAAAAACCGGGCGAGAACGAAGGCTGCAAGAGCGCCGAATTCGGCACCGAGAACGATGTAAACTGTTCCGACGGTGTGGCCGTAGGCCGCGCCTGCAGCCAGTGCGATGGGTGCACTTGGGATCGGCGTGGCCACGATCGCTATCGTCATCAGTCCGACGACTAAAATTGGCCCCCAGATACCTGCAGCCATGACCCAAGCAGAGATCCTGTCGCCGTTCAGGCGGGTCAGGGTGTCGGGCAGCGGTCCGAACGCAAGGACCAGCAAGGCCGCCGCGAATGCCAGCGCGATGGCGGTCTTGACGGTTGGTGTGAGCGTATTGTTACGGTTCATCTGCGCCTCATGTCAGGTCAAGGGCATCGAGAGAGACTTCAGGCCGCGTCCAAAGCGGCCCGGAGCAAATCGCGGACTTGATCGGCGACTTCGTGCAACTCGGCGTTCTCTACCGCTTGCATAGAGGCCACAGGGTCAATGGCGCTGATTTCGGTGCCTCCGTCCATCTGGCGCAGAATCACATTGCAGGGCAGCATCGCGCCGATGCGCGGCTCGATTTCGATGGCCTTGTGGGCCATGCCCGGATTGCAGGCACCAAGGATGCGATAGGGCGCCATCTCCACACCCAGCTTCTTTTTCATCGTCGCCTTCACGTCGATCTCGGTCAGTACGCCAAAGCCCTTTTCTGTCAATGCATCGCGGACGCGCATTTCAGCGTCGCCCAAGGCGACATCTTTCAAGACACGATCATAGGTATAGGCCAATTCGATTTTCTCCCTTTCGGATTTTCTGTGGTTGCTGCTCATTGCCTGGACTTGGCAAGTCCGGACGCGGTCTGGTGTTGCGTCCGGATGTTTTCGGATCAGACGTTTGGGGAAGCGGCGCCAGTCAGAGCTGGCGCCGAACCTCTCAATTGTCGTTCATCATGGTGCCGTCGCCCATGCCCTGGCCATTGCCGGGCTGACCCTGCGACTGCGCCATGTTCGACCGCATCATCTGCATCCGTTCCATCATTTCGGCAGGCGCCACCATCTCTTCCGCCGTCACCGCGCCGTCACCGTCGGCATCGAGGTGCTGGAATCGGTCCACCATCATCTCGCGGATCATCGCGCTGTGAAGCGTTTCGAACTCTGCAATCGAGAGGGAGCCGTCGCCATCGCCGTCATATTCGGCAAGCTTGGCCTGCAGCTGCGTGCGCATCTCTTCAGGAGTGACCTTGCCGTCGCCATCAGCGTCCAGCATCTTCGTCATGCCTCCGCCCATCGGGCCCATAACGCCCATCATGCCGCCGCCCATCATGTTGCCATGCATGCGCTGCATCATATCCATCATTCCGTCCATGCCCCCCATCATGCCGGGGCCACCGCTCTGCATCATGCCGGACCCGGGCTTCGCACCAGGTTGTCCGCCGTGTCCGTGATTGGAATCCGCGAAAGCTGCACCGCCAAGGACGGTTGCAGTCAGGGTCATTGCAGCTAATAGGGTATTGCGTTTCATTTAGGTCACCTCGTGCAAGTGTTTCGATATGGAACATATGGTAGCTGATTGTCGCGACGGAATGTCGGCAGCCCAGGCGTTTTGTATCAGCAGGTCACAAACGCGGCGCCTGTTACACTTTGTTACAAATCTCTTCGGGAACACACCCGACTTTCATCTAGAGGAAGCGTTATGAGCGAGCTGCCACACATTCTTGTCGTCGATGACCACCGTGAAATACGCGATGCTGTGACGCGTTATCTCAAGAAGAATGGGATGCGCGCGACCTCGGCGCGTGATGCGGTCGACATGGATGCGAAGCTCGCGAACGGGCAGTATGACCTTATCGTCCTCGACGTTATGATGCCGGGGGAAGACGGTCTGTCCGTGTGCCGCCGTTTATCTGCAACCGGAACTGTGCCGATCCTGATGCTGACCGCGCTCGGAGGGGAAACTGATCGTATTGTTGGCCTCGAAATCGGTGCAGATGACTATCTTTCGAAACCCTTCAACCCGCGTGAACTGGTCGCCCGCATCAAGGCCATCCTGCGCCGTTCGACGAAAGTCGAGCCCTTCGCGGGCAAACTATCGGGCCGACGCATCGCGTTTGCTGATTGGATACTGGATACGGATAGTCGGGTGCTATCGAACGCGGAAGGTGTGCAGATCGACCTGACTGGCTCAGAGTTCAAGCTGCTGACGATCCTGCTGGAACGCCCTCGCTTTGTACTGAGCCGCGATCAGCTGCTTGATCTCTCGGCCGGTCGAGCGCCGTCAGTCTTTGACCGGACCATAGACAACCAGATCAGTCGGCTCCGCCGTAAGATCGAGCTTGATCCGTCGCGCCCTCGCATCGTCACCACAGTGCGCGGCGGCGGCTATTGCCTTGCTGCCGATGTCCGCGAGTTGAGCTGATGCCACGCCTTGTCGACAGTCTTCGAGGGCAGTTGGTCCTGCTGATCATTGCGGCGCTCGCTGTCGCCCAGACGATCAGCCTGTGGCTGTTTGTCGATGAGCGGGGCCTAGCTGTGCGTGCGGCCCTGGGTTTCGAGGCGGCAGGTCGGGCCGCGAACGTCGCGCTGTTGCTCGAAGAGGCGCCAGTTTCGTTGCATCTGGCAATTCTTCGAGCAGCGAATTCTCCATTGGTCCGTTTTGATGTTTCTGAGCAATCCTTGGTGGACCACAACAGCCATGCCGATAGAGCTATCGAAGCACGTGTCCGCAGTCTCTTAGGTTTCGCCAGAGACCGTGAGATCCGCGTCGAGCTGCATGAGGTCGAGCATGGCATTCTGCCAATGCCACATCTTGTACCAGAGATGGCGGAAATGCATCTCGCGATGATGCGTGGCGAGCTATCCGCGATCGAAATGCAGCTGTCGATTGCGCTGAAGGACGGCCAATGGCTGAATGTCGGAACGCGGTTTGAACCGCCGCCATTGCAATGGCCCTGGATATCGATCGTCAGTTTTGGGATCACGGCAGCGATCATCCTAATCACGGCCTGCTGGTTTCTTCTGACCCGTCTGACTCGTCCGCTCCTGCGCATTTCACGTGCAACAGATACTCTTGGACGAGGGGAAGCCGTTGGTCCTTTGCCGCTCGTCGGCCCCAACGAGGTGCGCGGGCTCACGCAGGCATTCAATCAGATGCAGGAAAGGCTGACACGCTTCGTTACGGACAGGACACAAATACTCGCTGCGTTGGGCCATGATTTGCGTTCTCCTTTGACAGCCATGCGGGTGCGGGCCGAGATGGTGGACGAGGACGAAACACGCGAGAGTCTTGTCGCCTCAATCTCGGAAATGCAGAGGATGGTCGATGCAACGCTCGCCTTTGCACAGGGCATGGCCAGCGCCGAAGCCTACGAGACGGTGGATTTGGGCGCCTACCTGCAGCAGTTGCAGGCCGACATGATCGACGGATTCACGATGAATACGGCTAACAGCATAAACGTTCGCTTGCGGCCCCAATCTGTGCGCCGCGCGCTACGCAACATCATCGAGAACGCACAGCGCTATGGCGGAGGGGCCGAAGTCACTTTTGGGTATGACGCCGAACATGTCCAAATTCGCGTTGCAGACAACGGTCCTGGGATTCCCGAGGCCGAACTCGAACAGGTATTTGAGCCGTTTTTCCGGCTCGAAAAATCTCGCTCTCGCGAAACGGGCGGAACCGGCCTTGGCCTGTCGATCGCGCGAACAATCATCCGGGGCCATGGTGGAGATGTGGCGCTGTCGAACCGCGCCGAAGGCGGTCTCCTCGTGATCGTCACTTTACCGCTCGAAACGGTACCTGATCAGCAAGCATCTAGCATATCATGATAAAGTGGATGTCCGTCGCAATTCCGTCAGCACTTTTAGTGTTCGCCGGTGTCGCGCTCGCCAAGTCAGCGGATAGTTGGGGAGAGGGTTTCGATCATACGATCTAGGGACGTGGATACGGCATGTTCGGCCGTTTGATGATGCTGTAGTTTTGGTGGGCGATCATTGCATTGATCGTGTTTGCTGTTCGCGACTTTTCCGCGAAATCCGGCTCAGGCAGCACATCGGACGCGGCCGGAATTCTGCGCGAACACTATACTTAGGGCAAAATCGACGTAGAGGAGAACGAGCGCGCAAGGCGAAACTCGGATTGTGACACAGAGCAGGGCGTTCCAATGCCCACCGAATTGTGAGCCATCAACTATTGACCTTCCCGCATAGGAAGGCTGCACCCGTCCAGCATGACTGCTGAAGAATTAGGAAACCGCGATGATACCTGAGATCGGACAATTTGCCGTTGCCCTCGCGCTCGGCACTGGTTCAGATCGTGCTCCCCAAGTTCGGTGCCGCCCATGGCAATGCCCCTTGGATGCGTAGCACGCGGGTTTCATCCATCGCAAAGCTGGTTTTCATTGGTATCGCGTTCGCGGCGCTGATTAAGCTTTCGTGGTCAGCGATTTCACGGTGACGAACGTTGTCGAGAACTCGCATTTGCTCAAAGAGATGCTCTTCTGATGATCTGGATGGATGGTTACGCCTTCAAAACGACAATCGCGTGCTCGGCGAGAAGGAATGCGCCCGCGTTGCCCACGGGTTGGCTCGTGGACTCATCTCGGATTTGGCCTTGGATGACCCCAGACGGTAAGCGGTTCTCCAGAGAATGTCTGAACTGGAATAGCAAGTGAGGAAGTTTGGCGTGCATCGAAGGACTTTCATCGGCGGAACGTTTGGATTGGCCCTTTCGGCCGTCGGACATCAAGCAAAGGCACATCCGCCCAAGAAATTGCCGGATTACAACTTGCCCGTAGAGATGCTGCCGAGGGTCGTTCCCATCAGCGTGAGCTTTGCACCCTTCGAGATTCATGTTTTCCCGGGAGAGTTTGGTCTCTATTGGACCCTGCCAGGAAATATCGCGGTGCGCTATGTCGTCGGGATCGGACGACCAGGTCTCTATGAGGCTGGCGAGTTCTATGTCGGCGCAAAGAAGGAATGGCCGAGTTGGACACCTACGCCTGGCATGTTGCGCCGAGAGCCAGGAGTTTACTCCAGATGGAGAGACGGAATGCCCGGCGGCCTAAACAATCCATTGGGGTCACGCGCTCTTTACCTGTTTCAACCAGGCCGTGGCGATACTTTCTTGAGGATTCACGGCACCAATGACCCGTCCACTTTGGCACGCAGGGTGTCGAATGGTTGCGCCCGGATGGTCAACGATCAGATGATCGATCTCTACGACCGCGTCCCGATGGACACGCGTGTTGTTCTGTATCCCCCGACGGCGTAACCTGCGCCGTGGTGCCTTTCATACTCTCGCTGGCGCGCAGGAAGGGCTGTCAGAGGTTTCGGAACCCCTACTGATTCATAGCGACCCGGCCCGATGCGGCGTCCGACAGCGCGTCAAGCACGACCTCAGTGACAGTTCCGGCATGACGATCCCATCCGGGCCGTCAGGACCATCTACAACGTTGAATGGAATTCCGTAGCGCCCGAAGCTCTCCAGATAGCGCGAGATCGATTCTTCGGGACGCGTCCAATCCGCCTGCATGGCGACGATACCAGGCTGACGCAGTCGCGAAGCGACGGGCTCCCGGTCGAGAACCAGCGCCTAGTTCGCTTTGCAGGTCAGACACCAGTCGGCCGTTACGTCCTCAAAGACGACCAGTCCGATCAAGATATGACGCGCGATTTCGGACCGGTTGAATTTGGTCCAATCGGTTGCTGCGGCTGGCCGGAGTTCCCCGACTCCGACAGAAATCCGGCCAGTGCCAACGCGTCCACGGCCAGGACCGCAGCACCTGGAATTCTCGCCACATCCGGTATCCGGCAAAGCGACAGGAACGTCACTGCTTCGAGGCTGGCCGGTCCGACCCAGACGGTTACTTCTGTTGGTTCTGCACTGGTAACAGATTAGGGTACCGGCCTCCAGCATGGGAACGTCAACGTTACAAACCGATACAAAGATCACTGTTATGTCAGACAGGCTCGGCTTGACCCTCCAGTGCTGGAAGGTGGTTTGTATGCTCCAAACAGGCATGAAGACAGGAGCAAGTATAATATGGCAGAGCAGGCGCGCAGGCTGATTGATAGACGTCGTTTCATCTTGGCTGCGACAGGCGGTGCAACCGCGTTGGCCGCACCGTCGTTACTTTTGGCTCAGGAAGCGGCGTCGACACGTCGCAACGTATCGTCTTTCCGCACGCACGAATGGCGGGACCATTTCGACACTCTTGGCAATGGTATCATCATTTCAGATACGACAACAAAGGTGCTGCAGCACTGGACCGCAGATGGCGAGACGCGCATCTACCCGACTTCCGTTCCTCTGACTGATGAGTTGACGAGGCGAGGGTACACGGAAGTCGTCGAAAAACGAGAGAACCCAAGCTGGGCTCCAACACCTTCGATGCGTGAGCGGAACCCTGAATGGCCCCCGTTTGTCGCTGGTGGGGACCCCACCAATCCGCTGGGGACGCGCGCACTATATTTATCGTGGCAGTATTACCGCATCCACGGAACGCAGGATACACGAAAGATCGGGCGCAAATCGTCAAATGGATGTATCGGACTCTACAATGAACATATCGAGGAAGTCTTCGACAGAACGCCGGTGGGAACACAAGTCAAACTTATCTGAAGCCGACAGATTGTTGCGAAGGACCGTAGATAATGAATAAGATTCTTCTGGCCGTAGTGGCATTTTTGTTGGTCGGCGGCCTAGCGATCTATTGGAACGCGACCTCATCTGGGCAACAGTCCGCAGGTCATTCGATGGTGCCACCGGACACAAACGGTATCGCGCATGGGGCGCCCATCGTGGAGGTTTCACTACCGGCCGAATTGTCAACGAATGCGCAGATCGGGAAACGTGCCTTCGAGGCAAAATGTGCGGAATGTCACGGCGCCAACGCCGCAGGCCAAAATGGCGTTGCGCCGCCGCTTGTGCACAAAATCTATGAGCCTTCGCATCACTCTGACATGGCTTTCGTCTTGGCGGCGAAAAATGGGGTCAGATCGCATCACTGGAATTTTGGCAATATGCCTCCGGTAGACGGACTTACCGATGCTGATGTGAAGATGATCGCGGGCTATGTTCGCGAGCTCCAGGCAGAGAACGGCATTTTCTAGCATTATGCGTGGCGGACTTCATCTCTTCGCATTCCTGCGCGCAGTGTTTCTCTGTGCGCTTTTCGCGTTTAGCCTCGGGCTGCAGACTGCAGAAGCGCATATGGATGCTCGGATCGTTTCAGTTGAGACGATCGCGCTAAGCAACGACGATCATATAGAGATATACACCGTTATCGAAGGCGACTTGAGCCACTGCCACCCTGGCCTTGATTGCGCAGTTACCGCCATTGCAGTCGAAACGACGCCAGCGCCCCGTGGGATCAGCGTCCACGGCGAAAGACTGCAATGGCGGTAACATCCGGCTGAACGGATTCGACCTAGCTGAAGAGCCTCCACCTCCACGCCGCTTCGTCTGATCTGAATTGGGCACTCATACACAGAGATAAAGGAACTGAACATGAACACCAATAGAATTATTGCCATCGCAGCGGCCATCGGCATTGCATCGGCGGCCATTGCGCATACGGGCGCTACCGGGATCGTAAAAGAACGTATGGTCGCGATGTCGGCTATGGGGGATGCCATAAAGGCGGTCACGCCAATGATGAGCGGCGAAGCGGACTATGACGCCGCAGCTGTCCGCGAAGCCGCCGAGGCGATCGGCATGCATGCTGGCGAGTCGATGACAGAGCTCTTTCCCGAAGACAACGAGAATATGGCATCCTATGTCAAGGACGCCATCTGGGAGGACTGGGAGACCTTTGCCGAACTCGCTGAGCGGCTTCACACCTCTTCTGAGGGTCTCGCCCTTGCGGCCGGGAATGGATTGGCCGGGTCGCAGGACGGCATGACCGATGCCGGGGCAATGATGGGCGGCAGCGACATGATGGGCGGAGGGATGATGGCCGACGCCACGATGGGCCGGGAAGAGCTGGCAGAAATGTCGGCCGATGCGGTGTTCGCGATGGTCAGCGACACCTGTTCATCATGTCATACAAAGTTCCGTAAAGAAGCCAAGTGACATGGGGCGGGTTGTTATTGCAGGCACTGTGGGGCTGACCCTTTTGGGCGCCACCGCGGCCGCGATGCTGGCTGCGTGGCCGATAGGCCGCGAGGCAGGGAAGATTGAATTGGCGGGTGATTTGCAGCGCGGGGCCTATCTGGCGCGCGCCAGTGGCTGCATCGCATGTCACACGAATTTCGAGGACGGAGGCGCGCCGCTTGCAGGTGGCGCGCCTCTGAAAACTGATTTCGGTACTTTCTATCCGCCGAACATCACAACGGACCCTGAACACGGGATCGGTGGCTGGAACGTCGAACAGTTCGCGATGGCGATCAGGCAGGGTGTCGCACCCGATGGCACCCCCTACTACCCCGCCTTCACCTATCCCTTCTATGCGGACTTTTCAGATCAGGACGTCGCCGATCTCTGGACGGCTTTTCAGACGGTCGCGCCTGTGGCCGAATCCGCTCCTTCGCACGAAGTCGGATTTCCGTTCAATCTGCGTTGGGGATTGAAGCTCTGGCGCGCTGCCTACTTGAGCGACCCCCAAACCGAGCCGGTCGAGGGTAGAAGCGATGAGTGGAACCGGGGCCGCGAACTCGTACAGGGGGCCACACATTGCGGGGCTTGCCATACCGGTCGCAATCTGGCTGGCGGACGGATTGAAAATGCGGTCTTTGCGGGCAACGATGCGCTGCCTGGAGGGAATAAGGCTCCATCCATTCTTCCCGATGTTCTGGCGGAGCGTGGCTGGAGCGTCGCGAACCTGAGCTATGCCCTGCAAAGCGGTGTGACACCATCGGGCGATGTGTTCGGGGGAAGCATGGGAGAGGTCGTCCAGTATGGCACGCGGTTCCTGTCCAAGGCAGATTTGCGCGCGATGGCGGTCTATCTTCTGGATAGCGAGTTGCCGGAAGAAGAGGGGATGGTGGCCTTACCGGTGCCTCAGCCGAAATACGATTAACGAAGTGGGGCGCAAAGGCGCCCCACTCCATCCAAGGATACGACAAAGAGATGAAACGACGGGATTTCCTTTTGCGCAGCGCTACTGCGGCCGCAGCACTCGCATTGCCGAGTACAGCCCGCACAGAGACGTTGCAGTTTGTTGAACTCCAAGCGCGATCGGCTGCGATCCAGCTGGCGCCACCGTCCTATCAGATGACGGAAATCTGGGGCTAGGACGGCGTTATGCCCGGCCCGGAACTGCGGATCGCGCAGGGTGCACGGGTTCAACGAAAATTCCTGAACGAGATGCCGCAGGCAAGCGCTATCCACTGGCACGGAATCCGGATCGACAACGCGATGGACGGCGTTGCAGGGCTGACGCAAGCCGCCGTCGAACCGGGCGAGAGTTTCGATTACGACTTCGTTGCACCTGATGCCGGAACTTATTAATATCATGGCATAATAGGTCGGTTGAGCAGGTCGCCCGCGGGCTCTACGGTGCGCTGATCGTCGAGGAGGCTGAGGCTCCGGATGTAGATCGAGAGGACGTGCTGATCCTCGACGATTGGCTTCTCGATCCCGAGACAGCGCAGATCGATCCCGATTTCACGTCGCGCCACGATCGCAGTCATGCGGGCCGACGCGGCAATTTCATTGCGACGAATGGGCACTATGATTACTCTCTCGATGTGCGGCAGAATGAGCGCCTTCGTTTGCGCTTGATCAATGCCGCCAATGCGAGAATATTTGTCCTGTCGCTCGCAGGGATGGAAGGCTGGACCGTCGCGCTCGACGGGATGCCTTTGAGCAAGCCAGAGCCTTTCAATGACCCGCTCATCCTCGGGCCCGGTCAGCGCGCCGACGTGATCGTCGACGTGACCGCTAAGTTTGGGGAGATGGCGCATCTGATACGCATTGAGGATCAGGAAGGCATGTCGCAAGTGGCCTTTCCCGTCGGCGGTCAGGCCATGGCCGCGCGCCGCAGAGCCCCTGCTGCCCTGCCCAAAAATCTGAAGATGGAGCTGCCCGACCTTGAAAGTGCCGTTTACATGCGCCTGAACATGCAAGGTGGCGCGATGGGTACACTGGACGCCGCGATCCTGAACGGACAACGCAAGACGTTTCGCAAACTTGTCGAGGCGAACGAATTCTGGGCCTTCAATGATACTATCGGAATGACTGAGACGCCCCTTGCCAACGTGGCCGCCGGACAGGCAGTAAAGCTCGAAATCTACAACGACACGTCCTTTCCGCACGCGATGCACCTGCACGGAATGCATTTCTGCGAGATCGGCCAGAACGGTGCACTCGGGCCGCTCCGTGACACTCTTCTGATGTTCGGCGGTGAGACTCGGACAATCGGGTTCATCGCCGACAATCCGGGCGACTGGCTCTTTCACTGCCACATGCTCAGCCACGCGGCCTCTGGCATGATGACCTGGATGCGAGTAACGTAATGCGAAGATACTTGGCGCTATCGGTGATTTTACTGGGTGCGGCAGCGGCCGGTGGCTGGCTCATGAGCACGGTTGGCCCGCAGACTGTATCCATGCCGGAAGCTTTCGATGTCGCACAGGGTGAGGATCTCTACATAGAAAACTGCGCGGCCTGCCACGGCGCCAATCTGGAAGGACAGCCGGATTGGCGTTCTCCTGGACCCAATGGCGTCCTGCCTGCACCGCCGCATGACGAAACTGGTCATACCTGGCATCATCGTGATGGCGTGTTGTTTGACTATACCAAGCTGGGCGGCGATGCCACGCTCGCGCTCCAGGGCGTCGTCTTCCAAAGTGGCATGCCCGGGTTCGGCGATCAGCTGTCGGACGCCGAAATCTGGAACATCATCGCTTACATCAAATCAACTTGGCCCGAGCGTCAGCGCGCCGTTCAAGCTGAACGAAGTGCTGCACAGCGACAGCGGGAGGGAAACTGAAATGCGTCGTTCTCCAATTATCGCTATGGCGATTGGTCTTGCAATTGCCCCTTTGCGTCAATCGCCCAAGATTTGACTGACGAGCGGATTAAGGAGCTTGAAGTGGTCCCACTTATTCGGACAGTTTTGCGGCTTGGCTAAGATGTAATCTGGCTGGTTTCATGCCGCCTTTTGGGTTCGTTCCGTGTCGAAGAATGCATCGTCGGGTGATCGTTTGTCGAGAGCGGTATGTGGTCGCTCTTTGTTGTAGAACCCGATCCAGTCATTGATCGATGAGGCGCGCGAGGTAGCCGAATAGCACAGCCGTGCGGAATAGGCGTCGGTTAAGCCGACGCCGACCCAATCTCATGTCGCAGCGGGCGCTGCCACGTCGTATCCCGCGTCGCGGATCGCTTCGGTCACCGCCCGGGCGCTTAGAAAACTCTCGACCGACACCGCTCGTATGCCAAGATCGCAAGAAACGGTCGCAGTAGGATCGATTGCCTTGATCGCTTTTTCGATTGCTGCGGTGCAATGACCGCAGCTCATTTCCGGAACATTGAATCTGCTCATGTCCATCTCCTTAATTCCCACTCTTAGGTGGGTGCTTCCAGTACTGTAAGGTCAAGTGTGGAAAAAAACATTCCGAAAAGGTTGACCTTCCAGTTGATGGAAGCCCTAGTTGTTATTTTTATTGACAAAGGAGACACTCATGCCAGTCACACAAAACCTGCGGGTCTCTATCCAGAACATGTCCTGCGCATCCTGCGTCGGCCGGGTTGAACGCGCGCTCTCGGCGCTGCCCGGGATCGACGAGGTCAATGTGAATCTGGCGGCCGAAACCGCGCAGGTGCGGATCGACTCGGAGACCCGGATACCCGAGTTGATTGAGGCGCTGGATCGGACCGGCTATCCCGCCCGCACCCAGACAGTGCGCCTGAACGTCTCGTCCATGTCCTGCGCGTCCTGTGTCGGTCGTGTCGACAAGGCGCTGGCGACGGTACCCGGGGTTCTGGAGGTCAATGTCAATCTCGCCTCTGAGACTGCGACCGTGACCTATGTCGAGGGCGCGGTGGAGCTCTTCGATCTGCTAACAGCCGCCGAAGCGGCGGGCTACCCGGCTGAACCGGCGGACAGCGCTCTGCCCGATGAGCGCAGCGCCCGCAAGGAAGGCGAAGCGCGCGACCTAGCCCGGAGGACAGCCTTGGCGGCGCTGCTCGCGCTGCCGGTGTTCCTGCTCGAGATGGGGGCGCACCTGGTGCCGGGGATGCACGAGATGATCGGCCGCACCATCGGCCACCAGACAAGCTGGATAATCCAGTTCATACTGACGACCGTTGTGCTGTTCTGGCCCGGGCGCCATTTCTACGCCAGGGGCTTTCCCGCCTTACTGAAGGGTGCGCCCGACATGAACAGCCTCGTGGCTGTCGGCACCGGGGCGGCCTATCTCTATTCCATTACAGCCCTCTTTGCACCTTGGTTGCTGCCCGAAGCCGCCCGCGCAGTCTATTTCGAGGCAGCGGCGGTAATCGTCGTGCTGATCCTCTTGGGCCGCTGGATGGAAGCGCGCGCCAAGGGCCGCACCGGCGCCGCGATTCAGAAGCTTCTCGGCCTTCAGGCCCGAACCGCGCGGATTCTGGTGGACGGAGAGCCAAAGGATGTTGCTATAGAGAGCATACGCACAGGCGATATCCTCGTCGTGCGCCCCGGCGAGCGCATCGCGGTGGACGGCGAGGTGTCAGAGGGTACCGCGCATGTTGACGAAAGCATGATCACCGGGGAGCCGGTTCCCGCCGCGAAGGCAAAAGGCGATCCCGTGACCGGCGGCACCGTCAACGGTACCGGCAGCTTCCGGTTCCGCGCGACACGTGTTGGTGCCGACACGACGCTGGCGCAGATCATCCGCATGGTTGAACAGGCGCAAGGCGCCAAGCTGCCAATCCAGGGCCTGGTGGACCGGATCACGTTGTGGTTCGTTCCGGCGGTCATGGGACTGGCAGCAGTGACTGTTGTGGTCTGGCTGATTTTTGGCCCCTCCCCTGCCTTGTCCTACGCGTTGGTGGCGGGCGTGTCGGTGCTGATCATCGCCTGTCCCTGTGCAATGGGACTGGCCACGCCGACCTCTATCATGGTGGGCACCGGGCGCGCGGCCGAGATGGGCGTGCTTTTTCGCAAAGGCGACGCGCTGCAACTACTGACTTCGGTGGACGTCGTTGCGCTCGATAAGACTGGCACCGTGACACAAGGCCGCCCCGAACTGACCGACATGGTAATGGCGGACGGGTTCGACCGGGCCGAGGTCCTGGCGCTTGTCGCCGCGGTCGAAGCTCAGTCGGAGCACCCCATCGCCGAGGCCGTCGTGAGGTCAGCCAAGGCCGAGAACGCCGCGCGCCACGACGTTGAGAGCTTCGAGTCGATCACGGGCTACGGTGTCCGGGCCAGGGTTGCAGGGCGTGAGGTGCTTGTCGGTGCGGATCGCTTGATGTCTCGTGAAGGGCTGAGCATCGAGACGCTTGCCGAGGCGGAACGCCGCTTGGCCGAGCAAGGCCGTACGGCGCTGTTTGCGGCGGTGAATGGTCGAGTTGCGGCAGTTATTGGCGTGGCCGATCCGGTCAAGCCTGCCAGCGCCGCTGCCATCGACGCGCTGCACCGCCTCGGGCTGAAGGTCGCCATGATCACCGGCGACAAGCGCGAGACGGCCGAAGCCATCGCCCGCGAGACCGGTATCGACCACGTGATCGCGGGCGTTCTGCCCGATGGCAAGGTGGCCGCTCTGGACGAGCTTCGCCAAGGCGGCCGACGGATCGCCTTCGTGGGCGACGGCATCAACGACGCGCCCGCGCTGGCCCATGCCGATGTCGGCATCGCCATCGGCACCGGCACCGACGTCGCCATTGAATCGGCCGATGTGGTGCTGATGTCGGGCGATCTGCGCGGCGTGGTCAACGCATTTGAGGTGTCCAGCCGCACCATGCGCAACATCCGTCAGAACCTGTTCTGGGCCTTCGGTTACAACGTCGCGCTGATCCCGGTGGCCGCGGGCGCACTTTACCCCGCATTTGGCTTGTTGCTCTCGCCTGTCCTGGCTGCCGGAGCGATGGCGCTGAGTTCGATCTTCGTTCTGACCAACGCCCTGAGGCTGCGCCGGGTCCGACCCGCTATGGATGAAGCCAGGGCGGTCGGTCATGGAGAAGCGGCTTCGCTATCCTCTATCCCTGTCGCCGTTAAATAAGGAGAACTTGAACATGAACATTGGAGATGTCGCCGCCCTCTCAGGCCTGCCCGCCAAGACGATCCGCTATTACGAGGATATCGGGCTTGTGAAGCCGCTGCGCAGTTCGAACGGATATCGCACGTTCCGTGAAAGTGACGCGCATAAGCTCGCGTTTCTTGGCCGCTCCCGTGCACTCGGTTTCAGCATAGAAGACTGCCGCAATCTGCTTGCGCTCTATGAAGACGAGAAACGCGCCAGTGCTGAAGTCAAAGATATCGCCAAGCAACATCTTGAACGGATTGACCACAAGATCGCGGAAATGAAGCAAATGCGTGCGACGCTGGCACACTTGGTTCACGCTTGTGCTGGTGATCACCGCCCTGACTGTCCGATCCTCGCGGATTTGGCCACGAAACAGGGCGATGAAGATTAACTGAAGAATATAGGCTAGCGAGGTCTGCGGGGTTGACTTGGGCAATTATTCTTACGGTTCTGCTCTTCGGATTGAGCGGGCTTGTGCACGTCCGCGCAATGACCTTCGTAATGGACTCCACCAAGCGTTCTACGTTCACCCAGTCGAGCCGCCTTTTGTTTGCTCTCTATTGTTTGGGGACCGCGCACATAGTTGAAGCCGGGCTTTATGCGCTTGGGTTCAGTTTCGGCGAGATCATGGGTATCGGCGGTTTCGCACAAGAGAACGTAGATTCATTTATGGAGGTTTTCTACTTTTCCGTCGTAAATTACTCGTCCTTGGGACTTGGCGATATTTATCCAACAGGCCATTTGAGGTTTCTTGCTGGCATCGAGGCTCTGAATGGCTTTCTGCTCATCAGCTGCTCGGCTTCTACCATCTTTCTCGTGGCCACGAGAGGCAAGGAATAGAACCGCCATAACATCTCAAACCTCAGAAAACTTGGAACCCTCCTACGCTGGAATGACGTTCAGACAGCAGAGATTTGAAGAATGAGGAGCATTCCATGTCCTACACACGCTTTTTCCTGATGATCCTGACGTCCACCGTGGTGATGTTCGGTCTGATGTATCTGAACACCTACGCCCTGGATCACGTCTTTTTCAGCGAAACGCGCAGCTATATGGCGCTTTACATGGGCGCGGTGATGGCGGTCATCATGTTGGCCTTCATGCTGGGGATGTATACCAATCGCGCAGCCAACATTGCGATTTTTGCCGGCGGCATCGTCGTCTTTGCGCTGTCTTTGTTCCTTGTGCGAAGCCAAAGCACGATCGACGACACATCGTGGATGCGCGCGATGATCCCGCACCACTCCATCGCGATCCTGACGAGTGAACGCGCCAATATTTCCGACCCGCGGGTGCGCGCGCTCGCCGACGGCATCATCGAGGCGCAGAGGCTGGAGATCGCCGAGATGAAGGCGTTGATCGCCGACCTCGAAGGTGGACCGGCCGCAACCCCGGAAATCGACGGAAAGTAAGGAGACCTCCATGCCCCGCGACGACAGCAAGACGGCGCAACTCTACCGGATGGTGATGCCTGGCCACACCTGCCCCTATGGCCTCAAGTCCAAGGACTTGCTGGAGCGTGAAGGCTACACGGTCGAGGATCACCCGCTCGAGACTCGCGACGCTACCGATGCCTTTATGCAGAACCACGATGTGGAAACGACACCACAGACTTTCATCGGGGGTGAGCGGATCGGCGGTTACGATGATTTGCGCATCCATTTCGGCAAGGACAAGCCAAGGCCAGAGCAGTCAGATACCTCCTACCAGCCGGTGATCGCGATCTTTGCGGTCGCCTTCCTGATGGCTGTGGGGCTGTCCTGGGCCAGCTTCGGCTCGGTCCTGACTCTGCGGGCGTTCGAGTGGTTCATTTCGATCTCCATGTGTTTTCTCGCCGTGCAGAAACTCCAGGATATCGAGAGCTTTTCGACCATGTTCCTGAATTACGATCTGCTGGCGGTTCGCTGGGTGCCCTATGGCAAGGTCTATCCATTCGGCGAAGCGCTGGCCGGTATCCTGATGACCGCTGGCGCGCTGATCTGGATCGCCGCCCCCGTCGCCATCGTGATCGGCGCCATCGGCGCCATATCGGTGATCAAGGCGGTCTACATCGACAAACGCGAACTGAAATGCGCCTGCGTTGGCGGGTCGAGCAACGTGCCGCTGGGCTTCGTGTCGCTGACCGAAAACCTGATGATGCTGGGCATGGGGCTTTGGATGCTGGTGCGGACTCTGGCGTGAGAGTCACAGATCACGGGAAAGTTGGCAACCTTCCAGCGCAGGAGCGATTGACAGGATCGCGCTCTGCCGGCATTCATGGCGAGATGAAACAAAGACCCGCCCTTTTCAGAGTGTTGCAGGCGCTGTCGTGCCTGGCCTTTGCATTGGCCCTGGTGCTGTCACCGCCGTCGTCGGCGCATGCGCACGAGGCGATGCACGGGGTCTCTGCACAGGGAGTGTCGGCACACGAAACCGTTGCAGGCGCGGATATGCAGGCCGATGACGGACACGCTCATGATCACGCGCAGGCGCAGCATTGCGCTGCCTCGTCCGACGCGGCAGAGACTTCGGCCGGAGCGGGCCAGTGCTGTAACGGGATCTGTCTGAGCGTTGTTCTGGCCGACACGGTGCGTCTGCCGGTGTCGACAGAGACGTTCGCGCATCAACAGATATCGACGGTGCGTCTGATCGCATTCGATCCTGTCGGCGTGTTGCGCCCGCCCAAACACCTGATCTGATCGCGGCCCCCGTGCGGGGGTCTAGGGTCGCGCAGCCATGCCGCGCGGCCATAATGACAGACTCAAGGTAATCAGATGAAAACGACATATATTGCGGGGGTTTGCGCCCTCGGACTCGGGGCCTGTGCACAGGTGCCGACACCGCTTCCGGACGTCACGGCAGAACAGGCCGTGGCAAATTCCGCCGTCGCCTCGCCGATCTCCTATGCCGATCCGCTGGCAGGCTACAGCTACCGCGCGCCGACCGGGCCGCGCAACTGGCGTCAGGTCAATGATGAACAGGCGGAGGGCAATTGATGCGACACCTTCGCAAATCCCTCATCGTCGTGCTGCCGCTGGCGCTGTCGGCCTGTGCCACAGCTGTCCCCGGCATTTATACCGAGTCCAAGGCCGGGTTTGCCGCCGTGTCGGACCAGACGTCGGCAGCGATCGGCAAGCGCACTGTTTTTGCGCAGACGCAGGCTGACAACGACGCGATCAAACGCGAGGTGCAGGCCCTTGTGCACAAGAAAACGATTTCGGCGGACACCGCCGTGCAGGTCGCGCTGCTGAACAACAAAGGGCTTCAGGCGGCTTACGCCAATGTCGGCCTGTCAGCCGCCGAAGCGTGGCAGCAGGCGACACCACAGAACCCGGTGGTCTCCATAGGTGTGCTGGGTATCGGAGCGGCGGAACTCGGCGCCTACCGGGCCATCGAGGGGTTGATCCGCGCGAACGTGCTGGACGCCACTACGCGCCAGCAGCGCATGGCCCTTGCGGATGTGAACTTTCGCGCAGCACAGGCGGGCGCAGTCAGTGACACGCTGATGCTGGCCAACGATACCCGCACGGCCTGGGTCAATGCAGTCTCGGCGTTCGAGGCTGTCAGCTACCTCAGCCGCGCCAAGGCGACATCGGACGCCGGTTCGGAACTGGCGCGCAAATTGGGTGAGACCGGGGCGCTGAACCGCGCCGGGCAGGCCCGCGAACAGGCGTTCAACGCCGAACTCGCCGGCCAACTGGCACAGGCGCGTCTGAACGCCGCCCGCGCCAAGGAACAGCTGACCCGGCTCATGGGTTTGTGGGGCAGCGACCTCGATTATTTCGTCCCCGATGCTCTGCCCGCCCTGCCGCGTTCGGTCGGTCGGATCACCAGCCTCGAGGCCCGCGCGCTGAGCAACCGCGTCGATCTGCGTATTGCCAAGCTGGGCCTTGAGGCACAGGCGGCGGCCTTCGGTCTGACCGACAAGACGCGCATCGTCAGCGATCTCGAGATCGTCGGCGGGTTCGAGGCGGAACGCGAGGTCGGCGAAGACGGCGACATCGAAACCGCGACCACGCCGCAGGTGGAACTGGAGTTTGCCATCCCGATCTACGACACCGGCAAGGCCCGGATGCGCAAAGCGGAACTGAGCTATCTTCAGGCGGCCAACGTGCTGGCGGAAAAGGCCGTGACTGTCCGGTCGGAAGCCCGCAGCGCCGAAACCTCCTACCACGCCTCCTACAAGATCGCGCGGCACTACCGCGACGTGTTGGTGCCGTTACGCGCCACGGTCGAGGAAGAAGGTCTGCTGTCCTACAACGGCATGATCACCAATACCTTCGAGCTGCTGACCGATGTGCGCGAAAAGCTTAGCGCAGAGCTGGAAGCCGCCAACGCCAAACGTGACTTCTACCTCGCTCAGGCCGACCTGACCGCTGCCATCTACGGCGGCGGCGCAGGCGGTGCAGGCGGCGGTGAAGGCACTGCAATTGCCGCCGGTGGCGGCGCTGGACATTGAGGAGAACCGACATGCTGAACAGACGTCAAATGCTGGGTGCCGGTGCCGCAGGAGCGGCACTGGTCTCCACCCAAGCCTGGGGTCAGACGATGAACAGGGGCCTGCCCGAGGCGGCCGTGATGGACAGCGCCACAACGCTGGTCACACCGCGCCCCTCATCCGGGCCGGACTATACACCCGTCGTCACGCTCAACGGCTGGACCCTGCCGCACCGGATGAACAACGGCGTGAAGGAGTTCCACCTTGTTGCCGAACCGGTGGAGCGTGAGTTGGCCGACGGCATGATCGCGCATTTGTGGGGCTACAACGGCCAATCCACCGGCCCGACGATCGAAGCAGTCGAAGGCGACCGGGTGCGCATCTACGTCACCAATAGGCTGCCGGAAGGCACAACGGTGCACTGGCACGGGCTCATTCTTCCTTCAGGCATGGATGGGGTCTCCGGATTGAGCCATCCAAGCATCCCGCCGGGCAAAACCTTCGTCTACGAATTCGACTTGGTGAAGTCCGGAACGTTCATGTACCACCCCCACGGCGATGAAATGACCCAGATGGCGATGGGGATGATGGGCATGTTCGTGGTCCACCCCAAGGATCCCACATTCATGCCGGTGGATCGTGATTTCCTGATCATGCTGAATGCTTTCGACATCGATCCGGGTACCTATGTACCCCGCATCATGACGATGACGGATTTCAACCTTTGGACCTGGAACAGCCGGATCTTCCCCGACATTGATCCGCTGGTCGTGAACAAGGGCGACCGGGTGCGAGTACGGGTTGGGAACCTTACGATGA
>NZ_AWWI01000105.1 GCF_002760615.1 Puniceibacterium antarcticum | reverse complement strand
GGGGCCGCGGTGTGGGGCTTGGCCTTGGCGGGTTTTGCGGGCGCCACCCCGCCACCACTGCGCGGCGGGGAGACACGCAGGCCAACCGCGTTCATAAACTTGCCCGCATCGCCGCGCGCCAGATCCGGCGCGCCGTCACTCACACCGCGCAGCACATCGTCCAGCCAACCGGCATCGGCCTTGCCGAAATCATGCAGCACATAGCCCGCCACCAGCTCCTTGCGGCCCGGATGGCCGATGCCCATGCGCACCCGCCCATAGGCCTCGCCGATATGGGCATGGATCGACCGCAGCCCGTTGTGCCCCGCATGGCCGCCGCCCGTCTTGACCTTGATCCGCCCGGGGGCAAGGTCCAGCTCGTCATGGAACACCATCACATCCGCAGGCTCCAGCTTGTAGAACCGCATCGCCTCGCCCACGGCCTGCCCCGACAGGTTCATGAAGGTCGCAGGCTTGAGCAGCATCACCTTGTCGCCCCCCAGACGTCCCTCGGCCACATGCCCCTGAAAGCGGGGTTTCCACGGCTGGAATCCATGCGCCTCGGCAATGGCCTCCAGCGCCATGAAGCCGATGTTGTGCCGGTTCTGCGCATATTGCCCGCCGGGATTGCCCAGCCCCACAAAGATCTTCATCGCATCCTCCTGCCCGGGGTCCCCGCAGGCCCCGGCTGTTCAAAAGCAGACGCCCCTCAGATAGGGCCTGCCTGCCGGAAACGCAAACGGCCCCGCCTGGCAGGGCGGGGCCGTCACGGCTTTTCCAAGGGACGCACCAGCGCAGGTTGCGCTCAAGGGATCTCAGGCACTGGCCCGGTTCTCCTCAAGCGCGACAAAGCGCCCGGGCGATCACTCCTCGGCTGCGTCTTCGTCTTCTTCAGCCGCTTCTGCAGACCGCAGACCCGACGGAGCCGAGATGTTTGCGATCACGAAGTCACGGTCGATGGTCGGCTTCGCGCCGTCCGGCAGCGTCACGTCCGAAATCGTGACGGTGTCGCCGATGTTCAGGCCAGCCAGATCCACGGTGATGTGGTCCGGAATGTCCGCCGCGGTCACAACCAGCTCGACTTCGGGGCGCACAACAGTCAGAACGCCACCCTTCTTGATGCCGGGTGCCTGATCTTCGTTGATGAAATCAACGTGGATGAACAGGTTCACCTTGGACGTGCGGCGCAGGCGCATGAAATCGACATGCGTCGGCTGGTCCTTGACCACGTCACGCTGCACGGCGCGGCAGATAACGCGGACGTCGTCCTGGCCTTCAACCTTCAGGTTGAACAGCGTCGACATGAAACGACCGGCCTTAAGGCGCTTGATCAGCGCGTTGTAGGGCAGGTTGAGTGCGATCGGATCGCTGCCACCCCCATAAACGACACCCGGAACGAGGTTGTCGCGACGTGCCTGACGAGCGGCGCCCTTGCCTGTCCCCGTCCGTTCCAGAGCTACGAGATCAGGAATCTCTCCAGCCATAATGAATTCTCCTAAGGTTGTGCGGGCCTCCTCCAAGGCTGTAGACCCGTGTGAAGGTAGCGCGATAAACCGGATCGGGGGGCATGGCAAGACGGATTCAGACCTGACACGGGCCTAAAACAGCCGCAAATCCTGCTGTTTCACGCCCGCCAGGCATGTGCCCAGAACCGGTGCAGCATCAGCACTGCCGCCACCGCCAGTCCCACGACCAGACCGGACCAGATGCCGGTGCCGCCATACCCCCAGACAAAGCCCAGCAGATAGGAACAGGGGATGCCGACGCCCCAATAGGCGATGATCGCCATGATCATCGGCACGCGGGTGTCCTGCATACCGCGCAGCAGTCCCATCGCGATGACCTGTGCGCCATCGACCAGCTGGAACAGGGCGGCCACGGTCAGCAGGGCCATGCCTGTGGCCAGAATCGCCCCATAGGCCGGATCGGCGGGGTTGATGAACAGCGACACGATCGGCCCTGGCACGGTCAGAAACACCGCGACCGTCACGCAAGAGGTGATCAGCGACAGCACAAACACCGCCACAGCCCCCCGGCGCAGATGGTCAAGGTCATTGCGCCCCAGCGCATTGCCCGCCCGGATCGTTGCCACATTGGCGAATCCCAGATGAATCATGAAGGCGGTGGCCGAGGTCTGTAGCGCGATGCCATGCGCCGCCAGCGGCACGGTGCCAAGCCAGCCCATCATCAGCGATGTCGCCTCGAACAGCCCGACCTCGGCCAGGGTGGTCAGACCAATGGGCAGGCCCAGCCAGAAGACGCGGGCAAACATCTCCCAGTCCGGCTTCCAGAGGCGGGTGAACAGGGAATGGGCCGGCAGGCTGAAATGCGCATACAGTCCGATGCCGACCAGCGACACCGCCTGCGACAGCACAGAGGCAATGGCCGCGCCGGTGATCCCCATCTCGGGAAAGCCGAAGCTGCCGAAAATCAGCAGGTAATTGCCAAGCGCGTTGGCCAGCGACGCTGCCAGCGTCATCAGCAGCACGATGCGGGTGCGCGACAGCGCGGCAAGGTAGCTTTTCAGCACCATGACCAGCAGCCCCGGCAAGATGCCAAAGGCCGCGATGCGCAGATAGGTCTGTGCGTCCGCCGCCAGCTGGTCCGCCTGCCCGAGCATGAGCAGAAGCGGCCCCGAAAACCACAGCACCGGCAGCACCGCGATGAAATAGAGCACCGACAGCCACAGCCCCATGCGCGTGGCGCGCCGGATCGAGGTGGCATCATTCTGCGCATCGAACTGCGCCACCATCGGCATCACCGCCCAGGCAAAGCCGCAGCCCATCAAAAACAGCAAGAGCATCAGCGCCGAGGCAAGCGTCAGCGCCGCCAGCGCGCCCGTGCTGTAACGGCCCAGCATGATCGTATCGGTCAGTCCGATCGAAAACTGCGCAAGGTGTCCGCCAATCAGCGGAATGCCAAGGGTCATGATCGCGCGCAGGTGCTGCGGCCAGGTCATTGTGGGCGTCTGTTTCATGGCATCGCCTTTAGGGGGGTGGCCGGGTTTGGGCAAGAGGGCGCATCACTTTGGGCGCTTGCCTGCCGTGTGCGGAGCGCCTGAGGCGGGGGATGCCGGGGCCATCCATTGCCTCAGGCACCTTGCAAGACGCCTTGAGAAACCGGTCGCTTGCTTGGCCACAGCGCCCCGCCTTTGAGCTGAAACACACTCATCGCTTTTCGTGTTGGAGGTGCAGCCGAGAGGCCGCGAACAAGCGATGAAAGTTTGAGGCGGGACCCTTTAAAGCGAGGGGCCAGCCCCTCGCGCTCCCCGGGATATTTGGGGGCAGATGAAACGGGGGGAAGGATGGAAAGAGCGGGAATTGGTAGGGAGGCGCTTTATCGAGTTGGCTCAGAGGGCGCGCAGCAGCAGCTGAACAGCCAGCGCGGCGATGATCGCCCCGGCGAGTGTTTCGACAAGCCCAAGCGCGCGGGCAGTGGCGGGGCCTGTGCTGATGCGCGCCAGCGTGCCTTCGCGCAGGGTGACCGATGCGGCGGCCACGGCCAGCGTCACCGCCGCCGTGCCCAGCCCGATGGCAAAGGCGCCAAGGATGCCCTGCCACAGCAGCCCCATGCGCCAGGTGATGATCAGCAGGAACAGCGACCCGGTGCAGGGCCGGATGGCAATCGCCCCAACCAGCAGCAGCGCGTCGCGCAGCGAGCGGACCGAGGCCGCCTGATCCGCTGTTGGTCCATGGGCATGGCCGCAGCCACAGTCCTGTGCGTGGCCATGGTCGTGAGAATGCTCATGGTCATGCACGTGCCGTTCCCGGCGCGGCAGCAGCTTGCGCGCACCGCGCAGCGCCAGCCAGCCGCCGATCAGCGCAATCGCGCCATAGCTCAGCGGCGCCATCAGCCCGTCCGCGAGGTCCTGCATATAGACCCGGCTCCAGCCCAGCAGCAGCACGCCGCTGTAGACCAGCACCACCGCCGAGGCCGCCTGCGCAAGGCTCGACGCCACGGCCAGCGCGCCGAGCC
>NZ_AWWI01000104.1 GCF_002760615.1 Puniceibacterium antarcticum | reverse complement strand
CCTCGGAGCGCAGCCCGATCACCGGCCCCGCCGCTGCCATCGGATCGCGTGCCGCCAGCAGCGCCGCTCGCGTCGGCGGCACCGCAGAGCGGCCGGAAAACCGCTCGATCAGCGCGCGAAACCGCTTGGGCCGCCAGATGTGGCGCATCAGCGCCGCCCGCCGCCGCTCAGAGGTCTCAAGCCCCTGCACTGCCGCCAGCAGAATGCCCATGTCCCCCGTCGCCGCGCGCAGCCCATAGGGGCGCAACACCTCGGAAAACAACGCGAACACCTCGGCATCCGCCGCCGCCGGGTCGCGCCCGTCAAACACCTCATAGCCGACCTGCAGATATTCGGACGCCCGCTCGGGATGATCTTCCTGACGGCGGAACACCTCGCCGGAATAGGTATAGCGCGCGGTTTCCGCCCCATGCGACATGTGCATCTGCACCACCGGCAGGGTGAAATCGGGCCGCAACATCTGCTCACCCCGGCCCGGGTCCTGGGTCACATAGGCGCGCGCGCGGATATCCTCACCATAAAGGTCCAGAAACACCCGTGCGGGCTGCAGGATCGAACATTCGACCGGCTGCCCTCCCGCCGCCTCAAAGGCGGCGCGCAGCCGTGCCGCTTCGGCGCGTTGCAAGGCGATGTTCATGATCTTCCCCCCGCCCGGACCTGCACGGCCCGGCCCGATCCGGCCCATACAGCGGGGCACGACGCTTTTGGATGGTGTCGGCACGCATCAGGGCTACATTTCCAATAGGGGCTGCGACGGGTCTTGGCCATGGTCCGTTCCACTCCGGCTCTGCTGCGCCGCTCCTCTATCCGCTCCCACCGCGGGGGGCAAGCACAGCCCACCGCTTCCCCGGTTTCATCTGCCCCCAAATATCCTCGGGGGGGCCTTGCCTCGGGCAAGGCGGGGGGCAGACAGCCCCCCTCCGACCCCTCACCCCGTTGCGCCAGCGGCACAGGCGCAGTATGCCACCCCAAACCCCGGAGGTCCCCCATGCCCGACACCCAACTCGAAGAACGCATCGCCCATCTCATCCGCGCGGTCGAGGATCTCAGCGACACTGTCGCGCGTCAGGACACCGAAATCGACCGCCTCACCCGGCGGGTTGAAATGCTGATGCGCCGCGAGGCGGGACGCGAGGCCGAGGCGACAGGCGGCGTCGTGCTGGGCGACGAAAAGCCCCCGCATTACTGACCCCTCCCAGCTTGCGCTCAGTCTCCGCTCAGATCCGCCGCCAGCACCGCGCCGTCATGGACCAGCATGGTCTTCCAGCGGGGATTGCTGCCAAAGGTCTCGTAGATGCTGACAAAGGCGGTGTTGCGCTCCAGCCGCCCAATGCGCGCACCGCAAGGCGCATCCGCCCCCACGCCGCAGATCTGCGCCTTCAGCACCTCATAGGCGGTATCGGTCCCGGACCGCGGCACCGTCTCGGACGGCCGCCCATAGCGCAGCCTCTCGAAATCGCTCGGCGCGCTGAAAATCACAAAAGCTGCGGTGAACTGCCGCGCACAGCCATCGTCAAACCCGGTCAGGAAAAAGCTGCGCGCACGACTGCCCCCCGGCTCGGAATCATAGAGCGTATAGCCCCCTCCGCCCGCGGGATAGCGGGCAACCTGCTTGCCCAGCGCCCGGGCGGGCGTGCCGCACTGCCGCGCAAGCCTGCCGTAGGGCAGCACCTCTCCCGGCCCCACCTGCACATAATCGACCGCCTCTTCGGACAGCGCGCCGCCCGACGGCCCCGCGCCACAACCCGCCAAAAGGCACAGCGCCACCAGCGCGCCGACTCTTGTCTTCCGCTCAGATGTCCCTCCGACAGAATTTCGCAAGCCAGCCCCCCGGTCAGTGTGTTTCAACGGCCTTATGCCAGACCCTCGCAGGCCCCCGCCACCGATGCCGCCCCGCATCGGCGCGATCCGGCCCGGCCACCGGCATAAAGGCGCACAGCGACAGGCCCGAATAGGCCACAGCGGGGCGGCTCAGAACTCCTCGACCGCCAGAATGCCGTCCAGCGCCTTGATCGCACCCTTGATCTCGGGGGTGACGGGGAAATCCTGGTTCAGATCCAGCTCAACCTCTCCCGGCAGGCCCGCATGGGACAGGCACAACCGCACCGGCCCGCGCCCGGCCCGGGGCAACCGCTCTGCCGCAAGGTTCAGCACCGATGCGATGTCCGGCAGGGCCGCCGCCGTATCGAGCCGGATCAGCATCCCCGCCGATCCCGCATCAGCAATCGCCACATCCATCGGCGCCACGGACCGGCCCAGCAGTTTCAGCTGATCACTCTCCAGTGTCGCCTCGACCGTCACGACCACCTTGGCGCCGGTCTCCAGAAAGTCGCGCGATTTCTCCAGCGTCTCGGAAAACAGCGTGACCTCATAGGCGCCCGTTGTGTCCGAAAGCTGGGCAAAGGCAAACCGGTTGCCCCGCGCCGATTTCCGCTCCTGCCGTCCCGCGACAACACCCGCCAGCTTGGCAATACAGGCCCCGCCCTGCACCTTGTCCAGCAGCTGATCCAGAGTCAGCACACCCTTGCGTTTCAGCGGCGCCATGTAATCGTCCAGCGGATGGCCCGACAGATAGAACCCGATCGCCTTGAATTCCTCGCTCAGGCGCTCGGCGGGCAGCCAGTCGGTGACCCGCGCCAGACGCGGCTCGGGCAGATCGTCGCCGCCCTCGCCGAACAACGACACCTGATCGGACGTCTTCTGCTCCTGCACCGCCGCCGAATAGCCCACCAGCGATTCCAGCGACTCGAACACCCGCCGCCGGTTCGGATCGAGCATGTCGAACGCCCCAGCCCGTGCCAGCATTTCCAGCGGCCGCTTGCCCACCCGTTTCAGATCGACCCGCCGCGCCACGTCAAACAGGTTCACAAACGGCTTGTCAGCGCGTCCTTCGACCACCAGCCGCATCGCATCGGTCCCGACGTTCTTCAGCGCGCCCAGCGCATAAACCAGCGCGCCCTCCGCCACGTCGAATGTCGCCTGCGAGCGGTTCACACAGGGCGGCACATAGCCCAGCTTCAGCCCCTTGCGCACCTCTTCGAAATACACCGCCAGCTTGTCGGTCAGGTGGATATCGCAGTTCATCACCCCGGCCATGAACTCGACCGGGTGGTTCGCCTTGAGCCAGGCCGTCTGATAGCTGACCACCGCATAGGCCGCCGCATGGGATTTGTTGAAGCCGTAATTGGCGAATTTCTCCAGAAGGTCGAACACCTCCCGCGCCTTCTTGGGCTCCACCCCCTTGGCCTTGGCGCCGCTCTCGAACTTGGGGCGCTCGGCGTCCATCGCCTCCTTGATCTTTTTACCCATGGCGCGGCGCAGCAGGTCAGCGCCGCCAAGGCTATAGCCCGCCATTTCCTGCGCGATCTGCATCACCTGTTCCTGATAGACGATGATGCCTTGGGTTTCCTCAAGGATATGGTCGATCAGCGGATGCACCGACTCCAGTTTCTTGAGGCCGTTCTTGACCTCGCAATAGGTCGGGATGTTCTCCATCGGGCCGGGGCGGTACAGCGCCACCAGCGCCACGATATCCTCGATACAGGTCGGCTTCATCCGCTTCAGGGCATCCATCATGCCCGAACTTTCCACCTGAAACACCGCCACCGTCTTGGCCGCCGCATACAACTTGTACGACGCCTCATCATCCAGCGGGATCGCCCCGATATCGTCAATCGCCACCTCGGGCGGCTGATACAGCTCGGTCCCATCCGCCGCGATATGCAGATGCCGCCCGGATTTCTTGATCAGATCCACGGCGTTCTGGATCACCGTCAGCGTCTTCAGACCCAGAAAGTCGAACTTGACCAGCCCGGCCTGTTCCACCCATTTCATGTTGAACTGCGTCGCGGGCATGTCCGACCGCGGATCCTGATAGAGCGGCACCAGCTCGTCAATCGGACGGTCGCCGATCACAACCCCGGCAGCGTGGGTCGAGGCATTGCGCAACAACCCCTCAACCTGCTGACCATAATCCAGCAGCCGCGCCACCACCTCTTCCGATCGCGCCTCTTCACGCAGGCGCGGCTCATCCGCCAGCGCCTTCTCGATGGACACGGGCTTGACCCCCTCGACCGGGATCATCTTGCTCAGGCGGTCCACCTGCCCATAGGGCATCTGCAACACCCGGCCAATGTCGCGCACCGCCGCCTTGCTCAGCAAAGCACCAAAGGTGATGATCTGCCCCACCTTGTCGCGGCCGTACCGCTCCTGCACATAGCGGATCACCTCTTCGCGGCGGTCCATGCAAAAATCGATGTCAAAGTCGGGCATCGACACCCGTTCCGGGTTCAGAAACCGCTCGAACAGCAGCGAATAGCGCAAAGGATCAAGGTCGGTGATCGTCAGCGCGTAGGCCACCAGTGACCCGGCACCAGACCCCCGCCCCGGTCCCACCGGAATGTTGTGATCCTTGGCCCATTTGATGAAATCCGCAACGATCAGAAAATAGCCCGGAAACCCCATCCCCTCGATGATGCCCAGCTCAAATTCCAGCCGTTTTTCATAGTCCTCGACCGAGGCGGCATGCGGGATGACGCGCAGCCGCTCGACCAGACCTTCCTTGGCCTGACGGCGCAGCTCGACCACCTCGTCATCCGCGAACTTCGGCAGGATCGGATCGCGCCGATACGCCATAAAGGCACAGCGCCGCGCAATCTCGACCGTGTTGTCCAGCGCCTCGGGCAGATCGGCAAACAGCGTCGCCATCTCTTGCGGTGACTTGAAATAATGCTGCGGCGTCAGCCGCCGGCGTGGTTCCTGCTGATCGACATAAGCGCCCCCGGCGATGCAGATCAGCGCATCATGCGCCTCATACATCGTGGTCTTGGGGAAATAGACATCATTGGTCGCAACCAGCGGCAGACCCATCGCATAAGCCATCTCGATGAACCCACGCTCGCAGGCGCGCTCATTCTCGGGCAGGCCGCCCTCCCCCGGATGCCGCTGCAATTCCACATACAGACGATCCGCAAAAATCTCGTGCAGCCGCGTCATCAGCGCCTCTGCTGCAGTGTACTGCCCCTGCTGCAGCATCAGCCCCACCGGCCCCTCCGGCCCGCCGCTCAGACAGATCAGCCCCTCGCCATGTTTCTCAAGATCAGCCAGCGTCACATGCGCCAGCTGCCCGTCCCCGCGCAGGTACAGGCAGGAATTCAGTTTCATCAGATTTTCATAGCCGCGCTCGTTCTGCGCCAGCAGAACCACCCCGGCAGGCTCGCGCACCCGCTCACCCGGCTGCGGATCGACAAACCGCAAGGACACCTGACAGCCGATGATCGGCTGCACCCCCGCATCTGCGGCGGTGACGGAAAATTCCAGCGCCGCAAACAGGTTGTTGGTATCGGTCACCGCCACCGCAGGCATGCCCATGGACTCGCACAGCGCGGGCAGCTTCTTCAGCCGCACCGCCCCTTCCAGCAGGGAATATTCGGTATGGGTGCGCAGGTGAATGAATCGGGGATGTGTGCTCATGCCCGCACAATAGTTTTCACCGCCCCCGGGCGAAAGACCCAAGATGCCCGCCCCGCTCCCGTCGGCGTTAACCCGTCGTGAACGAACACCCCGTCCGCCGCGTTAATCCCGCCCCGGCCCCTACGGCAGCCATACGTTTTCCATACGGCTTCCAGATGCGTTCCATATCGCCGAATCCGCTTGTTTCATGGGCCTTAACCCGTCGATTCGCGCCCTACACCGACGCAACCCCCGCAGCCGTTGCGCAGCCTGTGGCGCAAAACCTAGCCGTGTGGCTAAGTTTTTACTTGACGAAACACCCGCCCCATAGAAACCTCGCCCTATGGAAAACAATCTCAGCACCTTCTTCTCTGCCATCTCTGATCCGACCCGCCGCGCCGTGATCGAACGTCTGTCCCAAGGTCCCTGCGCCGTCAGCGAACTGCACGCCCCCCACGCCATTGCCCTGCCCACCTTTCTCAAACATCTGGGCGTGCTGGAAAAATCCGGCCTCGTGCGCTCTGTCAAACAGGGCCGCGTGCGCACCCTGCACATCGACTCCGCGCCGCTGGCACAGGCAGAACACTGGCTGCATCGCCAGCGCCAGATCTGGGAGTCCCGCATCGACCGGCTTGACGCGCTGGCACAGACCCTGCCCCGAACACCCCCCTCTGAAATCCCGCAACTCTCAGGAAACAAAGGCGCCAACCATGATCCCTGACATCAATCCCGAAACCGATCTGCTGCTGGAACGCAGCCTGAAAGCCACCCCCGCACAACTCTGGCGCTGCTGGAGCGAACCCGCGCTGCTCTGCCAGTGGTTCTGCCCCGCCCCGTGGACGGTCACCTCGGCCGAAATCGACCTCCGCCCCGGCGGGCGGTTCAACACGGTGATGGCAGGACCCAATGGCGAAGTTGCGCCAAACAGTGGCTGCCTGCTGGTGGTCGACCCCGAACGTCAGATCAGCTTCACCGACGCCCTCGGCGCGGACCACCGCCCGACCGGCAGCGGCTTCATGACCGCCCATTGCACGTTTGCCGCGATCCCCACCGGCACCGCCTATCGCGCGCTGGTCCTGCACGCCTCACCAGAGGCCAGAAAACAACATGAATCCATGGGGTTTCACGCCGGATGGGGCACCGCCACAGACCAGCTTGACGCGCTGGCCCAGACGCTCTGAGCGCGGCCCATAATTCAGGCGCGGCCCTGCCCCCCCGCGCGGAGCGGCGCACTTTTCCCTTGCCAATACCGACACCCGCCGCCTAGCCTTGTCTTCGGACATACGAAGACCTGCGCATCCTCTACGCCGCATCGAGGGCGCGCAGTCAGGGTCATTTCAGTAAGGCGGCAGGTTTTCAGTATGGATATCACCTTTCTTCTGAACGGAGAGAGTGTTGAGATCAGGGAGGTCGCTGCGACGACCACCCTGCTCGACTGGCTGCGCGAAACACGCGGGCTCACCGGCACCAAAGAGGGCTGCAACGAAGGCGATTGCGGTGCCTGCACGGTGATGGTCACCGACCGCTCCGGCGCGCGCGCGCTCAACGCCTGCATCCTGTTCCTGCCCCAGCTCCACGGCAAGGCGCTGCGCACGGTCGAAGGTCTGACCGCCCCCGACGGCACGCTACATCCGGTGCAGCAGGCAATGATCGACCACCATGGATCGCAATGCGGCTTCTGCACGCCGGGCTTCGTGGTCTCCATGGCCACCGCCCATGCCAATGGCGATACAAACCACGACGACGCGCTGGCCGGCAACCTTTGCCGCTGCACGGGCTACGCCCCGATCATCCGCGCGGCAGAGGCCGCCCAGAATGCCCCCATCCCCGACTGGATCGCGCAAGACGGCGAAGATATCGCGCCCGACACCGCCCCGAAGGCCGAAACCGGCACCACTCACGCCCCCGAAACCGCCGACGCCCTCGCCACCCTCTACGCCGAACACCCCGACGCCACGCTGATCGCCGGGGCCACAGATGTCGGCCTCTGGGTCACCAAAGGCCTGCGCGACCTGCCAAAAACCATCTTTCTGAACCGCTGCCGCGACCTGCAGCAGATCACTGAAACCGACAACGGCACCCGCATCGGCGCGGGGGTCACCATGGACCGCGTCCTGACCCTGATGCGTGCCCTGCACCCCTCTTACGCCGAAATGATCCGCCGCTATGGCTCAGTGCAGGTCCGCGCCGCCGCCACCATCGGCGGCAACATCGCGAACGGCTCGCCCATCGGTGACAACCCTCCCGCCCTCATCGCGCTAAACGCGACGCTGCACCTGCGCCACGGCGACACCCGCCGTGAGCTGCCCATCGGGGATTTCTTCCTCACCTACGGCAAACAGGACCGCGCCCCCGGCGAGTTTGTCGAGGCGGTGACCATCCCCCGCCAGCCAGACCGGCTCAGGGTCTACAAACTCTCAAAACGCTTCGATCAGGATATTTCCGCCGTCTGCGGTGCCTTCAACATCACGGTCGCGGACGGCATGGTTACCGCCGCCCGCATCGCCTTTGGCGGCCTCGCCGCCACCCCGAAACGCGCAACCCGGGTGGAATCCGCCCTCATCGGCCAGCCGTGGACCGAAACCACCCTCACCAGCCTGCGCGACGCATGGGAGGATGACTTCCAACCCCTCTCCGACATGCGCGCCAGTGCCGCTTACCGCCTGATCACCGCGCGCAACCTGCTCACCCGCTACATGCTCGAAGACCTCGACACCCACACCTCCGTGCTGGAGGTGATGCCATGACCCCCTCCCTTCATCTGCCCACAAATATCCCGGGGAGCGCGAGGGGCTGGCCCCTCGCTGCGCGCCGCCAACCACAGGCACACCGCGGGGGCAAATCATGACCGTCGCAAAACCCCTCCCCCACGACGCCGCCCGCCTGCATGTCACCGGCGCCGCGCGCTATGTGGATGACATCCCCACACCAACCGGCACGCTGCATCTGGCCTTCGGCATCGCCACCATCGCCGCCGGACGCATCACCGAAATCGACCTCGCGCCTGTTCAGTCCGCCCCCGGCGTTGTCGCCGTCCTTCAGGCGCGCGACCTGCCCTTTGCCAATGATGTCTCGCCCTCGGCCCATGACGAACCCCTGCTCTCGGGTGGTACGGTCCACTACCTCGGCCAGCCGGTGTTCCTCGTGGTCGCGACCAGCCACCTCGCCGCCCGCAGGGCCGCAAAACGCGCGCAGATCACCTATCAGAAACGCGACGCCATCCTGTCCTACGAGGATGCGATGGAGGCCGACAACCGGTTCGAGGACGGCCCCCGCATCTGGGAAAAGGGCGACGCCGGCGAAGCCATCGACACCGCCCCGCACCAGATCGAAGGCCGCATCGAGATGGGCGGACAGGAGCATTTCTACCTCGAAGGTCAGGCAGCCCTCGCCCTGCCGGGCGAAGACGGCGACATGCTGGTGCACAGCTCGACCCAGCACCCGACCGAGATCCAGCACAAGGTGGCCGAGGCCATCGGCCGCCCCATGCACGCCGTCCGCGTCGAAATCCGCCGGATGGGCGGTGGCTTTGGCGGCAAGGAGAGCCAGGGCAATGCGCTGGCCGTCGCCTGCGCCGTCGCCGCGCGCCTGACCGGCAAGCCCTGCAAGATGCGCTATGACCGCGACGATGACATGATCATCACCGGCAAACGCCATGATTTCCGCATCGACTACCGCGCAGGCTTTGACGATGCCGGTCGGCTTGCCGGGGTGGACTTTGTGCAGATGACCCGCTGCGGCTGGGCGCAGGATCTGTCGATCCCCGTGGCCGACCGCGCCATGCTGCATTCCGACAACGCCTATAACCTCGACCACGCCCGGATCGAAAGCCACAGGCTCAAGACCAACACCCAAAGCGCCACCGCCTTTCGCGGCTTTGGCGGCCCGCAAGGCATGCTGGGGATCGAACGGGTGATGGACCACGTGGCCCATACCCTCGGGCGCGACCCTCTCGCGGTGCGTCGGGCGAATTACTATGCCCCGAGCGTCGCAGGGGGGCTGCCTGCCCCCCACGCGGCCAAGCCGCGCCCCCCCGAGGATATTTCGGGGCAGATGATGCCAGGTGAGGATCTGACCTCGCGCGGATCTGCGGGCGAGGTGCCTGAAGGTCGGGCGATCGAGGCGCCCGAGGGCGTTCAGACCACCCCCTATGGCCAGCCGGTCGAAGATTTCATCCTGCACGAGATGACCGACGCGCTGGAGGCTTCTGCCAATTACGCCGCGCGCCGCGCGAATGTGGCCGCGTGGAACGCCGCCAACCGGGTGCTGAAACGCGGCCTCGCCCTCACTCCGGTGAAGTTCGGGATTTCCTTCACCCTCACCCATCTCAATCAGGCCGGCGCGCTGGTGCATGTCTATCAGGATGGCTCGATCCACATGAACCACGGCGGCACCGAAATGGGACAGGGTCTGTTCCAGAAGGTGGCGCAGGTCGCCGCGTCGCGCTTTGGTGTGCCGGTTGAGGCGGTCAAGATCACCGCCACCGACACCGCCAAGGTGCCCAACACCTCGGCCACCGCCGCCTCTTCGGGATCGGACCTCAACGGCATGGCGGTCAAGGCCGCCTGCGACACCATCCGCGACCGCATCGCCGATCTGCTCGCCGAAATGCACCAGACCGACGCCGCCGCGATCCGCTTCGAGAATGGCGAAGTGCACGCAGGCGGCAAAACCTACAGCTTTGCCCAGGCCACGACGCTGGCCTATGAAAACCGCATCAGCCTCTCTGCCACCGGCTTTTACAAGACGCCCAAGGTGGAATGGGACCGGATCCGGGGTCAGGGCCGCCCCTTCTTCTACTTCGCCTATGGCGCGGCCTGCTCCGAAGTGGTTGTCGACACGCTCACCGGCGAATACCGCATCCTGCGCACCGATATCCTGCACGACGCCGGCGCCTCACTGAACCCCGCGCTCGACATTGGCCAGGTCGAAGGCGGCTTTGTTCAGGGCGCGGGCTGGCTCACCACCGAAGAGCTGGTCTGGGATGGCAACGGCGCCCTGCGCACCCATGCGCCCTCGACCTACAAGATCCCCGCCTGTTCCGACCGCCCCGCCGTCTTCAACGTCGCGCTCTGGGACGGCGCAAACCGCGAGGATACGATCTACCGTTCCAAAGCCGTGGGCGAGCCGCCCTTCATGCTCGGCATCTCGGTCCTGATGGCCCTGTCCGATGCGATCGCCGCCTGCGGCACCGCCTATCCCGCGCTCGACGCCCCGGCCACGCCGGAACGCGTCCTTGCCGCCATCCAGCGGGTGCGGGATGCGGACTGACCCCCTGCTTCTTCTCTTCCTCAAATACGCCCGCCGGAGGCGTCCGGCCGTGCCGCCGGCGCGACGCTCGGGCTTTGGCACGCGGGGCCAAGCATGAGCTTTGACCTCACCGCCCTGCAACACGCCGTCGAAACCCATGGCGTGGTCGCCCGCGTGGTGATCGCCGCCGTGGCGGGCTCCTCCCCGCGCGAGGTGGGGGCCGCGATGCTGGTCTGGGCCAATGGCACGACAACCGGCCAGTCCGGCACCATCGGCGGCGGCGCGCTGGAATA
>NZ_AWWI01000103.1 GCF_002760615.1 Puniceibacterium antarcticum | reverse complement strand
CCAGAAGGCGCGGCGGGCGTCGCGCGGCACCCGGGCGGCGACGTGATCGCGCAAGCGGCCGGCAAGGGCGGCAAAGCTGCCAAGCCGGGGGTCAAGCTGCTGTTCGATCCGGGTTTTGATCGCGCGGGCAAGGACGGGTGCGGTGCCTTCGGTGCCGATGGCGACAATGACGGGATCACGGTCCACAATCGACGGCGTGGTGATGTCGCAAAGGTTCGGCTGGTCGACGACATTGACCAGCACACGCGCCTGTTGGGCCAGAGCGTGCAGGCAGGTGTCGATGCCCGGACAGCCGGTCGCGACAAAGGCCATGGCGGCGCCGTTGAAATCCTGCGCGGTGATGGGTCCGGGCTGGTGCGTGGCGCGGCCTGCGCTGACCAGCGCCTGCAGTTCGGGGTCAAGCGTATCGGCCAGCAGGATCAGCTGTGCGTCGGTCTTGAGCAGCAGCCGCGCCTTTTGCGCCGCCTGTTCGCCACCGCCGGCAATGATGACGCGGCGGCCCGTGGTGCGGATGAACATGGGAAAGCTTTTCATGGGCGGAGCTCCTTCAGGCAGCTTTGGCGCGGCGGCGGGCGGCCCAGAGGGCCCGCGCGGTCTGTTCTGGTTGCGCCACCCCCAGCGTGTCGAGCGCGAGCGCGGCGGTGCCGGTGACGATGTGTTCGGCAAAGGAATCTGTCAGCGTGCCGTCCCAGAGCGCGGACAGTCGCGCGGGATCGTCGGCGCCGTCATTTAACCTGCGGGTGTCGGGCAGGAGGGCGTCAAAACCTGCCTCCCATCTGGTGGCGTTGCGCAGGCCATAGGCCTGAACCCCCTTGCAGGGGTGGCGTTCAAATTCGCCGCCGCCGCCCTTGATGATGGTCAGGGCGTGTTGACCCAGCAGCACCCCGGCATCGGCCTGCAGATCGCGATAGGGCGGATGAAAGACGCCCTGCACCCCGGCGGTGGCCTTGGCAGGGTTGAGCACCCGCAGCACTGTGTTGATGCAGGACCGCAGGCCAAGCACGTCGCGCAGTTGCAGAAGGTCGAGCAGCTGCGGCGCAAAGGATTCGAGCGGGAGGTAGGCGATGCGATCGCGCTGCAGGGTGTCGGCGACGGTCTCGGGGGCTGCGCTGGCAATGCCCGCCCGGCCGAGCGCGCCGCGGACCGAGGCATGGCCCTGCTGGTGCGAATTCCAGCCGTGCAGCAGCACGCTATGCCCCGCCTGCGCCACCAGACGGGCCGAGAGCAGGAACCACGGCAGACCCCGGGTGCGCCCGGCGGCGTAGCTGGGCCAGTCGAGCGCGGGTTGCGGCAGGGGCGGCATCGCGCTGCGGGCGGCGGTCACGAAACCGGTGATTTCGTCGGGGGTTTCGCCCTTCATCCGCAGCAGCATGAGCAGGGCGCCGATGGATTCGGGGGCGGCCTGCCCTGTCAGGATCAGGCTCATCGCCTCTGTCGCCTCATCCCGGGTGAGGGCGCGCGAGCGGCCCGGGCCACGGCCCAGAATGCGCACATAGGGTGCAAGTGTCATTCTGCGGCCTCCGCCACTTTGGCGCGGGTCAGCAGGGCGGTCAGTTCCGGCCGGCAAGAGCCACAGTTGGTCCCGGCCTGAAGCGCTGCGCCGATCTGGTCGACCGTGGTCAGGGACTGGGTTTCGATGGCGGCCAGGAGGGTGTTCATGCCGACGCCGAAACAGGAACAGACGATGGGACCGGGATCGGGCATATTCGCAGGGCTTTGCCCGGTAAGGACCAATGGCGCCTCTGCCCCTGGCAGGGTCACGAGGTAGTCGCGCATCACTGCCACGGGATCACGGGCCACGAACAGCGCGGCAAGCAGCGTGTCGCGCTGGTAAAAGGCAAGCCGCGCCATGCCGCGCCCGGTGTCCTGCAGGATCTGGAGTCTGGCGTCTGTCAGGCCGAACAGCAAACGCCCGTAGCCCTCCCATGTCTCGGGCACTGTGTCGGCGGCGAGTTCGGCGCGCCAGCCCGCCGGGGTGCGGGACATGGCCCAGTACTCAGAGGTCGGCGACATCGGCGCGGCAGAGACGGCAAAGCCGTACCAGCCCGCGTTGTAGGGGGACAGGGCGACCACTGCCGCCTTGCTTTCGGGCTGACCCGAGACGGGGTCGACCACATCGGGCACCACCGCGTCGATCTGGGCCGAGGGAGCGGTGTCGCTGGTCCAGTGCATGGGGGCGAACACCTCACCCTTGCGGACGCGATCGGTGATCAGCGTGCGCAGGATGGCGGTGCCGACGGGGCTGGTGACGCGGACAAGCGAGGCTGGACCAAGCCCGGTGCGGGCGGCGTCATCGGGGTGGATTTCCAGAAACGGTTCGGCAAGGTGGGCGGACAGACGCGGCGACAGGGCGGTGCGCGTCATGGTGTGCCACTGATCGCGGATCCGTCCCGTGTTCAGCCGGAAGGGATAGCGCGGGCCGGTTTTCGCCGCAGGCGGGCGGTATTGCAGCGCCAGCATCTGCGCCTTGCCATTGGGGGTGTAGAACTGCCCATCCGCAAAGAAGCGCCCCCCCTGCCGGGTCGCAGTGACCGGCCAGCGTGTGGGGGGAAGCGTTTCATAGCCATGGTCGGACAGGTCCGACAGGGCGGAGATGTCAAAGTCGCGGTCGAACTGCCCGGCGATGTGCGACAGGGCCGCATATTCGCGAAAAATCTCGGCCGGGGTTTCGTAATCAAAGGCCTTGTGCCAGCCCATGCGGCGGCCGACCTCGGACAGGATGTCCCAGTCGGGGCGGGCGTGTCCGGGGGGCGATAGCACGGCACGCTGACGGCTGATGGTGCGGTCGGAATTGGTGACGGTGCCGTCCTTTTCGCCCCATGCAGCGGCAGGCAGCAGCACATGCGCCAGTCGCGCGGTGTCGGTCGCGCCGGTAATGTCGCTGACCACGGTAAAATCGCAGCCCTTGATCGCGTCGCGCACGGCATCGGCGTCGGGCATGGTGACGGCGGGGTTGGTGTGAATGATCCACAGCGCCTTGATCTGCCCCTGCCCCACGGCGCGGAACAGATCCACGGCCTTGAGCCCGGCATGATCGGCCATGACCGGCGCGTCCCAGAAGGTGCGGACAGCCTGACGGTGATCGGGATTTTCAATCTCAAGATGGCAGGCGAGCATATTGGCAAGGCCGCCGACCTCGCGCCCGCCCATGGCATTGGGCTGGCCGGTCACGGAAAACGGCCCCATGCCGGGGCGGCCGATACGGCCCGTGGCAAGGTGGCAGTTCAGGATGGCGTTGACCTTGTCCGCGCCAGCCGAGCTTTGGTTCACGCCCTGGCTGAAGACGGTGACTGTGCGGTTGGTGCGCAGAAAGAGGTTGAAAAAGGTCTGGATGTCGCGGCGGTCCAGCCCGGTTTCGTTCATCCGGTCCACACTGGCGGCGACAAGGGCGGTGTCGAAGCCGTCGACATGGGAGAGATAGGCGTAGTCCACGGCGCCGCCTTCGGAGAGCGCGGTGAGCAGCCCGTTGAACAGGGCCACATCGCTGCCCGCGCGCAGCTGCAGGTGCAGATCAGCCAGATCGCAAGTGGCAGTGCGGCGCGGGTCGATCACGACAACCTTGAGGTCGGGGCGCTGTTTTTTCGCCGCCGCCAGCCGCTGATACAACACCGGATGGCACCAGGCGAGGTTGGAGCCGACGAGCACAACCAGATCGGCCTGTTCGAGATCCTCATAGGTGCCGGGAACGGTGTCCGTGCCAAAGGCGCGGCGGTGTCCCGCGACGGTAGAGGCCATGCAGAGGCGCGAATTGGTGTCGATATTGGCCGAGCCGATGAATCCCTTCATCAGCTTGTTGGCGACATAATAGTCCTCGGTCAGCATCTGGCCCGAGACGTAGAAGGCGACGGAGTCCGGCCCGTGATCGCGGATGGCTTGGGAAAAGCGGTCAGCGACAGTTTGCAGGGCGGTGTCCCATGTGGCCTCTTGGCCATTGATGCTGGGGTGTCGCAGGCGGCCCTCGGTGCTGGTGGTTTCGCCCAGCGCCAGCCCCTTGGAACAGAGCCGGCCCTTGTTGGCGGGGTGATCGGGGTCGCCGCGCACGGTCAGACCGCCCTGCCCGTCCGCGCGCAGCAGCACGCCGCACCCGACCCCGCAATAGGGGCAGGTGGAGCGTGTTTCCGGCAGGCCCGCGCCGTCCATCACGCCGCGCTCCGCTTTTTCAGGGTCGTGGCGTCCAGCAGGATGCGGCCTGCCGCGACCTGTACGGGATAGGTGGTGATGCTGCCCGAATCCGCGCCCTGTGCCTGCCCGGTTTCCAGCGAAAACACCCAGTTGTGCAGCGGGCAGGTGACCTTGTTCCCATGCACGATGCCTTCGGACAATGGCCCGCCCTTGTGCGGGCAGGTGTCAGAGACGGCAAAGACGCGGTCGGTGTCGGTGCGGAACAGGGCGACGCAGCCGAGCTGGGTTTTCACCACCCGCGCGCCGCGCAGGGGGATGTCGTCAAGGGCACCGATGTCGATCCAGTTCATTCCGCAGCCTCCAGTGTAAGATCAGCAAGGGGGGCAAAGGTGTCTGCCTTGGCGGCAAGCGGCGCCCAGGGGTCCTTGCGATAGATGGTTTGAGACAGATCGAACCGGGCAACCAGCGCGCGGCGGTTTTCAAGGTCATCAACGACGCGTTCCTTGACCCAGTCCAGACCCACCTTGGCGATCCATTTGTAGGGCCGATCGAGGTATTTCGCATTCTCGCGGTAGATCTGGACAAAGGCGGCGGTGACCTCAAGCGCCTCTTCCTCGGTCGGCACATCACACAGCCGTTCGGTTTCCTTCAGATCCATGCCCGCCGCGCCACCGACGCCGACCTGATAGCCGGAATCGACACAGATGATGCCGACATCCTTGCAGGTTGCCTCGGCACAATTTCTTGGGCAGCCGGACACGGCGAGTTTGACCTTGTGCGGTGTCCACGACCCCCAGAGCAGTTTTTCCAGCTTGATCCCCAAACCGGTGGAATCCTGCGTGCCAAAGCGGCAATGATCGGTGCCGACGCAGGTTTTGACGGTGCGCAACCCCTTGGAATAGGCGTGCCCCGAGACCATGCCGGCGGCGTTCAGATCAAACCACATGCCGGGCAGATCTTCTTTCTTCACGCCCAGCAGGTCGATGCGTTGACCGCCGGTGACCTTGACCGTGGGGACATTGTATTTGTCCGCCGCATCAGCGATGGCGCGCAACTCAGTCGGGGTGGTGATGCCACCCCACATGCGCGGCATGACGGAATAGGTGCCGTCCTTCTGGATGTTGGCGTGGTTGCGTTCGTTGACGAAGCGGCTTTGCGGATCGTCCTGATATTCCAGCGGCCAATCGGCCAGCAGATAAAAGTTGATCGCCGGGCGGCAGACATGGCAGCCGTTGGGGGTCGTCCAGCCGAGTTCCTGCCAGACGGCGGGCTGGGATTTCAGTTCCTTGGTCTTGATCAGCAGGCGCACATCCTCATGCGTGAACTCGGTGCATTTGCAGACCGGCTGCGAGGTGGGCATGACAAAATCATCGCCCAGAGTGACGGCCAGAACCTGTTCGACCAGACCGGTGCAGGTGCCGCAGGACCCCGATGCCTTGGTCGTGGCGCGGATGTCGCCAAGGGTGTGTGCGCCGCCCTTAATGGCGGACACGATCTGACCCTTGCAAATGCCGTTACAGCCGCAGATTTCTGCGTCAGCCGGTAAGGCTGCAACGGCCGACAAAGGGTCCGCTGTGGCCCCCCCCTGATAGGCAGGGCCAAAGATCAGCGTATCGCGCATGTCCGACACGTCTGTGGCGTCCTTGATCAGGCCAAAGAACCAGCTTCCGTCGGCGGTATCGCCATACATGACGGCGCCGATCAGGTGATCATCTTTCAGCACAAGCCGCTTGTAGACGCCGCGCCCCGGGTCACGGAACACGATATCCTCGCGATCCGCGCCTTCGGCAAAATCGCCGGCGCTGAACAGATCACAGCCCGTGACCTTGAGCTTGGTGGCGAGTTCCTTGACGGTGAAGGCGTCCTCCTGATCGGTCAGGGTCTTGGCCAGCACCTTGGCCTGATCATAAAGCGGCGCGACAAGGCCAAAGAGAGTGCCCGCGAATTCAACGCATTCGCCAAGGGCATAGACGTCCGGGTCAGAGGTCTGCATCTGCGCATCGACGGTGATGGCGCGGCCCACGTCCAGCCCCGCGTCCTTGGCCAGCTGGACCGAGGGGCGGATGCCCACGGCCATAACAACCAGTTCGCAGGGCAATTCTGTGCCATCGACAAGCATGACGCGTGCGACGTGACCGTTACCTTCGATGCTTTGCGTCTGGGCCTGGGTGATCACGTTGATCCCGCGCGCCTCAAGATCGCGGCGCAGCAGGTAGCCTGCGGCGGCGTCCAGCTGACGTTCCATGAGGTGGCCGGTATTGTGCAGCACCGTGACCTCCATCCCGCGCATACGCAGACCGGCAGCCGCCTCTAGCCCCAGCAGGCCGCCGCCGATGACCACGGCGCGGGCACCGGGTGTGGCAGAGGTTTCGATCATCGCGTTGGTGTCGTCCAGATCGCGGTAGCTGATCACCCCGGGCAGGGTGTGGCCAGGCAGTGGGATGATGAACGGGTTTGAGCCGGTGGCGATGATCAGCTTGTCATAGGGGGTTTCGCCCTGCGCGCTGAGTACCACCTTGCGGGCGCGGTCGATGCCGTCGATCTTTTCACCAAACCGGCAGGTGACGGTGTTGCCGGCATACCAGTCGTCATCATGGGTGATGATTTCGCCGTAGCTTTTTTCGCCAGACAGCACTGGGGACAGCATCAGGCGGTTGTAGTTTCCGCGCGGTTCGGCGTTGAACAGGGTGACGTCAAAGGCGCCGGGGGCGGCGTCAAACAGGTGTTCCAGCAGACGGCCAGAGGCCATGCCTGCCCCGATCACAACGAGTTTCTGCATCTTCATACTCATCAGCAATACCAGGCGACGATATGGGCAAGCTCGGCCCCGCGATGGATCGGCAAAGCGACCATCGAGGCGTAGCCGGCAGCCCCCGCGCCGGTGTCAATCACCGGCAGGCCGCTGGCGAGCGCACGGCCCACAGGTCCCTGCCACGGCGCGACCATCCGATCGGTTTCAAAATTCCACAGCGGGCCGCTGCGCGCACAGATGCCATCGCTCAGAACGGCCTTGCCCGAGCTGCCCACCTTGGCGGTGCGGGCATCCCAGATCTCGAATCTGCGTGCGATGGGCGTGCCGCTGGCGGTCAGCAGGGTCAGCGCATAGGTGGTGCCATTCGGCACCGGGACCGGCAGGCCAAGCCCGGTGTTGAGGCCGATTTTTCCCGCACTCTCCGCCCGCATAAAGCCATAGCCCAGCCCCAGATCGCGCATCAGGATCGGTGTTTTCGACGACCAGACGCTGCCGGGAAGCCCCTGCCCGCGCTTGAAGGTGGTGCGCTGAGAGATTTCCTCGAACTGTTTGGCGGCGCCGTAATAGCCGTCTTGCAGCGACAGGATACCGTCGGATTCGGCCCAGACCTCGATCGCGCCATAGCGGTCGGCGTCATCGCTGCACAGGACCACCAGAACCGCCTTGAGGGTGCGCCCGGCAAAGACCGGGATGGCGACGGCACTGGTCAGGCCCGCCTCTTTCGCGGCATCGGTGCGCAGGAAATACGACCCTTCAAAGGCCTTGAGCACGATGGGGCGTTCCTCGGCCCAGGCCTTGCCGGGCAGCCCCTCACCGCGCGCGAAACTGGTCTTGCGCGACGCCTCGGCAAAGGCCGACAGGGTCCCGTAATGGCCGCCACCGGGGACCAGACGGTCGCCTTCGGGCACCCAGATTTCCATCACATCGACAAAGGTGCGCACGGGCGTTTCCATGAGGGTGTCCATCAGGCTGCGTCCTTCTTGGCCGCTTTGGGCTTCGCGCCATGTTCGTATTCCTCAAGGAAATCAAGAACCTCCTGCCGGTAGGCATAGTAGTCCGGATGTGCGAGCAGCGCCTTGCGGGTGCGGGGGCGGGGCAGTTTGACCTCTGTGATCTTGCCGATGGTGGCCTGCGGGCCGTTGGTCATCATCACCACGCGGTCAGCGAGGAGGATCGCCTCGTCCACATCATGGGTGACGCAGATCGCGGTGACCTTGGTGCGCGACCAGACCTCCATCAGGACCTCTTGCAGTTCCCACCGGGTGAGGCTGTCGAGCATGCCGAAGGGTTCGTCGAGCAACAGGAGTTTCGGCGACAGGGCAAAGGCCCGCGCGATTCCGACGCGCTGCTTCATGCCGTTGGACATCGACGCGGCGCCCCGGTCCATCGCATCGCCCAGACCGACGCGTTCGAGGTAGTATTCCACCACATCCTGCCGTTCGGCCTGCGACGCCTTGGGATAGACCTTGTCCACACCAATCGCGACGTTTTCCTTGGCGGTGAGCCAGGGGAACAGGTTGGGCGACTGAAAGACGACGGCGCGTTCGGGATCAGCCCCTTCGACATGCCGACCGTCGAGTTTGATTGCGCCCTGACTGATGCCGTTGAGACCGGCGGCCATGGTGAGAACGGTGGATTTGCCACAGCCGGAATGCCCGATCAGGCTGATGAATTCGCCCCGGTTCACCTTGAGGTCAAAGTTTTCGACCACGGTCAGCGGGCCTTTGGGTGTCGGGTAGATCTTGTGCAACTGGCTGAAATCAAGGAACCTTTCCTCAATCATGCCATCCTGCGCCTCTTTCACTGCCGCAGGAACACCGTGGATTGGCGTGACGTTGGGCAGCTTGCGGGTGCCTTCGACCTTGGCCTCGATCCCGACATCCATGAGGTATTTTGTGACCTTGGCGCGCAGGGCCTTGAACGTCTCGTCATTGTTCATGGCGGTGCGTTCGCGGGGACGCGGGATGGTGACCTTGAACTCTTCCCCCAGCGTGCCGTCGGGGTTCAGGGCGATGATGCGGTCGGCCAGAACGATGGCTTCGTCCACGTCGTTGGTGATGAGAACGCAGGTCTTTTTGTCCGCTTCCCAGATATGTTCGATCTCATCCGCGAGGTTGGCGCGGGTGAGGGCATCAAGCGCCGAAAGGGGTTCGTCAAGCAGCAGCATTTCAGGGCTCATGGCCAGCGCACGGGCGACGTTGACGCGCTGGCGCATCCCGCCAGAGAGTTCGGCGGGGCGGCGGTGCATGGCATGACCCAAGCCAACCATCTGCACATAATGCGCTATTTTCGCTGTCTTTTCCGCCTTTGGCATGCCCGGAAAGATCGTATCGACGGCAAGGCCAACATTGCCCGCGACGGTGAGCCAGGGCATCAGCGAATAGTTCTGAAAGATCACGCCACGTTCCGGCCCGGGTTCGGTGATCGGCTGACCCTTGAAGGTGACTATGCCGCTGGAGGGCAGCTCAAGCCCGGCCATCAGGTTGATCAGCGTGGTTTTCCCGGTGCCGGAAAAGCCGAGAAGGACCAGAAATTCGCCCTCTTTCACATCGAGGTTGATGTTTTTCAGAACCTCTTCGCGGTGGAGGCCGGTGCCGAAGCCCTTGGAGACGTTGGTGAATGTGAGGATACCCATGGAATTTTCCTTTCTGCGCGACCGCTAAGCTGCTTGAGCGCGCGTCACCGATTGTTCGAGAAGGTGAAAAGCGATTGCAGCGCGAACATCACCCGGTCGAGCAGGAAGCCGATGATGCCGATGGTGAGCACGGCGACGATGATCTTGGCGAGGGATTGCGACGATCCGTTCTGGAATTCATCCCAGACGAATTTGCCAAGTCCGGGGTTCTGCGCCAGCATTTCGGCGGCGATCAGGACCATCCAGCCCACCCCCAGGGACAGGCGCAAACCGGTGAAGATCAGCGGCAGGGCCGAGGGGAGAACCAGTTTGGTGATCTTGGTATAGGTGTTCATTTTCAACACCTTGGAGACGTTGATCAGGTCCTTGTCGATGCTGGCGACACCAAGGGCCGTGTTGATCAAAGTCGGCCAGAGCGAGCAGAGCGTGACGGTGATGGCCGAGACGAGGAAGGATTTGGAAAACATTCCGTCGTTGGTCGCATAAGCCGCCGAGACGATCATCGTGACGATGGGCAACCAGGCGAGCGGCGAGACCGGTTTGAAGATCTGGATCAGCGGGTTCAGCGCGGCATTGGCGGTGGGCGACAGGCCCGCCGCGATGCCCAGCGGGATGGCGACGACGCTGGCGATCAGGAAGCCGAAGAAGACGGTTTTGATCGAGGTCCAGATCTGCTGATAATAAGACGGCGCGCCGGTGAAGGCGATATCCTTGACATCTCCGGGGCGGCCTTCCTCGATAAGCTTTTGATTTCGTTGATCAAGACGGTCGTAAAACTGCGCCTCTTTCTGGCCTTTGCGCACCGCGTCTTCGTGCAGGTTCACCGCCTCTTCCCAGACGGCGGCGGGGCCGGGGATGGCGCCGAGCGAGGTTTGCACGGTGGGCGCCAGCACGGACCAGGCGGCCAGAAAGAGGAGGATGGCCAGAAGCGGAACCCCCAGCAGACGCCAGATTTCACCGATCTGCCCCTTGGGATTTTCCCCGGCGGCAACCTTAAGCACCGGCGTGATCCAGGCAAGGCCAAGAACCTGAAACCAGGCGTCGGCCTTGTTGATGCGGGTGAACAGGCGGGCGCGGCGGGCCTCTTTGGCCTGGGCCGTGGCGAAGTCCGGATCGACAGTCGTCATGTGGCTGGTCCTTTGGAAAACGGGGGCTGGAATGCGTATGGATTCCGTATGGATTTGGTATGGCTGACGTGTGGCGGCAAAAGGGGCGCGCCGGGGCGGCGCACCCCGGGGGCGTCAGCCGCGCACTTCGTTGCCGACAACAATCTGTTCGCCCTTGAGGCCGATCGGCAGGCTTTCGAGATAGGCGTTGGGGGTGCGGCCATCATAGGGGATGCCGTCGATAATATCCGCCGCCGGCGTCGCCGCCTTGTAGCCGTCGGAATCCCAGGGGAAGTCCGCCTCGTCCGCCAGCCCTTCGTCCACCAGAAGGCGGGCGGCCTGAAGATAAATCTCGGGCTTGTAGACGGATTTCGCGACCTCATCGAACCAGCTGTCGGGCTTGGCCTCTGTGATCTGGCCCCAGCGGCGCATCTGGGTCAGGTACCAGACCGCGTCGGAGTAGAACGGATAGGTCGCGTTGTACCGGAAGAAGACGTTGAAATCGGGGACCTCGCGTGTGTCGCCCTTTTCATACTCAAAAGTGCCGGTCATTGAATTGGCGATCACCTCGCGGTCGGCGCCGACGTATTCGGGACGCGACAGGATATCGACTGCCTCTTCGCGGTTGGCGTTGTCGTTTTCATCAAGCCAGATGGCGGCGCGGATCAGCGCCTTGGTCACGGCGAGGGTGGTGTTGGGGTTGGCCTCGGTGAACTCGGCGGTCATGCCAAAGACCTTTTCGGGGTTGTTCTTCCACAGCTCGTAATCGGTGATCACCGGCACGCCGATGCCCTTGAACACCGCCTGCTGGTTCCACGGCTCGCCCACGCTGTAGCCGTTGATCGTGCCGGCCTCCATTGTGGACGGCATCTGCGGCGGCGGGGTGACGGACAGGAACACATCCGCGGCGATCTGGCCGGTCACGTTGTCGGCGGAGTAATAGCCGGGCGCGATGCCGCCGGCCGCCAGCCAATAGCGCAATTCGTAATTGTGGGTCGAGACGGGGAAAACCATGCCCATGTTGAACGGCTTGCCTTCGGATTTGAAGGTGTCGATCACCGGCTTGAGGGCGGAGGCGCTGATGGGATGCTGCGGGCGGCCATCGTCCATGGTGGGGATGTTGGGTTTCATCATCTCCCACACCTGATTTGAGACGGTGATGCCGTTGCCGTTCAGATCCATGGAAAACGGCGTCACGATATGCGCCTCTGTGCCATAGCCGATGGTCGCGGCCAGCGGCTGACCGGCCAGCATATGCGCGCCGTCCAGCTGACCGCCGATCACGCCATCCAGCAGCACCTTCCAGTTGGCCTGTGCTTCGAGGGTGACAAACAGACCTTCGTCGAAAAAGTAGCCCTGTTCATAGGCAACAGCGAGCGGCGCCATATCGGTGAGCTTGATAAACCCGAATTTCAGCTCGTCCTTTTCCAGCTCCAGCATCTCGGCAAAGGCCGGGCCGCACAGGGCGGTGGTGGCGGCAAGCGTCAGAATGATCTTCTTCATGGGGTGTTCCCTCGTATCCTATGACCGGGATGCGCAAAGACGCTGGGACCCGGGCAAAACAAAAAAGCCGCTGACTCACCACGACGATTGTCGCGGAGGTCGAGCGGCTTTGCTCAGATAACCCAAATCTCTGGGAGAATTTCGTTGGCGGACGCCATTGCCTGCCTACCTCTTTACCATGCGTCAGGTCGGTTGGATCTGGCAAATATAATTTTATGAAACAGGGTGGTTTTTGCGGCAGCGCGGCATTTTGCGGCGCGCTCTGCCTGCGAAATCAGCGTTCGATCTGCGATGGATCAAAAATGCGGCCATCAAAGAATGCATCCTGGCTGGGGATAAGGCGGCCTGAGTCGGTGTGCAGCGGGGTGTTCGCGCCTTCGACCTTGGACACGGCGGCGGGCAGGTCGGCACCGGTCTGGCGCAGGGCGTTGCGGTGCAGATCGCTGCGGAACACCCCGCCGGCGGTCTGGACCGAGGCGAGCCTGTCCAACCCGTTGCGCGAGGCGAGCTGCAAGCCGATCCATTGCGCCTGCGAGCGCCAGGGAAAGCTGGCCGCGCCTGCGTGAAAGTCGATAAATCCGGGGGTTTCACGCTGCTCGCCGCGCGGGGAAATCACCAGCCTGCCGTTCAGGGCGCGGTCCAGCACCTCGGCCGGGAGGTTCAGATAGGCGGGGCGGCTGAGCAGTTCCGCCCCCAGAGTGTGCGAGGCCGGATCGCCCAGCCAGCGCCCGGCGCGCCAGACCGCGCGGATCAGACGGCCCAGCAGCGCCGGTTCCGCATCCGCCCAGTCACTGCGCACGGCGAGCACCTTTTCCGGCGCAAAGGCCCAGATGGCGGCGCCGGGCAGCAGCAGGGTGCCAACGCCGTTTTCCACCGCAATCGACCCCCAGGGTTCACCGACGCAAAAGGCGTCAATCTCGCCCGCCTCGATCGCCTGCGCCATGAGGGGCGGCGGCACGGTGCGGATGTCGACATTCTGCGGCGCGGGCAGGCCAAGGGCGGAGAGCCAGTAATACAGCAGTTCGGCATGCATCGAGAACGGGAACGGCACACCGATGCGCAGGGTGGGTGTGGCGGCCCGGATCAGCGCCAGACCGGCGGCACGCGCATCGTCAAAGGCAAAGTCGTGCCCGCCGTCACGCAGCCGGTCCGCAAGGGCATTGCTGACGCCGATCACCGTGCCGTTCATCGACAGGACCGACACTGCCGCCAATGGTGCGCGCGTGCCCCCCAGCCCCAGCGCCGCCGCCACCGGCACGGGCGACAGCATATGCGCCGCCTCGACCCGCCCGAAGCTGAGCATGTCGCGCAAGCTGGACCAGGACGGCGCGCGCACGAGGTCAAGGGCGATGCCCTCTTCGGCGGCAAAGCCCATTTCCTGCGCCACGATCAGCGGCGCGGCATCGAGCAGAGGGATAAACCCGACGGACAACATGGCGCCTTTCATCCCAGAAGCCCCGCTGCGGTCACCAGCGCCTGCGCCACATCGGCGACGCGTTTGCCCTGATCCATCGCCGCCTTGCGCAACAGGGCATAGGCCTTTTCCTCATCCACGCCACGCGCCTTCATCAGCATGCCCTTGGCGCGGTCGATGACCTTGCGTTCCTCAAGCGCGCGCTTGGTTTCCATCAGCTCGGTGCGCATGCGCTGGAACATGTGGAACCGCGCGATGGCGGCGTCGAGAATGGGTTTGAGCCGGTTCGGGCTGAGCCCGTCCACCACATAGGCCGACACGCCCGCCTCGATCGCGGCCTTGGTCATGCCATCGTCCGAGCGATCGACAAACATTGCCACGGGGCGTTCCATCGGGCCGGTGGCGAGGGCAAGTTCCTCAAGCATGTCGCGGGAGGGATTGGAGATGTCGATCAGCACCACATCGGGTGACAGCGCCTTGACCCGCCGCCCGAGGCCCGCCGCCCCGGCGATGACGTGAATGTCGAAATCCCCCGCAGCCCGCAAGCTGTCCACAATGAGCAGCGCGCGGTCTCTGTCGTTTTCGACCACGATGACGGATAGACGGTGACCCATGCCCTAGCGGTGCTGACACGGGGGCAAATGTAAACGGACATCCTGCCTTTCGCGAGCCTGCCGGGGGGCCGCGCCCAAAACTTGGGCAGTGCGGTTCGGGCGCTCTGGCGCGATCACATTTCTTGTTTGTTTATCTCGGTGATCAGCACATCGGTCACAATCCCGCCCAAGCTTGCCTGCGCCGACCTCAGCAGGAGCCGCCGCAGGGGATCCAGCTTGTTGGGTTCGGTAAAATTGCCCTCGAACCCGCCAACATTGGCATGGTCGAACAGCACCTGAAGAAAGCTGTCGCGCAGCTTGGGTTCCCGCTGTGTCGCGATGGCGGTGCTGCCGGTCGAGACCTCAAGGCTCAGGGACATGACGACAAGCGCCGAAATGCCTTCGTTGCGCACGATGGGCACCACGAACTGGTTGGAGATCTTGACATATTCTTTTGTGGGCACAGCCGTCGGATCCGCGGGAGCCGCCTCTGCATGCCCGGCCTCCGGCGCGGTTTCCGCATGGGGGTCCGCCCCCTGCACGACACAGTTGTCGGCCATGGCCGCCGGGGCCGCCGGAGGCTCTGCCGCAGGTTTGAGCAGGAAACCCGCACCGACACCGCCGCCGATGCCGATCAGAGCAAGAAGAATGGGAAGCAGCTTGCGCATGGGTATGTTCCTTCAGAACGGCAGGACAGAATCAAGGACCTGCTGGCCGATGCGGGGTTGCTGCATGTCCGAAATCTGACCGCGCCCGCCATAAGAGATGCGGGCCGAGGCGACCTTGTCATAGGTGATCTCGTTCTGGCGCGAGATGTCGGCGGGACGCACAAAGCCCGATACAAGCAGTTCGCGCAGTTCGAAATTCACCCGCACCTCTTGCGAGCCCTCGATGGCGAGCACGCCGTTGGGCAACACCTCTGTGATGGTGGCGGCCACGCGCAGGGTCAGCTTTTCGTTGCGCTTGACCGTTCCTGTGCCCTTGGACTGACTGGAGCTGTCGATGCCCACCGCCGTATCCAGAGAGGCGCCATCGGTGATGCCCTGGTTGATCCGTTCCGGAAAGCCGAAAAGATCCGGGATGCCCAGACTTTCGGAGCCAGAGCGTGACCGGTCGGTCGAGTTGGAGATTTCCGCCTTTTCGTCGATTTCGATCACAACGGTCATGATGTCCCCGCGATTCGTCGCCCGCCGGTCGCCCAGCAGTGACTGCCGCCCCCCATCCCACAGGCTTGCACGGGCGATGCTGTCGCGGCTGGGCAGGGTGCGCGGCAGGCTGGCATAGACCATGGCATCATGCTGGGCATCGTCGTTGGCGGGCGAGAATGTCGGAGCACGGCCGATATGGTCCATGCGGCCACAGCCGGACAGGACAAGGGCAAGGGCGGTCAGGACAAACAGCGGTCTGGGCGTCATGGCATATGCTTTCACTGCGAAACGTGGACAGATCCGTCAGGCTGGATCAAGCCGAACAGGGTGGTACGGGAGGCCATGTTCATCACGCGGATCTGTTCGCCCACGCCGCCCCGGTCCAGGGCGCGCCCCTCTGCGGTGATGCGCAGCCCCCCCTGCTGAAAGATCAGGGCGATGACCTGATTGCGCTCGATCAGCGCCGGGGGGCCGATATGGGCGCGCAGGACCGGCCGGCCGGCGTAAAGCGACACGCGCGCCTCTTGGCCGATCACCTCCATCGGATCCGAGAAACCGGCGTCGAGCGTGCCCTGCTGGACGCTGAGCGCATCGGCGGTCAAGATTTCCTGCGCGCGGATGGTGCGGGCAGCGACCACCGTGTCGGCCTGCGCCGTCCCGGCCAGAAGCGCGAAGAGAAGGGTCAGACGGATCATCGGATCTGCGTCGTTGCGCCCAGCATCTGATCGGCGGCGGAAATCACCTTGGCGTTCAGCTCATAGCCGCGCTGGGCCTCGATCAGTTCCGTCACTTCGCGTACCGCATCAACCGAGCTGTCCTCAAGATAGCCCTGCCGCAATGTCCCCTGCCCGTCGAGCCCGGGTGTGGTGACCAGCGCGGGGCCGGATCCCTCTGTCTCGGTGAAGAGGTTCGAGCCGATCGCCTCAAGCCCCTTGGCATTGGTGAAACCGGCGATGGTGAACTGCCCCAGAAGCTGCGCCGCAGTGGTTCCGGAGAAATAGGCGTAAACCTCGCCCGAGGCATTGATCGAAACGCTGGTGGCATCGTCGGGAATGGTGATTTCCGGCGCAACGGGATAGCCGTCCGAGGTGACGATCAGCCCGTCGGCATTGCGTTTCAGCCCGCCATCGCGGGTATAGGCCGCCTGCCCAGAAGGCAGCGTCACTTCAAGATACCCCGCGCCTTCAATCGCCACATCCAGATCACCGCCGGTGGCCGAGAGCGAGCCCTGCTCAAGCTGCATCGACACTGCCGCCGGGCGCACGCCAAGGCCCAGCTGGACCCCCGTGGGCAGCACCGTGCCATCACTGGCATTGACCGTGCCGGCGCGCAGCTTCTGTTGATAGTGCAGATCCGAAAATTCAGCCCGCCGGGCGTTGTAGCCCGTCGTGCTCATGTTCGAGAGGTTGTTCGAGATGACCTCGACCCGCATCTGCTGGGCGCTCATGCCCGTGGCGGCAATTTTCAGTGCACGCATTTTGGTGCTCCTTCCGGGTTATCGGGTGAAGGTGTTGATGGCATTGGTGATGCGGTCATTTTCGGATTCGAGAAAATTCTGGCCCATCTCATAGGCGCGCTGCACCTCGATCATGCGGGCGATCTGCCCCACCGGATCCACGTTTGAGGATTCCAGAAAGCCCTGCAGGATGACCGGCGCCTCGACCGGGTCAAAGCCATCCGTGCTTTCGAAAAAGGTGCCGTTTTCCCGCACCATGCCGTTGAAATCGCTCGGCTGCACCACGCCCACCTGCCCCAGGGGCCGCCCCTGAGAGCTGAGCGTGCCGTCCTGCGCGATGGCAAGATCGGTGGCATCCGGCGGAATGAAGATCGGCGCGCCCCCCGCATCCAGCACCGGATAGCCGTCCGGGGTCACCAGATCGCCATTCGCGCTGGGGGTGAAGGCCCCGGCGCGGGTCAGTCGTTCGCCGTTCGGCGTCTGGACCAGAAAGAAACCGTCGCCCTGAAGCGCCATGTCGAACTGCCCGCCGGTCTGTGTCAGCGTGCCCTGCAGGGTCGAGGTCTGATGCACCTGCGCCGTCGCCATAGACAGGCTGCCCATGTCGGTCTTGGCCAGAAATTCGGTGAACATCACCCCCTCCTGGCGAAACCCAGTGGTGGCGGTGTTGGCGATGTTGTTCGCGATCACCTGCATTTCGCGCATCAGACCCGACTGGCGGTTCAAGGTGGTGTAGCTTGCGGTTTCCATGGTCAGCCTCCGGCTATGATGGGAATGATCTGGTTCTGAAAAAAGGCCACCAGCGTTTCAGTCATGAAGCTCATCGACATCCAGAAGACGACGACGATGCAGGCCAGTTTCGGCACAAAGGTCAGCGTCATTTCCTGGATCGAGGTCAGCGCCTGAAAGAGGCCAATCACCACCCCGGCCACCAACGCCGCCGTCAGAATCGGCACCGAGGTGATGGTGGCGATCCAGAGACCCTGGCGCAGACTGTCAAAAAAGATGGCCTCGTTCAGCATGTCAGACCGGCATCCTCAGGATTTCCTGATAGGCCTCGACCACCTTGTTGCGCACGGCCACCACCGTCTCGACCGCCAGTTCGGACTGGGCCAGCGCCTCGACCAGGGCATGCGGATCGGCATCGCCCATCATGGTCGTCTTGGCGAGATCCTCGCCAGTGCGCAGGGTCTGGGCAAAGTCGGTGACGATCTGCCCGAACGAAGCGCCGGGCGTGGCGGCCTGGGGTGTGGCCGTTTCGGGCTGCGGTTCCGTGACAGGGCGCGAGGCCGCATAGCTTTGCGCGGCAAAAAGGGAACGAACGTCCATTCTGGTCTCCATTCGTGTGAGGGAATTTAGCGGCGCAGCAGCTCAAGCAGGCTTGCCGACATCTTGCGTGTCTGGTCGAACATCTTGAGATTGGCGTCGTAAGAGCGCTGCGCCTCGCGGGCGTCGGCGATTTCGATGATGATATCCACGTTCGAGCCGTCAAAATTGCCGGCTTCATCGGCCAGGGGATTCGACGGATCATGGATCTGCTGCAGATCCGAACGGTCAAGGTTCACCCGCCCGGTGCTGACCGTGGTCACATTGGTGCGCGGATCGGTCTTTGTCTCGAACGGCACCATCTTGCGGTGATATCCGGGCGTGTCGGTGTTGGCGATGTTTTCGGATGTCAGCCGCAGGCGCATTGCCTGAGCGCGCAGACCGCTGGCGGACATCGTGAGAGAATTGGCAAAATCGGACATGAGTGCCCCCGTTGTTATCCGCGACTGATGCTGGTGCGCAGAATGTTGAGAGTGGATCGATAGACCGCCATGGACAGGTCATGCGCCCGCTTGGCATCGACCGCGGTCAGCATTTCAGTCTCAAGCGAGACGCTGTTGCCGTTCGGATCTGCCGATTCGCGGCGTTCTGTGGTTGGAATTTCGACCGGGGTGCGGTTCATCAGATGGCCCACCCGGGTGGCGCGCAGCTGGTCAGGGCCGGCGTGCTTTTGCATCATTTCCGCAAAGCCCATGACGTCATGGGCCTTGTATCCCGGGGTGTCGGCATTGGCGATGTTCTGCGCACTGGTGGACTGCTGTGACCCGGCATGTTGGGCAAGCGCCATGGCTGTCTTGAAAATGTCCAGGTTCTGGAACATCGGGGCTTCTCCCTCGAAATCTCTCGTCTTCAATCAAGGCTTAACCCTGATTCCTTTAGAAACAGTGATCAGAGGATGAAGGGATCGTGCGATGGATCGAAACGAGATTGCGGGCCTGCGGGCCCAGCTGGCCGGGTTGCAGAGCGTGCGCGCGGTGGGACGGGTGCGATCGGTCGACGGGACGGTGATCTGGGTGCGCGGACTGGCGCATCTGGCCTCGATCGGGGACCGCGTGCGGCTTTTGCGCGGATCGGGGGACCCGCTGAGCGGCGAGGTGCTGCGCATCCGCGAGGATCTGGTTGGCATGCTGCCAGACACCGGGATCGACGGCGTGTCTCAGGGGGATCGCGTCGCGGTGATGGGCCCGCCGACGCTGGCCCCATCCGATTCGTGGATCGGGCGGGTGATCGACCCCTACGGCATCCCCCTGGACGGCCCCCCCCTGATGTCCGGTCCGCGGCGTCGGCCATTCCGGGCCGCCCCGCCCCCGGCGGCGCAACGCCGCGCTCTGGGC
>NZ_AWWI01000102.1 GCF_002760615.1 Puniceibacterium antarcticum | reverse complement strand
GAAATAACTCCAACAGATATAAAATATAGTCTACTATTCATATTATGAATTTACGCGCGATCGATCTCAATCTGCTGGTGGTGCTCGAAACCCTTCTCGAAGAGGCGCACGTGAGCCGCGCCGCCCATCGCCTGAACCTGTCCCAGCCGGCAGTTTCCAGTGCGCTGCAAAGGTGCCGTGACCTGTTCGATGATCCGCTGCTGGAGCGCGGTCGCGGTGTCATGCACCGCACACCGCGGGCTGAGGCGCTGCGTGGGCCTCTTAAGGCGTTGCTGGTCGACGTGCATGCACTGCTCGATCCAGTTGAGCGTCCGCTACGGGATTTGGACCAAGTCATACGCATCACCGCCGCCGACGATCCAACGCTTCTGATCGCAGGCCCGCTTCTCGCGTCCCTGTCACAGTCAGCGCCGGGCCTGAAGATTGTCTTTCAACCCTGGAGTGGGACGGACAGCACCCTTCGTTCCCTGACGGACGGCGATACCGATCTCGCGATTTCCGTGCTTGCCGTCGATCAGCCCGGGCTGGAGCGGGTTACGTTGATGCACGAGACATACGTTGTCGCAATGCGCAAAGGACATCCTGCAGCAAAGCGTTTCGATCTCGACTCATGGCTGGCCTGGCCGCATGTCGTCGTTTCTGGCCGTGGTCAGATGCAGTCGCCGCTTGACGTGCAGCTCGCCGAAATGGGCC
>NZ_AWWI01000101.1 GCF_002760615.1 Puniceibacterium antarcticum | reverse complement strand
CTCGCCGATGCCCGCGCCATCTGTCCGGACCTCGCGACCCGCCCGGCGGACCTCGCGCGCGAGGCCGCAGCACTTGCCAGCCTGCGCCGCTGGACGAGCCGATATGCCCCCATGGTGGCGCGCGACGGTGCGGACGGGCTGATGGCGGATGTTTCAGGCGTGCCGCATCTCTTCGGTGGGGAGGCGGAGCTGCGCGACGACCTGCATGCCCGGCTGGAACGGGCCGGGTTGCATGCCGCCAGTGCAATCGCCGGTACGCGCGGTGCGGCCTATGCGCTGGCGCGCCATGGCGGGGGAATCGTGGCCGATGGGCGGATCGTCGAGGGGATCGGACATCTGCCGATCGCGGCGCTGCGTGTGGGGCACGATACGGCCGAGGCTCTGGCCCGGGTTGGTTTGTCCCGCATCGCCGATCTGGCCCATTTGCCGCGTGCCCCTCTGGCGCGGCGGTTTGGCCCGGGACTGGTCTTGCGGCTGGATCAGGCGCTTGGGGGACGGGCAGAACCGGTTGCTGCAGAGGCTGAGGCCCCGCATTTCGGCGTGCGCATGACCCTGCCGGAGCCCATCGGGCTGCAATCTGACCTTATGGCTGGGCTCGAGCGTCTGCTGGAGCGCCTGTGCGCCAAGCTTGCCCTGCACGGGATGGGGGCGCGCAGACTGCGCCTGGAGCTGCGGCGCGTGGATCGTGGCACGGCACAGGTCGAGATAGGCCTCGCCCGCCCGATGCATGACCCGGCCCGTATCGCGGCCCTGTTTGCCCGGGGCGTCACTGAGATCGACGCCGGGTTTGGCATCGACGCCCTGCGGCTGAGCGCCCCCGTGAGCGAGGTCCTTGCCCCAGTGCAGATTGGCGGGGGTCCAACGATCCGTCATGAGGATGCGCTGGCCGACTTTCTCTCTTCCGTCGGCAATCGCATCGGCTTTGAGCGGGTGCTGCGGCTCTTGCCCGCCGAAAGCCGGATCCCCGAACGCAGCTTCCTTCTTGCCCCTGCGGCCTACGCCTCCCCAGAGCCCATTCGGGAGCATGCCGGGACGCTGCGACCGATCACGCTGTTTGCGCCAGAGCCGGTGACAGCCGCCTCTGGCAACCCACCTGCCAGTTTCCGCTGGCGGCGCATGCGGTTCACCACGCTGCGCGCGACAGGCCCGGAGCGTATCACCCCGGAATGGTGGTTTGACGACCCCGCCTGGCGATCGGGCCTGCGGGACTACTGGCGGATCGAAACGCAGGAAGGCCCACGGCTCTGGCTGTTCGTAACGCCACAGGTGCAGGGCTGGAGCGGGGCCGCCGGGGTGCAAAACTGGTATGTGCAGGGGGAATTCGCATGAGCGGCCCGACCTTCCAGCCCTATGCCGAACTCTGCGTCACGTCGAACTTCACCTTTCTGACCGGGGCGTCCCACCCCGAGGAGCTTGTGACGCGGGCAGCCGAGCTGGGCCTTGCCGCCATCGCCATCACCGACCGCAATTCGGTGGCCGGTGTGGTGCGCGCATTTTCGGCGCTGAAGGAACTGACCCGTCTGAGAGAGGAAGAGCAGGCCACGAGCGCACAGGACGGGCCAAGCATCCGCTCGCAGCGTGTGACCGACCATTCCAGCCGCCAGACAGTGCCGCATTTCACGGGCGAGACCGGGGCATTGGCCCTGTCGGATGCCCCCTTGCCGAAGCTGATCGCGGGCGCGCGTCTGGTCCTGAGCGACACCGCCGTGGAATGGCTCGCCCTGCCGACGGATCTGGCGGCCTGGTCGCGCCTGACACGGCTGCTGTCCCTGGGCAAGCGGCGTGCGCCCAAGGGAGACTGCCATCTGCAACAGAGCGATCTGACAGACTGGGGCGCGGGGATGATCCTGATCGCCCTTCCGCCAGACCCTCTGGACGATCCCAACTCAAAGAGCACCCGCAGTGACCTTCTGGGTATCGCCCGCAAGTTTCCCGGCCAGTGTTTCCTCGGGGCGGCACCGCGGTATGACGGTCGCGACCAGAACCGCCTCGATCAGCTGGCGCGGCTGTCTCAGGCGGCGAACCTGCCGATGGTTGCCGTTGGCGACGTGCTGATGCACCGCGCCGCCCGCCGCCCCATGGTCGATGTGCTGACCTGCCTGCGCGAAGGCTGTACCATCGACACCATCGGCATGCGGCGGCTGGCCAATGGCGAGCGGCGCCTGAAGTCGGGGGCGGATCTGGCGCGCCTGTTTCACCGTCACCCCGCCGCTCTTCGCCGCACGCTGGAGATTGCTGATCGCTGCGCCTTTCGGCTGAACGATCTGTGCTACCAATACCCTGACGAGGCGCAGGACGGCGAGCCCGCGCAAGACCGGCTGGCGCGCCTTGCCCGCGAAGGGCTTCACTGGCGCTATCCCTCAGGCCCTCCGCCCAAGATCATCCACCGGGTCGAGAAGGAACTGACCCTGATCCGCGAGGTGGCCTATGCGCCCTATTTCCTGACCGTGCATGACATCGTACAATTTGCCCGATCAAAGGGCATCCTGTGCCAGGGGCGTGGATCTGCGGCGAATTCGGTGGTCTGCTATCTGCTGGGCATCACCGAAGTGCCCCCCGAATCGATCACCCTGATCTTTGAGCGGTTCATTTCCAAGGAACGCGGCGAGCCCCCGGACATCGATGTGGATTTTGAGCATGAACGCCGCGAAGAGGTGATCCAGTGGATCTATGAGCGCTATGGCCGCGAGCGCGCAGGCCTGACCGCCACGGTTATCCATTTCCGCTCGCGTGCCGCCATCCGTGAGGTCGGCAAGGTCATGGGCCTGTCGCAGGATGTGATCGCACGGCTGTCGGGCCAGATCTGGGGCTGGTCGTCGGCGGCACCGGGAGAGGAGCGTTTGCGCGACGCGGGCCTGTCGCCCGATGACAGCCGCGTCCAGCTGGCCACCCGCCTGATCGGCGAGATCATCGGGTTCCCCCGGCATCTGTCGCAGCATGTCGGCGGGTTTGTCATCACCCACGGGCGCCTTGATGAGATGTGCCCTATCGAGAATGCCGCGATGGAGGATCGCACGATCATCGAGTGGGACAAGGACGATATCGATGCGCTCGGCTTGCTCAAGGTCGATATCCTCGCGCTCGGGATGCTGACCTGCATCCGCAAGGCCTTCACCCTGCTGCAAGACCATCGCGGGCAGAGTTGGACCCTGGCCAATATCCCGCCCGAGGACCCGCCGATCTATGACATGCTGTGCCGCGCCGATGCGATCGGGGTGTTTCAGGTGGAAAGCCGCGCGCAGTTGAATTTTCTGCCCCGGATGCGGCCCCGCACATTCTATGATCTGGTGTGCGAGGTGGCCATCGTGCGCCCCGGCCCGATTCAGGGCGGCATGGTGCATCCCTTCATAAACCGCCGCATGGGGCGCGAAGCGGTCGAAGATCTGGGACCTGCGATGATGGAGGTGTTGGGCCGCACGTATGGCGTGCCGCTGTTTCAGGAACAGGCCATGCAGATCGCCGTGGTGGCGGCAGGCTTTACGCCATCCGAGGCAGACCGTCTGCGCCGCAGCCTTGCCACCTTCAAGCGCATGGGCACCATCGGCAGTTTCCGCGACCGTTTCGTCAGCGGCATGCTGGCGCGGGGATATGATGCCGATTTCGCCATCCGCTGCTTCGCGCAGATTGAAGGGTTCGGCAGTTACGGCTTTCCCGAAAGCCACGCGGCCAGCTTTGCACGACTGGTCTACATCTCGGCCTGGCTGAAATGCCACCACCCGGCGGTGTTCACCTGCGCCTTGCTGAACAGCCAGCCGATGGGATTTTACGCCCCGGCGCAACTGCTGCGCGACGCCCGCGAGCATGGCGTCGAAGTCCGCCCCGTCTCGGTCAACCATTCGCTGTGGGATTGCACGCTTGAACCCCGCCCCGACGGCGCGCTGGCGCTCCGGCTGGGGTTCCGGCAGATCAAGGGGATGCGTGAGGAAGACGCGAGATGGATCGCCGCGGCCCGAGCCAACGGGTATCCCGATGTTGAAAGTCTCTGGCGCCGGGCCGGGGTGATTTCCGGCACATTGGAACGTCTGGCCGAAGCGGACGCCTTTGCCGCCCTCAACCTGTCCCGCCGCGATGCACTCTGGGCCGCCAAGGCCCTGAAAGCCCCTGCGCCGCTGCCGCTGTTCGGCCCGGACGGCGAGGGCGGCACAGAGCCGACGGTCTGCCTGCCGCAAATGACCTTGGGCCAGGAGGTCATCGAGGATTACCTGTCGCTGCGCCTGTCCCTGCGCGCCCACCCGATGGAGCTGCTGCGGCCGCGCCTTCCGGAAAGCCTGCCTCATGATCGGCTGGCACAGGCACAGGGCCGCGTCACCGTGACCGGCCTTGTCATAACACGCCAGCGCCCCGGCACCGCCTCAGGTATCATCTTTCTGACGCTGGAAGACGAGACAGCCTCGGCAAACATCGTTGTCTGGAAAAATATCTACGAGACCTACCGCAAGGCGGTGATCGCCGGGCGTCTGGTCCGTGTGAGCGGGCGGATCGAACGTGACGGCCCGGTCACACATCTCATCGCCGAAAGGGTCGAGGATGTCTCGCACCTGCTTGCCACCCTGGGCCGTTCGGGGATCATCGACTCCAATGACCGCCGCGCCGATGAGACCCGGCGCCCCGTTGCAGGCAGCGCAAGGTCCAACGCCCGCCACCCGCGCGAGCAGGCCAAAAAGCTATTCCCGAGCCGGGATTTCCACTAGGGACTGACTGCTCCGGAGGGTGTTCGCAGTGATGGGGCGACTGTTGAGACCCGCTTCGGCAAATGCCAGTGACTGAATACCTGCGTGGTTCAATGCCATCTGAGACCGCGACATCGATATCTCCGGGCTCGATGAAGAGTGTTGCGCGACCGAAAAGTTCAAAACACCTGCGAACAAGCCTGTCTTTGTCATGCGGGTCGCATCATGAACCCATCACCTAAGGGTTCTGTCGCAAACTTTCGGGTGAAGCGAGATGAGACTTCTGCTGGACGCAACTATCCCGCCAGCTGGCCGAACTGCGCGAAGCCGGACAGCCCTGATCTGTCGAATTGCCCTTTACGGATCATGTGAGCGACTTCGATGCCTGCCAGAGTGGCTGCCGCTGAATTGAGCGATTTAAAGGTCTGCATAGGGCGCGTAATCCTTTTTATAAAGCGATGGTCCTGCTCAATGATATTATTGAGATATTTCACCTGCAGGACGTCGATCAACCAGCACCAGCTATTCATAACCAGTAGGCAATTCATCTTGAACAGCCCCCGCCGCGTTCGACCCACTTTTGTCGATGACAACCTTGTCGGGCCAGCCATTTTTGCCGATGGCTTTAGCGAAAGAACGTGGTGGCGGCGGTTTCATCGCGACGCTCAGATAGCATAAAATCAATGGTTTTGCCGCTGTTGTCGACCGCTCGATAGAGATACGTCCACTTGCCCTTAACCTTGATATAGGTTTCATCCATCCGCCATGATTGACCGGTCGGCAACCTTGGGGCCGATTGCGGATGTGGTTTCACGGACATACGACCATGTATTTCGCATAGACCGTCCGGTCATGGAAAACGCCTGCATGATTGGGCGAGACGTCTTGGTCGCCATTTCTCTGGAAAGCACGCAGGCGGCAACACTTGACTGTTGGCGTCTTGGTCTTTGCCGGACTCGCAATGAACGGGATATGACGTTCACCAACAATCCAGTCGCTTAAAGCCATGTCGCAAAAGCTGCCATTCGTGAACCTCGCAACATCCAGCAAGGAGGGCGCTGACCCGACTTGCGGCGGCGCAGCGCCCAAATTTTCAGCGAAGAACGACACAGCCGGGTTGTGGCGTGTGGGCATGAGGCGGCAGCCAGCCCTTTCACGACATTCATGCCAGGCGCAGCAACCGCTTTGCTGCAGTAGCACAATCAAGTGCGCTGATCCCTGGAAGCTGACGCTCCGAGCGCTTTTGGATCAATCGGTGATGCTGCAGGCTGCTCGACCGGCAGAGGTGCGCAGGGGCCGCCTTTGCAAACTCAGCCTTCTGACGAGATCGGGTGACGTTTCTTGCTGCGATGCCGCGCGCAGAAGTCGCCGTTCGCTGCAGCTGCATCATTCAAGTATACCCGACCGGCAAAAGTGCGGACGGAACGGGCTTTCGCTGGAATTGTTCGAACGGCCGTTATGGTTTGCGCCGGATAGGTCCCAGCTCAGCTGAGGTATTGTACATCGCGGCAGCAATGTTGAAGTTGCAAGCATGGCAACCGAAACAGAGTTTTCCTTCGCAGCGCTTTCCGGTTCGGCCCGACGGCACATCCGCGTGTTTCAGATACACCAGTTCCTTGACCGTTTTGCGATGGGATTGACGGTTGCCGTTGTTGCTTTGGCGTTGACTGACCGAGGCATGGACCTCTTGCAAATCTCGCTTCTCTTCGGGGTCTACTCGCTCACGACCATGGCGATGGAACTGCCTTTTGGCGGCTTGGCCGACAGTGTTGGACGCAAGCCGGTCTTTCTGATGGCGGTCGTCGCCAGCCTGATTTCGCTCGCGCTCTTTCTCTCAACCAGCGATTTCTATGTTCTGGCACTCTCATTTGCGTTCATCGGTTTTGGGCGGGCGCTCAGGTCGGGCACGCTTGATGCGTGGTTTGTCGAAACGTTCAAGGCCGCCGCGCCAAACGTGGATGTCCAGCCCGCTCTGGCCAAAGCGCAATGGGCCAATGCTGTCGGTTTGGCCATTGGTGCCGTCCTCGGAGGCCTTCTGCCCGATATGTGGGGCTCCGTCGCAGAACGACTCGGTTTCAGCATCTATGATGTGTCCTATGCAGCAAGCTTTGGTGTGATGCTGGGCGTATTTGTTTTCACCATGTTGGCTATTGTCGAAAAACCACGTCCGATGAATCCCGGCGCACTCAGACAGGGGTTCGCTAACGTTCCGTTGGTGATCAAGGACGCGGGCCATCTCGCCCTCAAAAATCCTGCATTGTCGATGCTTCTGGCATCACTGGCGTTCTTTCTGATGGCGACCAACCCGGTCGAGGTCATCTGGCCGACCCATGCAAAGCCCATGTTGGATGAAGATTACGCAAACACCGTCATTGGTGCGGTGACTGCGATCTATTTCTTCTCCATCGCTTTTGGCGCATCTTTGTCTCCGCGCATCAGCCGGCTCTTCAGGCGGCGGCACGCCATGACTCTGGCTGCGACGTTTGCTTGCTTGGCGGGCGTTCAGATCGCGTTGGCATTACAAGGCGGTATTATCGGCTTTGTGACGGTTTTCATCCTGTATTCCGTGATCCTTGGTGTCAGCGAAACACCCGCCAGCAGCATTCTGCATCGCTGCGTAGAAGATCGTCAGCGGTCGACCATGCTGTCGCTGAGATCGTTGATACAACAGTTGGGGGCCGCATTGGGTCTGGCGTTGGCCGGAGCCGTCGCTGAAATATACTCCACACCTTTCGCGTGGATTGTCGGGGCGGCGTTTCTTTTCATTGCAGTGATCCTGGCCTTGATGCTGGTCAAACGCCTGGCCGTAGAAGCCGATAGCTGACATTCGTGCGTCACGCAGCATCGGGCAATCTAGGCTCGAGCAACTGACTTGCGACGGCACAGCGTGCTCTTGTGCCCACCTGCGCGGTGCCGGTTTTGCGGTGGGATGGGGCGGATTGGAGAATCCGCCATGACGACTGCAAACCTTCCCGCCATCCGGGCCCGCCATGCAGCTTGGAACACAGGCCGCCTTGTAGGGCAGAAGCGTCCCCTTATGCCAAAACTTGTCTGGGCAATTCGAGTTCGCTTCCAACTGGCAGAGCGCCATCGCGACCTCGCGCTGTTCAATACGGCGATCGACAGCAAGTTGAGAGGTTGCGATCTGATACGCCTGCGTGTCGCGGATATCTACACCGCTGGCCAGGTGAAGGAGCGGGCCGCGATTACGCAAAGCAAGACCTCTCAGCCGGGTCGTTTCGAGATCACGGCCGGGACGCGGGCATCGTTGAAAACGTGGATTGAATCGCCGCAGATGTTTGGATGAGAACACCTGTGGCCGGGGCGCTTGCATGATCGAGCCCACATTTCCACCAGGCAATATGCCCGGTTGGTTCGGGAATGGGTGACGTCCATCGGGCTTGAACCTAGCGCTTAAGGCACACACTCGATGCCTCGCACTAAGGTTGCGCAAATCTACCGCAAAACCGGGAACCTGCGCGCTGTTCAGCTTCTCCTCGGCCATACAAAAATGGACAGTACTGTCCGTTCTCTCGGCGTTGACCTGGAGGACGCGCTGACGATCTCGGAAGGTGTGGAAATCTAAAGCAGGGGACCGGCGTCCCGGTCGATCCCTAAAACGGCACGAGCCGGGAGGCCGCCGCTCGCAGCGTTTCTGACAGGCTACCGGTTCCAAGCCTTCTCGGACATTCATGCCCGGCGCAGTGCCCGCCCTGCTGCTGGCGCGAGATCCCGAGGCTGCCTTCCAGGAAGCCGACGCTCGGCCTGGTGATCCCCCCGCCTGTGATGCTGCAGGCTGCTCGACGGGCAGTTGCGCGCAGAAGAAGGAGTTGCAAACTCAGCCTTTCGACCGCGGCCGCCCATGTTTCAAGCTGCTACGCCGCTATCAAAAGGAGACAGTGGCGGCGCGCGCAGCATTTTGCTGGGTGGACAGTCGCAACAGCGGACATTGCAGCCATCGACGTCAGCAAGTACGCTTTCTTTCCAGCGTCGATCCGATCAGGCCCGGGTGCTACGTGACTAAATCTGCCCTTTTTCATGCGGCAGGACCTCTTACTTCTCTTGCGGACCAAGCATCAGGCAACTGCGTCGATAGAAGCATTGGTTAGCAGCCCGATATTTGACACAGCCCACCTGATGCGCATTATGATCGGTCATAGCGGCCCTTGGATTCAGTAATCTTTGCATTGGGCTGTAAACTTTAAAACAGGACTTCATGTGGCAATCGGTCGAAAATATCAGGAAGTCGCAAGTGCAATCCGCGATTTGAGCCACGCGGAAGATCTTGCCGTGGGTGCGCGGATGATGCCTAAACGTGCCTTGTCCGATCGTTTGAACGTGCCACGATCTCTTGTGCGCGAAGCGCTGATCCTTTTGGAGATCGAAGGTGCGGTCGAAGTCCGCAAGGGATCGGGCATATATATCTGCGCCAATGCATTTATGCCCAATATGATACGCCGCGATGATATCGGACCATTCGAGCTACTTCAGGCGCGCCAGGTGCTGGAGGCTGACATAGCGAATTTGCAGCCAGCAAGGTTACCGATGCTGATATTCAGCGCATGCGCGAGGCACTTAAGATGGAGCGCTCCGATCTTGCATCTGGCGGCGGCAACTATCAGGGTGACCGCCTTTTTCATCGCCTTATCGCGGAGGCGACGCAGAATTCCGTCCTGATCGACGTCATTGAGGATCTGTGGTGCCGCCGGGAATGCAGCCCGATGTGGGCGAAGTTACACAGCCGCATTTTCGAAACGACCTATCGGCAAGCCTGGTTTGCCGATCATCAGGCGATTCTTTCTGCGCTACAGGCCCGCGATGCGGCTGGCGCGCGACACGCCATGTGGACTCATCTGGACAATGTGCGAAACACGCTGATGGCCCTGTCAGATGTGGATGATCCGGGGTTCGACGGATATCTGTTCGAACCTGTCGCCCTCAAAGCCTGAAGGTCAATTCCGAAAACGACCCCCGCCCGGATGGTCGGAGGCCGCTTTTCATTTAGAAATTGAAGTTCAGTTCGACAACACCTCGTACCGCTCGCGCCGCAGACCGTCTGCGGCGGTGACCACGATGGCCCCATCCTGAACTGTGACCTGATCACCGTCGCTGACCGTTTCCAACATGTCTGCGACGGTGTTGGCAGACCGTGACCCCACCTGAATCGTCTTGGCGCGATAGTCGATATCCAGTTCGTCAGAGTGGATCAGCCCGCCAAAAACTGCCAGCTCGGTGATCGCCTTGTTTTGAAATGGTGCGTTGTTTCGCATCATGTAGAAATCCGACCCTCGTCGAACGTTTCTTTGCCGAGATCACATCGAGGCGCACCCGACGCGGCAGCTATTCCAGCGTCGATGACCTGGAGAACGCGATCCATGACTATCTCGCGCAGCACAACGAGACGCCCAAGCCCTTCAGGTGGAAGAAGAGCGCAAAGGACATCCTTGCCCGCGAACGCCGCGCACTGGACGCACTGGATCAAATCCGGGGAAACAGGTAGGAAATGTCAGGCTCAGAACACTAGTATGGCATAGCCGTCCATACCGGAGATTTGCTTACGCCAGCACCGCAATCCTCTCACAACACGCCACGTTTGAGTTTTTACTATGACGCTTCTGTCGTCGGAAAAAGGAAGGGGGCTGTTTTGCTGCTTGTAGAGCGGGCCACCTCTGCCGGGGGGCCTTGTGCCACAACCTTGCCGCCTTCGTTGCCAGCACCGGGGCCGATATCGACAACCCAGTCACTACGCCGTGCGACAAGCATGTTGTGTTCGACCATGATGACGGAATTTCCCGCGTCGACCAGCCGATCGAGCTGCGCCAGCAACAGGGTTACGTCCGCTGGATGCAGACCAGTCGTGGGTTCGTCCAGAACGTAAAGCGTGTCGCTGCGTTGTGCGCGCTGTAGTTCCGTTGCCAGCTTGATCCTCTGCGCCTCGCCACCGGACAGTTCTGTCGCGGGTTGGCCAAGGCGCAGATACCCAAGGCCGACCTGACGCAAGGCGGCGATCGCGCGAATGATTGCGGGGTCGTCGACAAAGAAGTCGTGCGCCCGCTCCACCGTCAGATCGAGGACCTCTGCGATGGTCTTTTCATTATAGCGGATGTCGAGCGTTTCGTCGTTGTAGCGTTGCCCGCGACAGACCGGACAAGGCGCATAGACGCTGGGAAGGAACAGCAGTTCGACGCTGACGAAACCAGCACCTTCGCAGTTCGGGCAGCGGCCCTTGGCCACGTTGAAGGAAAAACGTCCGGCGTCGTAGCGCCTTGCCCGCGCTTCCGCTGTTGCGGCGAACAACTTGCGCACATGGTCGAACAGGCCGGTGTAGGTTGCGAGATTGGACCGCGGCGTGCGGCCGATAGGTTTCTGATCCACAACGACCAGACGCCGGATATGCTGCATGCCATCGACGATGTGGCCATCGGTCGGGGTATCCAGTTCCTGCTCCAGCAGTTCCGGTTCGTTGTCAGTGGTCTCCGCCGCTCGCTTTTGCCCTAAGGCGTCACCCACGAGTGCAACGAGCGCCTGACTGACAAGGCTGGACTTGCCAGATCCTGACACGCCCGTCACCGTTGACAAAACCCCCAGCGGTAGATCGACATCGACCGCGTAAAGGTTGTTCCGGATCAGCCCTGCCAGACGCAGCCAGCCTTTCGGCTCTCTGGGGGTGCGATCGCCCGCGCGGGCGTGATCAAACAGATGCCGCGCGGTGTGCGAGGTTTCGATCCCGCGCAGGCCATCGAACGGGCCGCTGTAGACGACAGTGCCGCCATCGGTGCCCGCGTCGGGACCGACGTCCACGATCCAGTCGGCGTGACGGATGACACTGACGTCATGCTCGACCACAAAGAGAGAGTTGCCAGCACCTTTCAGGTCATCCAATGCACCCAGCAAGGCTTGGGTATCAGAGGGATGGAGGCCCGCTGACGGCTCGTCCAGCACATAGACCACACCGAAGAGTTGCGACCGGATCTGCGTGGCCAGTCGCAACCGCTGCAATTCCCCCGGCGACAGGCTGACAGTATTCCGTTCCGGCGACAGATAGCCAAGGCCAAGGCGCGTCAGAGCTGCCACGCGGGCCATGATGTCGCGGGTGATGCGTTGCGCAACGATTGCCTTTTCGGGGTTCATGTCATGCGCCACCGGATCCCGGTCCGCTGCGGTGTTTAGCAATGTTGCAAGATCGTTCAGCGTCAGCCGTGAGATCTGTCCGATGTCCAGCCCTTCGAAAGTGACCGACAGCGACTCGGGTTTCAGCTTCTTGCCGTCGCACGCCGGACAGACGGAAATATCCATGAACTGAGAGACGCGCTTTTTGGTGCGCTCGCTTTGCGTCGTGGCAAAGGATTTCAACACATAATTCCGCGCACTGGTGAAGGTGCCCATGTAGGTGGGCGAGCGATCCTCTTCCCGCGCCCGTCGCGTTTCCTGCGGTGTCATCCGCGCATAGACCGCTACCTCGGGGGTGTCGTCCGTGAACAGGATCCAGTCGCGGGTGTCGCGTGGCAGATCTTGCCAAGGTGTGTCGATGTCGTACCCCAGAGAGATCAAAATATCGCGCAGGTTCTGCCCGCCCCAGGCCGGGGGCCAACCGGCAATAGCACCGGTGCGGATCGTTAAGGTCGGATCGGGGACCAGCAGGTCTTCCGTCACGTCGAACACGCGCCCGATGCCGTGGCAACGCGGGCAGGCTCCGTCAGGGGTGTTGGGCGAAAAAGCATCTGCGTAGAGGATCGACTGCCCCATTGGGTATTCACCAGCACGGGAATACAGCATCCTCAAACCGTTGGAGATCGTCGTGACAGTGCCCACCGACGACCGGGCTGATGCGGTGCCCCTTTGCTGCTGCAAGGCGACGGCCGGTGGGAGCCCGTTGATGCTATCCACGTCTGCTTCGCCGACCTGATCTATCAACCGCCGCGCATAGGGGGAGACGGACTCAAGAAACCGTCGCTGGGATTCCGCGAATAGCGTGCCAAAGGCCAGAGAAGATTTCCCAGAGCCCGAAATCCCAGTGAAGACGACCAGCGCGTTGCGCGGTATGTCAATATCGACGTCCTTGAGGTTGTGAACACGCGCGCCCCGCACCTGCACACAATTCTCACGATCATCGGGAACGGGTTTACTTATGCTCTGGGTGATCTGATGACCTCATGTGCTGTTTTGGCAATTGGTGGTAGCCTTGAATGATCGCCTTCCGCTACCACAATGGATCAACATTAAAACCCCCACTGATTGTGGGGGCTTGGTCCTGACGCTTGGCCAGAACCTATTCCGCGAGTTCATTGTGGCAAAGTATCACGAGCGACAGATCGCTGAAATGCGCACTCGCGGCATTATCTTTACCCAGATCTACTCAACTCTGCCGGTCGAGCGGCCTGCTGCATAAGAATCGGCTGTGTCGTCCGGCCGAGCGACCGCTTTCGGGAAATTGGCCTCGGGATCTCGCGCCCGCTGCATCGATTTCGCTGCGCTAGGTACGAATGTCGCGAAAGGGCTGGCAACCGCCGCATGATGTGCTCCTTGATGCGGTTTTTGGAGGATGAACTCGTGCTGCACTGCCGCAAGGCAGCTCTGAGCCCTTCCAGTTCATCGCTGCGCGAGGAAGCTAGGTCCGCTATTGGCGAAAGTTTTCGGTCTGCTTTCGAGCTACCGCGCTGGAAAGCAGACCTTTAATGTTCGATGTCGTCCTCGTTTAAGGTTTTTCGATGCGGGCCTGGGCGCGGCTTTTCCTCTTGGTGCGAGGTGGGCCCGCGTAAGGAAACGTGACTAGGAGGAAGCCGTGTGGTCTGGGCGCGCGCTATGGGGAAAGCTCCAAGCCAGTTCAGCCGGGGGCGCTGCGAGATGGTAGTGCGTTGCATTATTTTGCATGAACTTGTGCCCTTGGGCGTCTTTTTCGGAGGGCTTTGGCATCAGTTTGCGCGCGTTTGTCGTCGTCAATTTTCCTTCCGCCAAGCCGGTACCGGCCCTGAATGTGATGCAGTTCAGGGAGTGGTCTCTGATCGGTGACGTGCATCTCGTCATGCGGCGACCTTTCTGGGCGGTGCGCGGGATTGCGGTTTCTGGCCGCGCAGAAAGGTCTCGATGATGCGCATCTGCCCGCCGCAACCGGGGCAGGGCTCGCGAAGTGTGAGCGGAATAGCATTGGTGACTGGCGGGTTACTATTCTGTTCGGCGATTTGAACGCCGAGCAAGGCGCGAACCTTTGCTATATTGGCCTTTCTCCCGGAACTGGCGAGCAGGCCGTAGTGACGGATGCGGTGGAACCGGTCCGGAAGCACATGGATGAGGAAACGGCGGATGAACTCGGATGTCGAAAGGCGCATGACGGCACGTTTGCCACCTGATTTGACACGATAATCCTTCCATCGGAACGCGACTGTGTTGGCATCGGCACTGATCAGGCGGCTGTTCGAGATAGCAACGCGGTGCGTGTACCGGCTGAGGTAAGCAATCACGGCTTCGGGCCCACCGAAGGGTGGCTTGGCGTCGTGTCGCAGACGCGCCTCCGGCGCGACGACCACCCATTCGATTTTACGCAATGGCGCGAGATACGTAGTGAAGGCCTGAGGTTCTGATAGCTCAGCGAGATCACCAAAAAAGACTAATTCCCCTGAGCGATGTAGCGCCAGTAGCCCTTCAATGAACAATCGGCGAAAAAGCCGTGACAGAACCCGCACGTGCAGAAAGAACCCTGGCTTGCAGGCGACCCAGCGGTTGCCGCTTGGCGACAGGCCGCCGCCGGGTACGATCATGTGGATGTGGGGATGATGGGTTAGTGCCGACCCCCAAGTGTGTAGGACACTGGTCATACCAACTCGAGCGTCCATACGCTTGGGATCAGCTGCAATTGTCAGCACTGTTTGCGCAGATGCTTTAAATAGCAGGCCGTAGACTGACCTCTTATTCCAATATGCGATCCGGGCAATCTCTGCCGGAAGGGTGAAGACCATATGGAAATATTCCACGGGAAGAAGATCCTCCGCCCGCGCCGCCATCCAGTCGCGCGCTGCTGGTCCCTGACATTTAGGGCAGTGCCGGTTTTTGCACGAGTTATATGCAATGTGATGGTGATCGCATTTGGTGCAGGCCGCCACATGCCCGCGCGATCCAGCGCGTCAGCACATAAAGGAATGTGTCAGCAAATGAGCGCTTGCCGAGATACCATTCGCCGCCGTTATCGCTCAGAATGCCGTTCATGCGATCATAGTGACCGGCAAGAGTCTTGTATGTCTTACGTTTGACCTCGGCCTGACCACTTTCTAGAATATCCGCCGCGCCTTGACCCTTGTCGGCATGGTTGGCCTCATGCGCGCCATCAGCGCCTGATGGGGGCTCTTGCCCGCCAATTTCGACTAAAACCGTCCCATAATCGCACCACAAAGGCGGTCCACGGGGCTTGGGGAGCCCAAACTGTCAGAGCCGTCCGAAATACATATAGGCAATCGACGCGGCCATTTTGTACGGCGCGGGAGGTGCGTTTCCACACGGTCTGGGTGGTTTTTGAACAGTCTGGACCGGCATATCGAAAGTAAGGTTAGAGACAAATGTAACACTGCTTAATTTGACGCGATATCGCCTTAACACTAAGGGCCAAGCCGACGACTGGAGAGTTATGTCTTGCAAAAAATAGAACTACAACTGAGCCGCGAACAGGTGGCTTTACGGTCCCAGCCCGATCTCTACGGTATCGAAACCAGTTCTGCATCTTATTTGAAGCAGAGGTTCAAACCACATGCTCACAACGAATATATCTTCGGGGTAATCGACGGCGGCATTCACGCTGTTTGGTGTCGTGGCGAGATGAACCAAGTGCCACTGGGTTCGGTGGTTACGATGCGTCCGGGCGATGTCCATCATGGTGGTGCAGGAAGCGAGGTCGGCTGGCGACAGCGGATGCTCTATATTCCTGAGCCGGAGATTGGCGCATTTCTGGAGGACATGACAGGGCATACTCCTACAGAAACGCTTGATTTTGGCGCGGCTTTCCACGCTCGGCCCGATCTGGCACGGCGATTTTCTATCCTCCACGAGACTCTGCATTTATCGGTTCAGCGGCTGTCGCGCGAAGTGGCGCTCGATACGCTTATTGGTATGCTACTCCGCGAACTGATGCCTCAGTTTTCCGCCCCCGAACGGCAAGGAAAAGGGCGGATTGCGGATGCGATGGATTACCTTGACAGCTGCGTTGAGCAGGATGTCTCGCTGGAGGATCTGTGCCGGATCACCGGCCTGCGCCGCAGGCAGACCATTGATGCTTTTCGGCACGCCACAGGCCTGCCTCCTCATGCTTGGCATCTGTAAAGGAATATGATGCTAGTGAAGCGCCTGCTTCGTGCGGGCATGACCTCGGCAGAAGCAGCGGCGCAGGCGGGATTTGCGGACCAGAGCCACATGGGTCGCCATTTCCGGGCGATTGTCGGCATCACCCCCGCCGCTTTTGCTAAAGGCTGACACCGCGTTTTCATTCTATATTGCGATACGCCGCATGGCCTAACTCGTCGTAACTTCATACGGAGTACAAGGACCAAGATGGCGGCACTAGAAAGTATCACGGCACGGCGCACGACGCTTTGGGCGGATTTAGCCGTATTGGGCGTGGCAGTTGTATGGGGGGCAAGCTACCCGGTCGCCAAGGAGGCGCTGGAGTATATGCCGGTGCTCTTGCTGATCTTCTACCGCTTTATTCTGACCGCGCTGGTCATGAGTGCGGTGGCCTTCCACGACCTGCGCGTAGCACGCTACGCGGATCTTCGCGCAGGAGCGCTGCTTGGAGGCATCCTCAGCGCAATTTTCCTCGCTGAGACATGGGGTGTGTCGATGACCACAGCCACAAACACGGCGCTGATCATCTCACTCTGCACGATCTTTACGCCTTTCCTCGAGTTTGGGCTGCAGCGCAGGCTACCTCCTGCCGGAATTATGTGTGGCGGCATGGTCGCAGTGATTGGCGTCATGGTACTATCGGGTGGATTGGGGGCACTCGGGTTCGGAGATCTGCTGGTTCTTTGCGCCGCCGGCCTGCGGGCGGTGATGGTGGTATCGACCAAGCGTCTGATGGAGGGTAGCCGCCTTTCTTCCGCCGCACTGACCGCGGTGCAGGCCGCCACTGTTGCGGGATTGGTCCTGGCACTACTTCTCGCACAGTCTGGGCCAATCGGGCTTCTGGTCAGAGCGGATATGAATGGCTGGGCTTCGATTGTTTTTCTCTCGTTGTTTTGCACGGTCGGAGCCTTTTATGTGCAGAACATGGCAGTTCGTCGCACCAGCCCGACGCGTGTCGGTTTTCTGATGGGAACCGAGCCGCCGTTCGGTTTCGCGCTTGCGTGGGCACTCCTATCCAAGCCCGCCACTCCCGCAGCGCTGTGCGGTGCAGGGCTGATCGTTGCATGCACATTTCTCGGCATCGCGAGCGGAAGGCAGCGTTAATTCATAAGGGGTAAAAGGACCTAAGACCGCTTGGTCCGAAAAAAAGACCTTTGAGAGCGCGCTAAAACGCTCGTTTTTGGCACATATGCAAACCGTCTCGTTTGACGCAGCCACAAACCCCGTTCAAAATCGATACAGTTGTTGAAGGTTTGTGGAAGATAACAGAAGCCACCTTTGTGCGCTCATCAAATGCCTGAAGTGCGCTGAGCTTGAGCGGCAGCATTGCGCACCATTGCAAACTCAGCCCTTCAACCTGATCTGGGTAAGTTTCGTGCTGCGCTGCTGGCATAAAAAGCAGAAGCCGACCTCAACTGCATCATTTTCTGGGTGAACCAGAGGCTCGCTGGAGGGAGCTGGTATTGTATTGGTGGAGATTCTCAGCCTCTCTGAGGCTGATGGCAGGGGGACATCGCAGACTTGGCGACATCCCCCGTCTTC
>NZ_AWWI01000100.1 GCF_002760615.1 Puniceibacterium antarcticum | reverse complement strand
ATATCCCGGGGGGTCCGGGGGGCTGGCCCCCCGGTCCGGCGGCTCAGTCTTTCAGGCTACCTTCGTGCAGGCCATCCGCCAGCAGGATCAGGCCCAGCATCAGCGACAGCAGGGACACGGCGGACACCAGAGCGGGGTGCTGATAAATCGACAGCAGGCGCCGCCCGTCATTGATCGTCGTGCCCCAGCCCGGCGATTCGGGTAGCAGGCCAAAGCCGAAGAAGCCGAGCGTGCCTAGCAGGATCGTTGTGTAGCCGATGCGCAGGCAGCAATCGACGATCAGCGGGCCACGGGTGTTGGGCGGGATTTCCCACAGCATGATGTACCAGGGACCTTCGCCCCGGGTCTGGGCGGCGGCGACATAATCGCGGGTCCTGAGCTGGAGCGTCAGGCCTCGCACGATGCGGAACATTGTGGGCGCCTTGACGAAGACGACCGAGACAAAGACCACGAGGATGCCGCCCGGCACATCTAACAGATCGGCAAAGCCGAGGGGGATCTAGATGGGTGCGCCGCTTTGCGAGATCAGCGAGAGGTAGGGCCAGCCGAGGACGCTCAGCACATCGATCAGCATCGGCGTGCGAAGGTTTGTGCCGTGTGTGGTCGCGTGCGTTCAGCAGCACGGTGACAAAGGCCCGCGGGAACACCAACGCCACCATCGCCATGTTGTTCGGAATGCCGCTGGCGAGGATTTCGGGTATGACCAGCCGGACCACCTGAAAGGCGAGGATGAGGTCGGCAGCGCAGGCCCGCTCCGTTTCGAGCCGCCCGCCGAAGAAACCGGCCGCCATGTGCAGGGTGATGCCGACCATGAAGGTAAAGAGCGTCGCGAGCGGGGCGATCTGCACGACCTCCGAGGCACCCTTTACCATGCGGGAAAAAACATCGCGGGCGAGGTTGTCGCCGTCCAGCAGGTAATAAGGATAGACATCAAACGCCCCGGTGACGAGGTGCCGGGCGTTTTGTTCTTCATCGTGGGGACCTGTTGCAGCGCGTCATGGGGCACCACCAGATCGAGCGCGCCACAGAGGCCTGTAAAGAGCCAGAACATCAGCTTGGCCGTCAGGGCAAGGCGTGTAGCGATGATGAGGTTCGACGCCTTGCGTGAACACCTTCAAGCTCCCCCAGTTGCCCTGCAGGATGCCGCAGTAGCGGGCGGCCTGATCGACAGGCTGTCCGGGCAGAGCGCAGCGGGCATGGATTTCACCATCGGTGCTGGTGATCACGTGGCCGCGCACAAAACGCCCAGCCACTGGCCATATCTGGTGACGTTGGGGTCGAGATAGGCGCGGTTGCCAAGCCATGTGGCAACCTGTGCGTCAGTCATGCGCAAATTGCCCTGGCGTGTCGCGAGCTTTCCAAGGTTCGGAGTGATGTTGGTCAGGCAGAAGACGACAAAGGTCAGCGCCAACGCGGTCAGGAGCATGATCCAGAGCCGCCGAAATATGAACGGTCCTATAACCAGGGGTCAGTGTTCTGTTGAATGGCGCGGCGCTCTGGGCGCAGGGCGGCGCATCGGTGGTGATGCGCTGAGATGCAACAGGGCCGCAGCGTCCTGCGGCCCCGGAACCGGTCAGGCGGCAAAGCCCAGCTTGTAGGGGTGTATCTCAAAACTGGGGTGCATTTCGGCGCCGATCACGCCGGGGCGGAAATGCCGGAACAAAGAGCGCCAGTAAGGCTGAATGATCACCGCGTCGTCCTGCAGGATCTTTTCCACATCTGCCATCACCTCGCGGCGCTTGTCCGCATCGGCGATGGACATGGCGGCGTTCAGCTTTGCGTCGAATTCGGAATTGGCATACCCCGCCTCGTTCCATGGCTCGCCCGAGCGATAGGCCAGCGCCAGCACTTGCACGCCCAGCGGGCGGTGGACCCATTCGGTGACCGACAGGGGATATTTTGCCCAGTCGTTCCAGTAGCTCGATCCGGGCAGGACTGTGCGTTTGACGCTGATTCCGGCATCGCGCATCATGGCGGCCGCGGCATCGCCGGTGTTCTTGGTGAACCCGTCATCAAGCGTGATCAGCTCGTGTTCGAAATCGGCCATTCCGGCCGCTTGCAGCAGGGGGACAGCGCCTGAGGGATTCAGCTCGGTCGGGCCGATGTCGGCATATTCGGGATGGACGGGGGCAACGTGATGATTGTCAGCGGTGACGCCCAGACCCGCATAGCCGAGTTCCAGGCAGATCGCATTGTCGACAGACATCTGCAGCGCCTTGCGCACCCGCACGTCCGCATAGGGCGCGGTTTCGTTGACCAGCGTCTGCTGGTTGAAACGCACCACAACGGTGGAGCCGGTGATGACTTCGGATTTCTCCCACCCTATGGCATCTGCGATTTCGATGAATTCGTTGACGTTCTGGTAGAGCATGTCCACCTCGTCCGAGTCGATCGCGGCGATCCAGGCGGAGGGATCCGAGCCATAGTCGATATATTCAATCCGGTCGAGATAGGCGCCGCCGATGCCGTCGGCTGTCGCGCCCCACCAGTCATGACCGGTGTTCCGGACCAGCACGCCCTTGATCCCGACCTCAAGCGATTCGGGCAGGAAGGGGCCGGTGCCGATGGGGTTGGTGAGCATGGTTTCGGGGTCGTGGCTGGCATGGACAACCGCTGCGGGGTAGTCGGCCATGTTGACGATGATCGCGATGTCGGGGGCGGGCAGGGTGATCTTTACGGTCAGATCGTCGATCTTTTCCGCCGCGCCGTCGATGAGCTTGTTTGTGGTGGCGTCGATCAGGGTGGACATGCGCCCAGCCATGGAATTGCCCTCGACCGACTTGTCGCACCAGTAGTTCAGCATCCGCACCACATCATCGGCGTTAAACGGGTCGCCGTTGTTCCAGCTTACGCCGGGGCGCAGGTGCAGCGTGTATTCGGTGGCGTCGTCATTGGCGTCCCAGCTTTCGATCAGCATACCGCGCACGGTGCCGTCGCGGTTGTATTCGACCATGTATTCGAGCCAGCCCCGGGTGAAATTCGCAATCTCGGACCAGTCGGCGGTGCGCGGGTCCTTGAGTGCGCGCACATAGGTTTCAATGCGCAGCGTGCCGCCGTCCTGCACTTGCGGTGTGGCCTGTGCGGGGCTGCCAAGGCCGCCAAGCGCATAGGCGGCCGCAACGCTGAGGCCAAGTCCCGTGGTGCGGGTCAGGAATTCGCGGCGGTCGAGCTGGCCTGTCCTGAACTCTTCGGCATACATCTGCGCCGCAGGATGCACCTGCTGGCTGTCTGTCGGTTGGGTCACGGTGCTCTCCCTCTGAGACATTCAGTTCACTCGCACGCGGGTGTTGTGGGTGGCGCGCGATCTTTGCTCTGACTGGCCGCTGTTCCGATCGTTAGGGTTACATAGGACAATCTGCAGTTCCGGTACGGGTTTGGGCGGATGTTTGCACAAATCAGTGTCAAAAAGGGGCGTTTTCAATTGGAAACGGCCCTGTATGCTGGTTGGTCCGATCAGTCGCGAACCCTTTGGTGCTGTTGGCGCGCAAGTTTCGCGCGGCGATTGCGGTGTCTTCAGCGCGAGGCCGCGCCAATGCTATGCTCGCGCAGGGCGCTGGGGGTCTGGCCCGTGTGGGTCTGTATGAACCGGTCGAAATAGGCCGCGCTTTGAAAGCCAAGTTCGTGGGCCACATCCTGAATCGTCGGGTCCGGGGAAGAGAGCATTACGCGCGCCTCGTAGAGGCGGCGTTCGGTGAGGATTTCGGCGGCGGTCTTGCCACAGCAGTCGCGGCAGATCTGGCTCAGCTCTGTCGGCGCGATATTCAGCACCTCGGCATAATCGGCCATGGCGCGGTCGGCGCGAAAATCGCGCACAACGAGCGCGGAGAACTTCTGAACCAGACGCTGTTCAGCGGTGTCACTGGGCGTGTCGCTGTTGCCGCTGGCCAGTTGGCGGGCAAGCCAGACGGCAATGAGGCGCACATGCGCCTCTAGCGCGTCCTGAAGCAGCGGGCGTTCGCGCGACAACTCGCGCTGCATGGCCTCGACCTCGGACGTGAGTTCGGCCTGGGCAAGGCTGTCGCGGACGCGCAGATGCACCGGCGCTGTCGGCAGGCGGTCAGTCAGGCCCGGCGGGCTTTCGATCACCTGGGCAAAACCCTGCGGGCCAAGGTCGATGGCGAACAGGGTGCCTGCGGGCAAAAAGATCGCGTTATGGGTGCCGATGCCGCGGCGCACGCCGTTGATGATCACGCGACCCTGACCCCGGGTGATCCAGATCATCAGATCGCGCGGAAGATCGTGCAGACAGCTCACCCGCCAGGAGGCGCCTTGCGAAAACTGCGCAATGGACTGACAGCGGATGTCGCCTGCGTCGTGTGGCGCGCCCTGGTTCATGCGTGATGTCCTGAGAAAGGTGGGTCTTTGAGTCATGCTCTGGGCCTGTCCGGTGATATTCTGGTCCATGCGCCCATTCTGGCGCGAAACCAAGTCCGCTGTCGCTTTGCGAACTGGCGTGTGGCAATGGTTGAGCGGTCTATTGCCTGATCCAACGGCAACCTGCCTTGAAGATGGGCGATAAGTTCGGCCGCGCCGATGGCCTTGGCCGATGGCTGGGCCGGATCGAAATCGGGAAGATTGGCGCGGGCCTCGCTTAGGGCGCCCTGAGAGACCATCTGCGCGAAACGGGTCGCGATGCGGGTGTTCAGATCCTCTTTGGCCAAGTCGACCACGAAGGGTTGCGCGCGCTCGAGCGGCAGCAGCGGTGGTGGCGTGTCGTCCTGCCAGGCGGAAATCCCGCGCCCGGTCAGGGTCTGCACCTCCCAGGCGCGCTGCACGCGCATAGGGTTCTGGGTATCGATTCGCGACAGGGTGTCCGAATCAAGTTCGGCGCGCAGCGCATCCAGCCCGTGATCGCGCAGCAGCGCATCGGCGCGGGCGCGCAGATCGGGCGGGGTTGCTGGGATATCAGCCAGCCCGTCGGTCAGGGCGGTGAAATAAAGCCCGGTGCCACCGGTGATGATCACCCGTTGCGGGCCCTTCAGCAGCGGCGCCACATCGCGCAGCCAGGCGCCGACGGAATAGGGCAGATCGCCGCGGATGTGACCGTAGAGCGCGTGCGGGGCCTGTTTCTCCTCTTCCTCAGAGGGGCGGGCGGTCAGGATGCGCCAGTTGTCATAGACCTGAATCGCATCGGCATTCACGATGACGCCACCCTGTTCGCGCGCGATGCGCAGGGCCAGCGCGGATTTGCCACTCGCCGTGGCGCCCGCGATCAGGACCGGACGGTCCGGGTCCAGGCGGGACAGGTCGAGGGCGGCTGGCGGGGTCACTTCTGTGTCCTCCATTTTCCCTTGCGCGCCTCTGCTCTGGACACGTCAGATAGGGTTTTGCCTGTTTTGATGTCCAAGCTGCGGCGCGGCATTGCCCCGGAACCGGAATTGGGACATCTATGCCCCTGATCCTAAACCTGACACCCGACGGAGCGCAACATGGCCCAGACAGAGATTCCCGAGACGACCTTCAAACGCGTCATGCTGAAGATTTCCGGGGAGGCGCTGATGGGTCCCCAAGGGTTTGGTCTGCATCCGCCAACAGTCGAGCGGATCGCCCGCGAGGTGAAGTCCGTACATGATATGGGCGTTGAGATCTGCATGGTGATCGGTGGCGGCAACATCTTTCGCGGCCTTCAGGGCAGCGCGCAGGGAATGGAGCGGACCACCGCCGATTACATGGGGATGCTTGCCACGGTGATGAACGCGCTTGCCATGCAGGCGGCGCTGGAACAGCTTAACATCCACACCCGCACGATCAGCGCCATTCCGATGGATCAGGTCTGCGAGCCCTATATTCGCCGCCGCGCGGTGCGCCATCTTGAGAAAAAGCGTGTCTGCATCTTTGCCGCCGGCACGGGCAACCCCTATTTCACCACCGACACTGCTGCGACGCTGCGGGCCAATGAAATGACCTGTCAGGCGATCTTCAAGGGCACCAAGGTGGACGGCGTCTATGACAAGGACCCGATGAAACATGACGACGCCGTGCGCTATGAAACGGTGAGCTATGATGACTGCCTTGCCAAAAACCTCAAGGTGATGGACGCAACGGCCATTGCGCTTGCGCGGGACAACAAGCTGCCGATCATCGTCTTTTCGCTGGACGAGCCGGGCGGGTTCAAGGGCATCCTGGCAGGACAGGGGACCTATACGCGGGTGCAGGGCTAGATACCACGCCCCGATAAAAGGGCGAGGCTGGCAGGTAGAGGGCGGCGATGAAGCAGTTCATGAAACGACACGCCGTTCTGACCCTGGCCTTTGGTGTGGCGCTGAGCGTGACTGCGGTGTTTCTGGTGCGCCTGACCCTGTCGATGCTGCTCTGGTCCGATGCGGGGCTGCCCAACCGCCCGATCGAGGGCTGGATGACCCCGCGCTTTGTCGCAAAGCACTGGGATGTGACAAGGGAGGTCGTCATCGACGCTCTTGGCCCCATGCCGCAGGGCGGGGAACGGGCGGTCAGCTTGGCCACGATGGCCGAGCGGCAAGGGCGTGATCTGGACGAGATGATCACCGGGCTGAAGGCGGCGATCCGAGACGCCCGGGCCCAAGCGGACACCGGGATCAAGCCTGAGGCGGGGATCCTGCCAAATGACTGAGATGTTCCTTGGCTATGTGTCGGGCTACGGACTTCCTGTGATTTTTGTGGCGACATTCCTGTCCTGTCTTGCCATTCCGATCCCCACCTTTGCGGTCATGTTGTCCGGGGGCGCCTTTGCGGCCTCGGGTGATCTTGTGCTGTGGCAGGTGGTGCTGGCGGCGCTTTGCGGGGCGATCTCTGGGGATCAGCTGGGATTCCAGATCGGGCGCAGTGGCGGGCCTGCGGTGCTGGCGCGGCTGAGGCAGAACCCGAAACGCGCGAAGCTGCTGGAGCGGGCGCGTAAGGGGCTGGCGCGGTGGGGCGGGGTTGGTGTGTTCTTTTCAACCTGGATGGTGGCGATTCTGGGGCCGTGGATGAATCTGACGGCGGGCGCGGTCGGAATGTCCCGGACCCGGTTTACCGCCTGTGATGCTGCGGGCGAGGCGGTCTGGGTCACGATCTATGTCGTACTTGGGTATGTTTTTGGCGCGAACCTGGGCGAGCTGGTGGAAATTGTGAGTGACTGGGCGGGGTTGGTGACCTCGGCCGCGATCACGCTGGTGTTGGGTGCGGTCGTGCTTCAACGGATGCGTCGCAGGCATCTTGACGACATGGACTGAGCAGCCGGGTTTGATGGAAATGCACCCTCGGACTGTACTTGCGCTTTTGGGTGCTCTAAACCCCCTGAAAACGAAATTGCCAGAGAGTGACAGAGCAGATGGCCGATGACTTTGAACTTGATACCGATGACCTGAAACGCCGGATGGATGGCGCGATGGCGAACCTGCGCACCGAATTCGCATCTCTGCGGACAGGACGGGCCGCATCTTCGATGCTGGATCCCATCATGGTTGATGCTTATGGGTCGATGACCCCGATCAATCAGGTCGGCACGGTCAACGTGCCAGAAAGCCGGATGGTCACGATCAACGTCTGGGACAAGGCGATGGTCGGCAAGGTCGAAAAAGCGATCCGCAACAGCGGTCTGGGCATCAACCCGCAGCTGAACGGCACGATCATCATGCTCCCGATCCCCGAGCTGAACGAGGAACGCCGCCGCGAGCTGACCAAAGTTGCCGCGCAATATGCGGAAAGTGCGAGGGTTTCCGTGCGCAACCTGCGCCGCGATGGTATGGATCAGATAAAGAAGGCCAAGGTCGACAATTCACTGTCCGAGGATGATCAGAAATTCTGGGAATCCGCCGTGCAGGAACTGACCGACAGCTATACCGCCAAAGTGGACGAACTGCTTGAGAGCAAGCAAGCCGAGATCATGCAGGTCTGAATCGGTTCTGACCGAAAGGGGGGCCGTGATGGCCAAACCGATCCGCGAGGGCAATGGCCCCCGTCACGTCGCCGTCATCATGGATGGAAACGGTCGCTGGGCGCGTCAGCGTGGGCGACCGCGGCTGTTCGGGCATCACGCTGGGGCCAAGCGCATCCGCGAACTGGTCGAGGCCTGCCCCGATCTAGGGGTGCGCTATCTGACGATCTTTGCCTTTTCGACCGAAAACTGGAAGCGGACCCAGACCGAGGTTGCCGGTCTGATGAGCCTGTTTCGCCGCTATATCGCCAAGGAAACCCGCGCACTGTGCGAGGAAAATGTGCGTGTGCGGTTCATTGGGGACCGGGTGCGGCTGGATGCAAAGCTGATCCGCCTGATGGACGAGATGGAAACCTATACCGAACATTGCACCGGGGTGAACCTGACCATCGCGCTGAATTACGGCGGCCGGGACGAGGTGGCGCGTGCCACGCGGCGGCTGGCGCAGGATGTGGCGGCGGGCAAGCTGTGTCCTGACAGCGTGAATGAAGAAACCTTGCCAAAGTATCTGGATACCTATGTTTTACCCGACCCTGATCTGGTTATCCGCACCAGCGGAGAGGCGCGTATTTCCAACTTTCTTTTGTGGCAGTCGGCCTATGCGGAATATGAATTCGTCGATACGCTTTGGCCTGATTTCAGCGCCGAGGAATTTGGTATGCTGACCAAGGCTTATGGCGCGCGAGATCGACGTTACGGCGCGGTGAAGGCATGAGCAGTTCACGCTGGGACGATCTGATGCCGCGGCTTATTTCGGCCGTGACGATGGTGGCCATTGGCCTTCTTACGATCTGGCTGGGTGGGGTGTGGTTTCATGCGCTGACGGTTCTGATCTGCGCTGTCATGGTTTGGGAACTGGTCTGCATGCTGGATTCCAAGCGTAGCAAATCCTCGCTCGTGCTGGCGGTTGTCGCAGGATCAGCGCTGGCGCTGGCGATCGAGGTGCCTGTGGCCTTTGCGTTGCCGCTGATCATGGTGCCGTCGATGGTGGGTCTGGGCCGGATGGAGCGGGGCGGCGTCACCTATGCGGTGTTTACGGCAGCGATCATGCTGGCGGGCTATGGCCTCATGGGGCTGCGCGATGATTTCGGCCTGACCTGGATGGCCTGGCTGGTCATTGTTGTTGTGGTGACGGACGTCGCGGGATATTTTGCCGGTCGGCTGATCGGCGGGCCAAAGTTCTGGCCGCGCGTCAGCCCGAAAAAGACTTGGTCGGGCACGGCGGCGGGCTGGGTTGGTGCGGCGCTGGTCGGCCTGGCGTTTGCCACGCTGACCCCGGCAGGGCCGGGGTTGATGGGCATCAGCATAGCGGTCGCTATGGCGAGCCAGATCGGGGACATCGCCGAAAGCGCAATCAAGCGGCGCACCGGGGTAAAGGACAGTTCAAACCTTATCCCCGGGCATGGCGGATTGCTGGATCGCTTTGACGGGATGCTGGGTGCTGCGCTGTTCATCGTGATCGTGGGCCAGATGGTCGGGTTGCCGACGGGAACACCATGAAACGGGTTTCCATCTTTGGCGCGACCGGGTCCATTGGACAGAACACGATTGATCTGATTGCCCGCGCGCCGGAGGACTACCATGTAGTTGCGCTGAGCGGCGGCAGGAACGTCGCGCAACTGTCAGAAGATGCACGGAATTTGAGGGCCGAGGTGGCGGTGACCGCCTATGCGGACTGCTTGGACGATCTGCGCGTGGCCCTTGCTGGATCCGGGATCGAGGTTGCCGCAGGTGAGGCGGCACTGATCGAGGCGGCGGCGCGGCCTGCGGATTGGGTGATGTCGGCGATTGTCGGCGCGGCGGGGCTGGCGCCGGGGTTGATGGCGTTACAGCAGGGCGCGACGCTTGCACTGGCCAACAAGGAAAGCATGGTCTGTGCTGGGCCGCTGATGATGGCCACGGCCAAGGCCCATGGCGGCACGATCCTGCCGGTGGATTCCGAACATTCCGCAGTGTTTCAGGCGCTTGTGGGCGAGCGGATGGAGGATGTGGAGCGCATCATCCTGACTGCGAGCGGCGGTGCGTTCCGCGACTGGCCGATGGAGCAGCTGGCGCAGGCAACGCCGGAACAGGCGGCGACCCATCCCAACTGGGATATGGGCCAGCGCATCACCATAGATTCGGCGTCGATGTTCAATAAGGCTCTTGAACTGATTGAAACCCGTGAGTTTTTCCAGATCGACCCGGCCAAGATCGAAGCTGTGGTGCATCCGGAATCGCTGATCCATGCGCTGGTCGGGTTTCGCGACGGCGCGCTGATGGCCCATGTTGGGCCCAGCGACATGCGCCATGCCATCGGTTATGCGCTGCATCATCCCGAACGGCGCGATCTGCCGGTGGAACGGCTGGATCTGGTAAAGATCGGTGCGCTTACCTTTCGCGCCCCGGACGAGTTGCGCTGGCCCGCGCTGCGGCTGGCGCGTGAGGTGATGCAGGCGGGGGGACTTTGTGGTGCCGTGTTCAACGCGGCCAAGGAGGTGGCGATGGACGCCTTCATCGACAGGCGCATCGGGTTTTTGCAGATGGCGCAGGTGGTCGAAGAGGTGCTGAGCAGGCTTTCGGCCCATCCCGGTAACTTAGATGCAGCGATTTCCCTTGATAACGTAAGGCATGCGGACCATCTCGCTAGAGAAACCGCTGACGACTACATAACAAACGGATAAGGGCAGACGCTTTGGACATGACCACATTGATCCCGCAGTTCGGGGGCGTTCTGTGGACGCTGCTGGCTTTTGTCGTTGCCCTTTCGGTGATCGTGGCGATTCATGAATACGGCCATTACATCGTCGGGCGCTGGTCGGGCATTCATGCCGAAGTCTTCTCGCTGGGTTTTGGGCCGGTGCTGTTTTCGCGCGTGGACAAGCGCGGCACCCAATGGCAGTTCGCGCTGCTGCCCTTTGGCGGCTATGTGAAATTCAAGGGCGACAGCAATCCGTCTGGCGGCACAGATCAGGCCAAAATGTCGGCGCTTTCCAAGGAAGAGCGGCGCAGCACGATGAACGGGGCCCCGCTCTGGGCGCGCACGGCGACGGTTGCGGCGGGTCCGATGTTCAATTTTATGCTGTCTATTGTGGTCTTTACCGGCATTTTCCTGCTGCGCGGGGTGGTGTCTGAACCGCTGACGGTGGGTGAATTGCGCCCGCTGCCGGCGGTGCAGGAGCTGCAGATCGGCGATGAGATTGCCGCCATTGAAGGAAATGTGCCGCCCGCCTTTGACGATCCGGTGGCGTTCAGCAGCTTTCTGGACAATCTGCCGGTGCAGGAGCAGCTGACCTATACTGTGCTGCGCGACGGATCTGAACGGGATGTGACCGGCCCTTATGTCTATCCGCCGCTGGCCGGTCAGGTTGTGCCGCGCTCTGCCGCGAGCGACATCGGCATGCGGGCGGGGGATGTCATTCAAAGCATCAATGGCACACCGATCTTTGCCTTTGACCAGCTGCGTCAAGAGGTTGAAACCTCGGAAGGGGCGCCGCTGGATCTGAAGGTCTGGCGCGATGGGGAGGTTCTTGCCATGACCTTGACGCCCCGGTCGACGGATGAGCCGCAGGCGGACAACAGTTTCCGCAAGGTGTACCGCATCGGCATCGCCGGTGGGATCTTTTTTGAGCCGGCAACCGTGACGCCGGGGCCGTGGGATGCACTGACGGCGGCGGTCGGGCAGACCGGGACGATCATCGAAGGGTCGCTTTCCGGACTGTGGCATATGGTGACGGGCGCGATCAGCACCTGCAACCTGTCGGGGCCCATCGGCATTGCCGAAACCTCGGGCGCGATGGCGAGTGCCGGTACGGCCAGCTTTATCTGGTTCATTGCGGTGCTCAGCACGGCGGTGGGCCTGCTGAACCTGTTTCCTGTGCCGGTGCTGGACGGCGGGCATCTGTGCTTTTTCGCATTCGAGGCTGTGTCGGGACGTCCGCCCAGCGACCTTGCGCTGAAGGTTCTGATGTCGATCGGTCTGACACTGGTGCTGGGCCTGATGGTGTTTTCGCTGTCGAACGATATCTTCTGCCCCTGAGCCCTGAGCATTGAGTGACGCAAGGACATCGCGCCGCGCCCGTATCCACGGCCGCGGCGTTTTTCATGGGGCAATGCAGCCCTTTTCGAGCAGGTTTTCGGCGCGGGCGACTTTCAACGGCACGCAGCGTCGAAAACGACGGCACAAAGGCGCGAATTCCCTGTCAGAGGCTTTTGACAACTTTCGCCAATGCCGATACTCACGTCGCGAGTGGGATGTTTGAATGGAATGGCAGAATGACCGATAAACCGGCAGCGTTCGAGCGGCGCAAGCGCAACAGCAAGGCCCGCACACGGCAGATGGCCGGTGCACTCTCTGTTGCCTTGGCAGTAGGGTTCACGGCTTTGCCAGACACCGCGAGGGCGCAGTCCTACAGTTTTAGTAACGTGCAGGTCGAAGGCAACCAGCGCATCGAGCAGGGCACCATCCTGAGCTATGCTGGAATCGCCCGGGGTCAGAGTGTGTCCGCCGCAGAGCTGAACGATGCCTATCAGCGCATCCTTGCATCGGGTCTGTTCGAGACGGTCGATATCGTGCCGCAGGGCAACCAGCTGGTGATCCGTGTGGTTGAATTCCCGACGATCAATTCGATCGCGTTTGAAGGCAACAACCGGATCAATGACGATGCACTGAGCCAGATCGTGCAGTCGCAGTCGCGCCGCGTGTTCAACCCGCGCATCGCCGAGGCGGATGCCAAGCTGATCACCGAAGGCTATGTGCAGCAGGGCCGTCTGGCCGCGCGGGTGCAACCCAAGGTCATTCGCCGGTCAGACAACCGCGTCGATCTGGTGTTCGAGGTGTTCGAAGGCGGCGTGACCGAGGTGGAGCGCATCGGCTTTGTCGGCAATGAAAAGTATTCCGACCGGCGCCTGCGCCGCGTGCTGAACACCAAACAGGCGGGCATCTTCCGGGCGATCATCTCCTCCGATACCTTTGTCCAGGACCGGGTGCAGTTCGACCAGCAGGTGCTGAAGGATTTCTATTCCTCGCGCGGCTATGTCGATTTCCGCATCACAGGGGTGAATTCCGAGTTGAGCCAGGAACGCGACGGCTATTTCGTGACATTCAACGTCCAGGAAGGTCAGCAGTTCAAATTCGGTCAGGTCACAGTGTCGTCCGATCTGCCCGATGTGGATGTGGATGCGTTCCAGAATGAGATCAGCCTCAAAACCGGCAAGGTCTATTCCCCGGCGCAGGTCGATAACGAGATTGCCCGGCTGGAACGTCTGGCGATCCGAGAGGGGCTGAACTTTGTCCGCGTCGATCCGCGCGTCACCCGCAACGAACGCGATCTGTCGCTGAACATCGAATTCCAGCTGACCCGTGCGCCGCGCATCTTTGTCGAACGCATCGATATCGAAGGCAACACAACGACGCGGGACAACGTCATCCGCCGCCAGTTCAAGGTTGTGGAAGGGGACCCGTTCAACCCGCGCGAGATCCGCGAAAGCGCCGAGCGTATCCGCGCGCTGGGGTTCTTTACCACATCCGATGTCAATGCGCGCGAAGGATCAACGCCGCAACAGGTCATCGTGGATGTGAATGTCGAAGAGCAGCCTACAGGGTCGATCAGCTTTGGCGGCTCCTATTCATCGTCCAGCGGTTTCGGTCTGGCGATCGAATTCCGCGAGCGCAACTTCCTGGGCCGCGGGCAAGGCATCAGTCTGGGCTTCAACACGGCCTCGTCGTCCAAGTCATATACCTTCAGTTTTAACGAACCGGCTGTTCTGGGGCGCGATCTGGCGTTCGGTATTGGGCTTTCCTATACCGAGACCAACAACGACAACTCGGATTACGACACCACCATCGGCCGTTTTTCACCCTCGCTGACCTTTCCGATTTCAGAGAGTGGCAAGCTCGCGCTGCGCTATACCGCCAAGTATTCCGATATCACCAGCGCCAGTTCTGATGTTGGCGAGCTGGTCACGGCCGAAACGCTTGAAGGCGCGCGCTGGGACAGTTCCGTGGGTTATACGCTGAGTTATGACACCCGTCGCAGCGGGCTTGATCCGACCGCCGGTATTCTGCTGGAATTTGGGCAGGACTTTGGCGGGCTGGGCGGCGATACCAGCTTTGTGCGCACAAACGTACGCGCGGTCGCGCAAAAGATGGTGATGAGCGAAGAGGTCACCCTGCGTGCCACGCTTGAGGGCGGATCGATCAACTACGCAAATGGCGGCAGCCGCGTGACGGACCGTTTCTTTATGGGATCCTCGGTCATGCGCGGGTTCGAATCTGGTGGCATCGGCCCGCGTGAACGCAATTCAACGACTGATGTGGATGATGCGCTTGGCGGCAACCTGTTTGCCGTCGCGCGTTTTGAGGCGGAGTTCCCGGTGGGTCTGCCGGATGAATACGGCATTTCCGCCGGTGTTTACTATGACATCGGATCGCTTTGGGATCTGGACAAGGTCAATGCCGACGTCATCTACGATGACTTTTCGGCCCGTCAGGTTGTGGGTCTGTCGCTGTTCTGGGACACAGCCATTGGCCCGCTCCGGTTCAACTTCAGCCATGCGCTGGCGAAGGAAAAGTATGACAAGCCGCAGGAATTCGAACTGACCATCTCGTCCAGGTTCTGATGCCTGGTTGGGGGGGCCTTGCGCGTCTTGTGACGATCCTGTCGCTGCTGGCTTTGCCAGTGGCGACTTTTGCGCAGGAGCCTGTGTTCAACACGCCTTTGGTCACTGGAGAGTTGAGCAGCCCGATACTGACGCTGGAATCTGACAGACTTTATGCTGAAAGCGCCTTTGGGCGCCGGGTCCAGCAGGAGCTTGAGGCCATGCGCACTGACCTGGTTTCGGAGAACGAACGCATCACGGCGGAACTGACGGTCGAAGAGCAGAAGCTGACCGACAAGCGCCCGGGCATGGACCCTGCGGCGTTTCGTGCGCTGGCCGATGCCTTTGATGAAAAGGTTCAGTCCTTCCGGACGGCGCAGGACGATAAGGCCAAGACCCTTGACAGTTTCAACGAAGACGCGCGCCGGGTCTTCATTCAGGCCGCGCGGTCCGAGATTTTCGCCATCCTGCAAGAGACGGGCGCGGCCCTGATCGTGGAGCGGCGCATCGTGATCGTCAGCGCCGACGAGGTGGATATCACCGACACCGCAATACGCCGCATTGATGCTGCCATCGGGGACGGCAGCGATCTTATCCCGCCTCATCCCTGATCAGGAGCGGTCTGGCGAGACGCTTGCCCCCGGGGCGCTGGATTGCTAGGCACAAAAGGCCGGGCAGCCAAAAGCAAAGGACACCACATGACCGACACCCTGAAAAGCGCAGATATCCAGCTGATCCAGCGGATTCTGCCGCATCGTTATCCGTTCCTTCTGGTGGACCGGGTGGTCGAGATTGATGGGACGTCCTCGGCTTTGGGGATCAAGAATGTCTCGATGAACGAGCCGCATTTTCAGGGTCACTTTCCGGGCACGCCGATCATGCCGGGGGTGACGATCGTCGAGGCGATGGCCCAGACTTCGGCCGTGATGGTTGGTGTGACGCTGGAGTTGGCCGACAAAGAAATGCTGATCTATTTCATGGGCATCGATAACTGCAAGTTCCGCCGCAAGGTGGTGCCGGGGGATCAGCTGAAGATGCGTCTGACCACCCTGCGCGGTAAGGCAGGCGGCAAGGTCTGGAAGTTTAAGGGTGTGGCGGAGGTTGACGGCGAGCTGGCCTGTGAGGCGGAATTCACTGCGATGATGGACCTGCCGAAATGAGCGAAATTCATCCCAGCGCCGTGATCGAGGACGGGGCCATCATCGGGGATGGTTGCGTGATCGGACCGTTTTGCCACATCGGCCCAGAGGTCCGTTTGGGCGCCGGGGTGACGCTTAAAAGCCACGTGGTGATCACTGGTGACACGGTGATTGGTGAGGGCTGCACCATCTATTCCTTTGCCGTGATCGGCGAGGTGCCGCAGGATCTGAAATTCAAGGGCGAGAAGACCCGGCTTGAGGTCGGCGCGCGCAACCGAATCCGCGAACATGTGACCATGCATGCGGGCACCGGCGCCGGCGGCGGAGTGACCCGCGTCGGCGATGACGGGCTGTTCATGGCGGGCTGTCATGTGGCGCATGATGTGCAGGTGGGCAACCGGGTCATTCTGGTCAACTCTGTCGCGCTGGCCGGACATTGCATCATCGAGGATGATGTGATTGTCGGCGGGCTGTCGGGTGTGCATCAATGGGTGCGCATCGGGCGCGGCGCGATCATCGGCGCGGTCACCATGGTGACCAATGACGTGATACCCTACGGTCTTGTGCAGGCTCCGCGCGGTGTGCTGGACGGGCTGAACCTGGTCGGGCTGAAACGCAAAGGTGTGTCGCGCGCGGATATCACCGCGTTGCGGGCCGCATTCCAGATGCTGGCGCAGGGCGAGGGATCGTTCCAGGAGCGCGCCAAGCGGCTGGGGGATGAAACGCAAAGCGATTATGTGCGCGAAATCGTCGCCTTTATCCTGGCTGATTCCGATCGTCATTTCCTGACCCCGGGCTGACGCGGTGCTTGCGCTGATCGCAGGGCGGGGCGCGCTGCCCGCCGCAGTGGCCGGGGCGCAGGAAATGCGGCCCCTTGTCTGCACGCTGGACGGGTATGCGCCGGACGGACTGGCGGCGGATGTGACCTTTCGGCTTGAAACGCTGGGGTCCTTGCTGGCCGAGCTGCACCGCCGCGGGATCACTCAGGTTTGCCTGTGTGGATCGATCCGACGGCCCGAGATTGATCTGTCCCAGATTGACGATTTGACCATGCCCCTTGTGCCGGTGCTGCGCGATGCGCTGCGCGCGGGCGACGACGGTGCGCTGCGCGCGGTCATTGGCCTGTTCGAGGCAGAGGGGCTGGAGGTACTGGCCGCCCATCAGGCAGCGCCGGATCTGCTGATGTCTGCGGGCAGTCCCACCAAACTGCAGCCCCCCGAGGGCAGCGAAGGGGACGCCTATGCCGGAGACCTTGCCCTGGCCGCCATGGGGCGGGCCGATCTGGGGCAGGCCTGCGTGGTGATAGAGGGGCGCGTTGTGCTGCGCGAGGATGATGCCGGCACCGATGCGATGCTGGCGCGGTTGCGCGAGGTGCCGCCCGCTGAGGGTGGTTCTGATCCGTTCAGCTGGGCGCTGGATACCGCGGGTGATATTCTGGAGGGCGCGGCGGACTGGCTGTCGGGCACCGATGGACAGCGGCGTGGCCTCTTGTTTAAGGCGCCCAAGCCTGGGCAGGACCGGCGCGCCGACCTTCCGACCGTTGGCCCCGACACGGTGGCCGGTGTGGCGCGTGCCGGGCTGGCGGGCATTGTGATCGAGGCGGAGGGCGTGATCGTTCTGGACCGCGCGCGGATGCTGGCGGATCTGGACCGGGCGGGGCTGTTCCTGTGGTCGCGAGAGGCGGGTCGCTGATGCGGGTCTTTGTCATTGCAGGTGAGCCGTCGGGCGACAAGCTGGGTGCGGCGCTGATGATGGGGCTGCGCGAGATCGGGCCAAAGGATCTGAGCTTTCGCGGGATCGGCGGGCCGCGGATGATCGAGCAGGGGCTGCAAAGTCTGTTCGACATGGACGAAATTTCGGTCATGGGAATTTCCGAGATACTGTCGCAATATCGCAGCCTGAAACGCCGGATCCGTGAAACGGCAGAGACAATCATCGCCGAAAAACCCGATGTGCTGATCACCATTGATCTGCCGGAATTTTCGCTGCGGGTCGCCAAGCTGGTAAAGGCGTCGAGCAACATTCGCGTGGTGCATTACGTGGCGCCCACCGTCTGGGCCTGGCGTCCGGGACGCGCGGCCAAGATGGCGGCGCATGTGGATCAGGTGCTGGCGCTGTTCCCGTTCGAGCCGCCCTATATGGAAGCCGCCGGGATGCGTTGCGATTTTGTCGGCCATCCGGTGGTGACGGATCTGCAGGCTGAGGCCGGGGATGTAGCGCGGTTCCGCGCGGCGCAGGGGCTGGGCGATGCGCCGATGATGCTGGTTCTGCCGGGATCGCGCCGGTCCGAGGTAACGCGGCTGGCGCCGGTGTTCGGGGAGGTGGTGCGCATCGTGGCGCAGTCCCGTCCCGATCTGCGCTTTGTGCTGCCGGCGGCAGCGCCCGTGGCGGGGCTGGTGCAGGAGTTCGTGGCCGACTGGCCCGGCAACCCCATCGTGCTGGATCCGCGTGAGACGTCGGGTGATGCGGCGCTGGAAAAGCGCAGCGCCTTTGCGGCGGCAGATCTGGCGCTGGCGGCGTCGGGCACCGTGTCGCTGGAGCTTGCGGCGGCGGGCACGCCGATGGTGATTGCCTATGACATGAACTGGATCAGCCGCCAGATCATTGGCCGGTTGCTGAAGGTGGATACGGTGACGCTGGTCAATCTCGTGTCCGAAACCCGGGCTGTGCCGGAATTCATCGGCAAGGATTGCCTGCCCGGCCCGATCGCACAGGCGCTGCTGCGGGTGCTGAATGCACCACAGGATCAGGCGCGGGCGATGGCGCTGACGATGGACAGGCTGGGTCTGGGAGGAGAGTCGCCAGGCATTCGGGCGGCGCGGGCCGTGCTGGACGGCATCAAGGCGTCGTGACGGTCTGGCTGTCGTGACGGGATGCTTATCTTGACGGTCGGGGCGCGAAACCGCCCCGACCGAGGATCACTTACTGCTTGATCGAGGTGATCTGGTCGTAGGCGGCGGTGAATCCGCTGAGCGACATGTCCAGCGTCACCTTCTGATCCGGCGCAAGGGCGGGAACGATGGTGACCTTGCCGGCGACGCCAGCCTTGAACGCGGCCATTTCGGCAGAGGTGAAGCCGACGCGGGCGTAGCAGCCGACCTGCGTGCAGAACGAGAAGTCATAGCGTTTGGCCGGGCCTGTATCGACGGCGATGGTCAGTTTTTGTGTCAGAAGCGTTTCCAGCGGCACGACGAATGTGGCGCCAGCGGCGACTTCGGAGCTTCCATCAACCTTGAACAGGCTCACTTCGGCAACGTTGGAGCCTTTGCCGTCTTTCAGCAGCTGATACATCTGGCAGGGCTCTTCGCCCTCTTCGACCTTGAGGCACTGAACATCCCAGGCGCCGGACTTGTTCTTGGTGTAAGTCTGGTCGGCCTGAGCGGCATTTGTCGCCCCGGAATCGGCAGGCTCACCTGTGTCGAGCACATTGTTCGGCGGCACTTGCGCAGCTTCGGGGGTGGCTGGAGACGTTGCAGCAGGCGCATCCGCAGCGGGGGCCGCCGTGTCCTGAGCCCAAGACATGGGCGCCGCAAGAATGGCCAGAGTGGAAAGAAGAAGAATGGATCGTGTCATCAGGTAAGCTCCTCGAGCCCGGTCAGTATTATATCTGGCGGTTACCACGGTCGGGGTGGAGTGTCAGGCGCAAACTGAGCACGTTATCGCTAGGAACGGCAAAAAATTGCGCGCAGGCCGTGAGGGAAAAGGAATGGCGGCGCGAAAAAGAAAAGGGGCCATGCGGCCCCTTTCCCCTCGTCTCTCCCTGTCGGACCGGCCGACTATTTTATGATCGCAAAGTTACGAGAACTGCCTGAACCGGTCAACAGGGATTCTTTCGATATGACAGCCACATGACGCGGATCAGAGTCAGTGTGGCGTCACAAGGACCCCTTAGAGGTATTTTTGGAAATATAAATCTTCCTTTGGTTGTGTCGGACGCAGGTGGCCAGTCTGGCGGGGCGCGTGTTTGCGGCCTGATCCTTGCGCAAACCCGACGGTTGCGAAAAAAAAAAAGCCGCGCCCAAAGGCGCGGCCAGTCTGACAGGGAGGAAGTCCGCCCGATCCCAAACAGGACATGTGGCACCGGACTTTTTTCAATCTGACAGAGAATGGTTAAAAGACTATGCTGCTGCAGGGCAGAGCGAAGAGGATCCGCAGGGCATAGCTGGGGCAATCTATATCGGTGGTGGCGGGGCGCGGCAGGACGATCCGCAGGGGCTGCGCCTGAAATATGCCAACCGTCACCGTCTGATCGCCGGGGCGACCGGGACTGGCAAGACCGTAACCCTGCAGATCCTGGCAGAGGGGTTTTCGGCCGCTGGCGTGCCGGTGTTTTTATCCGACGTCAAAGGGGATCTGTCCGGGCTCGCCGCTGCGGGATCGCCGCTGTCCAAGCCCCATACATCCTTCAGCGAACGGGCCGCGACGATCAGGTTTGAGGGCTATGCCTACAGCGCCTTTCCGGCGACCTTCTGGGATCTCTTCGGAAAGCTGGCGCATCCGGTGCGCACCACCCTGGCCGAGATGGGGCCGCTGCTGATCTCTCGGCTGCTGGAATTGTCCGAGGCGCAGGAGGGCATCCTGAACGTCGCCTTTCGCCTGTCGGATGAAGAGGGGCTGGCGCTGCTTGACCTTAAGGATCTGCAGGCGCTGCTGGTCTGGGTCGGGCAAAACCGTGAGGCGCTGTCGCTGCGCTATGGCTATATTTCGATCGCGTCCGTGGGGGCGATCCAACGGCGTCTGCTGGTGCTGGAAAATCAGGGCGGCGCGCAGCTGTTCGGGGAACCTGCTCTGGACCTTGCGGATCTGATGCGGGTGGGTGCGGACGGGCGCGGGCAGATCAACATTCTGGCGGCAGAGGCGCTGATGGCTGCGCCCCGGTTGTATGCGACGTTCCTGTTGTGGCTGCTGTCGGAATTGTTTGAGGAATTGCCGGAGGTTGGTGACCCGGAGCGCCCGAAACTGGTGTTCTTTTTCGACGAGGCGCATCTGCTGTTTGACGATGCGCCCAAGGCCCTTGTGGACAAGGTCGAGCAGGTGGCGCGGCTGATCCGATCCAAAGGGGTGGGCGTGTATTTTGTGACGCAAAACCCTGATGACATCCCTGAGGATGTGCTGGGGCAGCTGGGCAACCGGGTGCAGCACGCCCTGCGGGCGTTCACGGCGCGCGACCGCAAGGCGCTGCGCATGGCCGCAGAGACCTATCGCGAGAACCCGGCCTTTGACACGGAAACAGCGATCCGAGAGGTGGGTGTGGGAGAGGCTGTGACCTCTTTTCTGGAGGACAAGGGCGTGCCCGGCAGGGTGCAGCGCACGCTGATCCGCCCGCCGTCGTCGCAGTTGGGTCCGCTGGATCAGCAGGTACGAGCGGCGCTGATCGCAAGGTCTGATCTGGGTCGAAAGTATGACCGCATGCTGGACCGGGAGTCGGCCTATGAGATACTGGCTGCGCGAGCGGTGCTGGCGGCAGAGGCTGTATCAGCGGAGCCTTTCGAAGAGGGTGGAACGCGGGAATATCGTGCAGCCCGGCGGTATTCCGGGTCCCGCAGGGACGGCGCAACGGAGCCGGTGCGGCGCAGGCAGGCATCGGGATTTGGCGAAGCGATGGGGCGCATGGTGATGAAGGAGCTGACCGGCACCACGGGGCGGCGGATCGTGCGCGGGATCCTGGGGGGCCTGTTCCGGGCGCGTTGATTTATTGGAACGGTGATTTTCGGGCACGGTGATGTTTGAGCAAGGTGAGCTTTTGGCGCTGCATTTTTTTTTGAGCTCAGAGGGGGCTGTCTGCCCCCGCCTGGCCTATGGCCAGGCCCCCCGAGGATATTTTGGGGCAGATGAAACCGGGGACCTGCGGCGCAGAACGGGACATGGCACCCATATGGGTCGCGTATGGAAACCGTATGGCTGGGGATCTGATTCGGTGGGCGGTTTAGCCCTTGCGGTTGGTGAGGCCGCGCGCGGGGTCATAGCCCCAGAGGGCGAGCGCCATGAAGACACATGTGGCAAGCAGGGTCCAGAGCAGCGCGCCGAGATTGAACTGCAGATAGAGTGCGAAGCGGATCAGTTCGACTGCATGGGTAAAGGGGTTCACGGCGCAGATGTCGCGTAAGGTCGAGCTGCTTTCGGCCATCTTCCAGAGCGGGTAGAGCGCGGAGCTGAGGAAGAACATCGGGAAGATCACGAAGTTCATCACACCGGCGAAATTTTCCAGCTGTTTGATGAAGCTTGAGAGCGCAAGGCCGAGCGTGCCGAGCATCAACCCCGAAATCAGCAGCGCGGGCAGGGCGGCGAGATAGCCGAGCGGCGTGGCCTCGATCCCGAAGAGATGGGCGATGATCAGGAAGGTGTAGACCTGCAGCACCGAGATCAGCGTGGAGCCGAGCAACTTGCAAAACAGCAGCCAACCACGCGGCAAAGGCGCGGTGAGCAGCAGGCGCATCGAGCCGGTTTCGCGGTCATAAACCAGGCTGAGCGAGCTTTGCATTCCGTTGAACAGCAGGATCATGCCGCAGAGGCCCGGGATGATATAGGTCTCGTACGTGATGTAGGTCTGATAGGGCGGGATGATGGACAGGCCCAGAGCGGCGCGAAAGCCGGCGGCGAAGACCAGCAGCCAGACCAGCGGGCGCACGAGGGCGGCAACGAAGCGTTCGCGCTGATGCACAAAACGCAGGGCTTCGCGCAGGGTGATAGCGCGCAGGGCGGTCAGGTACGGTTTCATGCCGGGATGCCCGTGGTGGCGAGGAAGTAGTCCTTGAGCGGGGCATCGCCGCGCAGAGCGGCGCAATCCCCCTGCGCCCTGATGCGGCCCTGATGCAGGACCACCAGCTGATCAGTATCGAACACCTCATCGGTGAGGTGGGTCGCCCAGAGGACAGTCAGGCCTTCTTCGGCACACAGGCGGTGGACGTGGTCGGTGATCGACTGGCGGGCGGCCGCATCGAGGCCGACGGTGGGTTCGTCGAGCAGTAGGACAGAGGGCGCGTGGATCAGGGCGCGGGCGATTTCCGTGCGGCGGCGGTGGCCGCCGTTGAGGTTGCGGGCCTTTTCATGGGCACGATCGAGGATCTGCAGCCGCTCAAGCGCGTGGTCGATGCGCGCGCGGGCGTCGCGCCCGGAAAGTCCGTGCAGCGCGGCGAAGTAATTGAGATTCTGGCGGATTGTGAGGTCGAGGTCCAGCGTCGGGGACTGGAAGACAACGCCCATCTTTTGCAGCGCCTGCCGGGGCGTTTTCGCCATGTCGAACCCGGCGATGCGGATCGTTCCATCGCGGGTGGTGAACAGGCGGGTGAGAAGGGAGAACAGCGTGGATTTGCCCGCGCCATTGGGGCCCAGCAGGGCGGCAAAGCGGCCCGGTGCCACGTCGAAGGAGACATCGCTGAGCGCCCGCTTTGTGCCATAGCTGTAGCTGAGTGATGTGACCGAGAGGCCTGTGCTCATCCCGCATTCCCTTGTGTCGCCAAGGCGTTGCGGAGCTTGCGGGTTATCGCCCCGCATCCGCCGCGCTTTGGAGTGACCATAGAGGCGGGCGGCGGTTTGGCAAACCGGAAAACCCCGGCCCGGCTTGCGACTTTCGGAGCGGCCCGCTGTTTGTCGCCAGCAAGGCCGCCGCCGGTCAGGTGTGCTGGCCGCCGTTGATCGGGATTTCGGTGCCCGTGACATAGGAGGACAGTTCGCTTGCCAGAAAATAGACCACTTCGGCGACTTCTTCGGGGCGGCCGAGGCGTTTCATCGGCACCTGGCTTTCCACCAGCTCATCCGTGCCGGGCGACAGGATCGAGGTCTGGATTTCGCCCGGTGCGACGGTGTTGACGCGCACACCGGAATTGCCCAGCTCATGCGCCAGTTCGCGGGTAAAGGCGGAAAGACCGGCCTTTGAAATCGCATAGGCGGCACCGGCAAAGGGATGCACGCGGGAGGCGGCGATGGAGGAGATGTTCACGACAGAGCCACCGGCCTGGCGCAGGGGGTCCAGCAGTTCCTGACAGAGGATGAAGGGGGCAACGAGGTTGACGTGCTGCACATCAAGGAAGGTGGCGATGGGCGTCTTGATCGCGCTCATCCTTGCGCCATCGGGGGCTTTGGGGGAAATGCCGGCGTTGTTGATCAGCGCGTTCAGCCCGCGCCCGTCCAGCAGTTTTTTCAGATCGGCAGCGGCGTCCAGCACCGACTGGGTGTCAGCGAGATCAACCTTGAGGTGCTGCACGATTCCATCGGCCCAGGGGCAGACTTCGGAAAACGGTGTGCGGGCGAGAGTGATCACATCCCAGCCGTTCTTGTAGAAATGCCGCACGATGGCATGGCCGATGCCACGGCTGGCGCCGGTGACGGCGACGACGGGTTTGGTGTCTGATCCAGAGTTCAGCGGCATTGGGGTCTCCTGAACGGCGGTGATGCCTGCGTTCGTAGGCCATTGGTCTAATATATCGGATGTGTCAGACTGCATAGGCTGCGACCAGAGAAAAGGACGGCACCCATGAAAATGAGCGATTCCCGAGAGATCAAGGCCGCGCCCGAGGTGGTGTGGGCCGCCATTCTGAACCCCGAGGTTCTGAAGGCCTGTGTGCCGGGCTGCACCGACATGAGCGGCAGCGCCGATGAGGGGTTCGAGGCGGTGGTGACCCAGAAGGTCGGGCCGGTCAAGGCGACCTTCAAGGGGGTTGTCACAATCTCGGACAGGGATGAACCCAACAGCCTGAAACTGTCAGGAGAGGGCAAGGGCGGCGCTGCCGGTTTTGCAAAGGGCGGCGCTGAGGTGCGCATGGAGCCGTCGGAAAACGGCACTTTGCTGAGCTATGATGTCGAGGCGAGCGTGGGCGGCAAGCTGGCGCAACTGGGCAGCCGGATCATCGACGGTTTTGCCAAGAACATGGCCGACAAGTTCTTTCAGAACTTTCAGGAAGCGGTCGAAGGCCCTGCTGACCCGCAAGAGGCACCCGAAACCGATGACGGCAAGAAAAAGGGCTGGTTCAAACGCATGGTCTCCTAAGAGGATATCTGCGGAACTGCGGCACTGGAACGATACAAAACCAAATTTTGAGAAATCTACGGGAGGGTTTCATGGCTAAAGTGGCAATGACGGTAAACGGGAAATCCGTGAGTCGCGAGGTTGAGGGGCGCACCCTGCTGGTGCAGTTCCTGCGCGAGGATCTGCGCCTGACGGGCACGCATGTGGGCTGTGACACGAGCCAGTGTGGTGCCTGCATCGTACATGTGAACGGCGAGGCGGTGAAATCCTGCACCATGTTCGCAGCCGAGGCCGAGGGTGCCGAGGTCACGACAATCGAGGCGATGGCCAATGAGGACGGATCGCTGAACACCGTGCAGCAGGCGTTTCAGGATTACCATGGGTTGCAGTGCGGGTTCTGCACACCGGGCATGGTGATGTCGGCGACGGCGCTGCTGAAGGAGAACCCAAAGCCGAGCGAGCAGGAGATCCGGGATTACCTGGAAGGGAACATCTGCCGCTGCACCGGCTATCACAACATCATCAAGGCGATCATGGCGGCCAGCGGGCAAGAGATGCCTGCGATGGCAGCCGAGTGATCTGAGGGGGCGCGGAGGCGGGGGCATCCCCGCCCTGCGGGAGGTTTGCAAGGCGGGGGTGACCCTGCCGATCCTGAGGGAGGAATTACAATGCCAAAAGATACGGCGAGCCATACCGGCATCGGCGCCAGCACCAAGCGGCGCGAAGACGTCCGGTTTCTGACCGGCAACGGCAATTACACCGACGACATCAGCGTCTTTGGTCAGGCCTATGTGCATTTCCTGCGGTCTGACGTGGCGCACGGGCGGATCACCAGCATCGACACTTCGGCAGCTGAGGGAATGCCGGGGGTGGTCAAGATCTTCACTGGCAAGGATTTCGAGGCTGTCGGCAGCATCCCCTGCGGCTGGCAGGTGACCGACCGCCACGGCGCCGTGATGAAAGAGCCGCGCCATCCGGTGCTGGCCTATGGCAAGGTGCGCCATGTAGGCGATCCGATTGCCGCGATTGTGGCGGATTCGCTGGCCGAGGCGCGCGATGCGGCAGAGGCGATTGTCTATGACATTGAAGAGCTACCCGCCGCCGTCAATATGAAGGACGCGCTGAAGGATGGCGCACCGCTGGTGCATGACGATCTGTCGGACAACCTGTGTTACGACTGGGGGTTTGTCGAAGAGAACAAAGGCGCCGTCAACGAGGCGATCAAGACCGCCGCGCATGTGACGACGCTGGAGCTGGTGAACAACCGTCTGGTCGCGAACCCGATGGAGCCGCGCGTGGCGGTGGCCGAGTGGAACAAGTCCAACGACGAATACACGCTCTACACCACCTCGCAGAACCCGCATGTGATCCGCCTGCTGATGGGTGCCTTTGTGCTGGGCATCCCCGAGCATAAGCTGCGCGTTGTGGCCCCGGACGTGGGCGGCGGTTTCGGCACCAAGATTTTCCACTATGCCGAAGAGGCGTTTTGCACCTTTGCGGCCAAAGCCTGCAAGCGGCCGGTCAAGTGGACCTCGACCCGGTCAGAGGCGTTCATGTCGGACGCACATGGGCGTGACCATGTGACGAAGATCGAGCTGGCGCTGGACAAGGACAACAACTTTACCGCGATCCGCACCGAAACGCTGGCCAATATGGGGGCGTATCTGTCGACTTTTGCGCCGTCGGTGCCCACATGGCTGCATGGCACGCTGATGGCGGGCAATTACAAGACGCCGAACATCTATGTGAACGTGAAGGCGGTGTTCACCAACACCGTGCCGGTTGATGCCTATCGCGGTGCGGGCCGTCCAGAGGCGACCTATCAGTTGGAGCGCGTCATCGACATGGCCGCGCGCGAGCTGGGCGTGGATCCGATTGCCCTGCGGCGTCAGAACTTTATCACCGAGTTTCCCTATGCCACACCCGTGGCGGTGGAATATGACACCGGCGATTATCCCGCGACGATGGACAAGCTGGAAGAGATTGCTGATCTCGCCGGGTTTGCGGCGCGCCGCAAGGAGAGCGAGGCCAAGGGCAAGCTGCGCGGTCTGGGCGTGAACTGCTATATCGAGGCTTGCGGCATCGCGCCGTCCAACCTTGTGGGGCAGCTGGGCGCGCGGGCGGGTCTGTATGAATCTGCAACCGTGCGGGTGAATGCGACTGGCAGCATCAGCGTGATGACCGGCAGCCACAGCCATGGGCAGGGGCATGAGACGGCATTCCCGCAGGTGGTGGCCGAGATGCTGGGGATTGACGCCAGCATGATCGACATCGTGCATGGGGATACGGCGCGGGGTCCGATGGGCATGGGCACCTATGGCTCGCGTTCGCTCGCGGTTGGTGGTTCGGCCATGGTGCGCGCGACCGAGAAGATCATCAACAAGGCCAAGAAGATCGCGGCGCATCTGATGGAAGCGAGCGAAGGCGACATCGAGCTGAAGGATGGTCAGTTCACCGTTGCGGGCACGGATAAATCCGTCGCTTGGGGGGATGTGACGCTGGCCGCGTACGTGCCGCACAACTATCCTCTGGACGATATCGAACCGGGGCTTGAGGAGACGGCGTTTTACGATCCGAGCAACTTTACCTATCCGTCCGGCGCCTATGCTTGCGAGGTCGAGCTGGACCCCGAGACCGGCAAGGTGACAATCGAGCGGTTTTCGGCAGCGGATGATTTCGGCAATATCATCAACCCGATGATCGTGTCGGGCCAGGTACATGGCGGAATCGCGCAGGGGATCGGGCAGGCCTTGCTGGAAAACTGTGCGTATGATGAGAACGGTCAGCTGCTGAGTGCGTCCTATATGGATTATGCGATGCCGCGCGCTGCGGATGTGCCATTCTACGCGGTGGATCATTCCTGCCAGACGCCCTGCACCCACAATCCGCTGGGGGTGAAGGGCTGTGGAGAGGCTGGCGCCATTGGCTCTCCGCCTGCTGTGATCAATGCGGTGATTGACGCGCTGAATTCCGGTGGGCACAAGGTGGCGCATATGGATATGCCCGCATCGCCGTCGCGGGTCTGGGCCGCGATGCAGGGCTGAACTGAGAGGGCGGAACCGGGGGCGCTGCCCCCGGACCCCCGGGATATTTATGGGCAGATGAAGGCCAAGCGGTCGGATCTGGTCTGGAGGACGAGACATGTATGCATTCGAGATTGAACGGCCCACCACGCTGGCAGATGCCGTGGCGGCACTGGGGCGCGAAGAGGCGCAGGCGCTGGGGGGCGGTCAGACGCTGATTCCGACGCTGAAACAGCGGCTGGCGATGCCATCGGTTCTGGTGAGTCTGTCGGGCATTGCCGAAATGCGGGGGGTCAGTGTCAATGATGCCGGCCTGCTGTGCATCGGCGGCGGGACCACGCATGGAACGGTCGCAAAAGAGGCGGCGGCACACTATCCGGGGCTCGCGGATCTGGCGAGCCATATTGGCGATCCGGCGGTGCGCAACCGGGGCACGATTGGCGGCTCACTTGCCAACAATGATCCCTCGGCCTGTTATCCGGCGGCGGCGCTGGCGTCGGGGGCGACCATCGTCACCAACACGCGCGAGATTACGGCGGATGACTATTTTCAGGGCATGTTCACCACGGCGCTGGAAGAAGGCGAAATTGTCACCGAGGTGAAGTTCCCGATCCCCGAGGTGTCCTGCTACATCAAGTTCGAGCAGCCCGCGTCGCGCTTTGCGCTGGTCGGGGTGTTTGTGGCGAAGTCTGCCGACGGGGTGCGTGTGGCGGTGACGGGGGCGTCGAACAACGGCGTGTTCCGCTGGAGCGAGGCCGAGGCGGCGCTGTCGTCCGAGTTCTCTGTCGGTGCGCTGGACGGGCTTTCGGTGGCGTCCGATGACATGATCGCGGATCTGCACGGATCGGCGGCCTACCGCGCGCATCTGGTGGGTGTGATGACCAAGCGGGCGGTTGCCGGCGCAAAGTGATCTGAGCGGAACGTTCCAGACGCCCCTTGCCGCGCTGCGGGCCGGGGGCGTTTTGTTGTATACGGGGGCTGGTCATTTTGCCTGCCTTGGGCAAATGTCTGGGGCAGCTATAGCCGGAGGTGCCCCGTGGCGTTTGTCTTCCCCCCCTTGCCGCAACCTGCCTTGCCCGTGACGGGCAGCAATGATCTGTATCCCGTCGGGCGGATCTTTTGTGTCGGGCGCAACTATGCCGCCCATGCCGCCGAGATGGGCAATGAGGTCGACCGCGAGGCGCCGTTCTATTTCACCAAATCCTGCCATCATCTGGTGCAGAGCGGGGCCAGCTGTGCCTATCCGCCGGGCACGGCAGATTATCATCACGAGATCGAGCTGGTTGTCGCGCTGAGCGGCGATCTGTTCCGGGCCGAGGCTGCGGACACCTGGGCGGCGGTCTATGGCTATGGCGTGGGTCTGGACATGACGCGGCGGGATCTGCAGGCAGAGGCCAAGGCGGGGCGGCGGCCCTGGGACATCAGCAAGGATATCGAGGGCGGCGCGGTGATCGGTGCGCTGACGCAGCGTGCGGGCTTTGGCGAGATGGGTGATCAGCGCATTGCGCTGTCGGTGAATGATGCGCTGCGCCAGGAGGCAGTGCTGTCGGATATGGTCTGGGCGGTCGATGCGCTGCTGGCGCATCTGTCGGGGCTGTATCATCTGCGCGCCGGGGATCTGGTGATGATGGGCACACCGGCCGGGGTTGGCGCCGTTGTGGCGGGGGACCGGCTGGAGGGGGTTGTCGATGGGCTTGACGGTGTGTCGCTGACGCTGGGGGACGCAGAGTAGCCACAGGGCAGACCCTCTGCTGCAGCGCATCCTTGCGTTGCGCACACTGGCCTTGCCCCTTAGGGTGACGGACCTGCCTGGGGCAGGGTTCCTTGACACACCAGCGCCGGAATAGACTGTGACATACTGGATCGAAGCCCATTTTGCCGTCGTGTTCGGCGTGACGCTGACCATTGTGGCGGCGGTGATCGTGTTGCAGCAGCGGCGCACGCCGCAATCGACCGCCGCCTGGCTGTGTTTCATGCTGCTGGCGCCTTACCTTGCGCTGCCGCTGTTCCTGGGCCTTGGGTTTCGCAAGAGCGGGCGGCGGTTTCCGGCGATCTGCTTTCACCGCGTCCCGGGAGACGGTGTGCCGGTCAATGAACTGGACAGCCTGTTTGCCCATTACGGCGTGCCGCCCTCATCGGATGGTAATGCCCTGCGCCTGATCGCAGATGGTCAGGACTGCTGGGAGGAGGTGCTGGAGATTGTGCGTTCGGCCAAGGAGACGCTGGACATCACCTATTATCTGATTGCCGATGATGCGGTCGGGCGGGCTTTTGTCGAGGCGCTGAGCGAGCGGGTGCGTGCCGGGGTGCGGGTGCGGTTGATCATCGACCGGCTGGGTGGGTTCTGGCGCCCGGGCAAGGCATTGGCCGCCTATCGCCGGGCCGGGGGGCTGATGCATGATTTTTCGCCCCTGATACAGGCCCCGGCCAAGGGGCATCTGAACCTGCGCAATCACCGCAAGATGATCGTGGCCGATGGGGCGCGGGTGTTTTCGGGTGGGCGCAATATTGGCGGGGAATATCTGGGGCCTGAGGCGGATGCAGGGCGCTGGCTGGATCTGTCCTTTGCGGTGGAGGGGCCGGTGGTGCAGACCTTTGCCGATATGTTCGAATCCGACTGGTCGGCGACGGGGCGCGAGGATGTGCCAAGCGCGGTGCGCGTGACGCCGCGCGGGACATCGCATGTGCAACTGGTGCCCTCGGGTCCGGATCTGGTGGATGATCCGATGCATGACGGGCTGGTGCGCGCGATCCACGCGGCGCAGGACCGGATCTGGCTTGTGACGCCCTATTTCCTGCCGACCGATCCCTTGTCCCATGCGCTGATGATCGCGGCGCGGCGCGGTGTGGATGTGCGTATCCTTCTGCCGGAAAAATCGAACCAGAAGATCGCGGATTTTGCCCGGGGCGGGTATCTGCGCGGGCTGGCGGCGGCGGGCTGTCGCATCCTGCGGTATCAGGGTGGCATGATCCATGCCAAGGCCTGGGTGATCGACGGATCCGCCGCCGTGGGATCGGCCAATCTGGATGTGCGCAGCATGTTGCTGAACCTTGAAATGATGTTGTTCGTGCATGATGCCGACACAGTGGCCAAGGTCGAGGCGTGGTTTCGCGGCCTGTTGCCGGTCTGCAAGCAGGGCGTGCACAGGGCGGGGCTGGGGCGGCGGCTGATTGAAGGTGTCTTTCGTCTTGGAGCACCGATCCTGTGATGAGTGAAACCAAAACCGATTTCCGCATCGCCAGCTACAACATCCGCAAGGCCATGGGCACCGACCGGCGGCGTGATCCGGACCGGGTGATGTCGGTGATTTCCGGACTGAAGGCGGATATCGTCATCCTGCAGGAGGCGGATCTGCGGCTGGGTGCGCGCAAGGCGGCGCTGCCGCGCCAGCTGATCGAGGCGCATACCGGGCTGGTGCCGGTGCAGCTGGCGCGCAGCGCGGTCAGTCTGGGCTGGCACGGCACCGCCGTTCTGGCGCGGCCCGGGATCGAGGTGCGCAATGTGGTGCATCTGGATCTGCCGGGGCTGGAGCCACGCGGTGCCGTGATCGTGGATCTGCAGCTTGAGGCGGGGCTGTTGCGGGTGGTGGGCACCCATCTGGGCCTGTTGCGCCGGTCGCGGCGCCAGCAGGTGTCGCATATCAGGGCGGCGCTGACGGCGCTGCCGCGCTGTGCCACGCTTCTGGCGGGGGATCTGAACGAGTTCTCGACCTCGGTCGGGCTGGGGCGGCTGGTGCCGACCTTCACTATTCACACGCCGGGGCGCACCTTTCATGCGCGCCATCCTTTTGCCGCGCTAGATCGGTTTGCCACCAATGACATGGTGCGGCTGAACAGCATGGGTGTGGTGCAGGATGCGGTGACGGCGCTGGCGTCGGATCATCTGCCGATCTGGGCACAGGGCGTTCTGGCGCCTGGCGCAGAGGGCTGAACGAAAGCCTTGGTGATTCTCAGTTAACCTGCGAAATTCCTGACAGAATTGTGAAAAACCTACATCTTTTGTTAACTTTTACCCGATCCAAGGTGTTTTCGCGTGGAATTCCGCAGCGGAAGCTTTGGCGCAAAGGCTGTATAGGCGGCAGATTGCCGGCCTGTGGACAGGGTGTGAACAAGGTGTGGAGAACCGGGTGATATGCCGGGAATTCCCGTTTGTTTTCCGTGTGCGCCGCCTGTGTATAAGTCGCGATCTACCCCATACCTATGTGATAGCCCCCGGGGTCAACACCAAATATAGTGTGAATTGTGTGAAAATTTCGTTGACCCCTGCGGACAATGTGAGCGAGATTGCGGGGGCCGGGCACCACGCCACAAGAGGTTGTGGTTGAACTGCGCAGGGGTACAGACCGCACATGTCACAGCGCAGGAAGAGCCTGCAATTCCGCCATCAAAGAGCGGGAGACGGCCGGTTTTATCCCGCGACAGGGCGCACGCCATGGCGCAACCGCGCCGGGGCAGCGGCGAGCGATGGAACAGCTGGTTATTGGGGCAGAGAACATGAAAATCGAAAGAAAATTCACCAAATCCGGTCAGGACGCCTATGCCGAGATCGACTTTGTCTCAACCTTGTCCGAAATCCGCAATCCCGACGGCACCATCGTCTTTCACCTCGACAATGTCGAAGTGCCCGCGCAATGGAGCCAAGTGGCGAGCGATGTCATCGCGCAGAAATATTTCCGCAAGGCGGGTGTGCCGGTTGCCCTGAAAAAGGTCGCTGAAAAGGATGTGCCCGAGTTTCTGTGGCGGTCGGTCCCGGCCACGGCGACGACCCCGACCACGGGCGAGACATCGTCCAAACAGGTGTTTGACCGGCTGGCAGGCGCCTGGGCCTATTGGGGCTGGAAAGGGGGCTATTTCACCACCGAGGCCGACGCGCAGGCCTATTACGACGAAATGCGCCATATGCTCGCGACCCAGCGCGCCGCGCCCAACAGCCCGCAATGGTTCAACACCGGGTTGCACTGGGCCTATGGCATCGACGGGCCGTCGCAGGGCCACTATTATGTGGACTACAAGACCGGCAAGCTGACCAAGTCGAAATCGGCCTATGAGCATCCGCAGCCTCACGCCTGCTTTATCCAGTCGGTCAAGGATGATCTGGTGGGCGATGGCGGCATCATGGATCTGTGGGTGCGCGAAGCGCGTCTGTTCAAATACGGCTCTGGCACCGGGACCAACTTTTCCAGCTTGCGCGCCGCAAACGAGCCGCTGTCGGGCGGTGGCAAATCCTCTGGCCTTATGGGGTTTCTCAAGATCGGTGATCGCGCGGCGGGGGCGATCAAATCGGGTGGCACCACACGCCGCGCGGCCAAGATGGTGATCATCGATGCGGACCATCCGGATATCGAGGAATTCATCAACTGGAAGGTCAAGGAAGAGCAGAAGGTTGCGAGCATCGTCGCGGGCAGCAAGATGCACGAGCAGAAGCTGAACCTGATCTTTGGCGCGATCCGTCAGTGGGACGGCATGGCCGAAGATGCCTGTGACCCCAAGACCAACGCGGCGCTGAAGGGCGCGATCCGCGAGGCCAAGAAGGTTGCGATCCCGGAAACCTATGTCAAGCGCGTGCTGGATTATGCCAAGCAGGGTTACAGCGCGATTGAATTTCCGACCTATGACACCGATTGGGATTCCGAGGCCTATGCATCCGTGTCCGGTCAGAATTCCAACAACTCGATCCGGGTCACCGATGCCTTTCTGAAGGCCGTGAAGAACGATGCTGACTGGGAGCTGATCCGCCGCACCGATGGCACGGTCGCCAAGACCATCAAGGCGCGGGATCTTTGGGAGGATGTGGGGCATGCAGCCTGGGCCTGCGCTGATCCGGGCATCCAGTTTCACGACACGGTGAATGACTGGCACACCTGCCCCGAAGACGGCGCGATCCGCGGATCGAACCCCTGTTCGGAATATATGTTCCTAGACGACACCGCCTGCAACCTTGCGTCGATGAACCTGCTGACCTTCCTCAAGGGCGGGGTATTCCAGTCCGAGGATTACATGCATGCCACACGTTTGTGGACGCTGACGCTGGAAATCAGCGTGACCATGGCACAGTTCCCGAGTCGGGAGATCGCGCAGCGGTCCTATGATTTCCGCACGTTGGGTCTGGGGTATGCGAACATCGGCGGCTTGCTGATGAACATGGGCTTTTCCTATGACAGCGACGCGGGTCGCGCACTGTGTGGTGCGCTGAGTGCAATCATGACCGGTGTGGCCTATGCCACCTCGGCCGAGATTGCCGGAGAGCTGGGTGCCTTTGCGGGGTATGAGAAGAACAGGAAACACATGCTGCGGGTGATCCGCAATCACCGCCGCGCGGCGCATGGTGCGGCGACGGGCTATGAGAAGCTGGCCACCAAGCCGGTGCCGCTGGATCACAAGCGCTGCCCGGATCAGACGCTGATCCAGCTGGCGAAATCCACTTGGGACGAGGCGCTGCGTCTGGGTGAGGCGCATGGTTATCGCAATGCGCAGACCTCGGTCATTGCGCCGACGGGCACCATCGGTCTGGTGATGGATTGCGACACCACGGGGATCGAGCCGGATTTTGCGCTGGTGAAGTTCAAGAAGCTTGCCGGTGGCGGCTATTTCAAGATCATCAACCAGTCGGTTCCGGCAGCATTGGAAAAGCTGGGGTATCCGTCCAGCCAGATCGAAGAGATCGTGGCCTATGCCGTCGGTCACGGCACCCTCGGCAATGCGCCGGGGATCAACCACACCTCGCTGATCGGGCATGGCTTTGGTCCCGCACAGATCGAGAAGATCGAAGGCGCGCTGGCCTCGGCCTTTGACATCCGGTTTGTGTTCAACCAGTGGACGCTGGGCGAAGCGTTCTGCACCGGTGTGCTGGGCATCCCCATGGAGAAGCTGAACGATCCGACCTTTGATCTGCTGCGCCACCTTGGCTACAGCAAGCGCGAGATCGAGCTGGCCAATGATCATGTTTGCGGCACGATGACCCTGGAAGGGGCGCCGCATCTGCGGGTGGCGGACTATCCGATCTTTGACTGCGCAAACACCTGCGGCAAGAAGGGCAAGCGGTATCTGGGGGTCAGCAGCCATATCCACATGATGGCGGCGGCGCAAAGCTTTATCTCGGGCGCGATTTCCAAGACAATCAACATGCCCAATGATGCGACGATCCTCGATTGCCAGAGAGCGTATGAGCTGAGCTGGTCGCTGGGGGTCAAGGCGAATGCGTTGTACCGCGACGGATCGAAGCTGTCGCAGCCGCTGGCCTCTGCTCTGGTCGAGGATGATGACGAGGCGGCCGAGGTTCTGGAAAGCGGGTCCGCCCATGAAAAGGCGGCGGTGCTGGCACAGAAGGTTGTCGAGAAGTTCATCGTGAAAGAGATCGCGCGCGGCCGTGAAAAGATGCCGGAGCGGCGCAAGGGGTATACGCAGAAGGCGGTGATCGGCGGTCACAAGGTCTATCTGCGCACGGGGGAATATCAGGACGGCACCCTGGGCGAGATTTTCATAGACATGCACAAGGAAGGGGCGGGGTTCCGCGCCATGATGAACAACTTTGCCATCGCGGTGTCGGTTGGTCTGCAATACGGCGTGCCGCTGGAAGAGTTCGTGGATGCCTTTACCTTTACCAAGTTCGAACCGGCCGGCATTGTGCAAGGCAATGACAGCATCAAGAATGCGACCTCGATCCTTGATTATATCTTTCGCGAGCTGGCGGTGTCCTATCTGGACCGCACCGATCTGGCCCATGTGAAACCGTCCGGTGCGTCGTTTGACGATCTGGGCCGGGGCGAGGAAGAGGGCGTGTCCAACGTCAAGGAAATCTCGCCGACGGCGGCGTCGCGCAGCCTTGAGGTGCTGAAACAGATCAGCTCGACCGGGTATCTGCGCAAGCGTCTCCCGCAGGATCTGGTGGTGTTGCAAGGCGGCATGGCGGATTCCGTGGCCACGCTGAACACGCTGATGCCGCAGAGCACAGCGGCTGTGGCCTATGCGAGCGCGCCGAGGGCTTCGGTTGCCAGCGGCATGGCGATGAACGCAGTGTCGCGGGCCAAGATGCAGGGCTATGAGGGCGAGGCCTGCAACGAATGCGGCAACTACACCCTGGTGCGCAACGGCACCTGCATGAAGTGCAACACCTGCGGCGGCACGTCCGGCTGTAGCTGAAGAGATTGAGATGCGGGGCCGGATTGTTTCTGCGCAGATGCAACGCCTGAACAGGAAATAAAATTGGGGGGCTGGTGCGCCCGCCCCCCATATAAGTGATCCAGCCGGATCCTGTGTCACAGGTGTGGCGCGCTCCTGGAACCAGATCATGCAAACCTGGGGCGCCTTTTGGGCGCCCCTTTTTCTGTGCGGGCGCTTTGCGCGGCCTCTGCGCAATCGTCTGGTCAGCGGTCAATGGTACGTGTTCCGGGTTGCCGTTGCAGTTACCCCACGGCAGCTGTTCCGATTGCCGGCTTGACCCTGTGGGCTGAGGGTTCAAGTATCTGATCACATCCTGCCGATATCATCCGAAGTCGCCCACGGCCAAACTGCGGGTGCAGGCGGGGAAATGGGAGGAACCATGGGACTGATCGGAATTTTTCTATCGCTCGGGCTGCTGATGTATCTGGCCTATCGCGGAATCAACGTGTTGATCCTCGCGCCGATACTGGCGCTTCTGGCGGCGGTAATGGCGGGGGGATTGCCGCTGTTTGCGACCTATACGCAGGTGTTCATGCCTGCATTGGGGAACTATCTGCTGAAATTCTTTCCGCTGTTCCTGCTGGGGGCGATCTTTGGCAAGCTGATGGCGGATTCGGGATCGGCGCGGACCATCGCGGAATGGTTCACGGAAAAGATGGGATCTGGTCAGTCGATCGCTGCGGTGGTGCTGGCCTGCGGGGTGCTGACCTATGGCGGCGTGTCGTTGTTTGTGGTGGCCTTTGCGGTCTATCCCATTGCCAATGCGCTGTTTCGCCGATCTGACACGCCCAAGCGGCTGCTGCCGGCGGCGCTGGCGCTGGGGTCCTTCACCTTTACCATGACCGCCTTTCCGGGCACGCCGGCAATCCAGAACGCGATCCCCATGCCCTATTTCGGCACGACGCCTTTTGCAGCGCCGTTTTATGGCACGGCGTCGGGGCTGGGCATGATGGTTTTTGGCATTCTCTGGCTCAACCGGCGGCGCGCGTCGGCGAATGGCGCAGGCGAAGGCTATGGCGATCATGCCAAGACGGGTGAGGACGCCGAACTGGCGGATCGTGCGCTGCCCTCGATTCTGGTCGCGCTTGCGCCGGTGATAACGGTGATCGTGCTGAATGCCGTTTTCACCTATCTAGTGATCCCGGCGATGGATGCGTCCTATCTGCAGGAGGAGAAATATGGCGGCATCACGCTGGGGGATGTGCAGGGAATCTGGGCGATCATCGCATCGCTTGTGATTTCGATCTTGCTGTGTACCGCGCTGAACTGGTCGCGCTTTGTCGATCTGATGGACAGCTACAACAAGGGCACGATGGGATCGCTGCTGCCGGTGTTCAACACCGCGTCGGAGGTTGGCTATGGCGCGGTCATCGCCTCGCTTCCAGCCTTTGCGGTGATCCGCGATGCGGTGCTGGGCATTTCACCCAATCCGCTGATTTCGGCGGCAGTGGCGACCAACGTGCTGGCGGGCATCACCGGGTCAGCGTCAGGCGGGATGTCGATTGCGCTGGCCACACTGGGCGAACAGTTCATGGCAAACGCGCAGGCCGCCGGGATTGATCCAGAGATCATGCACCGCGTTGTGGCGCTGTCCTCTGGCGGGTTCGACGCGCTGCCGCACAATGGCGCGGTCATCACGCTGCTGGCGATCACCGGGCTGACCCACAGGCAAAGCTATGGCGACATCTTTGTGGTGGCGGTCCTTATTCCGTTTGCGCTGACGGTGGCGGTCATTGTCGCAGCGTCGGTTTCGGTGTTCTGAAAAGCGCTGGTTTTGCGCAAAAGGCCGGTTTTGCGTAACAGGCTGGGGGCGTGCCGCCCCCAGCGCAAGCCAGAGCCTGAGGCCTATCCCTGCTTGATATCCGGCAGGTCCAGACTGCGCAGCACCTCTTCTGCGGAGGGGGTGGGCCAGTCGAAGTAATCGAGGGTTCCGGCATAGCCGTTGCCCCCCATGCGCCCGATAGCATCCAGACGCGCATGGTCGGAATAATGGGTGGCGGGGTCCATGATATCTGTGCGCACATGGGCCATGACGATGCGACCTAAGATGATTTCGCGCGCCGAGCTGATCGAGATCCCCATGTAGCGTTCACATTCAAAGGCCACGGGCGCCTCGGCGATGCGTGGGCAGGCGACCTTGACCCCCGGTGCGGCGGTGAGGCCGGCCATCTGCAGTTCGTCCACCTCGGGGGCGAAACCAGCGGCGGTGACGGCCATTGCCCTCACATTGGCGCGATCGACGATGTTGACGGTAAAACATTCCGTCATGCGGATGTTATAGGCGGTGTCCTTGAAAGCGCGGTCCGGCTTGTTCTCGACACCCAGCGCGAGGATCGGTGGATCAGCGGAGAGGCAGTTGAAGAACGAATAGGGCGCGGCATTCACCACCCCGTCTGCAGAGACCGTGGTGACCCAGGCAATCGGGCGGGGCACAATGGTGCCGATCATCACCTTGTAGGCGTCGCGCGGGCTGAGCGTGGAAAAATCCAGCTCGTGATGGGTTTGGCTCATGTGATGAATTCCTTTGCGTAATGTGACAGGATCGACTGGAGGCTGTCGGCTCTGGGTGCCAGTTCGGCCCGGTCTGCCACCGCACCAAGGTGGTGGCCCATGATGTCGATGGCGCGGGCGTGATCGCCGCTGCGGATCGCTTCGATGATCTGGGAATGTTCGTCCACTGCACAGTCGGAGGAATGCCTGCGGGCATACATCGACAGGATGAGCGAACAGCGCAACACCACCTCGCGCACATAGCGGGCCAGCACCTCGTTCCCGGTCAGTTCGGCCAGCAGAATGTGGAATTCGCCCGCCAGTCTGATCGAAACCGGGCCATCTTTGCCGCGTGCGACCTTTTCACTGCGCACATGCGCCTGAAGCTGATCGTACCCGGAGAGGGGCATGCGGTCGCAAAGCATGCGGATCACCTCGTTTTCAAGACAGCGGCGTGCCTCGAAGATCTGCCGTGCCTCTTCGCGTGTGGGTTCGGCGACAAAGGCGCCCCGGTTGCGGCGGGTGATCACCAGCCCTTCGTTTTCAAGGCGGACAAGCGCATGGCGCACGATGGTGCGGCTGACGCCGAACTGATTCCCCACCGTATCTTCGGGCAGGCGCATGCCGGGTTTCAGGGCCTGTTCGATGATCGCGCGGCGCAGCAGGTCATGCACCGCGTCGGTCAGGGTGGACTTGTCATCAGTCATGTCTGTCTTTGCCCATCGATTTCGCATCCAGCCTATTGCACGCATATTTTTCCGATAATTGGAGACAATTAACCCCATAAACCGTATCTCGTCGGGCATGCCCGTCACATCGTATCCAATCTTGACGATTCTGAAATACAATTTTGATGGATAGAGAGACAGAGATGCAAATAAGAAGAATTCTGCTTGCATCAGTCGCATCGCAATCCGTTCACGGCTGAGGATATGCTTGCCGCACTTACCCGGGTCAGTGAGGCGGCATCGCCGATGCACCAGCGACCCAAGGCCATGGCGGTAACGCAGGACTTTACCGAGATGTCGCTGTTTGCCGACAACACGCCGCGGCCGTGGTTCGCGCTGCTCGTCGGGGTCGGGGCCACGCGGGTTCACTGCCCTCTGGTGTCGGCCCGCCATGGGGGATGCCGGACAGCTTTGCCAAATGCCGCGCCATGGGGTCAACATTGGCCTTGGCACGGACATCTTTCCTGTCGAGTTGATCCTGAACAAACAGCGCGGCATGAGGAGCGCGCATCTGGTGGATGGGATGGAAGCGGTTCGGTCCGAGAGCGTGTTCGCCGCTAGGCTGGGCGGGCGAGGGTTCTGAACCGGGCCGATCTGGAGCGGCTTGGGCGGGCTGACATCTCGGCGGTTGACCTGAGCCTGACCTTGCAGACATCCGATCCGGTGCAGACGCTGAGGACCGCAGCCTCTGGTCGTTATGTGCGCGACGTCTGTACCGACGGGCGGCGGGTGATGCAGGACGGGGTGATCGCCTGCGTGAAGAAAAGCGTGGATACGGCGGTGCGAGATTATGGGGATGCTCGGCGAAAGCGGGGCGGGCAAGTCGATGACCGGCATGGCGATGACCGGCATGGCGATGCTGGGCCTGATGGAACGGGCAGGGCGGAGCCCCGGTGGGTCAATCCATTTGTCGGGCGCGCCGGATTGCCGGGCTGGACGACCGCGCCATGCAGAGGTCCGGGGATGAGGTTCCGGCGCGTGTGGGTGCGCTGCTGCGTATTGTGGGGCGCGTGGTCCGCTTTGGCGCCCTTTTGAGCGGCACCCTGCGCTGTGGGATGGCTTTGCAAAGCTGTGTTTGCAAACTGAGCAAACGACTTTGCCCCTTTGGCGAGCGGGTTTGCAATTTGCAAAAATGGGCAAGCCCTGCGGGACGCACCTGTTTTCCGTATCACTCAGATCGTAGGCTCTATATCTGCAATATCTTGAGACAGAGCGGAGAGGCAGAGCGCATGAAACACAAGAAGGTCACCTTGGGCGAAATTGCGCGGGTTGCGGGTGTGTCGCGTGCCACCGTGTCGCTGGTGGTGCGCAAATCCCCGCTGGTGGCGGACCGCACGCGCACGAAAGTCGAGCAGGTGATGGCCGATCTTGACTATGTGCGAGACATCGGAGCCGCGCGGCTGCGCAACAACAGCAGCCGCACCATCGGGGTCATCGTGCCGAACCTTCTGAATTCGTTCTTCACCGAATTCCTGTCAGGTGCGGAGCGGGTGATGCGCGAAGATGACCGCGTGGTGTTGCTGGCCAACAGCCATGATGACACGTCCCGGCAGAATGACATTCTGCAGCGGTTCCGGGGGCATGGTGTCGATGGCGTCATCCTGTGCCCGGCAGAGGGCACGCAGCCCGAGCTTTTGACGCGGATACAGGGCTGGGGCTTGCCGATGGTGCAATCGCTGCGCGAGGTCGGGCGGGACCTGACCGATTATGCCGGTGCGGATTACATCGAAGGTGTGCGGCTGGCGGTGCAGCATCTGGTCGGGCAGGGCCATCACCGCATTGCGTTCCTGTCCGTTACGGCGCGGACCTCGGCACGTGAGGAACGCCGCAACGGCTTTGCCCGCGCGCTGGCCGAGACCGGCGCCGAAGATGCCGGCACGGTGGAGGCCGAACTGACCTGGGACGGGGCTGCGGGTTCAGCGGCCAAGGTGCTGGCGCTGCCGGGGCGGCCGACGGCGGTCCTGTGTTTCAACGACATTCTTGCGGCAGGTCTGATGCTGGGTCTGCGCCGCGCGGGCAGGGAGCCGGGCGTCGACATTGCCATCGTTGGTCTGGACGATCTTCCGCTGGCGCAGCTGACCTATCCGTCGCTGACCAGCGTTGCCATGCTGCCCGAACAGATCGGCGCCCTGGCCGCGCGATTGCTGGTCCGCCGGCTTGTGGACAGGGCGGCGCCGATCGCAAGGTCCATCGTCGCGCCCGCGCTGATGATCCGGCAGAGCAGCTGCAAGAAAGCGGATTGACTTTCTGTACGGTAAAATTTAGATCGATCTAAATTGATATAATTATGCAGACGCAGGGGAGGGCCGATGTATAACTTCAACTTCCAGCCCGTTTTCGAAAATCTTGATCTGCTGGGCTATGGTGCCCTGTTGACGATCCGTATGTCGCTGATCGCGATGGTGCTGGGGCTGATCGTGTCGATGCTGGGGGCGGTGGCCAAGACATCAGGCATCCGACCTTTGCGCTGGCTTGTGGATGTCTATGTTGAGGTGATCCGCAACACGCCGTTCCTGATCCAGATCTTCTTTATCTTCTTCGGCCTTCCGGCGGTCGGCATTTCGATGTCGCCCGACACCGCTGCCATCGTCGCGCTGGTGATCAATGTCGGCGCCTACGGAACCGAGATCATTCGCGCGGGGATCGAATCCATTCCCGGCGGGCAGATCGAGGCCGGCAAGGCGCTGGGGCTGAGCCCGGTGCAGATTTTCCGTTATGTTGTGGTGAAACCTGCGCTGCGCAACATCTACCCGTCGCTGACCAGCCAGTTCATCTATCTCATGCTGACCTCCAGTGTGGTGTCGGTTATTTCGGCCAACGACCTCGCCTCGGCCGGGGCGGACCTGAACGCACGGACCTTTGCGAGCTTTGAGATCTATCTGGTGCTGACGGTCATGTATTTCCTGCTGGCGCTGGGTTTTTCGACGCTGTTCGCCGCAATCCGTCGCAATTTCTTCTCCTATCCGGCGAGCCGCTGACATGATCCGTGAATTCACATCTGCAGAAGTCCTGTTCATCGTCATGGCTGTGCGCTGGACGCTGATCCTGTCGGCCATCGCCTTTCTGGGGGGGGCGCTTGGCGGGTTGCTGATTGCGCTGACGCGGACCTCAGCCAGCAAGGGGCTGCGCCGCATGGCCGCGGGGTTCATCCAGGTGTTTCAGGGCACGCCGCTGCTGATGCAGCTGTTTCTGGTCTACTTTGGCCTTGCCGTTGTCGGCCTGCCCATCAATCCGCTGCTGGCGGCGGCCGTCGCGCTGACCCTGCATGCCAGCGCCTATCTGGGAGAGATCTGGCGCGGCGCGATTGAGGCGGTGCCTTCGGGGCAGTCCGAGGCGGCTTCGGCTCTGTCGCTGTCCTACCGTGACCGGATGCGGCATGTGGTTCTGCCGCAGGCGCTGCGGCTGGCCATCGCGCCGACGGTCGGCTTTCTTGTTCAGTTGATCAAGGGCACGTCACTGGCGTCGATCATCGGCTTTACCGAGCTGACCCGCGCCGGTCAGATCATCAACAATGCGACCTTCCAGCCGTTTCTGGTCTTTGGCACGGTCGCGGCCCTGTATTTCATCCTGTGCTGGCCGCTGTCGCTGCTGGCCCGGCACATGGAAGCCCGGATGCGTCGTGCAATCACGCGCTGAAACCTCAAGGAGGAGGATACCATGAACCTGAACCGTCGATTGTTTACGACCCTTGCCGCCAGCGCGCTGGCCGCGAGCCTTACTGCCCCTGCGATGGCTGCCGATCTGGCCGCCATCGAAAGTGCCGGCACCGTCAAGATCGGCATGCTGGTCGATTTCCCGCCCTTCGGCATCACCGACATGTCGGGCAATCCCGACGGGTATGATGCCGATGTCGCCAAGGCGCTGGCAGAGTCCATGGGTGTGACCGCCCAGATCGTGCCCGTGACCGGCCCGAACCGCATCCCCTATCTGCTGTCCGGGCAGGTCGATGTGCTGGTTGCCTCGCTTGGCATCACGGCCGAACGCGCAGAGAAGGTTGATTTTTCGAACCCTTATGCGGGGATTTCCATCGCTGTCTATGGGGACAGTGGCCTTGACGTGGCGGACAAGGCGGGGCTGTCCGGGCAGTCAATTTCCGTCGCGCGCGCATCGACCCAAGACACCGGTGTCACGGCCGTTGCGCCCGAGGGCACCGATATCATGCGCTTTGACGATGATGCGACCGCCGTTCAGGCGTTGATGTCGGGTCAGGTCAAGCTGATCGGCGCCTCCAACGTTGTGATGTCGCAGATTGCAGCGGCGACGGGAGATCGTTTCAACAAAAAGTTCGATCTGTCGAGCCAGGTGCAGGGGGTTGCGGTCGCGCCCGGATCTGACGCGCTGCTGGCCAAGATCAACGACTTTGTCGCCGAGGCCAAGAGCGACGGGACGCTGGATGCGATTCACGAAAAATGGCTCGGTGAGCCGCTGCCAGAATTTGTGAAAAATCCGAAGTGACGTAGTGCTGCCCGGCCGGTTTCGGCCGGGCACCTTTCAGGAAAGAGATCATGACCGAAAAAGCCATCATCATGCGCGCCGTCAACAAGTATTACGGGGCCTTTCACGCGCTGAAAGATATTGACCTGACGGTGGACCGCGGCGAGAGGATCGTCATCTGCGGCCCGTCCGGGTCGGGTAAATCGACACTGATCCGCACGATCAATCAGCTGGAGGCCATCGAATCCGGCACGATCATCGTGGATGAAATCGAATTGACGGCCGGCGGCGACAACGTGACCAAGGTGCGTCAGGATGTCGGGATGGTGTTCCAGTCCTTCAACCTGTTTCCGCATATGACGGTTCTGGAAAACTGCGTTCTGGCCCCGATGAAAAGCCGCAAGGTGTCCCGCACCGAGGCGGAGGCGACCGCGCGCCAATATCTGGAGCGCGTGAAGATCCCCGAACAGGCCGACAAATACCCCGCGCAGCTGTCCGGTGGTCAGCAGCAGCGCGTCGCGATCGCGCGTGCGTTGTGCATGAAGCCGCGCATCATGCTGTTTGACGAACCGACATCGGCGCTGGACCCGGAGATGGTCAAGGAAGTGCTGGACACGATGATCGATCTGGCCCGCGAAGGCATGACCATGCTTTGCGTCACCCATGAGATGGAGTTCGCCCGTGCTGTGGCCGACCGGGTGATCTTTATGGACAAGGGTGTGATCGTCGAGGAAAATGCGCCCGACGCCTTTTTCAACAATCCCGTCAATGAACGCTTGCAGAATTTCCTTGGGCAGATCGCATGACACGCCCAAGTGTTCTGGCCCTTGTCGATCTCAAGCCCGGCGAGATGATGGACCGGCTTTTGGCCGACTATGAGGTGCTGCGGGACATTGATGCGGCGGCTGATGTCGAAGTCGTGCTGACGGCCGGCAATCTTGGCCTGTCTGGCGCGCAGATTGCGAAATTGCCTGCGCTGAAACTGATCGCGGTCAATGGCGTTGGTGTCGATGCGGTGGATCTTACCGAGGCCGCTCGGCGCGGCATTGCGGTGACGACGACGCCCGATGTGCTGTCGCTGGCGGTGGCCGAGATGGGGCTGGGGCTGGCGCTGGCCTGCTCGAGGCGCATTGCAGAGGGGGACCGCTTTGTGCGCGCGGGCCGCTGGGCAGGGAAGGGCAAGCTGGGGCTTGGCACTTCTATGCTGGAAAAGCGCGCCGGGATCCTGGGGTATGGCCGGATCGGCCGAAGGCTGGCGGATCTGTTGCGCGGGATGGGCATGGAGGTGCTTTACACCGCCAGAACCGAAAAGCCGTACGCACCGGACACCTATCGCGCGGATGCGCTGAGCCTCGCGCGGGACTGTGATGTGCTTTTCGTCACGGCGGCGGGTGGGGCGCAAACGCGTGAACTGATCAATGGCGATGTGCTGGCCGCTTTGGGGGCGGACGGGATTGTCGTCAATGTTGCGCGCGGATCGGTGATGGATGCGGCTGCCCTGGCCGAGGCGCTGTCCTGTGGCGTGATCGCCGGGGCGGCGCTGGATGTGTTCGACGATGAACCCCATGTGCCGCAATGCCTGCTGGACGCGCCCAATTGTGTGCTGTCACCGCATATCGGTTCGGCCACGGCAGAGGCACGGCGCGCCATGGCGCAGCTGGTGCTGGACAACATCGGCGCCCATTTCGCCGGGCGCCCCCTGCCCACACCCTATGAGGTCTGACATGCGCTATCTTTCCATCGGCGAGCCGCTGGTTGAGTTCTCTGCCCGCGCCGATGCGCCGTCGACGTTCGAGCGGCGGGTCGGGGGGGATACGCTGAACACCGCAATCTATCTGGCCCGGCTGTCCGGGCCGGGGCAGGTGGGCTATCTGTCGTGTCTGGGGGATGACGCCCACAGCATCTGGTTGCGTCAGACCATCGCCGCCGAAGGGGTCGATGTGTCGCTGTTGGCGCAGCGCAGGGGCGCGCGGCCCGGACTCAGCTTTATTTCGACCGATGCGACGGGCGAGCGCAGCTTTGCCTATTGGCGCGAACAGGCGCCGTTTCGGCGGCATTTCGACGATGCCGCGCGCACTGTCGATCTGGCGCGCGCGGACCGGCTGTTCCTGTCAGCCGTTGCCCTGGCCGTTCTGACGCATGAGGGCCGCGAGACTTTGTTGCAGGCGCTGGCCGAACGGCGGGCGCAGGGCGCAGCGGTTATCTTTGACACCAATTATCGCCCCGCGCTGTGGCCGGATGTTGACACGGCGCGCGCGGTAATTGCGCGTGCGGCGAGTATCGCGACGATGCTTTTGCCCTCGCTGGACGATCTGTGCGCCTGCTTTGACGTGGCTCAGCCAGAGGCGGCAATGCAGCATCTGATGACCCTGAGCGAGGCCGAAATTGTACTGACGACCGGCGGCGGGTCCGTGCTGCATCGGGCAAGCGGCCGTGAGGCGGTGCACAGCCATGCCCTGCCACCTGCCGTGGACGCCGTGGACACCACCGGCGCGGGGGACAGCTTCAACGCCGCCTGGCTGATTGCCCGTGATCGCGGGCTTTCCGTCGGCGACAGCATCGCGCGCGCCGCCCGGCTGGCGACCGTGGTTGTGCGCCATCCCGGCGCGATCCTCCCTCTGGACGCGATGCCAGAGCTTTTCGTGAAAGAGAACGCCCGATGAGCTTTGTGCAATTTGATCCGCAGGCCGCAGGGCATATCCTTCTGGCCAGTTGGAATGGTGCGCCGCGACCGGAGGGGCTGACACCTACGGTGCCCGACACAACCGCTGCCTATGCCGTGCAAGAGGCAGTGCTGCAAGGTCTTGGGGATCCAGGTGGTGTCTGGAAACTTGCCCTTCTGGGCGGAACAACGCGCGAGACCGCTGTCCTGCCGCGACGCGCGTTGCACATCTCCGGAACGTCGCTGACCCTGCCGTCGGACACCGCCATCGAGGTCGAGACCGCGCTGGTGCTGGCCGGTGATCCTGCGGATAGCACGCCGATCGACGCGATTGCCGAGGTGCGTCTGGCGTTCGAGCTGATCGCCCCGCGCTTTGCCCCCGGTGCGGCGGTATCGCCCCTGGACAAGATGGCAGATGGCTTCAGTTCTGCCGCGATTGTCCTTGGGGACGTGCTGGCGGACTGGCGCGCCGGTCTGCCTGACCAATTGGGGATTGTGCTATCGCTTGAGGGGGTGCCGGTGCTTGCGCCGGAAACTGCCGCGCCGCTGGACGAAGCGCTCGATTTCCTTGACTGGCTGTCGCGCCATGCCCGCGCGCAGGGGCGCCCGCTTAGACGCGGGGATGTGGTCATCACCGGTGCGCGGATCGGCCCGCTCCCGCTGAACGGGGCGCAGCATGTCCAAGCCTGCGTGATGGGCGCGACTGTGACCTTGGGCTGAACAGGTCTGGCCTGGCGCCGCGATATCAGGGGAATGGCACACTGCCGACGGCGCAAGCCTTCGCGACTGTGCGGCTTTATGTCGTTGGTCGTGATCAAGTTTGCGTTTCGTCAGAATTATCGTGTTGCAATGGCACTGCGCTTAACCTTGCAAACCAAGGTAAATGGCGGAGAGACAGGGAAACTACCCCTTATACTATAACCAACTGAAATTGAACGGTAAATCCAGATTACGTTGTCCATATTGGTGTGTTGTCACTTATGTACCACGCAGTTTGCGCGAGTGCGGGAATAGTTGCAAGCTACTGGCTGAACTCTATCTTGCACAAACGCTGTGTGTCTCACCTGCCACGAGCTGGGAGAGTTCACATACCTGCTGTACGACAATCGCCATGTCGTTAGTCTGCCCATAGTGCTGTAAGCAAGAACAGGGGCAACAGATGGGCATAGGGCATCCCTGTGGTGTGAAGCCAAAGACAGGGGAAATTCATGGGTAAACTCAAGGCGCGATTTCTACCTGAAGGCGGCTTCAGTAAGAATGGAGCATTCATCGAGTATGAGAGAGATGCCCCGAGCGGCAATGAGACGGAATACCAGCGACAAAGCCACCTGACGCTGGACATCACCTGCACGGACTTCAAGCTCGGAATGAGCTTTGGGGTTGTGTCTGAATACGATGAAGTTGCAGAGCGGAAACACACGCGATCAGTCAGCGCGAATGGAACGATACAGCCCGCTCGCTGGGGTCAATATTCCCTTTCCTTTTTGGGCGAGAAGGGCAGTACCCGCGAAGTAGCGATCAGCATCCGCGAAAACACTGAAGGCGAGGCGGTAACGCTTTCAGGTGTGAACATGGAAGGCGACCTCGACCTTGATGACAGCCATTACTTCTTCCTTGAGCTACAGGTGCATTCAGAGCGGTTCTCGGCACTCCTCCAAGAACTCTCAACACCGGGCGCAATGCTCCACATCAGTGTACGTGCAGACCGTTTCCTCGACTTCTACGCTGAGTGGTCGCCTTCGATCAGTGAAGGACGGGTGATCAAATTCCTAGATAGCAAACGAGATGTGGAAAATGCAGACGAGATCCCGGAGGACTTCTGGCGGACGCCTGAGTTCCAGCGTGAGTTGATATCCGACCCAGACATGCCACCCGTGAAGGTTAGTGTTGGGCGTCCCCTGCAGCCATTACTTCGCTCCTCAGACCCGGCAGAAGATTACCATAGTGACGAGGACGCGGATGATGACGCGCCAGCTCCAAGTTTACAGCAGGTGCCTTCACCAGTCTCCGATCCTATCCCGGCGCTCGAAGAGCTTTCCAAGCGAGTTCGCCGTGGGACGTTCTGGGTCGGCATTTGGCTGGCATTGATCTTCGCGGCTCTTCTCTTGCAGGCATGAGCATGGACAACGGGACGACATGGGACATGGGCGGGACGACACGGGGGACAGCGCGGCAGTCTTTGCGGTCAAGGTCGAAATGCTGGAGCAACAGCTTGAACGTGAGCGGGGCACTGTGGAGGACCTCAGGAGACGCTTGGACAGGGCCGAGGGGAGGGTCTTTGCGCTGTCAGCTCCCTCACCTGCCAGAGGACAGCAGAGAGGGCCACAGAGGCGGCTGTGGGAGCGTGTGAGGGGCCTGTGGGAATGAAGGAAGCGATACGGCGCTGGTGGAATGGTGTTTACGAGGAGGAGCAGGAGCCGCCTCTGACTACATGGAGGTTTCCAAGACTAGCCTCCGCAGCACGGAGATAACATCCCCCAACGTGGACAGTATCCACATTAGCTTCCCGACCCGTGGTGTGCCCTGCGGGAATAAGGGACAGAAAGGGGTCTCGATAATTAAAACCCCTCGCGGAATTCGGCCCACCTATGGAACGTCAGCAAGTGTGAAATCCCTAGGGCGTGTACTACACGGATTAGCTCACCAAACATCGCTAGTACCGACGTTCAGCTCCAAAAGCTAAGTTGAACTTAGGTCTTTGCTGGAGTGATAGGCATGGCCCGACGTGGCGGGGTGGCCCATCGCAAGAGTAGTCTTCCCACTACCCTGAGCTGGTGATCCTCCTCTCGGCTCTTGTGGTCTTCCCATGATGCTACAGCTCATCAGGGGCCACCATTAGGAGCAAGTGTGCTTTGTGGACGAGGAGCGGCCTGACGGGGTCGCAGAGGATCGCCCATGGTGCTGCTCCTGCTGGTCCGTGGTGGCACCTGTGGAAACGCTAAGGCGTGACCTCGGGTGTCGCTGGAGTGGTCACATGGGTATGCAGCCTCAGGGTGTGCATTCTGCATAGGGCAAGGGACCGGCCAGCAACCTCAATCCAGACACTGGACCAACAAAATGACAACAGCAGAACAACGGCTTACGCGGTCTGCCCAGCGCACCGTGAAGCTAGACGACATCCACACCCGCCCCGACACTTTTCAGTACCGGGACAGGGAGTACGAGAACCACCACGTCGAAGAGATCGCGGACGTGCTGCAACGCAAGGGCCGAGTTGATCGGATCGACCTTTGGAAAGACCCTGAGAGCGGGGAACTGGTCGTGCTTGACGGGCATCACCGGCTAGAGGCCCACAGGCGAGTCGGCATGAGCAAGGTCCCGGCGGTGATCTTCGAGGGCGCAGAGGAAGCTGCCCGCCTCCATGCACTTCAGGAGAACGCCAAGGCCCGCCTGCCCATGACAGCGTCCGAGAAGAACAATGCCACTTGGCGGTTGGTGTGCCAAGTTCGCGATGACGGCGAGTACGTCTACAGCAAGAAGGCGCTGGTCAAGAACGCAGGGGCAGCGGACGGAACTGTTGGCAACATGCGGCGAACTCGAACCCGTCTTCTCGAAGCGGACAAGCCTTTGCCTGAGACATGGTGGGGTGCCCTAGCTGAGCTGAAGGACGCGGCAGGAAAGGACCTTACGGACGACGACCGGGACGCGATGATAGACGAACGCGCTCGGCGGCTGGATGACAGGGTCGGCAAAGACATCGCTAACATGGCAGAGATCCAGATCGAGGCCGTTATCAAGATGCTGGAAAAGCGACTTGGGCAGAAAACCCGCATCCTGGCCGACTGGTGGCGTGAAGACCTGGACGAAACGGACGGCGACCTGGAGGACTGCCCATTCTGACCGCGCTGTAAGACATGAGGCTCCAGCACATGGGACCCGAGGCAAAAATGGGTCACATATCTGAGCGCCTTATCACATATGCGTGGCAAGCGTTCTTCCCCCTTCGCTTTTACCGGGGGTGGGGTGCCGGACCGTGGGCATGATCACTGCGGCCCAGCATGAGTGGTCTTTCCTAGCCCTCGGAGCGGAGGGTCGATGCTGGGGTCCAATAGATCCGCAGGCGACCACAGCACAGCAGGTATTCACGGCCACAGGACGAGGTCAGCGTCTCGGTCTCCCAGCGATACATGGTGAGGGTGTCATGTTGAGCGTAGAGGCGTCCGACGAACGGGATATTCATGTAAATGAGATCGGTCATGGTTGCGTGTCCTTGATGAGTTGAACGACGCAAGGCACTGTTATCTATGCGACTTTGCATGGTTGGCCTTGCTCACATCCATAGCGGCACCGAGCGCGGCACACAACCCTCCATCACGGCAAGGCTCTCGGGTGTCCTCTTGAGGTATACCCTAGCGAAACATTAGCGCAGGACAGAAACCGTGTCCTTTTAGGGTTGCATTATGATTTTCGGTACACTACCCAGTACGGGTCTAAGAGCCAAAAGGAACACTCGACCATGTCCACCTACGGATACGCAAGGGTCTCGACAGCAGACCAAGACCTGACACTCCAGCGCGAGGCGTTGAAGGCAGCAGGGTGTGAAATCATCAGGGAAGAGAAGATCAGCGGCACAAGCAGGCAAGGACGAGAAGAGCTGAAGACCTTGCTGGAATTTCTGAGGCAGGGTGACACGCTTGTCGTGACGCGGCTGGATCGACTTGCCCGTTCAATGGACGACCTGTCTACCATCGCCAGAGAGCTGCAGGACAAGGGCGTCGCGATCAAGGCTACAGAGCAACCCGTGGACACAAGCAGTGCCGCAGGCAAGGCGTTCTTTCAGATGCTCGGGGTCTTCGCTGAGTTCGAGACCAACCTTCGCCGGGAGCGGCAGATGGAAGGGATTGCAAAGGCGAAAGCAGACGGGGTTTACAAGGGCCGCAAGCCATCCATCGACGTGGGCGAGGTCAAACGGATGCGCGACGAAAAAGGCATGGGCGCGACAGACATTGCTCGTGAACTCGGTATTGCCAGGACGTCAGTTTACAGGGTGCTGAGCGGGACCTGAGACGCGGTCTCGCTGTACGTACTTTCCGCATGGTCACGTCTTGCAGCATACGCATTTGTCTTGATTTGTAGTTCGTCGCCAGCGTTCGCTCTGCCCATCCGTTTCAACCATTGGGGGAACTCTCCTCCAACTACCAAGGCCCAACTATGACAACCTTCCGAAATGACACTGCCCGCCTGAAATTTCGCACGGTCAATGCAATCATTCAAAGGTTCCGCGAACAGGACCCCGACGCGCCTATCCAGCAGGCATTGATATTCTGTTGGGTGGCGCTCAATGAAGGCCGCTCTCAGCGCGACATGAGAGACGCCTTGGGTATCGCTTCCTCGACCTCCTCGCGAAACCTCGCAGCACTGTCTTCAGTACATCGCCTAGGTAAGCCGGGACTGGGGTTGATTGAGTGGATCGAGAGCGGCGAAGACCGCAGAGTGAAGATGCTGCAACTTTCCCAGAAGGGCCGCACCCTTGTGCATCGCTTACTTGGCGACCTTTAACGGGCATCCACTGTTCCTTACCAGCTCAGAACGCCTTCAGATAGCCAGCCCGTGCCAGTTCGGTCCAGACCTTTTCCTGTGCTTCTCTGAGCTGTTCCTCTAGTAGGCCATGGTCGTATGCGGAGTTGGATGAACGAGGACCGGCCCAGCCTCCGAGGTCGTTGATGTCTGCCTCATTAACGCGGGCGCGGCGGGCAACTGTTCGCCATGTGTGCCGCATCGAGTGCAGCGCAAGCGTTCCATCAGAAGCGTCTCCGAGGACGTCACGGCGAAAGCGTGTGAACCATTGCGAAAGGGCGTAGACCTTGCCCACAGAGGCCCGTACAGGCCACTCAGGGAACGCTCTTTCGCTCTCTGGGTTTGCCTCCAGCCGTGCCCTGAGAAGCCCTTGTGCGCCCTCTGGGATGGGCACAAAGCGAACGGCATTTGCTGTCTTGCCGACGATCAGCGAAAAGTGTCGCCCTTGTGGATCCACCTGAGCCTGTTTCAGCGATGCAATCTCATCTGCGCGGCATCCGGTGACAAGCGCAAGGCGCAGAACGTCGCCCTCTCTGGTCCCAGTTGGCGCTTTCGCCAGCAAGGCTTTGATTTCTTCTGCGGAAAAGTCCTGACGGGTTGGATTGCCGTCGCGGGCAGCGCGAGGGACTGACTGGGCGAAAAGCCATGGTGACTTGTAGTGCCGGTGAGTGACGCCGCGCTCAAGCGCCCACGCCCAGAACTGAGAGAGGAGCGTGATATTTTTTGCGATGGTATTGTAAGCCATGCCCTGAGGGGATCGTGTCGTGGTCAAGGAAGGTAGATATTCATCGCGGAAGCGCCTTGCCAACGCTGGGGTGATATCTTCCAGACAGGCGAGTTCGTTCTTGTCCTTGAGAAATGCGCGAAGGTGCTTCACGGCTGTCCGAAGATTGTTGACCGTGGTGGTCGCCAACGGCTTGTAGCCTCTGCGGTTATTGGATCCTCGTTCCTCGACATAGCGTTCAAGCGCCTTGCCGATGGGATAGCCTCTGCCGAATGCAACACGACCAAAGCCTCTCAGCTTTTCCTCAGGCACATCGCGAGCGGCTGCAGCTTCGAGCCTGTCGGACAGCACCATGGACACGCCGCGTTCTTCGCTGGTGTCCAGCCGGATCGCCTCTCGCCATTCCTCTGCAGCATCAAGGCTGAACTTGCCTGAGTCGGATTGGGCAATGACCAGCTTACGGATCTCGCCCAGTGCGATGTCGCGGCTGCGTCTTGCCTCCTGCAAGTATCGAGTCTGGAGGCCCTTCTTGATTTCTTTGCCGAATGGCTTGCCCGTCCACGGGTTCACACTGCCGATCAGCTCAAGTGGAGTCACCATCCGAAAGACCCAGCCGGTGCCGGGGCCGCGTGGTTGTCGAAGGTAGTGTATGTCTTCAGCTTTGCTCCTGTGGTCCATAGTGGACAACGGCTTGCTGGACATCGCTGCAATTTCCCCTTTGGTATCAACACCTTAGGTGAAGTGGCGGAGAGACAGGGATTCGAACCCTGGGAACCCGTAAAGGCTCAACGGTTTTCGAGACCGCCCCGTTCGACCACTCCGGCATCTCTCCGCGGGGGCCTGGTGGGGGGCGTTTAGCCTCAAGTCGGGGCGATGTGCAACAGGGAAAATCAGAATTTTTTGCAAAGAGCCATTCGGCATCACGCCGACGTGGCATCTTGCTGCTTGGAAATCGCGCGCGAGAGCGCTAGCTAGCCCGAAACAAGCACAAAGGAAGCCGCCCCAATGTTCGCGAGACTGAGCGCCATCGCTATTGCTGCCGTCACTGCTTGGCCCGTCTGGGCAGCGCCGTCGGACGATCTGCTCAAGGCGCTGGGGGTGGACCAGATCATTGCAGTCATGCGGACCGAAGGGTTGGAGTATGGCGACGAGCTGGCGCAGGACATGCTGCCTGGCGGCAGGTCGCCGGCCTGGTCTGCGGCGGTGTCGTCCATATATGACACAGATCAGATGTACGATACGGTGCGCGACGGGGTGGCACAATCCCTGGGTGATCAGGATCTGACCCCGCTGCTGGACTATCTGGGCACCGAAGAGGGCAAGCGGGTTGTGGCGCTGGAAATCGATGCCCGTCAGGCGCTGGTGGAACCGGCTGCTGAAGATGTGGCCCGCAGCACGTTTCGCGATTTGGACGGCACTGGGAATCCCCGGCTTGCACAGCTGGACAGGCTTGTTGATGCAAATGATCTGGTCGAGGCCAATGTCACCGGCGCGCTGAACGCCAGCTACAATTTCTACACCGGGCTCGCCGAGGGCGGCGCGCTGGAGATGTCTGAAGATGAGATCCTGTCGGATGTCTGGGATCAGGAAGAGGAGACCCGTCAGGACACGCGCGAATGGCTTTACGGTTACATGCTGTTGGCTTACGGGCCGCTTAGCAACGAGGCGCTGGGGGAGTATATCGACATCTCTTCCAGTGAGGCGGGGCAGGCGATGAATCGCGCGCTTTTCACTGGGTTTAACACGATGTACGACAACATCTCGCGTCAACTGGGTCTGGCGGCGGCGGGACAGATGCAAGCGCAGGACCTCTAGATCCGCTTGGAAACGCTCTGGAGGAGATTGATGTCCACAGCGGCTTGACAAACTGGGCTTCGGGTAAGATAAGCGCGGCTCTTGGGTCGGCGCAGCTGCATCGGCCCCAGAGGTTATTGACATGACGCCCAGAGGGGCGCGCAGTTCGAAGGCGGCGCAAGCCAGAAACACCTGCAAACGGGCAGGGGCCACAGGACGCGGAAGATAAAGGAAGACACGCATGTTTGCGGTACTGAAAACCGGCGGCAAGCAATACAAGGTCCAGTCGGGCGATATGCTCCGGGTGGAACGGCTTGCGGCTGATGCTGGTGAAAAAATCCAGTTCAACGATATCCTGATGCTTGGCGGTGATGATGTGACCGTTGGCGTGCCCTTTGTGGCCGGTGCTGCGGTTCAGGCCGAAGTGATCGACCAGATCAAGGGCGACAAGGTCATCCACTTCGTCAAGCGTCGTCGTAAGCACGGTTCGCAGCGCACCAAGGGTCACCGTCAGAAGCTGACACTGATCCGCGTGACGGATATTCTCGCGTCCGGCGGTGCTGACACGGGTCTGAAGGCTGCGATCGGTACGGGTTCCGTTCCCATGGCTGCCGCGCCCAAGGTCGAGAAGAAATCTGCAGCGCCCAAGGCTGCTGCTGGCAGCGACGATCTCAAGGTGCTTTCGGGCGTTGGCCCCGCGCTTGAGAAGAAGCTGCATGCAGCAGGCATCACCACCTATGCGCAGATCGCTGCATGGACCGATGCGGATGTCGAAAACTTCGGTGAAGTCCTGTCCTTCAAGGGCCGGATCGAGCGTGAAGGCTGGATCGAACAAGCCAAAGATCTGGCTGCGAAATAAGGAGACCAACCCATGGCACACAAAAAAGCAGGCGGTTCCTCCCGCAACGGTCGCGACTCTGCGGGTCGTCGTCTTGGCGTGAAACTCTTCGGCGGCCAGGCGGCCATCGCGGGTAACATCATCGTGCGTCAGCGCGGCACGAAGTTCTGGCCGGGCGAAGGCGTTGGTCTGGGCAAGGATCACACGATCTTTGCCGTGACCCAAGGCGCCGTGACCTTCCACAAGGGCCTGAAAGGCCGCACCTTTATTTCGGTTCTGCCGGTGGCGGAGGCCGCTGAGTAAGCCGTCCTTAAGGTTTGAAAGACACTAGGGGATCGGCAGCCGCCGGTCCCCTTTTTGTTTTTGATGCAGTTTTGCCTGTCATGTGATTTGGCAAGTGGGAGCTGTATAAACCGTATCTCGTTACCGTTGTGTTGCGGAGGAGAAAACACATGAGCCTAGACCACGCCGTCGTGCAGCCGACTGTCCTGACCGAGCGTTTCGACCTGCGCCCCTTGCGCCGTTCGGACGCCGGTCTTATCGCCTATTACACCGCTGACAAGCGGCTGGCCGATATGACGACCAGCATTCCCCATCCCTTGCCGCCCGGCGCGACCGAGGCCTATGTCAGCCGCGCCATGTCGCCAGAGCGCAGCGAGGATATCTGGGCCATGGATGGCACCAAGGTCGACGGGGCCGAGGTCATGGGCGTGATTTCACTGGAGCGCATGGACCGCAATCAGTCCGAAGTGGGCTATTGGGTGGCGCCGGCGTTCTGGAACACCGGCCTTGCGTCCGAAGCCGTGCGCGCGCTGATCGAAGCCAACCCGATGAACAGTGAGACGATGTTCGCCAGTGTCTTTCAGGAAAACTTGGCCTCTGCCCGGGTGCTGACCAACTGTGGTTTTGAATATATCGGCGATGCAGAAGCGTTTTGCGTGGCGCGCAACACCAAGGTGGCCACCTGGACATACCTCAGACGGCTGGGATGATGACGAGGACGCAATACAGCATCGGACCTTGCACACCGGGCTGGTTGTCTTGCGTCCTGCCCCGCCCGAAGATGCCTAGGCTTTTGCCGGGTATCTGAACGATTACGATGTGGCGCGACGGCTGAGCCGGGTGTGACATCCCCATCCGTTGGCGACAGATCACATGGCCGTGGCCTGAACTTTCGAACAGAACACCGGGCTTTTGTCCGACCGGCACGATACAAGCCAGAAGTGCGGCAAGGCTTGAGCCTGACCCCGTAACCCTATATCGCCTGACGCGAACAATATTCGAGGCACGCCATGAAATTTCTTGACCTCTGCAAGGTCTATATCCGCTCTGGTGGCGGTGGTGGCGGCTCTGTCAGCTTTCGCCGTGAAAAATACATTGAATTCGGCGGCCCCGACGGCGGGGACGGCGGCAATGGCGGCTCGGTCTGGGCCGTGGCTGTTGACGGGCTGAACACGCTGATCGACTTTCGCTACCAGCAGCACTTTTTCGCCAACAGCGGCCAGCCCGGCATGGGCCAGCAGCGTACTGGCAAGACCGGTGACGATATCATACTGCGCGTTCCCGTCGGGACAGAGATCCTTGACGAAGACGAGGAGACCGTTCTGGCGGACATGACCGAACTGGGCCAGCGCGTGCAGCTGGCGCGCGGCGGCAACGGCGGCTGGGGCAACCTGCATTTCAAGACCGCCACCAATCAGGCACCGCGCCGCGCCAACCCCGGACAGCCGGGCGTGGAACGCACGATCTGGCTGCGGTTGAAGCTGATTGCGGATGTCGGTCTACTGGGCCTGCCCAATGCGGGCAAGTCGACCTTTCTGGCCGCCACGTCCAATGCCCGGCCCAAGATCGCCGATTATCCCTTTACCACGCTGCACCCGAACCTGGGTGTCGTGGGGGTCGATAATGTGGAATTCGTCGTTGCCGATATTCCCGGCCTTATCGAGGGCGCACATGAGGGGCGGGGGCTTGGGGATCAGTTCCTGGGCCATGTGGAACGCTGCGCTGTGCTGCTGCATCTGGTGGATGGCACGTCCGGCACCCTGATCGAGGATTACCAGACCATCATCGGTGAGCTTGAGGCTTATGGCGAGGGGCTGAACGACAAGCCCCGGATCACCGTGCTGAACAAGGTTGATGCGCTGGATCCAGAGGAACGCGCCTTTCTGCGCGAAGAGCTGCAGAAGGCAGTTGGTGCCAAGGTGATGCTGATGTCCGGCGTCAGCAAGGAAGGCACGGTCGAAGTGCTGCGCGCGCTGCGTGCCGAAATCGACGACAACCGCCTGCTGGGACGCACGGCAGAAACCGAGGCGGAGGAGGACGCGCCTTGGCGTCCCTGACCACCGCCCGTCGGCTGGTTGTTAAGATTGGGTCTGCGCTGCTGGTGGACCGCAAGACCGGAGCGCTGCGGCTGGATTGGCTGCGCTCTGTCGCCGAGGATGTGGCCCGGATCAAAGCGCGCGGCGCGGATGTGGTGCTGGTGTCGTCTGGGTCAATCGCGCTGGGGCGGCAGGTGTTGCGCCTGCCCGCCACGGTGCTGCCGCTGGAACAGTCGCAGGCCGCTGCCGCTGTTGGTCAGATCCGCCTTGCCCGCGCCTGGGAAGAGGCGCTGACGCCGCATGGGATCACCACCGCGCAGATCCTGGTGACGCTTGAGGACAGCGCGGATCGCCGTCGCTACCTCAATTCCCGCGCCACGATGGAGACGCTGCTGGGCTTTGGCGCCGTGCCCATCGTGAATGAAAACGACACTGTTGCCACGGATGAGATCCGTTATGGCGACAATGACCGGCTTGCCGCGCAGGTTGCGGTGACGGTCGGAGCGGATCAGCTGATCCTGCTGTCGGATGTGGATGGCTTTTACACCGGCAACCCCCAGACGGACCCGACCGCCACCCGCTATGACGTGATCGAGCATATCACGTCCGAGATCGAGGCCATGGCCGGCGATGCCGGATCGGGCCTGTCCAAGGGGGGCATGAAGACCAAGCTGATGGCGGCCAAGACTGCAACCGCTTCGGGGTGTGCGATGGCGATCAGCGACGGCTTTGTGCTGCACCCCCTGAGCGCGCTGGAAAACGGCGCCAATGCCACCTGGTTCACGCCCCATCTGGACCCGCATCTGGCGCGCAAACGCTGGATTGCGGCGATGAAACCGCAGGGCACGCTGGTGGTCGATGCCGGTGCGGCGCAGGCGCTGGCATCGGGAAAATCGCTGCTGCCTGCCGGAATTGCCGCGGTCGAGGGCAGCTTTGGTCGGGGTGATCCGGTGGCGATCCGCAGCGTCGACGGGCGCGCGCTGGGGCAGGGGCTGACCCGCTATACGGCCGCTGAGGCCCATGCCATCAAGGGCCATCAGAGCCATGAGATCGAAACGCTGCTGGGCTACCCAGGGCGCGCCGCGCTGATCCACCGCGACGACATGGCGCTCTGAACGCCCCGGCCTTATCTCTTTCCAAATACGCAAGATGCAACGCAGTCAAAGGCTTGAACGATGCAGGATATGACAGACATCCCCACCCTGATGAAAAATATCGGCGCCCGTGCCCGGGCCGCTGCTGCCGAGCTGAGCCATGCCACCCCAGAGTCCAAGCAAAAGGCCCTGACCCTGGGAGCAGATGCGCTGTGGTCGGCGCGTGAGGCGGTTCTGGCCGCGAATGAAAAGGACATGACCTATGGTCGTGACAAGGGTCTGTCCGAGGCGATGCTGGATCGTCTGCTGCTGACAGAGGCACGGATCACGGCCATGTGTGACGGTCTGCGCGCCATTGCAGCGCAGTCCGATCCGGTGGGACAGGTTGTGGCGGAATGGGATCAGCCGTCGGGGCTGCATATCCGCCGGGTGCGCACGCCGCTGGGCGTGATCGGGGTGATCTACGAATCCCGGCCCAATGTGACGGCAGATGCGGGGGCGCTGTGCCTGAAATCCGGCAATGCGGTGATCCTGCGCGGCGGGTCCGAGAGTTTTCATTCCTCGACCGCGATCCATGGCGCGCTGGTCGAAGGCCTGCGTGCGGCGGAGCTGCCCATAGATGCGATCCAGCTGGTACCGACACGGGACCGCGCGGCGGTGTCGGCCATGCTGACCATGACCGACAGTATTGACGTGATTGTGCCCCGGGGTGGCAAGGGGCTGGTGGGGCTGGTGCAGAAAGAGGCGCGCGTGCCGGTTTTTGCCCATCTCGAAGGGATCGTGCACATCTATGTCGACAAGGACGCTGATCCGGTCAAGGCGCTGAATGTGATCCTGAACGCCAAGACCCGCCGCACGGGCATCTGCGGTTCTGCCGAATGCCTGCTGATCCACCGCGAGGTGGCGGATACCATCGGGCAGGGTGTCATCCGGGCCCTGATGGCGGCTGGCGTCGAGGTGCGCGCTGACGAGACACTGCAGGTGATCGAGGGCACGCTCGCCGCCACACCGGACGATTGGGGGCACGAATACCTCGACAGCATCATCGCGGCCAAGGTTGTGGACGATATCGATGCGGCGATCGCGCATATTAGAACTTATGGGTCGCAGCACACCGAATGCATCCTGACTGAAGATCCCGACGCGGTTGCGCGTTTCTTTGAACGGGTGGACAGCGCGATCCTGATGCACAACGCCTCGACCCAGTTCGCGGATGGCGGGGAATTTGGCATGGGAGCCGAGATCGGCATCGCCACGGGCAAGCTGCATGCACGTGGTCCGGTCGGGGCAGAGCAGCTGACCAGTTTCAAGTATCTGGTCACCGGCGATGGCACAGTGCGCAGCTAGCGCTGGCGGCCTTTGTCCCGTCTGGGTCAGAGGTCGAGGGTCAGAACATCCTCTTCATAGCGGACGCGCGGGGCATGGCCCGTATCCTGCGCGATGAGCTGCAGCATCCGGAACTGAACCCGGGCCGAGGTCAACTCGACCTCGAATATGGGGTCGGTCAGCATCTGCCACAGATCCGGATCGTACAGGATGCGCGGCCCACGCCCCGTGATGTGCCAGTGCGCGCCGCGCCGTTCAAAAACGACGGTTCCGCGCTGCGGCAGGGCGGTTTCAAAGCACAAGAGCCCGAGGAAGGCCAATTGCACATCACGTCTGCTGAGGGCTTCGGTCGGGCGCCAGTCGGCCAACAAACGGGACCCCTTTTCCAAACTCGTTAGTATACTAACAACTTCGGACCGGCCCAGCTGCTGGCTGTCGGACGATGTGCCAAAAGCCACCCGGAAGAAGCGGATGCGCGCCTGGGCATTGTTGCAGCTGTCGCCGATCAGTTCGATTTCCGGCCCCGCGCTGGCGGCCGTGTCGTTCATCGCCAAAAGTTCCAGCCCGTTGTTGATCGCCCCTACGGGGCTGATCAGGTCATGGCAAATCCTTGCCCCTACCAAAGCGGCCAGATTGGCGCTATCCTGCTTCATCGACACCTCGGGCTGAAAGAATTTGAATGAGCGATCTGAACGCATCTCTGGAACCTGGTATGCTGGTTACACATCCCGATTGCCCGGAGTGGGGAACGGGACAGGTGCAGTCCAATATCGGCGGTCGGATCACGGTGAACTTTCGCGAAGAGGGCAAGGTGGTTATTGATGGCCGCCGTATCACGCTATTGCCCGTATTTGATTAAAGCTTTCAGAAAACATAATAGATCAACATGGTTTCACTTTCGTTAATGCGCGCGGTTTCCAAAACCGAAATTCCAGAACCAAGTGAAAAAGGTGACTGTTGCCAAGCGTAACCTGCCCGCCTAGAAGCGGGCAACAGGTTTCACGCAGCGGAAGTATCGCAGATGAACACCCAAGCCCCCCAGTTCAGTGCGCAGCTTGCGCAGAACGACGCGGATCTCCAGGCTGCGCAGCGGTTGCGCTATGACGTGTTCGTGCGCGAACTTGGCGGTGGCGGTGATGAGGTGGATCATGAAAACGGGCTTGAAAAAGACCGTTTCGATCCGTTCTTTGACCATCTTCTTTTGCGAGACGAGTCGCGCGGTGGTGCTGTGATTGGTGTCTACCGGCTGTTGCCGGGCACGCGGGCCGAAGCCGCAGGCGGTTTCTATTCAGAAGCGGAATATGATCTGGAACCGCTGCGAAGATCCGGCCGCAAGCTGTTGGAACTGGGGCGTTCCTGCCTGCATCCAGAGTATCGTGGCGGATCGGCGATGTTTTACCTCTGGCAGGCTCTGGCCCGGTATGTGGCCGAGCGCGAGATAGAAATCCTGTTTGGCGTGGCGAGCTTTCACGGCACGGATGTGGCGGCGCTTGCCCATCCGCTGAGCCATCTGCACTATCGTCACAGCGCGCCCGAGGAGCTGCGTGTGCGTGCCCGCGACTATCAGCCGATGGCGCTTCTGGCGGAACCGGATGTCGATCGCAAGCGCGCGATGATCGAGACGCCCTCCCTGATCAAGGCCTATCTGCGGCTTGGCGGTTTGGTGGGGGACGGTGCCTATGTGGATCATGCCTTTAACACCACGGATGTCTGCCTGGTCATCGACACGGCGCGGATGAATGAACGGCAGAAAAGCCTTTATACGAAGGATGTTCCGGCGTGACGCCCACCTGGACGGGGTCGGATATGCCACCGCCGCAGCGTCTTGGGTTGATGGACTGGCTGCGGGTGCTGCTGCGCGGTTCCGTGCTGGGGCTGGTGACCTTTGGCGGTTTGCTGGTGCTGCTGCTGGTGCGTCTGGTGGAGCGGCCGATGTACGGTGTGGACCGGCCCGTCACGCCCTATATCACGCAGGGCGTCTGTCGGGCGGCCTTTGTCATTCTGCAATTGCCGATCCAGGTGCGGGGGCCGCGGATGGTCGGGCCCGGGGCGATTGTGGCCAACCATTCGTCCTGGCTCGATATTTTTGCGCTGAATGCACGCAAGAACGTCTATTTTGTGTCGAAATCCGAGGTGGCGGGCTGGCCCGGCATAGGCTGGCTGGCGCGCGCCACAGGCACGGTGTTCATCCGCCGCGACCCGCGCGAGGCAGCCAATCAGGCGAAGCTGTTTGAAGAGCGGCTGATGCATCGTCATCGCCTGCTGTTCTTTCCCGAGGGCACATCGACAGATGGGATGCGGGTTTTACCTTTCAAATCAACGCTTTTTGCGGCGTTCTTTGCGGATGAGTTGAAGCATGAGCTGCAGATCCAGCCGGTCAGCGTGATCTATCACGCGCCCGAAGGTGCCGATGCGCGGTTCTATGGCTGGTGGGGTGACATGAGCTTTGGCGCGCATCTGATCAAGACGCTGGCGGCGCGGCGACAGGGCCGGGTCGAGCTGGTCTATCATGCGCCAGTGCGGGTCGATGGCTTTGCGAACCGCAAGTCGCTTGCTAGCCATGTGGAGGGTGTTGTGCGCTCCGGCCATGCGCTGGCCGAAGCGCATCAGGCCTAGCCGCGGATCGCGGCGGTCAGGCGGGCCAGCGCGGCAGAAGGGTCTTCCTGGTTCCAGACTTCTTCTCCAAAGGCAAAGAAATCCGTTATGGTAGAAAGGTTTGCAACCTCTTCCACATCCAGCGCCCCTTCGGCGACGCAGGGCAGTTCAATGACCTCGGACCACCACTGGAACAGCTCACGTTCCACCACGGCGCCGTCCCCAAGGTCGGTCTGGCCGATGGGGCCGAAGCTGACGTAATCGGCGCCGGATTCGCCGGCGGCCATGCCTTCGTGGCGGGACTGGGCGCAGTAGGCGCCGACGATGGCGTCGTCACCCAGTTCCTTGCGGGCCCAGCGGACGGAACGTGCGCCGTCGAGAAGATGCACGCCGTCAAGGCCCAGACGCTGCGCCAGAACCACATGTGTGTCGAGAACCAGAGCGACATCAAACTGATGCGCGACCTCGCGCACGGCGTCGGCGGCGCGCAGGATGCGGTCTTCGTCGCGGGTGGCAAGGGCCAGACGGATACAGGCGACGTCCGTCGATTCCAGAACCTTTGCAAGGGTTTGCGGGAAAACGTTCAGGTCGAATTCTGGGGGGGTAATGAGATAGATTTGCGGCTGTTCGGTTTCGGCCATCTTGGCAGGCTCCTGATAGAATTTGGCCCGCTATAAAGCGGATCAGCGCCATTGACCATCGGCCTTGGCGCGATTTCCCGGGAACCGCGCCGGGAAAGACGCAGGTCTGGCAGGGCAAAAAACACCATATGGAAACGGTATGGAAAACGTATGGATTGCGTATGGCGGCTGATACGGCTGCCACAAGACGGCGCGCCTTTGTTGCAGCCGCCCACCCAAGTGGTAAGAGGCTGATCTAGACCATCAGGAGCCGCCCCATGCCGACAGAGACACCGCAACCCGCCTTTGTGCTGGTGAACCCCCAGATGGGCGAAAACATCGGGGCGGCGGCGCGGGCAATGTGGAACTTTGGCCTTGACCGGATCCGGCTGGTGGCACCGCGCGATGGCTGGCCCAATCAGAGCGCCGTTGCCATGGCCACGGGCGCAGGTCGGTTGCTGGACGAGGCGCAGGTGATGCAGACCACGGCCGAGGCTGTGGCCGATTGCACATTCGTCATGGCGACCACCGCGCGCAACCGGGACCTGACCAAACCGATCTATGCGCCGGAACAGGCGATGAAGATCGCGCATGAGCGTATCGCCAAGGGTGAAAAGGTGGCCATCCTGTTCGGGCCGGAACGTGCGGGCCTTGAGAACCCGGATATTGCGCTGGCCAATGCGATCATCTCGGTGCCGGTCAATCCAAAGTTTGCCTCGCTCAACCTTGCGCAATGTGTGTTGCTGACCGCCTATGAATGGCAACGTCACGCGGTCGAGATCACGCAAGAGACGGTTGAGCTTGCCGGGGGGCAATGGGCCACCCAGACCGAAGTGCAGAAGCTGTCGGACCATTACGAAGAGCGGATGGAGACGGCAGGGTTCTTTTTCCCCGAGCACAAGGCCGACAGCATGAAGCTGAACCTGCGCAATCTGTGGTCGCGGATGCCGCTCACGCAGGCGGATGTGCGGATGCTGCACGGCGTCATGCGTCAAATGGTGCGGTGGAAAGAACGTGGTGACTGACTTGAAGGCCCCGGGTGCGCGGCCTAGTGTCCAAGCCGACAAAAGGAGCGGGATATGAGCGGAAAACGCAGTATCTTTGAGGAGGTTGGCGCGGAACCGGCCGAGACAAAGTCCAAACCGGCCAAGCTGGGGGTGATCGACGCGGGCAAACGCGGCGCACGGCGGGGCATCCGGCTGTGGCTGATGCTGCTGTTTGCGCTGGTCATGGTGATGATCGCGGTGGGCGGGTTGACCCGGCTGACCGACAGCGGGCTGTCGATCACCGAATGGCGCCCTATCATGGGGGCGCTGCCGCCGATGGACGCCGCAAGCTGGCAATCGGAATTCGACAAATATCGCGAGATTCCGCAATACCAGTTGCAAAACAAAGGCATGAGCCTGACCGAGTTCCAGTTCCTTTATTGGTGGGAATGGGGTCACCGCCAGCTGGGCCGGGTGATCGGCCTTGTCTGGGCGCTTGGCTTTTTCGGCTTTCTGGCGGCGCGGCAGATCCCGCGCGGCTGGACGGGCCGGTTGTTTGTGCTGGGCATTCTGGGTGGTGCGCAGGGGGCGATCGGCTGGTGGATGGTTGCCTCTGGCCTGAGCGGCGAGATGGTTTCGGTGGCAAGCTATCGGCTCGCGACGCATCTGGGGCTGGCCTTTGTGATCCTTGGGGTGATTTCGTGGTATGTCTTTGCGCTGGGGCGTGAAGAGCGCGAGCTGATGCAGGCGCGCCGCACCCGCGAGGGGCAGCTTGCGCTGCTGGTGAGCGTTCTGGCGGGGCTGGCCTTTATGCAGATCCTGATGGGCGCGCTGGTGGCGGGGATTGACGCCGGGCGCAACTATACCGACTGGCCGCTGATGGCGGGGGGATTCCTGCCGCCGACACCGTTGGAGATCACGCCGGTCTGGCGGAATTTCTTTGAAAACGACGGGCTGGTGCAGTTTGTGCACCGCATGACCGGTTATCTGCTGATGGCCTTTGGGATCTTTGTCTGGGCGCGGTCGCGCCGGTCGCCCAATGGCGCGACGAAGTTCCGGTTCAACGCGGTGCTGGCGATGCTGGTGCTGCAGATGATGCTGGGCATTGCGACGGTGCTGTATGGTGCGCCCTGGCACATTGCCATCGTGCATCAGGTGGGCGCGGTTGTGCTCTGGGTGCTGATCTTGCGGGCCCGCTTTGCCGCCTGTTATCCGACATTCCAATCCGTAAGGGGAATCACACGATGAGTGCTTATGAAGATCTGATGGCATTTCAACGCGAGACGACAGCGCTTGGCCAGATCGCGGGGCGTCTGGGCTGGGATCAGGAGACGATGATGCCGCGTGGTGCGGCCGCGCAGCGGGGCGAGGAGATGGGCGCCATCGAGGGTGTGCTGCATGCGCGGCGCATCGATCCGCGTGTGGGCGGCTGGCTGTCCGAGATTGACGATGCCGGTCTGAATGGCGTCGGTCAGGCACAGATGCGCCATATCCGGCGCACCTATGCGCGCACGCAGAAGGTGCCCGCCAAGCTGGCGGCCGAACTGGCGCGCGTGACCAGCGAGGCGCAGGGCGTCTGGGCTGAGGCGCGGGCGGCGGATGATTTTGCGGCTTTTGCACCGACGCTGAAGCGGGTTCTGGCGCTGCGCCGCGAAGAGGGTGCGGCGCTGTCGGAGGGGGGCGATGTCTATGACGCGCTGCTGCAGGATTACGAACCCGGTGCCACGGCAGAAAGCCTGTCGCAGATGTTTGGCGCGCTGCGTCCGCGTCTGGTGGATCTGCGCGAACGCATCCGTGCCCAGCCGCAACCCAAGGGGCCGGAGGGCACGTTTGACGCCGCCGCCCAGATGGAGCTGACGCGCAAGATCGCCGTGGCCTTTGGCTATGACTTGACGCGCGGTCGGATCGACAAGGCGGTGCATCCGTTTTCGTCCGGGTCGGGCAATGATGTGCGCATCACCACGCGGACGAGCGCGACAGATCCGTTCAACTGCTTGTATTCCACCATCCATGAGGTCGGCCATGCCACCTATGAGCAGTCCATTGCGCAGGAGTATCACCTGACGCCTTTGGGTGAGGGTGTGTCTATGGGCGTGCATGAAAGCCAGAGCCGGATCTATGAGAACCAGCTGGGGCGCAGCCGCGCCTTTACTGGCTGGCTGTTCGGGCAGATGGTCGAGACATTCGGCGATTTCGGGATTTCCGATCCGGATGCGTTTCACGCGGCGGTGAACCGCGTGCAGAACGGCTATATCCGTACGGAAGCCGATGAGGTGCAGTACAACCTGCATGTGCTGCTGCGCTTTGATCTGGAACGCTCGCTGATCAGCGGTGCGCTGGAGGTCGAGGATCTGGAAGCGGCGTGGAATGCGCGGTTCCTGGCTGATTTCGGCTTTGCCGTGGACAAGCCGTCACATGGGGTGCTGCAGGATGTGCACTGGTCGGTGGGGCTGTTCGGCTATTTCCCGACCTATACGCTGGGCAATGTCTATGCGGGCTGTCTGCATCAGGCGCTGCGCAGTGCGGTGCCGGATCTGGACGATCAGCTGTCACGCGGAGAGCTGTCTGCCGCAACCGGGTGGCTGTCGGAAAATGTGCAGCAGCACGGTGGGCTGTACCGCCCGCGCGAAGTGATCGCCAAGGCCTGTGGGTTCGAGCCGAACGAAGGTCCGCTGCTGGATTACCTCGACACCAAATTCGCTGCGATCTACGGGATCTGAGGCGCGCGTGGCAGGATGAAGGCAAGGGCCGGGGCATTCCCGGCCTTTGCGTGGATCAGAGCCGTTGTGGGATGCCGTCTGCCGCCAGAGGGAACCCCCACAACGGGCGTCAGATCAGCGCCATGCGTTCGGCGCGTTCCGGGTCCGGGTAAGGACGATAGAGGCCGATGCTGCTGTGCGCGATAAGCACCCTGACATTGGAATAGAGGCGTGCCACCTTTTCGTCATGTTCGCCCAGAACACGAAACGCCTGGTCGAGCTGGCCCATGTTTTCGAATTCGATTTCCAGCAGGAAATCGCGGTGATCGTCGCTGGCCAGGTTCAGCTTGCGGCGCAGCAGGCGCCACGATTTGATGGCCTTGCGACCCTTGAGGTATTCCATCCAGAGATCAACCGCCTCTGCAAAGGCGAGCGCCTTGGCGTCATTATGAATGTCGATCTGGCAGTGATAGAGGTTCATGTGCCGTTTCTCCGTCGTGGCAGGTTGCGGCGGGACCTTGCGCCCAAAACCTGACCAAGAGGTAAAGAGCCACGCGGCATCCTCCTGAGGACGAAAATCGTGTGTTCTCTGGTCCATATGGGGGGCATAACGCGGAATGCGATAACGCGATCTTCATGAATCCCGTCCTAGACATGGTGAACTCCAGACAGAGATTTGCCATGATCCCTTTCGTTTTACGCAGAAATCCAGACCGGAAGTTGCCGCCCTGCGGCCTGTTGGTGGCGCTGATCCTGACGCTGTTCGGCACGTCCCTTGTGGCGCTGGAGCGTCCCGCGCAGATTTGGGATCACAAGGACTGGCATGCCAGTTACGAGCAGGGGCGCTGCGCGATCTGGACGGGGGGCGACGGCGCGGGAACCTATGAGATCGCCTTTGACATGGGCGGCATGAACGCCAGCGCGCGCTATCTGCCCATCGTTTACAGCAATCTTCCGCTTCCGCTGCAGCCAGAGGATGAGTTTGTGCTGATCATAGATCATCACATGTCGCAGTTCGGCAGTGAAATGAGCGTTTATGACGGCCGGGACAGCTATGACCGCCAGATGGTGGCTGCGGGGATGACCGCTGGATTTGTGCCCGATCTGGTCGTGGCACTGCGTCAGTCGGAGAGTGTTGCGGTGCAGGTGATGCGGGATGGAGAGGCGCCGTTCATCGCCGACGACTTCTCTCTCTCGGGGTTTGGCGCCAGCTATCTGAAGATTTCGGAATGGTGCCAGTTCGACCCGAACGCCCTGTTCCGGTCCTGATCGCATCGGGTTGCCCGGCATAGTATCGGATTGCCCGGTGGCGTCGAAACACCGCCGGGCAATCCGGTATCTTATTCTTCGGCTGCGGGCTGATCGTCTTCGCCCTCTTCTTCACCCTGATCAGCGATCCAGGCGACAGAAACAACGGTTTCGCCCTTGCCAGTGTTGAAGACCTTGACCCCACCCGCACTGCGCGAGCGGAACGAGATGCCTTCGACCGGGACGCGGATCGACTGACCCTTGGAGGTTGCCAGCATGATCTGATCGTCCAGCGTGACCGGGAAAGAGGCGACCAGTTCACCGCCGCGCATCGCCTTGTCCATGGCCATGACACCCATGCCTCCGCGTCCGCGCAACGGATAATCATGTGAGGAGCTGAGCTTGCCCGAACCCTGTGCCGTGATGGTCAGGATCAGGTTTTCGGCGGCGGACATTTCGGCATAGCGTTCCTGGGTGATGGCGCCGGGGGCAACATCGTCGTCATCTTCGTTTTCGGCATCATCGGCCAGACCCGCCATGGCGCGGCGCATCTTGAGGTATGCGGCACGTTCCTGCGGATCGGCGATGAATTGGCGGATGATCGACATGGACACGACCTTGTCCGTACCCGTCAGGCGGATGCCCCGCACACCCGTGGATTTGCGGCCCTTGAAGACCCGCACATCGGTGGTGCGGAACCGGATGGCGCGGCCCGAATCGGTGAACAGCATCACATCGTCCTCTTCGGACGCAATGCGGGCATTCACCAGGCTGACACCGTCGGGCAGTTCCATCGCGATCTTGCCGTTGCGCATGACATTGGTGAAATCCGACAGCGCATTGCGGCGGACATCCCCGGCAGAGGTCGAGAAGATGATCTGCAGATCGTCCCAGTCTTTTTCATCCCGGTCCACCGGCATGATGGCGGCAATCGACACACCCGTTGGAATAGGCAGGATGTTGACAATCGCCTTGCCCTTGGAGGTGCGACCGCCCGCAGGCAGGCGCCAGGTCTTGAGCTTGTAGACCATACCGGCCGTTGTGAAGAACAACAGCTGGGTGTGGGTGTTGGCGACGAACAGCGTGGTGACCACGTCATCCTCTTTCAGCCCACCACCCGACACACCCTTGCCGCCGCGCTTCTGGCTGCGGAAATCAACCAGCGGCGTGCGTTTGATGTAACCGGACTGTGTCACGGTCACGACCATATCGGCGCTCTCGATCAGGTCTTCGTCTTCCATGTCGCCGGACCAGTCGAGGATCTGGGTGCGGCGCGGCACGGCGAACAAGTCGCGCACTTCGCGCAGTTCGTCCGAGATGATGCCCATGATGCGGTCACGGCTGCCCAGAATCTCCAGGTATTCCTTGATCTTGGTGGCAAGGTCTTCAAGTTCGTCGGTGACTTCCTTGACACCCAGCTGGGTCAGACGCTGCAGGCGCAGTTCCAGAATGGAGCGGGCCTGAATTTCCGACAGGTTGTAGGTGCCGTCCGGGTTGGCCGGGTGGGTCGGATCATCGATCAGCTTGATGAAGGGCAGGATTTCCCCCGCGGGCCAGCGGCGTTCCATCAGCTTTACGCGCGCCTCTGACGCATCCATGGAGGCGCGGATGGTGGCGACGACTTCGTCCACATTGCTGACGGCGACGGCCAGACCACATAGGATGTGGCTGCGTTCGCGCGCCTTGCGCAGCAGATAGGCGGTGCGACGTGCCACGACATCTTCGCGGAAGTCGACAAATGCAGTCAGAAAGCCGCGCAGGGTCAGCTGTTCGGGACGGCCACCGTTCAGCGCCAGCATGTTGCAGCCAAAGTAGGTCTGCATCGGCGTGAAGCGGAACAGCTGGTTCAGCACGACCTCGGCCGTGGCGTCGCGTTTGAGTTCGATGACAACGCGCACGCCGTCACGGTCGGATTCGTCCTGAACATGGGCGATGCCGTCGATCCTCTTGTCACGGGCGGTTTCGGCGATGCGTTCGATCATCGTTGCCTTGTTCACCTGATAAGGGATCTCTTCGATGATGATCGCCCAGCGGTCGCGCCGAATCTCTTCGACCCGGGTCTTGGCGCGGATGATGACGCTGCCACGGCCCTCAAGGTACGCCTTGCGCGCGCCCGAGCGGCCCAGCATCAGCCCGCCGGTCGGAAAATCGGGGCCGGGGACATATTCGATAAGCTGTTCGGAGGTCAGATCAGGATCTTCGATCAGCGCAAGGCAGGCATCCACCACTTCGCCCAGGTTGTGCGGCGGGATGTTGGTGGCCATGCCGACAGCGATGCCGCCTGCGCCATTGACCAGCATGTTCGGAAAGCGCGCGGGCAGGACGGTGGGTTCGCGGTCCTTGCCATCATAATTGTCCTGGAAATCGACGGTGTCCTTGTCGATATCGGCCAGAAGGAAAGCGGCAGGCTTATCCATGCGCACTTCGGTGTAACGCATGGCGGCGGCATTGTCGCCGTCCATGGAGCCGAAGTTGCCCTGACCATCCAGCAGCGGCAGCGACATGGAGAAATCCTGTGCCATCCGCACCAGCGCGTCATAAATCGCGCTGTCGCCATGGGGGTGATATTTCCCCATCACGTCACCCACCGGGCGGGCCGATTTGCGATAGGGCTTGTCATGGCTGTTGTTGGTTTCGGACATCGCATAAAGGATGCGCCGGTGCACAGGTTTTAGCCCGTCGCGCAGATCGGGGATCGCGCGGCTCACGATCACGCTCATCGCGTAATCGAGGTAACTTGTCTTCATTTCATCCGTGATGGAAATCGTGGGGCCCGAGTGCACTGCGCGCTCCGGGCGATTTTCATCTGAATTATCAGGGGGTTCCGGCGTATCGCTCACGTGATCTACCTGTCCGTCATTTTTCTATATATTGTTGGGCCTTCTATATCAGACGCAGGATAAGGGGCGCAATGCCCGCGACAGGTCAATTCTGGCAGCCAAGGGGCCTCTGTGCTAACATGCTGTTTTTATTGAAAAGTAAATTTCTGCTTGGCATGATTCCCACACGGCAATTTGGGATCACAAGGAGCGCGAGGATGCAAAGCGAAACCGAACTGATGCTGCGGGGCTACGGGCTGACCACGGCGGAACTCTACTATCGCATGCCCGACTACAAGAACGTGCTGAACAGCTACATCTGGCAGGATTACGATCTGGCGCCGGATCACAAGAAGCTCTTCGGATTCATCGAATTCTGGCAGGACAGCATCGAGGGACCGTTACACTCGGTCCGCTTCACCCATCGCAAGATGATCTCAGCCGGGGAATGGCGCAATGTGGTGGGAGAGTTCCGCTACCACTGACCGCCTCTGGCTGGCCCCCCCGCCATTCACACCCCCGGGATATTTTAAGACAGGTGAGGCGGGGCGGCCCCTTGTGTTTCACCTGTCCCTAAATATCCCAGGGTGAATTGAGCCCCCCGAGGGGCTCAAGAGGGGCAGCGCCCCTGAAATGAGCCATTCTGTGCGCCGCTAGGCGCGCCGCTGGATCACAGATTGCGGATCAGGGGATGATGCGGCTGTATTTCACGCCGTCCAGTGTGGCGCCGACGCGCAGGCCCGACTGGCCAAAGATGATCGCAATAACCGGCGAGAGCGAGGTCGTCGTCTCGGCCGCGAGGGTTTCGCCGCGCTCGGGGGTCGCATATTCGACATTTGCGCTGGCGGCCCAGCCAGGCGAGCGGCGGAAGTCCATCAGCGCGCCCTCGGTCATGAAGAACAGCACATGCGCATATTGCTGCGCGCCGATCTGCAGGCCGGCGCTTGCCTTTGTGGTTGAATAGTAATCGACAGTCACCCCCCCGACCCGCAGCGCGCCGCGCCCGTATGCGCCGCCAAAGCCAAGACCGACCTCGGTCACCAGTGGCATCACCAGAGTGCCGGTAGACTTGCTTTCCAGCTGGCGGGTGTTGGGGTACTGGCTGTAAAGCTGCTGCAGCGTGGCATCAACGCGGGCGTCGATTGTGGCGGCACCGTTGCTGCCAACACCGTTGTTGCAGGCGGCCAGAAGGCCGGTGGCGCCTAGCGCAAGGGTGAAGCCGCGTCGGGAGAAAACTGTCATGGGGGCGCTCATTTCTATGTTGCCAATGCCTCTGATCCGGCCGTCCTGCCGATTGTCGCAGTTTATACCGCCTCGGGGCCGTGCTGTCACCATCCTTGGCCCCGGATCGGCGTCTGACCGCTAGCCGTTGAGCAGTTTTGCGGCCGCGGGCGCGAAATAGGTCAGCACGCCGTCACATCCCGCGCGCTTGAAGGCCATGAGCGATTCCAGCATGGAGCGGTCACCGTCGATCCAGCCGTTCTGCGCTGCACCCGCCAGCATCGCGTATTCGCCGGACACCTGATAGGCGAAGGTGGGCGCGCCGAACATGTCCTTGGCGCGGCGGCAGATGTCGAGATAGGGCATGCCCGGCTTGACCATGATCATGTCCGCGCCTTCGCTCAGGTCGCGTTCGATCAGGCGCATCGCCTCATCCGAATTGGCGGGATCCATCTGGTAGGTCTTCTTGTCGCCCTTGAGCGCACCCGAGGCACCCACCGCATCGCGGAACGGGCCGTAGAAAGCCGAGGCGTATTTCGCCGCGTAACTGAGCAGCAGGACGTTGCGAAAACCGCCCTGCTCCAAGGCCGTGCGCATGGCGCCGATGCGCCCGTCCATCATGTCCGAGGGGCCGATGATGTCGGCGCCGGCCTCGGCCTGGCTCATCGCCTGTTTCACCAGCGCTTCGACCGTGCGGTCATTCACGATCTCGCCGTTTTCGATAAATCCGTCGTGGCCCGTGTCGCTGTAGGGGTCGAGCGCCACATCGGTCATCACGGCGATATCGGGCACGGCGGCCTTGATCGCGCGGGTTGCGGTGTTGGAGAGGTTATTGGGGTTCCACGCCTCGGCGCAGTCTTCGGTGCGTTTGGAGGGGTCTGTATAGGGAAAGAGGCAGATCGCCGGGATGCCAAGGGCATGCGCCTCGACTGCCGCCTCGACGACCTTGTCGACCGAACGGCGCATCACGCCGGGCATCGATGCCACGGGTTCTTCTATGCCCTCACCGTCGCGCACGAAGACCGGCCAGATGAAATCGCCGGGGGTTAGGGTGGTTTCGCGCACGAGGTCGCGCAGGCCGGGGGTGCGGCGGGTGCGGCGCAGACGGGTGGCGGGAAAGGGGGCAAGTGTGGGTTTCATCTGACAGGTCCTTGTAAACGCCCTTGTTGGGTGGCATGGAATGAGAGGTATCTCAAGGGTTGCGTTGTGCAAATCGGCCATGGTCGACTTTGGTCGTGGCCCCCGGTGGGACGGATTCGGCTGGATTAGGACTGTCCTCTCATGGTCTTTGAAGTGATCGACATGCAGTCGTTTTCGAGCCTCTGGTTCTGGATCGCGCTTGCCGCCGTCTGGTCTTCGGTCAGCCACTGGGTGCTGGGGGTGCCGTTTGACATGGTCACGCGGGCCCGCCATCTGGGCGGTCAGGCCGAGGCGGATCTTGAGCATCTTGCGCGCATCCACATTGAGCGGTCGCTGCGCACAGTCGAGGAGTCGGGGTTGTGGCTGATGGCCTTTGGCTGTTTCCTTCTGGCCGGTCTGGGGCTTTTGGCGTTTGTCTATTGGATCGAGCTGGCGCAGGCGCTGTTTTTTCTGGGATTTCCGCTGGTGCTGGTCTGGATACTGTCGCTGCGCACGGCCCATCGCATCCGCAGTGAGGCTGCGGCTGGGGCACTGCTGTGCAAGCGGCTGACGCATCTGCGCTATGTCACACAGGCGATTGGTCTGCTGTCGCTGTTTGTCACCTCGCTTTGGGGGATGTATTCCAACCTCTCGGCGGGGTTCCTTGGTTGACGAGGGACGCGTTCCGCGCCATTTGATCGCCTTATGGCTCATCTCAAACCTCTCGTCCTTGGCGGCGCACCCGAAGGCTTTGACGCCCGTCTGATTCTGCAAGAGCTGTCCCGCGCGGGCGGCCCGGTTGTGCATATCGCACGCGACGACAAGCGGATGGCGCAGATGCGCGATGCGCTGGCCTTCTGGGCGCCGGAGATGCCGGTGATCAGCTTTCCGGGATGGGATTGCCTTCCCTATGACCGGGTGTCACCCAATGCGGATATTTCCGCGACGCGCATGGCGACGCTGGCGGGGCTGGTGCATGGGATGCCGGGGCAGTTTGTGCTACTCACCACGCTGAACGCGGCAAGCCAGCGTATTCCGGCGCGCGAGGTTCTGCGCGAGGCGGCCTTTACCGCCATGGTGGGCGAGCGTGTGGACGAAGCCGCCTTGCGCAATTTCCTTGTCCGCATGGGCTTTAGCCAAGCGCCGACGGTGCTGGAACCCGGCGACTATGCGGTGCGCGGCGGGATCATCGACATTTTTCCGCCGGGCGACGGTGGTCCGGTGCGGCTGGACCTGTTCGGTGATGTGCTGGACGGCGCGCGCCGGTTTGACCCGGCCACCCAGCGCACCACGGAAAAGATGGAGATTGTCGAGCTGGCCCCGGTGTCCGAGGTCATTCTGGACGAGGCGGCAATCACCCGGTTCCGCCAGAATTATCGCATCGAATTCGGCGCGGCGGGCACCGATGATCCGCTGTATGAAGCGGTGAGTGCCGGGCGCAAGCATCAGGGCATCGAACACTGGCTGGCGTTCTTTCACGAGCGGCTTGAGACTTTGTTCGATTATCTGCCCGACGCCCCGGTGCTGATGGATGATCAGGTGACCCCGACGCGGCTGGCGCGCTGGGACACGATTGCCGATCAGTACGAAACCCGTCGTCTGGCCATGCAGCAGAAGAACCGGATGGATTCGGTTTATAAACCTGCACCGCCCCACTTGCTGTATCTGGACGATACGGCCTGGGAGGCGGCGCTGGGGAAGCGGCGCGTGCTGCAGATGCATCCGCTGGCGCAGGCCAATGGCCCCGGTGTGGTGGATGGCGGCGGGCGTATCGGGCGCAGCTTTGCCCCAGAGCGGCAGCAGGAAAGCATCAGCCTGTTCGGCGCTTTGGTGGCGCATATCAAAGCCAAGCTGCAGGAGGGGCCGGTGCTGATCGCGTCCTATTCCGAAGGCGCGCGGGAACGTCTGACCGGGCTGATCGAGGATGAGGGACTGGCCGAGGCGATCCCGATCCCGAACGGTACACGGATCGGCAAGCGTGGGCTGCATCTGGCGGTCTGGGCGCTGGAGGCGGGGTTTGAGGCGCCCTATGGTGATAAATCGCATATCACGGTCATCTCGGAACAGGACGTGCTGGGTGACCGGCTGATCCGATCGCCCAAGAAACGCCGCAAGGCCGAGAATTTCCTGACCGAGACGCAAAGCCTGTCGCCCGGTGACCTTGTGGTGCATGTGGACCACGGCATCGGGCGCTATCAGGGGATGGAGGTCATTCAGGCGCTGGGGGCGGCACATGAGTGCCTGCTGCTGGAATATGCCGAAGGATCAAGGCTTTATCTGCCGGTCGAGAATATCGAGCTGCTGAGCCGCTATGGTCACGAGGAGGGCTTGCTTGACAAGCTGGGCGGCGGTGCGTGGCAGTCCAAGAAGGCCAAGCTCAAGGAACGCATCCGCGAGATGGCGGACAAGCTGATCCGGATTGCTGCCGAACGCGCGTTGCGCCGCGCGCCGATCATGGACCCGCCACCGGGTGCCTGGGAGTCCTTTGCCGCGCGATTCCCCTATACCGAGACGGATGATCAGCTGAGCGCCATCGAGGATGTGATGGCCGATATGCAGTCCGGCCAGCCCATGGACCGGCTGATCTGCGGCGATGTGGGTTTCGGCAAGACCGAGGTGGCGATGCGCGCGGCCTTTGTCGCCGCCATGTCGGGTGTGCAGGTCGCGGTGATTGCGCCGACGACGCTGCTGGCGCGGCAGCATTACAAGAGCTTTGCCGAGAGGTTCCGGGGCTTTCCGCTGGAGGTGCGGCCGCTATCGCGGTTCGTCTCCGCCAAAGATGCGGCGGAGACGCGGGAGGGCATGGCCAAGGGCACGGTCGATATTGTTGTCGGCACTCATGCGCTGCTGGCAAAAGGCGTGCGGTTCCAGAACCTTGGCCTGCTGATCATCGACGAAGAGCAGCATTTTGGGGTGGGACACAAGGAACGGCTGAAGGCGCTGCGCACGGATATCCATGTGCTGACCCTGACGGCGACGCCGATCCCGCGCACCTTGCAGTTGAGCCTGACCGGGGTGCGCGATCTGTCGATCATCGGAACACCGCCGGTCGACCGTCTGGCGATCCGCACCTATGTGAGCGAGTTCGACACCGTGACCATCCGCGAGGCGCTGCTGCGAGAACGCTATCGTGGCGGGCAGTCGTTCTATGTGGTGCCCCGGATTGCGGACCTGCCCGAGATCGAGGCGTTCCTGAAGGAACAGCTACCCGAACTGTCCTATGTCATTGCCCATGGCCAGATGGCGGCGGGTGAGCTGGATGACCGGATGAACGCGTTTTATGACGGCAAGTTCGATGTGCTGCTGGCGACAACCATCGTGGAATCGGGGCTGGATATTCCGACCGCGAACACAATGGTCATTCACCGTGCGGATATGTTCGGCCTGTCGCAACTCTATCAGATCCGCGGGCGTGTGGGGCGGTCCAAAACCCGCGCCTATGCGTATCTCACCACCAAGCCGCGTGCCAAGCTGACCGCCACAGCGCAAAAGCGTCTGCGGGTGCTGGGCTCGCTCGATACCCTGGGGGCCGGCTTTACGCTGGCGTCGCAGGATCTGGACATTCGCGGGGCGGGCAACCTGCTGGGCGAGGAACAGTCGGGCCAGATGCGCGATGTGGGCTATGAGTTGTACCAGTCGATGCTGGAAGAGGCGATTGCCAAGATCCGGTCGGGTGAGATGGAAGGGCTGAGCGAGGAAGACGGCCAGTGGGCGCCCAACATCAACCTTGGCGTGCCGGTGCTGATCCCCGAGGAATATGTGCCGGATCTGGATGTGCGGCTGGGTCTGTATCGCCGCCTGTCGGCCCTGACCACCAAGGTCGAGCTGGAGGGCTTTGCCGCCGAGCTGATCGACCGTTTCGGCAAGCTGCCGCGCGAGGTGAACACCCTGTTGCTGGTGGTGCGGATCAAGGCGATGTGCAAACGCGCCGGGATTGCCAAACTGGACGCCGGGCCAAAAGGCGCGACGGTGCAGTTTCACAATGACAAGTTCGCCTCTCCGCAGGGGTTGGTGGAGTTCATTCAGGGCGAAAATGGTCTGGCCAAGGTCAAGGACAACAAGATCGTCGTGCGCCGGGACTGGAGCCGCGACAAGGACAAGATTCAGGGCGCGTTCGCGATTGCCAAGGATCTTGCCGACAAGCTTGTTCAGGAAAAGAAACGGCGCGCCCTGGAGTGAGGGTGGTTGCGTGGCCTATAGTGTCCCGCCTTTAAGCTGAAACACACTCATCGTTTTTTGGGTTGGAGGCGCAGCCGACAGGCAGCGAACACGTGAGGCACGTGAAAGGCGGGACGTCTTGAGTGTTGCGGTGGATCGAAAGGGAGGATGGGGGCGCTGCCCCCGTCGCCCGTTTGGGCGACTCCCCCGGGATATTTAGGGGCAGATGAAACCGGGCGGCTGATCCGGGGATCTGTGTCAGGGAAGTGTCGCGGGACTGTCATCATTGCGTGTGATGCGGCAGTGTAGCCCCCGCAGAGAGCTAACTTTGGGAGAAGACCATGCGCAGATTGAGCGTTCTCGGATGTGGGGCGCTGCTGGCGTTCTCGGCGGCGTTGCCCGCAAAGGCGCAGGATGTGGGGCTGAGCTATGGGGTGCGGCCGTTTTACCTGATTGACAAGCTGGAGGAGGGCGCGCTGAAGGACAAGCTGATGTCCTGCCGTGGCCAGACGCCCGAGCGCAGCGACTTTTCCATCGGTCACCGGGGCGCGCCGCTGATGTTCCCCGAGCATACCGCCGAGTCCTATACCGCAGCAGCGCATATGGGGGCGGGCATCGTGGAATGCGATGTGACCTTTACCAAGGACAAGGAGCTGGTTTGCCGTCACGCCCAGAACGATCTGGCGACGACCACCAATATTCTGGTCAGCGATCTGGCCGGAACCTGCGTGACGCCTTTTACACCGGCAAATGGCGATGCGGCTGCCACGGCGGAGTGCCGCACCTCTGAGCTGACGCTTGCAGAGTTCAAATCCCTGACGCCCAAGATGGATTCGTCCGACAAGACGGCAACGAGTGCCGAGGCATTTCAGGGGGGCAATGCGGATTTTCGCACCACGCTCTATGCCGAGCAGCCTGCGCATCTGATGACACTGGCGGAGTCGATCACGCTGATCGGGGACATGGGCGGAAAATTCACGCCCGAGTTGAAGAATGCCTCTGTCGAGATGCCGTTCGAAGGTTTCACGCAGGAGATGTATGCGCAGAAGTTGGTCGACAGTTTTGAGGCTGCCGGTGTGCCCGCGGCGGACGTGTGGATGCAGTCCTTTGATCTGTCCGACATCACATACTGGATTGCGCATGCGCCGGACTTTGGCGAGCAGTCGGTGTATCTGGATGACCGTTATGAAGCCTCGGACGAGGATGAGGGCCCGATTGATCCGATGGATCCCGCGACCTTCAAGCCGACGATGCAGGAACTGGCGGATATGGGCGTGAACTACCTTGCGCCGCCGCTCTGGATGATGCTGACGGTGAAGGATGGCAAGATGGTTGCGTCGCCCTATGCGGATGCCGCGAACGAGGCGGGGCTGAAGCTGATCGCCTGGTCGCTGGAACGGTCCGGTCCGCTGAACAACGGGGGCGGGTGGTATTTCCAGACGGTCAATGAGCTGGTCGACAGTGATGGCGATTATTTCACCGTGCTGGACGCGCTGCACACCGAGGCCAAGGTGGCGGGCGTGTTCAGTGACTGGCCGGCAACCGTGACCTATTACGCGAACTGCATGGGTCTGTGACCTGATCTGCCCGTGTGAGGGCAATCGTCTTGTGCGGTGTGTGAAACTGAAGGCGCGGCTCTTTCCGGGGGGCGCGCCTTTGGCTATTTTGAACACATGATTCTGCAATCCCAACTGCCTTATGATGCCCGCCAGGAGCGGGCCTTGCCCGGGGTGCGCCCGCTGGAGGGTGACTGGTTGTTGGTTGATGATGCTTATGCCGCGCAGATGGCGGAACGCGCGCGGCTGATCGAAAAGGATGCGGCGGCGGTGCATGCGCTGGACGAAAGCGCGCGGGCGGCGGCGGAAGAATTGCTGGACACGGTGCTGGCGGCGCTGCCCGAGGGGTTCGTGCAGGATGGCGGGGAAGTGACGCGGCCAGATGGGGTGCGGGTGGCGCTGGACCATTCAAATCCGCTGATCACGCTGGGGCATCTGGTGCAGGAGGATCTGTGTCTGATGCTACCGCGCGACGATGTCCATGTGCTGGCCGGGGCGATCTTGTGTTTTCCGTCGGGCTGGCGGCTGGCGGAAAAGTTCAATCATCCGATGGTGGCGATCCATGATCCAGTGCCGTCTTATGATGCGGATATCGCCAAACGGGTGCAGCGGCTGTTTCACGGATTGCAGGTGGGGCGGCCGATCTGGCGGTTCAACCGGCTTTGGGACAGTGATCCGACGCTGCACAAACCCGGGCCGCGCGTCCCGCGCCCGAGCAATGCGGCAGAGGTGGCGCCCTATTTCCGCTCTGAACGGCAATGCCTGCTGCGGCTGCCGGTCAGCCGGGCAGTGGTGTTTTCGATCCATACCTATGTTGTGCTGCGATCAGTGGTGAGTGAAGGCGACAGGGTTTCGGCGTAGAGCCATATTCGGCCTTTGGCCGATGGCGAAAAGTCATGCGCTTGGGTCAGGCTGAGCCAGAATTTGGATCGTTCCAGGTTGCGGTTCCGGCGCTATTTTGGGGCGCCGGAACCTATATAGCTTTAGCCGTCGATGCGCGAGGCCATCACTGCGATTGCCTTTTGATAGACGCCGGCTGCGTTCCATTGCTGGATCACCTGAAAGTTCGGCTGCCCTTCGAGATAGCCGGCACCGGGGCGCCAGCCCTTTTGCCGCAGATAATTGGCGGTCGAGGCAAGTGCGTCTGTTTCGTTATAGAAATCCACCGTGCCGTCGCCATTGCCGTCGACACCAAAGGAAAGCGCATTGCCGGGCAGGAACTGGGTGTGCCCGAGTTCGCCATGTTTCGCGCCGCGCGTTGCGGGGGTGATCGAGCCGCGATCCACCAGTTTCAGCGCGCCGATGGCATGGGGCACAAAGAAATCCGTGCGGCGGCAGTCATAGGCCAGTGTGCTGATGGCGGAGACCACTGGGCTGTCGCCCATGAAGCCACCAAATCCGGTCTCCATCCCATGAATGGCGAGCAGGATGCCTGCGGGAACACCGAAACGCTGTTCCAGTGAGGTGTAGAACGCCGGATTGCGCGCCTTGCGCTTGCGTCCTTGGGCGACAATCGTGTCGGCCCCGCGCACCTGCATGAACTTGTCGAAGGAATATTTGAAGCTTTTCTGATTGCGGTCGGCATTGATCGTGCCTTGGGCATAGCTCGCGTCGGCCAAGGCCTGCAATCCGCGCGGGCCGACACCTGCGGCCTGTGCTTCGCGGGCGAACGATGTCTTCCAGGCGGCAAATCCCGCGGCGGCGTTTCCGCATTGTGCGGCCAGGACCGGGGTCGCGAGCAGCGGCACGGCCATGCAGGTGGCAAAGAGGATCGAGAGTATAGGGCGCATCTGTGTCTCCTGACTGCGGGCAGGGCAGACGGTAGCGGGATATGCCCGCGCCGAAAAGGTTGCAACCGTGCGCATTTGATCCAATTCGGGGTCGTTCCCGTCACCTCTGCGTGATTTCTTGCGTGCCGCAGGGCGGGACAGACAAAAAAGGCGCCCCCGAAGGGACGCCCAAGCTGTGCCGTGTTCCCAGAGGGATCAGCAGCTGTAGTACATGCCGAATTCCACCGGGTGGGGTGTGTGCTCGTACTTGTGCAGTTCTTCGGTCTTGAGTTCGATGTAACCTTCGATCTGGCTTTTGGTGAACACGTCGCCTGCGAGCAGGTAGTCGTGATCAGCCTGCAGCTCATCCAGGGCTTCGCGCAGCGAACCGCAGACCGTGGGGATGCCGGCCAGTTCTTCGGGCGGCAGGTCATAGAGGTTCTTGTCCATGGCTTCGCCCGGATCGATCTTGTTCTTGATGCCGTCAAGGCCGGCCATCAGGAGTGCCGAGAAGCACAGATACGGGTTTGCCGAGGGATCGGGGAAGCGTGCTTCGACGCGCTTTGCCTTGGGCGAGTCGGTCCACGGGATGCGGACGCAACCCGAGCGGTTGCGGGCGGAATAAGCGCGCAGAACGGGGGCTTCGAAACCGGGGATCAGGCGCTTGTAGCTGTTGGTGCCGGGGTTGGTGAAGGCGTTCAGCGATTTTGCGTGGAACAGAATGCCGCCGATGTACCACAGGGCTTCCTGCGACAGGTCTGCATATTTGTCACCTGCGAAGAGTGGCTTGCCGTCCTTCCAGATCGACATGTTGCAGTGCATGCCCGAGCCGTTGTCGCCATAGATCGGTTTCGGCATGAAGGTTGCCGATTTACCGTAGGCTTGCGCGACGTTGTGGATCACGTACTTGTATTTCTGGATTTCATCCGCCTGGGTGGTCAGCGTGCCGAAGATCAGGCCAAGTTCGTGCTGGCAGGAGGCCACTTCGTGGTGGTGCTTGTCGACCTTCATGCCCATGCGTTTCATGGTCGAGAGCATTTCGCCGCGGATGTCCTGCGCGTCATCAATCGGGTTGACCGGGAAATAGCCGCCCTTGAGACCGGGACGGTGGCCGGTGTTGCCCATTTCGTAGGATGTGTCGGTGTTCCAGGATGCGTCAAGTGCGTCCACTTCGTAGGACACCTTGTTGATTGTGTTGGAATAACGCACGTCGTCGAACAGGAAGAACTCGGCCTCGGGGCCCCAGTAGGAGACGTCACCAATGCCAGTCGACTTCAGGTAAGCCTCGGCCTTGATCGCGGTGCCGCGCGGGTCGCGGTCGTATTTTTCCAGCGTGTCGGGTTCAACCACGGTGCAATGAATGCACATGGTCTTTTCCGCATAGAAGGGGTCGATATAGACGCTTTCGGTGTCCGGAATCAGCTTCATGTCGGAGGCTTCGATCGATTTCCAGCCCGCGATCGACGAGCCGTCGAACATGAAGCCTTCTTCGAGGAAATCTGCGTCGACCTGATCTTCGCACAGGGTCACGTGCTGAAGTTTGCCGCGCGGGTCGGTGAAGCGGATGTCGACATAGGCGACTTCCTCGTCCTTCATAAGCTTGAGAACTGCTTCTATGCTCATTCCCTGGGTCCCTTTCTGTCTTGGTAAAGTCTGGTGTTGTTTACAGCGCGTCCGAACCGGATTCGCCGGTACGGATGCGGATCGCCTGTTCGACGGTTGTGACAAAGATCTTGCCGTCGCCGATCTTGTCGGTCTTCGCCGCTGCGATGATCGCCTCTATGGCGCCATCGACCTGATCATCATCAAGAACAACCTCGATTTTGACCTTGGGCAGGAAGTCCACGACATATTCGGCGCCGCGATAAAGTTCGGTATGGCCCTTCTGACGGCCGAAACCCTTGACCTCGATCACGCTCAGCCCCTGGATGCCCGCTTCTTGCAGGGCTTCCTTGACCTCGTCCAGCTTGAAAGGCTTAATGATCGCTTCGATCTTTTTCATCGCCCGTCTCCTCGCAAATCCGTTGGATGACGCTCAGACCACCTTGGGTCTTCTGTCACAACCGGATTGATCGTGCTTGCGCGGGTGAGCGCAATGCAATTCGAGTTAAAAGATGAAATTTTACGCGACATGTTCAAAAATAGGTCGTTTTGAAATCGCTGTTTGCGCGCATCACTCTGTGCCCGCAGGGCGGTGTTTTGCAACGAATTTGTCAATGAGGGGGGGTCTGTGACCTCCTGCAGCAGGCGGCGGTGATTGCTGAGTCCTTGTGCAGGCAGGATCGGCAGTGCGGGACGGGGAATGTCGCCGCAAGTGTCTCTGAATTTCTGCCCGGCAGGTGGTCATCTGCCCTGCACGCAGATAGCGTTGGGGCAGGGCGCGGGGATGGGTCTGCGACGCAAAAGGAGGGCCGGGATGAATATGCTACTGACATCTGCGCAGATGCGCGCGCTGGAGCGGGATGCGATTGATCGCGGCACGGTGAGTGGTGTTGCGCTGATGGAGCGCGCCGGGCGTGGCGTTGTCGACGCGGTTCTGGCGGAATGGCCGGACTTCGGGGCAGAGGGTCAGCGTGCCCTTGTGCTGTGCGGGCCGGGCAACAATGGCGGAGATGGGTTTGTCATCGCGCGACTGTTGCAGGCGCGGGGCTGGGCGGTGCATGTCTGGCTGTTTGGCGATGCGGGTAGGTTGCCCGGGGATGCGCGGCGCAATCACGACCTCTGGGCCTCTCTTGGGCCCGTCAAGCCGTGGGACGCTGAGGCAATCCTGTCCGGCTCGCAGCCCGATCTGATCGTTGATGCGGTGTTCGGTATCGGGCTGACACGTCCCTTGCCCGGCGTCGTCGCGCAGGTGCTCTGCGCGGAGCGTTGGCAGCAAGAGGGGGCGGTGCGCCGGGTGGCGGTGGATTGTCCGTCTGGACTGAACCTTGACACCGGCACTGTGCCGCAAATGGCGGGTGAGGAGGCCGAGAGCCGCGCAGATCTGACTGTGACCTTTCACAGGGCCAAGCCCGGGCATTATCTGGGACGTGGGCCGGATCTGTGCGGGGCGCTGCGGGTGGCTGACATCGGCCTGCCCGTGCCTTTGGGGGCTGTGCGTGATCCCGAGGTTGTCCGGCTGGTTGACCGCCCAGACCCGAGGTCGGACTGGCCGCTGGGCCTGATCAGCAAGGCGCGGGGCGGTGGACACAAGTTCAACCATGGACATGTCATGGTCTTTGCCGGCGGTGTTGGACGCGGCGGTGCCGGCCGGCTTGCAGCGCGCGCCGCATTGCGGGCCGGAGCGGGGCTGGTCACGCTGCTTTGCCCGCCTGCCGCGCTGCAGGAAAACGCCTGTCAGCTGAATGCAATCATGCTGCAGGCGATCCGCGGACCCGAGGAACTGGGCGAGCGTGCGGACACGCGTGTGAGCGGCTTTTGCCTTGGCCCCGGAATGGGCGTGTCTGTGCGCACCCGGGATATGGTTCTGGCCGTGCTGGCGCGGCGCGATACGATCACGGTGCTGGACGCTGATGCGCTGAGCAGTTTCGCCGATGCGCCCGAGGCGCTGTTTGCTGCCTGCCATCCGAGGGTTGTGCTGACCCCGCATGAGGGCGAATTTGCCCGGTTGTTTCCGGATCTGGGGGCGGCGGTGCGGATGGAACGTTCCAAGGTCGAAGTGGTGCGGCAGGCAGCGGAGCGGGCAGGCTGTATTATGCTGCTGAAGGGGGCGGATACGGTGATTGCAGCACCCGACGGGGCGGCGTCACTTCATGCCGCAGCCTATGGGCGCTCTGCGCCCTGGCTTGCCACGGCGGGCGCGGGTGATGTGCTGGCGGGCCTGATTGCCGGGCTTGCCGCGCCACAGGGCGCTGGGGCGCTGATGGAGATGGTGGAGGCTGCCGCCTGGCTGCATGTGGAATGCGCCCGCCGCTTTGGCCCAGGTCTGATCGCCGAGGATCTGCCGGATATTCTGCCAAGGGTGCTGCAAGAACTGCAGGGCTGAGTATACCTATGACAAGCACTGTTGCGGCGCCGAAGATGCCCTGCACAGATCACGCAGCGTCGCTATGGGGTGGGGGGCGCGAAATTCCTCTCGCATCCGGTTTCAAGCTTTGCTAGAGAACGTCGGACGCGGGTCGAGAGGCCCTGTGTTGCGTGCGGGTGTGGCGGAATTGGTAGACGCACCAGATTTAGGTTCTGGCGCCTATGGCGTGGGGGTTCGAGTCCCTTCACCCGCACCACTTTGAAATCATTGCGAAGAATAGAATTTCTGGGCCATCATGAACGCGGCGTGAGAAACGGTTTGCAGTTTGTGATTTCGCTTCCGGTTGCGCGCCTCTTGAGCGTGCCCACGTGCGTTAATTCTGAAATATTTACAGAGCCTTATACAAGGCATGGATGAGGCGCAGCTTTTGATGCAGGAAGTCTTGCGCCGAGCCGCCTTGTCCTTTCGTCGTGGTGTCATCTCGTAAACCTTGAAGACCCGTTGCGTGCATGGCATGTAGAACGGAATGAGGACGACCTCTCCTGATGGACAGTTGCCGGGACGACCCGGCGCCTAATTTGAGGTTGCCATGCGCTCCTTTCCTGATCGTGTTCGCCACGCCCTGAGCTTTGAAATCATCGCTCTTTTCCTAATCATTCCAATGGGGGCCGTGGTTTTCCAAATGCCGTTGCACGATATTGGTGTTGTCGGCGTGGTCAGTTCCACGCTCGCCACGGTGTGGAACCTTATTTACAATTACTTCTTTGATCTGGGCTTGCAGCGCTATACGGGCACCACGGAAAAAACCGGCCTTGCGCGGATGCTGCATGCCGTTCTGTTCGAACTTACCCTGCTGATGGTGCTGATGCCTTTCATCGCCTGGTATCTTGGCGTCTCGCTCTGGCAGGCCTTCGTGATGGATGTGTCATTTTCCCTGTTCTACATGGTCTATGCTTTTGGGTTTAACTGGGCCTACGACAAACTCTTTCCGTTGCCGCAGTGGAAAACGCATGTTCTCTGAATGGGTATTTGCACTCCAGCACGGCCGCGTTGATGGATGATAAGATGTGTGATCCTTGTGAGCGGCTGCAGCTTGGCGAAGAGGTCCAGTTGGAGCTGACACAAGATGGCCATATCCACGCCCTCAGTGTTTCTGGCAAATTGGTTCTTGTGTAGTGATGAGTCGGCCAGTCGCGTTTCCTGACCTCTGGCAATTTTTTACGTGGCGGCCAGTTTCGTTCCTGACCGCCACGCAGATCAGCTTATCCCCCATTTCCGTATCGGTGATATCTACGTTGTTGCCCCGCAGGCTGCGGGATGAGGGGGGCGCAGGGCTGCGCCCATCAATTGGCCTGCTCGTTTGCGGCATAGGCATTGGCGGGCTGGCGCGTGTCGACGCGGGCCACCACCGACATGCCAGGGGCGAGAGCTGCGCTGCCTGTCTGGCCGGGTGTCAACGCGATCCGGACCGGCAGGCGCTGTGCGATCTTGGTGAAATTGCCGGCCGCCGCAGCCGAGCCGAGGACCGAAAATTCCGATGTGGTGGCTGGTGAAAAACCCATGACCGTTCCCGTAAAAACCGCACCCTGCAACGCATCGACGGCAAAGGAGGCTGTCTGTCCGACGCTCATGCCCGACATCTGTGTTTCCTTGAAGTTGGCGATGACCCAGACGTTGGATTCCACCAAGGCGGCAAGGCTGGTGCCCGCCGTCGCATATTGCCCGATGCGCCCGCCGACTTGTCCGACACGCCCGGATTCCGGAGCGCGAATGGTGGCATAATCAAGGTCGATCTGGGCCAGTTCCAGCGCGGCCTGAGCGCTTGCGACCTGCGCCTGAAGGCCGGTGCGGGCGACGACCACCGATTTCACCTTCTGCTCGGCCACCTGGATCTGGGCTTCGGCCTGACTGACCACGGCGCGGGCCTGATCAAGGGTCAGCCGACTTTGATCTGCATCGGCCTGAGAGATGACGCCACGGCCCTTGAGGGCCTGTTCGCGGTCCCAGCCCGATTGTGCCGCGGCAAGGCCTGCCTTGGCCGAGGCAAGACCGGCTTTGGCTGCGGCAACCCCGGATTCCGCGGTGGCCTGATCCTGCTGGGAATTTGCAAGGTCGGCCTGTGCAGCGTCCAGCGCGCTTTGCGCCTGGGCGACGCGCTGGGACAATTGGCGGTCGTCGATGCGGAACAGCACCTGCCCGGCCTCGACCTGTTCGAAATCCTGCACGGTAACGGCGATGATCCGGCCCGAGACCAGCGGTGCGATCTGCACCACCTTGCCGCGGACATAGGCGTTTTCGGTTGTCATGACGCTGGCCGTGAAGGGCGGCAAGTGCCAGACATAGAGGACAAGACCGACACCCGCGATGCCGATCGCGAGGCTGAGAACAACTGAGACGAGTTTTTTCATAGTATCACCAATGTCATCCCGCGACCGGCGCGGAGCTTTTGTTGCGGGCGGAGGCGACCGCCATGTAAATCAGGTGCAGCGTCAGCGCGGCGGCCATCAGGGCCGCAATGCCGGCGATCACCGCAAAGACGTCATCATAGGCCATCACATAGGCCTGAACCGCGATCTGCTGGCTGATCTGGGACAGCGCCTCTGCGGCACGCAGCGACGGGTCAGGTTCGATCACAGCCATATAGGCGGTGCCCCTGCCGATCAGATCCGCAACCTGAGGCGAGGTGATTGTCAGCCCGTCTGTCAGATAGCCAAGGTGGATCTTCTGGCGGATGCTGACGACGGTGTTGAACAGCGCACCGCCCATCAACCCTCCCAGCGATTGAGTGGTGAGGAAGATCATGATGAAGGAGAGCAGATAGTTCGGCCCCTTTTTCAGAGCGCTGGTCAGACCCGCCAGCAGCGCCGGGGGCAGGAACAGCCCACTGGCAAAGGAGATCAGGCTCTGGCTCAGGAACATCTGTTCCGGGCGGGTCAGGATCGAACTCTGACTGTCCATCCATGCGCCCATGCCGATGAGGACCAGCGCAAAAAGATGGATAGGTCCTTCGCGGTCGGGTTTGATGATAAAAGCGCAGACGGCGCCACCCAGCACGCTGGAGAGCAGCATCAGCCCATAGAGCGGCGCGACCTGAGAGGTGGCCAGCCCCATCTTCTGAAACAGGCCCGCGCCGCCCAGTGATTGTTCCGACAGGATGAGCCGGAACAGCAGCAGCACCCCGGTGAAGTGCAGCACCGGGGGGGAGGTGATCCAGCGCAGATCCAGCAGCGGGGAGTCGCGGTTCAGCTCGATCGCAACCATGATCGCGAGGCAGCCGATCGAGGCCGCAAGCGTCCAGCCGAGCCAGTCATGTTCCAGCCACCAGTAGCCGACGCCCGAGACCGACACCACTGCAATGCCGCCGAAGCCGATGGCAAGCATGCTGTAGCTGACCACATCGACCCAGGAGATAACCTTGACCCGGGGTTGCGAGGTCAGCGGGAACCGCATGACAAGGGCCACGCAGATCAGCGCCAGACCCAGCGACAGAACGGCAAAGGCATGGTCGACGCCGATGTCGGACAGGAGCGGTCCAATCAGGCGTCCAAGAGTGGTACCCGACATCATCACAGTCAGCACGAGGCAAAGGCCGACGTTCATCTTGTATTTCGGTGCCAGCCCTTCAAGCACATAGAGAAAGCCGAGTGAGGTGAGAGGCGCAGATGCGACGCCGGCGAGAAACTGCACCAGCAGGGCAGACCGCAGATCCTGGGTCGCAAGCCCGATCAGGCTGGCAAGTGCAAAGATCGCAACGCTGCATTCGGCAAAAGGGCGCAGGCCGAACTGGGTGCGCAGCTTGATCAGGAACAGCGAAAGAGAGGCGCGTGGCGCATAAAAGGCCGCGACCAGCAGAGAGGCGTGCAGCTGCGTGGCGCCGATCTCCCCGGCCACAAATTGCAGGTTGCCGATGATCACGCCCGAGGCCAGTGCCTGGGTCAGACCGATCAGCACGCCCGCAGCGACATAGCCCGCCGCCCGCGGAACCGAATGCGGAAAGGGCGGCGGCGCCGGTGGGGCCTGTTCGGCCTTTGCAGCGGGTTCTGCCGCCTCAGCTGACGGTGTGGGCGTGCTGTCTTCGACCCGCCCAGAGGATGTGGCGCGGGGCGTCATTTCGTCATCCGATCCGACACCGCATTCATGACGTTTATGGCACGGGTCAACTCTTCGGGGGCAAAGCCCTTCAGGACCTCGCTGGCGATGCGATCCGCAAAGTTGAGCAGATCGCCGACCTCGCTCTGTGATTTTTCTGTCAGGAAGATCCCGTTTGCCCGCTTGTCGCCGTCAGCTGCGCAGCGATAGACATATCCCTGTTCCTCCAATCCATCGACAAGCCGCTTCAGCGATGGCGCCTCGACCTCCATCTCGCGGGCAAGGCTGGCCTGCGTGCGCCCGGGACAGCGGGACACCAGCGCCAACAGCTTTGCGCGGGAGAAGCTCAGCCCCTTTGCCTTCGCTTCGGCATCAAAGCGGCTGTAAACCGTCTTGTGAAGCCGTCCCGCCGCCGCAACGAATTCCCGCGCAAGATGTGAATCGGGCTGGAGCGGATCAGTTGAGGAGTCATTGGCATCCTGCGGCATTTCATTAGTCCGGTAATTATTACCCCCCTAATGTAATTGCTCTGCGCAATTTGAAAGGGGCGGCTGCGGATTATTTTGGCATGGCTGTTCTGCGTCCGGCGCAACGCAGGGGGTATTCCGTTGCAGGCTGCGGGCAGCCCACTCTCTGTCGCAAAGGGCGCAAAAGTCCTCATGTCACGAGACCGGGGCGTGGCCTAAGCGAGAGTGTTCCGCGGGAAATTTTCGGAAATTCTGCAGCGTGGCTCTTGAGTTGGCCGGGATTAGCGCCACAATTGCCGGCGTTGACACAGAACATGAGGGGGCGGGGCCTTGCGCGCATTTTTTACGGGTCTGGGGGTGATGCTGTTCTGGGTCTTCTGCGGCGGGTCGTTTGCAACGGCACATGAGGTGCGCCCGGCCATCGGCGACCTGAGGGTGCAGGAGGGCAGCCTGACGCTCGACATCACCTTCAATGCCGAGGCGATTGTCGCCGGTGTCGATCTGCAGGGCGTGGCAGATACCAACGACACCGCTCAGGCGGAACAGGTCGATACGCTGCGCGCGATGTCGCCAGAGGATTTTGCCGACCGGCTGCGCGCGGATGCCCGGCAGATTGCCGATGCGATCCGCGTAACCGCAGACGGGGTAGCCGTAGCGCTCGAGATGGGCAATGTTTCCGTCGATCCTGTTGGTTCCGTCGATCTGCCGCGCGACAGCTTTGGCAGCTTTACGGGGACAGTGCCCAGCGGCGCGCAGGCCCTGCAGATCACCTGGCCTGCACAATACGGCGCGCTGATCCTGCGCCAGCAGGCGGTAGAGGCACCTTATACCGGTTATCTCGACACCGGCACGCCCAGCGGGGATATCGCGCTGAGCGGCGGGGGACAGGATACGGCGAGCGAGGCCTTTCTGGGGTATATTCCCGTCGGTTTCGATCACATCCTGCCCAAGGGGCTGGATCATATCCTGTTTGTGCTGGGCCTGTTCTTTCTGTCGACCCATATCGCACCGCTGCTCTGGCAGGTGTCGGCCTTTACGCTGGCGCATACGGTGACATTGGCGCTGGGGGCTGCGGGCTGGGTCACTGTGCCGGGCAGTATCGTCGAGCCGCTGATCGCCGCCTCGATTGTCTTTGTCGCCATCGAGAACATCCTGTCAGACGGGCTGAGCCGCTGGCGGCCTTTGGTCGTCTTTCTTTTCGGGCTGTTGCACGGGTTGGGCTTTGCATCGGTTCTGGGGGACTTCGGCCTGCCGGCAGGGCAATTTGTTCCGGCGCTGATCGGGTTCAACCTGGGCGTAGAGCTGGGACAGCTCACGGTGATCGCGCTGGCCTTTTTGCTCGTTTTCGTCGCCCTGCGCGTGGACGAAAACGAGACGCCCCCGCGCACCGGGCAGCTGTTTTACGGACTACTTACTGCATGCTTTGTCGTGCTTGGCTGGTTGCTGGACGGAGCGGGCTTTGTTGCCGTCATGGGCGCCCCCGCGCCGGTGTTTTTGTGGCCACTGGCGATGATTTCAGTGTTCTGCGTTCTGGCCGCGACACATGTGGACCGCCTCGAAGCCTATCGCACCTATGTGGCGATCCCGGTTTCCGTCGGGATCGCGCTGGTTGGGGGTTACTGGTTCATCGAACGCGTCTTTCTCTGAGCCGCAGCACGCCCAACTCGCCCCGGGCGGCCTATTTAAAAAGTGAGGAAGGGCAGGGTGATCCCATGTTTCATCTGCCCGAAAATATCCCGGGGGAGTTGTCGGCACGACGACGGGGGCAGCGCCCCCTGTCCCTTTCGACGCCTCGCAACACCTCGGGCAAAGGACCGGTGGTGCACCTGCGGAAATATTGCAGCACGGGGCATGGCAATGATCGTCTGGTCTGCGCCCCGGCGCCCTTTGCCAACGACGCGCAGCTCTGGGCTTGCACCCCACCCAAAACCCCGCTATGAGCGCCCCACTTAATCCCGCAGGCGGGGTCGGGCCTTTGGGGGAGACATCCCCAAGCGTCCACCGGTTGGAGCGTCCGCTCTCACACCCCCGCCAAGGCGTAAACCGGAAAGGATAAGACCATGGCTCTTCCCGAGTTCAACATGCGTCAGCTGCTTGAAGCAGGCGTACACTTTGGCCACCAGACGCAGCGCTGGAACCCCCGTATGGGCGAGTTCATCTACGGCGCGCGCAACGGCATCCACATCATGGACCTGACGCAGACCGTTCCCATGCTGGACGCCGCGCTGAACGTCATCCGCGAGACCACCGCCAAGGGCGGTCGTGTCCTGTTCGTCGGCACCAAGCGTCAGGCGCAGCAGTCGATTGCCGACGCTGCCGAGAAATGCGCACAGTATTACATGAACCACCGCTGGCTGGGTGGCACGCTGACCAACTGGCAGACCGTGTCCAAGTCGATCGGCCGTCTCAAGCAGATCGACGAGCTGATGGAAACCGGTTCCGATGGCCTCACCAAGAAAGAGCGCCTGAACATGGAACGCGACCAGACCAAACTGCAATCCTCGCTGGGCGGGATTCGCGAAATGGGTGGCGTGCCTGACCTGCTGTTCGTCATCGACGTCAAGAAAGAAGCGCTGGCCGTTGCAGAAGCCAACAAGCTGGGCATACCGGTTGTCGCCATCGTCGACACCAACTGCTCGCCCGATGGTGTCGATTACATCATCCCCGGCAACGACGATGCGGCCCGTGCCATCTCGCTCTATTGCGATCTGGTCAGCCGTGCGGCGCTGGACGGCATGACCGCCCAGATGGGCGCTGCCGGTGTCGACATTGGGGCGCTTGAAGATGCGCCGATGGAAGAGGCCGTCGCCGAGGCATAACTGCTCGGCTGTCGCAAAAGCGACGTGCAGACCCGACTGTCGCAAAAGCGACATACAGGCATGACATGAGCGGGCAGCCCAAGAGGCTGTCCCGGGATGGCCCAGACGGGCCGTCCCCAACAGCAATTCCACACGAGGAGAGCCAGATATGGCGATCACTGCATCCCAGGTGAAAGAACTGCGCGAGATGACCGGCGCAGGCATGATGGACGCCAAGAAGGCGCTGACCGAGACCGATGGCAACTTGGACAACGCCGTTGACTGGCTGCGCACCAAGGGCCTTGCCAAGGCCGCCAAGAAGGCTGGCCGCACCGCTGCCGAGGGCCTTGTTGTCGTCGCGGTCGAAGGCAGCACCGGCGTTGCCGTCGAAGTGAACTCCGAAACCGACTTTGTCGGCAAGAATGCCGATTTCCAGAAGATGGTTGCAGGTATTTCCGCCGCCGCGGTCAAGGTTGATGACCTTGAAGCGCTGCTGGCTGCTGACATGGGCGGCAAGACCGTTCAGGACGAGATCACGTCCAAAATCGCTGTGATCGGCGAAAACATGTCGGTGCGTCGCATGTCCAAGCTGAGCGGTGACACTGTTGTGTCTTATGTGCACAACGCCGCTGCCGAAGGCATGGGCAAGATCGGTGTTCTGGTTGCGATGACCGGTGGTGACGAAGCGTTTGGTCGTCAGGTTGCGATGCACATCGCGGCTGCCAATCCGGCCTCGCTGTCCGAAGCGGACCTTGACCCGGCCGTGGTCGAAAAAGAGCGTCAGATCCAGATCGAAATCGCACGTGAATCGGGCAAGCCGGACGCCGTCATCGAAAAGATGATTGTGGGCCGCATGGCAAAGTTCATGGGTGAAGTCACGCTGCTGGGTCAGGCATTTGTCGTCAACCCCGACCTGACCGTTGCTGCAGCCGCCAAGGAAGCTGGCGCTGAAATAACCGGTTTTGTTCGTCTTGAAGTTGGCGAAGGCATCGAAAAGCACGTTGAAGATTTTGCGGCCGAAGTGGCAAAAACTGCCAGGGGCTAAAGCTATCGGGCAGGGGGCCTGAACCTCTGCCGGTCTTTTTTGGAATGCGCGCTGCACAGATGTGTCAGCGCGCATTTTCGTTGCTGATCCAGGCAATATCGAGCTGCAGGATTGTATGGTGTCAGCCAGGCGCCAGCGGCGATGGCGCGCGACGTCAGGCGATCCCTTCGAGGTGACTGTAGAGCGCATCCATCGCCAGTGTGTATCCGCGCGCGCCAAAGCCGCAGATCAATCCGATCGCAACGGGCGAAATATAGGACAGATGCCGATAGCTTTCGCGCGCGTGAATATTGGACAGATGCAGTTCGATCACCGGCACCTCAGCCGAACGGATCGCATCCATCAGGGCGATCGACGTGTGGGTATAGGCGCCGGCATTGAGGATGACGCCATCCTTTGTCTTGCGCGCATCGTGCAAGGCGTCGATCAGCACACCTTCATGGTTGCTCTGCGCAAATGTCAGATCGACGCCGATCTTTTGGGCATGCGCGCGGCACAGGGCTTCGATATCTGCCAGCGTGGTTGATCCGTAGATTTCGGGCTGGCGTGTGCCGAGCAGGTTGAGGTTCGGTCCGTTGAGGATCAGCATCGAGCGCATGGGGCGTCCTGTCTTTTTTGCGATAAGAGGATAAGCTAACTTTCATCTGCCCAGATGCCGGGGATCTGGGCGTGACGCAAGATGCCGTAATGGTGTCTGGCGTAGATCGATGATCCGTTCCAGCATGGTAAAACTGAACCGATGGCGCGCTTTTGCATGGAGTGCGTTTCCAATAATATTACATAATACTGATTATACGAACTAAGTGCAGCAGCGGCGCTCCTGCTGGTAAACTTTTAAAATTATCATAAAAACAGTGCGTTACAGCGTGTCTGGTTAAACTTGGATCGGATATGCGCGGCCTGTTCCTTTGGTCACACGCGGAATCGGATGCCCGTTTTCTGAGGGTATACCCGAAACGCTTTAGATGACGTTTTGAATGTCATCGCCGTGTCCGCCACCAGCTTCTTCTCTTCTGAAATACGCAAAATGCGGCGCCACATCCGGGCGCCGCAGTGCAACTCTGTCACGCGAAGGATTCTGAGTGTTCAGAAAAACGCCTGCAGGCCGGTCTGTGCCCGACCCAGGATCAGCGCATGCACGTCGTGCGTGCCCTCATAGGTGTTCACCGTCTCAAGGTTGATCATGTGACGGATCACCTGGAATTCGGCGGAAATGCCGTTGCCGCCATGCATGTCGCGCGACATCCGCGCGATATCCAGCGCCTTGCCGCAGTTGTTGCGCTTGATGAGCGAAATCATCTCGGGCGCGGCCTTGGCCTCGTCCATCAGACGACCGACACGCAAGGTGGCTTGCAGGCCCAGTGAAATCTCGGTCTGCATATCGGCGAGCTTTTTCTGGAACAGCTGTGTCTGTGCCAGCGGCTTGCCGAACTGCTTGCGGTCCAGCCCATAGCCGCGCGCAGCCTGCCAGCAGAATTCGGCCGCCCCCATAACGCCCCAGGCAATGCCGTAACGTGCCCGGTTCAGACAACCGAACGGACCTTTCAGACCCTGAACATGCGGCAGCAGCGCGTCTTCGCCGACCTCGACATTGTCCATGACAATCTCGCCTGTCACCGAGGCGCGTAATGACAGCTTGTTGCCAACTTTCGGCGCTGACAGACCCTTCATGCCTTTTTCCAGAACAAAGCCGCGGATCTTGCCGCCATGCGCTTCGGACTTGGCCCAGATCACAAAGACATCCGCGATCGGCGAGTTCGAGATCCACATCTTGGCGCCACTGATCCGGTAGCCGCTGTCGGTCTTTACTGCGCGGGTTTTCATGCCCGCCGGGTCGGATCCGGCGTCCGGCTCGGTCAGGCCAAAACAGCCGATCCATTCACCGCTGGACAGCTTGGGCAGATATTTCTGGCGCTGCTCCTCCGAGCCATAGGCATAGATCGGGTACATCACGAGGCTGGATTGCACCGACATCATCGAGCGATAACCAGAATCGACCCGCTCGATCTCGCGCGCGACCAGACCATAGGCGACGTAAGATGACCCCAGTCCGCCGTATTCCTCAGGGATAGTGATGCCCAGCAGGCCCATTTCGCCCATCTCGGCAAAGATTTCCGGGTCCACACGCTCCTCGTTGTAGGCCGAAATCACGCGTGGCTGCAGCTTCTCCTGGGCATAGGCGCGCGCACTGTCGGCGATCATCACTTCATCTTCGCTCAGCTGATCGACCAGCCGGAACGGGTCTGCCCAGTCAAAGGATCCCAGATCCGGCGCATCCTTGGGTTTCAGCTTCGGTAGGGGTGTGCTCATTTCGTTCATTTCGGGACTCCTTTGATTTTGCACAAGATAACTTGCAATTGACGCAAGTAAAATGGACATTACTGCAAGTATTCATGAGGAAAATGCATACATGTCGCTTGCGCGTCGACTTCTTCCACCACTTGCTGCCTTGCGGGCGCTCGAAGCGCTGGATCGACTTGGCAGCGCCACCGCCGCAGCTCAGGAACTCGCGCTCAGCCAAAGCGCGGTAAGCCGCCAGTTGCAAACGCTCGAAGATCATCTGGGCACGCCTCTGCTGGTTCGCGAGAAGCGCAGTTTGCGGCTGACTCCAGCGGCGCAGGACTATGCCGGAACGATCCGCGCTGCACTCAACAGCATCGCCAATGCCTCGATGGCGCTGCGGGTCAATCCGGTCGGAGGCACGCTCAGCCTTGCCATATTGCCCAGCTTCGGGATGCGCTGGCTGGTGCCCCGCCTGCCCGATTTTGCCCGCAGGCACCCGGATGTGACAATCAACATCACAACCCGGCTGAAGCCTTTCGACTTTGCCAGCGAACCCTTTGATGCGGCGATTCATTTTGGTGGAAATCTGCCCGGTACCAACAGTCTGGTGCTGATGCGCGAACAGGTGCTGCCGGTCTGTGCCCCTTCGTTGTTGCCAGAGGGGGTGGCGCGCACCGAGCGACTTGCCAAACTGCCCCTGCTGCATATCCAGACCCGGCCGGAGGCCTGGCGCGACTGGTTTCGCCTCCAGGGGGTGGATCCGGGCGCCCTGCCCGGCACGACGTTTGATCAGTTCACGACAATCATACAGGGCGCATTGCACGGGCTTGGGGTTGCGCTGCTGCCAGATTATCTGGTCGACGCTGAACTGCTGTCAGGCCAGCTGGTGCGCGCCACGCAAACTGTTCCGGTCAGCCTCGGCGCCTATCACCTGGTCTGGCCGACGGACCGACCCGCAACCCCTGCCCTGATCAAGTTCCGCGACTGGCTGAGCCTGCAGACCGAAGAAGAGGAAAATCTGCCGCGGTGATCCCGCGGTTTCATCTGCCCAAAAATATCCCGGGGGAGTCCGCCGCACGGCGGACGGGGGCAGAGCCCCCGAGACTGCAGCAAAGGCTGGGATCCGTTACCCCAGCGCGTAGCCTGCACCGCGTACGGTGCGCAGCGGATCACCGCCACCATGCTGGCACAATGCCTTACGCAGCCGTCCGATATGGACGTCAACGGTGCGTGTATCCACATAGATGTCGCGCCCCCAGACCCGGTCCAGAAGCTGTTCACGTGACCAGACCCGGCCGGGCTTTTCCATGAAGGTCGACAGCAGCCTGAATTCGGTCGGCCCCAGTTTCAGGGAATCGCCGTGACGGGTGACCCTGTGGGTTTCGGCATCCAGAACGATGTCATCGTATTCCAGACGCAGGCCCGCTGCTGCGGGCCGGGTGCGGCGCAACTGCGCGCGCACCCGGGCCATAAGCTCCACCACGGAATAGGGTTTCACCACATAGTCATCCGCCCCGGTTTCAAGCCCGCGCACCTTGTCCACCTCTTCAGACCGGGCCGAAAGCATGATCACGGGAACGCCGCGCGTTTCGGGACGAGTCTTGAGCTGGCGGCAGACCTCGATCCCGGACACGTTCGGCAGCATCCAGTCCAGCACGATGATATCGGGCTGCTCCTCTGCCACCAGCATCAGCGCCTCTTCGCCATTCTCGGCACGGGCGACGCGAAATCCTTCGGCTTCAAGATTGTAGCTCAGGACCTCGCGCTGCGCGGCCTCATCCTCGACAACCAGAACGACGGGTTGATCGGCTGACATATTCAGTCCTCATCCCTGTTGGCATCAATGCTTTCACTCTTTGCATCAACGCTGTAGCGCGGATCCGAAGAGGTCAGATCCCCTTTGGTACGCGGCTCCCCGGGCTTGGCGCCGGTGACCAGAAACACCACCTGTTCCGCGATCGATGTCACATGGTCGCCCATGCGTTCGATGTTCTTGGCAATGAAATGCAGGTGCATGCAGGCTGTGATGTTACGCGGATCTTCCAGCATGAAGGTCAGGAATTCGCGGAACAGCGTATTGTACATCTGATCGACATCGCGGTCACGCTCTATCACATCCATTGCCAGTTCTGCGTCGCGCTGGATATAGGCGTCCAGCGCATCCTTGAGCATCAGCTCGACCTCGCGCGCCATGCGGCGCAGGGCAGTGGGCGAACCCTGAATCGGCGTCAGCTGTGCCAGAACACCCGTGCGCTTGGCCATGTTCTTGGACAGATCACCGATGCGTTCAAGATTGGAGGACATGCGCATCACCGACAGGATGACCCGCAGGTCAACAGCGGTCGGCGAGCGGATGGCGATCACCCGCGCCGCTTCGTCATTCAGCTGCTCTTCGAGTGCGTCGATGGCCCTGTCGCCGAGTCGTACTTTTTCCGCCAGTTCTTCGTCGCGGGTTTCAAGCGATTTTGCCCCGTCGCTGATGGCGGCTTCGACAAGGCCACCCATCTTCATGATCTTTGCCTGAATCCCCTCAAGGTCCCGGTCAAAGGCCGAGGCGATATGCTGCGTCATGTCGGTCATGGCTCTATCCAATCCGTCCGGTAATGTAGGCTTCAGTACGCTTGTCCTGCGGGTTGGTGAAGATTTTGTCTGTCACGCCGTATTCGACAAGGTTTCCGAGGTGAAAGAAGGCGGTCTTCTGGCTTACCCGGGCGGCCTGCTGCATTGAGTGGGTCACGATCACCACCGAATATTCCTGACGCAGCTCGTCGATCAATTCCTCGACCTGAGCGGTTGCGATCGGGTCAAGCGCCGAGCAGGGTTCGTCCATCAGCAGCACTTCAGGCTCCGTGGCCACGGCGCGGGCGATGCACAGACGCTGCTGCTGGCCACCGGACAGACCGGTGCCGGGGGCATGCAGTCGGTCCTTGACCTCGTTCCAGATGGCGCCGCGCTTGAGCGCGCGTTCGACGATCTCGTCCAAGTCGGTCTTGTTCTTGGCCATGCCGTGAATGCGCGGCCCATAGGCCACGTTGTCATAAATAGACTTGGGGAACGGGTTGGGCTTTTGAAAAACCATGCCCACCTTGGCGCGCAGCTGCACGGGGTCGACACGCTTGTCATAGATGTCTTCGTTGTCGATGCGAATGTCACCTTCCACGCGGCAGATGTCGATCGTGTCGTTCATGCGGTTCAGGCAGCGTAGGAAGGTCGACTTGCCACAGCCCGACGGGCCAATGAAGGCGGTGACGGTCTTGTCTTCGATCTGGACGCTCACGTCCTTGATCGCATGGGTGTCGCCATAATAGACCTGCACGCCCGTGGCGGCGATCCTGATGTCCTTGACTTCCACGTCTCTCTCCGAATTGGGGGCGTCGTACATGGGTATACCTTTCTTGTCGGTTGCGTTCAAAGCGGCTGTTCTTACCAGCGGCGCTCAAAGCGGCGACGTAGCAGGATGGCGATGATGTTCATGATCATGAGAAACACGAGCAGGATGATGATCCCGCCCCAGGCCCGTTCGTAATAGGCCGGGTCAGCGCGCTTGGCCCATTCGTAGATCTGGGCAGGCATGGCCGAGTTCGGGGAAAGAAAGCCGCTGGCGATGCCGTCGGGATAGTTCGTGGCGATATAGCCCACCATGCCGATCAGCAGCAGCGGTGCGGTTTCCCCCAGCGCCTGAGCCAGACCAAGGATGGTGCCGGTGAGGATCCCGGGCATGGCCAGAGGCAGCACATGGTGGAATACAGACTGCATTTTGGATGCACCAACACCCAGAGCGGCGGCGCGGATCGACGGCGGAACCGAGGCAAGCGACGCACGGGTCGAGATGATGATCGTCGGAAGTGTCATCAGCGTCAGCACCAGACCACCGACCAGAGGGGCAGATTGCGGCAGATGCATGAACTGGATGAACACTGCCAGACCAAGGATACCAAACACGATGGACGGCACCGCCGCGAGGTTCGAGATATTGACCTCGATGATATCGGTGAAACGGTTTTTCTTTGCGAATTCCTCAAGATAGATCGAGGCTGCGACGCCGATGGGTAGCGAGAGCACAAGCACGACCATCATCATGAAGAACGACCCGAGGATCGAAACACCCAGACCGGCCTGTTCCGCACGGCTTTCAGAGGCATCCGCACCGGTGATGAAGTCCATGTTGAATTCGCGCGCGATGATGCCATTTGCCCTGAGGGCATCTGTCAGGTCGAGCTGTTCGACACTGATGTTCTTGTCCCGCGACACGTCCTCGCGTTTCACCCGCCCCTTGAGGTAGCCGTCAACCCTGCTTGACGCCAGAATGCGGAAATCGACTGTCTTTCCAACCAGATCCGGATTTGCCAGAACAACATCGCGCACCTGTGCAGCGGCCGAGGCAGAAATCATGTCTTTCATCGCCTTGGCGCCGTCCAGAGTCGTCTCTGCGCCGCTGGCCTGCACCGCTTTCCAGAGAGAGTCCTGGATCAGCGGGGCGTAGCCGAAGGTCGAGACACTGCTCATTTCCTCGGGATTGCGGTTGCCGGCTTTGTCGAGCTTGGCCGCGTCCAGATAAACCGGCACGTGGATGAAGGTCTGCTGAAACGCGCCGATGCCGTTGCTGAAGATTGCGGTCAGAAGGACCACCAGAAAGAAGATCCCGGCACCTATTGCCGCAAGGCCATAGGCCTTGAAGCGGCTCTCGGCGGCGTTGCGACGCTTGGTGCGTGCATCCAGGGTGATCAGCGACTTGCCCTTGGGTTTGGGCGGGTTCGCTCCGGGTGTGGCGAGGGTTGCGTCGGTCATTCGTATTGCTCCCGGTATTTCCGCACGATGTAGAGGGCAAAGACATTCAGCCCCAGTGTTATGACAAACAAGGTCATGCCCAGGGCAAAGGCCACCAGCGCCTCGGGCGAGGAAAAGTCGGCGTCGCCGGTCAGCTGGCTGACAATTTTTGCGGTGACGGTTGTCATGGCGTCAAAGGGGTTGAGTGAGAGACGGGCCGCAGCCCCTGCCCCCAGCACGACGATCATCGTCTCACCAATCGCGCGCGAGGCCGCGAGAAGGATGGCGCCGACGATCCCGGGAAGAGCTGCGGGCAGAATAACATGACGCACGGTTTCCGACTGGGTCGCGCCCAGGCCATAGGAACCGTCCCGCATGGATTGCGGTACCGAGTTGATGATGTCGTCCGACAGAGAGCTGACAAAGGGGATCAGCATGATGCCCATGACAAGACCCGCTGTCATCACGGCCGTACCTGCCTGCATCCAGCCAAACCCGCCATCACCGAAGACCGACTGAAGCATAGGGCCGACAGTCAGCAGGGCAAACAGACCATAAACGATGGTCGGGATACCGGCGAGCACTTCCAGAAGCGGTTTTGCCACCGCCCGCAGTTTCGGGCCTGCATATTCCGAGAGGTAGATCGCGGCAAAGAGACCAATCGGCACAGCCACAAGCAGCGCGATCAGCGAGATGTAGAGCGTGCCCCACAGGAGAGGCAGAATGCCAAGTTGCGAGCCGCCACCAAAGCTGGGGCTCCAAGTTAAGCCAAAGAAGAAATCGGTTGCAGGATAGCGCTGAAAAAACTGTATGGTGTTTGAGATCAGGCTGAGCACGATCCCGACGGTGGTCAGGATGGCAAGTGATGCCGCAGTGACCAAAAGCCCCAGCATGCCCTTTTCCACAACATTGCGGGCGCGATAGTCCATGTTGGACTGCATGACACCCCAGCCGCAGAAACCAAGGGCCACCAGCAGAACGACGACCGTCATCGCCAGATTGCCGACACGGCTCATCGAGCGGTACCGCTGTGCGGCGCTCATAACTTCGGAGGAGACCTCTGAACCAAGCGCGACGCCGGCCTGACCCAGACGTTCGCGCACATTGGTGAATTCCGTGCGCATGTCGTCCGCTTCGTCAGCGGAGATAAGACCGACAGAAACCGCAGTGTCTAGACCATCAGCGACCCGGCGTACGTCAGACATGACCAGCCCGAGCGTGGTATCCGCGGACACAGCCCGGTCGGGCAGCAAATCCGAAACGGTTGAATTGACGACAAATGGCTGCACAAGCAGCCACACCACAAGGACGCCCATGGCGGGCGCGATCGTCTTCATCGCAACGTTGCTGCCATAGTAGCTTGGCAGCGAATGCAGCTTGCGATTGTCCCCATCCGCGCTGGCCAGCGCCTTTAAACGTCCCAGCACAAAGCCGATTACGCCAAGCGCTACCACGATGAGAACAAGCCAGAGAGTGGGCATGGTCGCTCCGTTCGTTCTTTAAAAGAAAAAATGAAAATGGGACGGCAAAACTCGCCGCCCCCGGTAAGCCGTCTGGCTTACATGTTCGAGCCCATGACCTGCTCTTCAGTGACCATTTCCTGAGTTTTGCCCAGTTCGGGGTCAGCAACGAGGCCGTAGCTGGACAGCGGGCCGTCGGGGCCTGCGATCTCGTCCGATACGAAGAACTCGGCATATTCCTTGAGGCCCGGGATCACGCCGATATGAGCTTTCTTCACATAGAAGAACAGCGGGCGTGATACGGGGTATTCACCTGTCGAGATGGTTTCGGTCGACGGAGCGATGCCGTCCATCGTGGCGACCTTCAGCTGGTCGGTGTTGTTCTCGTAGAATGCGAGACCGAACACACCCACACCGTTGCTGTTGGAGCCGATACGGGCCAGCGTTTCGGTGTAGTCGCCGTCGATGTCGACCGACTTGCCGTCTGTACGAACGCTGATACACGCTTTTTCAGCATCTTTTTCGTCCATGCCGGAAGCAACCATGGCTTCCAGAGCGCCAGTGGCCTTGCAGCCAGCGGCAAGAACTTTTTCCTCAAACACTTCACGGGTGCCGTGCTTGGTGCCGGGGATGAAGGCCGCGATTTCGGCATCCGGAAGATCGGCGTTAAACTCGGACCAGTTGGCGTAGGTGTTGTCGACAATCTCGCCGTCCTTGACGACTTTGGTCGCCAAAGCATTGTACCAGTCGGAGGGCGTGAAGGCGGTGAAGGCCGGGCCGTTGATCTGGCTGGCGAACACGATGCCGTCATAGCCGATCTTGACCTCGATGATGTCGGTCACGCCGTTTTCGGCACAGGTCTTGAGTTCGGATTCTTTGATCGGGCGCGATGCGTTGGCAACGTCGATGGTTGCTTCGCCCACACCTTCACAGAAACGCTTGAGGCCCGAAGAAGAGCCGCCGGATTCCACAACGGGTGTCGGGAAGTCAAAGTTTTCGCCAAAGGCTTCGGCCACAATCGACGCGTAGGGCAGCACGGTCGAGGAACCGGCGACCTGCACATTGTCACGGGCGTAGGCTGCGGAAGCGGAAACGGCAGCGATCGCCAGGGCAGAGGCGGTCAGTTTCACGGTTTTCATGGATAGCTCCTGTTCGAGTCGGTATGACGATCACCGTCACGATGATCTTGCCGCCGACTTAAAGACGCGACGCTATGGTTTTGTGACGTTTGTGTAACGTTTTTATGACAGCGCTGCCGGTCATGGCGTAGTCTTGCCGACTTTGTGACTGCATGCAGGTCAAGCCATTGTTTTAAAATACGTTTGCTTATTCCCCCTCAGACTGAGATGCTTTTTGGTGGTTAAACGAGGTGCCGCATTTCTTTTGCCAACCTTGCCGTGGGATCGGGCCACCCGCGATAATGTCGCGGTCGCCGGGGTTGAGTGTGACAGATTCTTCACCAACTTCAGTCATGACGGATGCGCAAAATCATGGAGCAGACCAATGAGCTATCCAAGCTATTCCCGCTCTGAGCGGATTGCCGACGGCGCGATGCATCTGGTGGGAGTTTTGTCAGCCTGCCTTGGCGCTTTGCTGCTGGTTATTTGGTCTCTGGGCGAGGCCAATGGCTCGCAGAGGATGGCACTGGCCGTCTATGGCGCGGCGCTGGTTCTGACCTTTGCAGCTTCGGCCTGCTATCACATGACGCCATGGGAAAGCCTGCGCCCTGCCCTGCGCCGCATCGATCATGCCGCGATATACCTCAAAATTGCAGGGACCTACACGCCGCTGGTTGTGATCATCGGCTCTTTTGGATCTTATCTGGTGCTGGGTGCGGTCTGGGCACTGGCGGCCTTTGGCGTGGTGAAAAAGGTGTTTTTCTGGCGCACGCCGGGGCGCTACGACACGCTGCTCTATCTTTTCATGGGCTGGCTCAGCCTGCTGCTGATCTGGTCGCTGGTGCCGTTGGTCCCGATTACCACAATTTGGCTGATTGCTGCCGGTGGCGTGCTCTATAGCGTCGGTGTGGTGTTCCACAGCTGGAACGGGCTAAAATTCTCGAACGCGATCTGGCATGCTTTCGTGATCAGCGCCTCGGCCTGTTTTTATGGCGCCATCACGCTGGGAATGTTTCAGGCACCTGCATGACGCGCGGCATCATGTGAGGTGATTCAGTCCAGATCCAGCCGCATGGTCGCCATGCCGTTTCGTTCAGACAGGGTTTCATAGCCGGCAGAAGTATAGGCGTTCATGGCCGGTTCATTGTCCAGTTCGCACTTCAGCGTGATTGTCAGCGCCCCGAGATCGCGAGCCGCAGCTTCCACTTCGGCGGCGAGAATTCCGCCTGCCCCTCCACGCGCCTCTTGGGCGACAAAGGCATAGGTCAGATGGCGCACCTCGGGGCCTATGCCGATCCGCAGGGCGAAAAAACCGACCTCCTTGCCTGCCGAATCTATCAGATAGAACGAGGCATCATCTAGGTCCGCCAGCCATTTTTCGTGCCATTCCAAGGGATCGAACGGGAATTTAGCATTTGGATTGACCAGCGCCAGATCCGCCTCGTCCGTCAGAATCCGGGACAGGGGAACAAGGTCAACGGGCAGGTTCGGGCGGGCAGTCAGGGGCATGATCTGATCTCCGTCTGAAAAAAAGATGAAGCCAGAATTTCACAGAGCGCCGGTGCGCGCAACCAGATCCCCAAACAACGTCAGACTGGCAGGATCACCTTGAACACGCTGCCCTTGCCCAAGGTGCTGTCTACCTGCAGCCGCCCGCGGTGCCGGGTCACGATATGCTTGACGATGGCCAGACCCAAACCGGTTCCGCCCTTTTCCCGGCTGCGGTGATTGTCCACGCGATAGAACCGTTCGGTCAGGCGCGGCAGATGAATCGGATCAATGCCGGGTCCGCTGTCGCGCACCTCAAGAGTAACCCCCTCGCCGCGCACCTTGGGTTCATAGCCCGGGACCGAGAGGCGGATGACGACGTCAGAACCGCGTCCGGAATATTTGATCGCGTTTTCCACCAGGTTGGTCAGAACCTGACGCAGCTGATCGGAATCTCCGGTCATCTCGAACGGCTCGGGCAGGTCTGTCTTCACAAGAACCCCAGCCTCGGCGGCGAGCGGCGCGAGCCCATGGACGGTCGAGTCAACCAGCTCGCCAAGGTCGAGCCGTTCGGTCGGGCGGACACGTTCATCCTGTTCGACCCTGCTGAGAGACAGCAGATCCCCGACCAGACGGTTCATGCGCCCCGCCTCGCTTTCCATGATGTTCAGAAACCGTTCGCGCGCTGCGGGATCGTCGCGCGCGGGGCCTTTCAGTGTTTCGATGAACCCCATAAGCGCCGTCAGCGGCGTGCGCAGTTCATGGCTGACATTGGCGACAAAGTCGCGGCGCATCTGCACGGCCTGTTCCAGATGTGTCACATCCTCGAACACCACCAGCGCGCCTGGCCCCTGCGCGAGCGGCACCGCGCGGCAGGACACCTGAAATGTGGTATCCTGCCGTCCGTCATTGGTCAGGTAGCGCGACTGGCGCGGCTTGCCGTCGCGTAACGTCGCCTCGATTGCATCTAGCAGCGCTGGCTGACGCAGGGCGGTTATGAAGTGCCGCCCTCGAATCCCTTCCCCCAGCAGGCGGTGTGCGGCTTCGTTCGCGCCCTCGATCCGCTCGTCCCGGCGGATCATCACCGCCGGTAGCGGCAGCGCGTCGATCACGGATTGCGGGGTGAAGCTCATCCTGCGGCCAAAGCGGCACGCAGACAGTCGTCAAAGGATGCCAACAAGACGTCGGTGTCCTGAGGGCGTGCGAAACCTGCGCAGATTTCCTGCTTTTCCTGTGCGTACCCGCCAAGTGTGTTGCGGCAATCCAAGGCATCCGGCCTGTCGCTGACACATGTAAAGTCGCTGACACAGGCCAAAGAGGGTCTGAACGGCATGACCATGAGAGTTGCAGCGCTGATCGCCATACTGACAGGGCGCATCAATGTGTGTGTCATATCCGGGCTCCTTGCCGTTTGCGCAACTGGTGGCACAAGCCCTGCTGCGGGGCAAGAGCACGGGACCTTGGATGTTCCCGCAACAGATGCTCTTGCGCGCGCGCTATATCCGCGCCAAAACCGCTTGATGACCAAGTCCCCCGATATCCTTTGCATTGGTTCTGTCCTTTGGGATGTGATCGGCCGCTCAGCCAGTGTCATGGCGCGCGGCAGCGATGTGCCCGGCCGCATCATTCGCCTGCCCGGCGGTGTGGCGCTGAACATCGCGATGACGCTTGTGCGCTTTGGCTTGCGTCCCGGTCTGCTGTCGTCGGTTGGCCGTGATGCCGAAGGGGACGAGCTGACCAAGGCCTGTGCACATCTGGGGCTGGACACGACGTATTTGTATCGCTCCGAAGATCTGCCGACGGATCGTTACATGGCGGTCGAGGGTGCAAATGGTCTGATCGCCGCCATCGCTGATGCCCATTCTCTGGAGGCTGCGGGTGCCAAGATCCTGCGCCCTTTGATTGATGGTCCGCTGGGCAGCGCGGCCGCGCCCTACCCTGGTCCCGTCGCGCTGGATGGCAATCTGACCGAATCCCTTCTGGATGACATTGCCCGCAGCCCGGCCTTTTGCGCGGCCGACCTTCGAATTGCCCCGGCATCGCCCGGCAAGGCAGAACGTTTGCTGCCCTTCCTACGCTCTGGGCGTGGCACGCTTTACGTCAATCTCGAAGAGGCTGGCCTGCTGTGTCAAACCCGCTTTGACACAGCGCCCGAGGCGGCTGCGGCCCTGCTGGCCCGGGGGGCGGCGCGGGCGCTTGTGACCGATGGCGGCGAGATCACTTGTGACGGCCACCGCGACGGCATCCTGTCCCGGCGCCCGCCCGAGGTGCTGGTGACGCGGGTGACCGGGGCCGGTGATACCTTTATGGCGGCGCATATTGCAGCGGAACTGTGTGGCGCGGATCGCGATACGGCGCTGTCAAAGGCGCTGACGGCAGCGGCGGCCTATGTGTCGGGCGACACACCGTCCTGACAGGGACCTGCAACGATCCGCCACCTCGACATTCCCACACAAACCGGGCTATCCCCGCGCAATTGCTGCCTGTCGATGAAAGGACTCCTTATGCCGCTGTTCCATCTCTCTCCTGCCGTCGCCGCAGCCCTGTCGGAAAAGCGCCCGGTTGTGGCGCTTGAATCCACGATCATCACCCATGGAATGCCCTGGCCGCAGAACCTTGAAGTGGCTCGCAAGATCGAAGCCACCGTGCGCGAAAATGGTGCCGAACCCGCCACAATCGCAGTAATCGACGGGCGGCTGTGCATAGGTCTGGAAGATGCTCAGATTGAGGCGCTTGCCCAGGCGCGCGGTGTGGCCAAGCTGAGCCGTGCTGACATGGCCGTCTGCATGGCTGAGGGCCGCACCGGTGCGACAACCGTTGCCGCGACGATGATTGCCGCACAGCTGGCAGGCATCCAGGTCTTTGCCACTGGCGGGATCGGCGGCGTGCACAAGGGCGCCGAATCGTCCTTTGATATTTCTGCTGACTTGCGCGAACTGGCCCAGACAGCCGTCACCGTCGTCGCCGCTGGCGCCAAGGCCATCCTCGATCTGCCCAAGACGCTTGAAGTGCTGGAAACCCTTGGCGTGCCGGTCATTGCCTATGGGCAGGACCAGTTGCCGGCCTTCTGGTCGCGCTCCGCAGGTCTGCGGGCACCGCTGCGGATGGATTCGGCCTCCGCGATTGCCCGGGCACACCGCATGCGCGGCGCGCTGGGCCTGCCGGGTGGTCAGCTGATCGCCAACCCGATCCCCGAAGCGGCTGAAATCGCGCGTGCAGAATTGACGCCTGTCATCGCAAAGGCGACGCAGGACGCGGTGGACCACGGCATCAGCGGCAAGGATCTGACACCCTACCTGCTGCAGCGCATCTATGAGCTGACAGAGGGGCGTTCTCTGGAAGCCAATATCGCGCTGGTGCTGAACAACGCACGCCTTGGCGCAGAAATCGCCTGCGAACTGGTCAAGGACTGACGCTGCAGCGACCGCAGAGACAACAGGATGCACGTGAATTAACCAATTGCCGGGTTCGCGCGCATCCTCGGCCCTCTCGGCCATTGTAGTAGGCGGTATGAGCTCCTAGATTGCGCCCAAATCGATGAAAGTCTGCGCATGAAAACTCCCTTCGATCCGACCTCGAACAGGCGTCCAGGACTGCTGGCCAAACTCCGCGCGAGCTTTCTGACCGGGCTTGTGGTGATCGCACCCGTTGGACTGACGATCTGGCTGATCTGGACGGTTATTGGCTGGATTGACGGTTTCGTGTTGCCGCTCGTGCCGTCCCGTTTCAACCCGGAACTTTATATCGGCATCAACCTGCGCGGCATCGGGGTCATTTTCTTTCTGGTGTTCACCGTCGCTGTCGGCTGGATTGCAAAGGGTCTGATCGGGCGCTCACTGATCCGGTTTGCCGAAAGCCTTGTCAATCGCATGCCGGTGGTCCGCTCGATCTACAGCGGCGTGAAGCAGATCGCCGAAACGGTGTTCCAACAAACTGAAAGCAGCTTTGAAAAGGCTTGTCTTGTCCAGTATCCGAGCAAAGGGATCTGGGCCATCGGCTTTGTTTCGACCCAAGCGCGCGGTGAGATTGCACAACGGGCTGTGGTGGGGGGCACTCTGATGTCGATCTTCGTGCCGACAACACCCAACCCGACCTCGGGCTTTCTTTTGTTCTTCCCGTCCGAAGATGTGATCGAGCTTGATATGACCATCGAAGATGCGGCGAAGCTGGTGATTTCGGCAGGTCTTGTCTATCCCAACGCCAAGGATCCAAGCAAACCTCTGGCGCGTCTGGTCTCCTGACCTCTGGTCTAGCCGAATTTGGCACGCAGATCGGCGGTCTGGCGAATGTTCAGATCCTTGCGGTGATCCTTCAGAAAGCTGCCCGCAGCGCGCCGACCGGCCGCTTTCAGCTGGGCCAGCACCGACGGGATCGGGATTGATTTGGTGGCGACCGAAAGAGCGTTCATCAGCTCGTCATCAGCAATCATGTGCACCAGTACCTTCTTCATCGCCCCCTCGGGCAAGGTGCCCTGCCCCAGCAACCTTTGCACGAATTCGATGGCCCGCAATTCGCGCAGAAGTGATGAGTTGAAGCTGATCTCATTAATCCGGTTCTGGATCTCGGTCGCGGTGACCGGCACATGATCGCGTACAATCGGATTTATGTTGATCACCATGATGTCATCCGGCAAATGCCGCGCGAACAGCGGGAACAGCGCCGGGTTGCCCGTATAACCGCCATCCCAGAATGCCTCGCTTACGCCGGTTTCCGGATCTTCGACTTCGACCGCCTGGAACAGCGTCGGCAGGCAGGCCGATGCCATGATCGCCTGAGTGGTGATCCTGTCACGGCTAAACACCCGCACCTTGCCATCGCGCACATTGGTTGCACAGATGTGCAGCTCTGGCCCCGCTTCGGAACAGACCTTGTCAAAGGTGAACCGGCTGACGATCCGTTCCAGCGGATTGCGGTAGAGTGGCCCCCAGACGTAGGGCGAGAGGCTGCGCCCAAGCGTGTCCCCAAGCAGGTAGGGCAGAGACATGGACAGGCTCTGGCTGACAAAAGACGGATCGGGCAGCCAGGCGTTCAGCCATTCGGGCAGACCGGGATGTTCGATGGCGCCGATCTCGCCCCAAAGCCAGTCCAGATTGCGGCGTGCGCCTTCGGCGCCTCCCTCCATCATCCCGGCCTTTAGCGCCGCGCCGTTCAGAGCCCCGGCAGAGGTACCGGAAATCGCCGCGATCTCGATCCCGTCATCTTCCAAGATCCGGTCGAGCACACCCCAAGTGAACGCGCCATGCGCGCCGCCTCCTTGCAAGGCCAGATTGATCCGCTTTATGTCAGCTTTGCCCACGGTTTTTCCTCTTCTCTTTTTAAATTCGCCGGGGGTATGGGGGCTGGCCCCCGCTGCGTCACCCATCAAAGGGTGGAACCGTCCCCATCCAAGCGGATCGTCGTGGTAGAGCGCCCCAGTTCGCGGGCGATTCCCGCCCTGATTCCCCTTTGGGAGTCGGAGAAATAGACGGCTTTGCCCTGCAACTTCATACTGGCATCTTCCAAAAATTTATGCAGGTGCAGCATAACACTCTGCCTCAATAAAATAAGGTCTTTTTCTAGATAAATTCTTTCGTCAAGTCCAGTTTTGTTCAATATATTGTGTTCTCGAAGCCAAAAAAAACGCCCGCACAAGGCGGGCGCTAAGTTATTGAGGCAGGTTTCATACAGGCAAGAAACCTATCGAGCAGTAGGTTATGTATAAGCCCTTATCCGCCGTCGGCCAAGCTAAAAGTTTGAAAAGAGAAGAATCCTGCGATATTCAAAGCTTAACCAAATATAGAGCAGTCAGGAATTTTCGCCCAAATGGCCAAAGGGTTTTTCTCAATCGCGCGACACACTTGCACCGGGTTCCTGCTGTTCTGCATCGGCTCTGCCCTGAGTGCAGATCCGCAGCAAGGCATAGCTATGTATGGCGACCCTGCCCTGCCACAGGATTTTGTGTCGCTGCCCTATGCCAATCCTGATGCGCCGAAAGGCGGGCGCATTGTGATGGGCGAGGTTGGCAGTTTTGACAGCATCAATCCGCATATCCTGAAAGGCACCGTGCCCTGGCAGTTAGCATCCTTGGGATACGAGTCCCTGATGGGGCGATCCTGGGACGAGCCCTTCACGCTCTACGGTCTGTTGGCCGAATCGATCGAGGTTGGCCCGAATCGCGAATGGGCCGAATTCACCCTGCGGCCCGAGGCGGCATTTTCGGACGGATCGCCCGTTACGATCGAGGATGTGATGTGGTCCTACACGACGCTGGGCACCAAGGGGCACCCGCGCTATGCCGGGACCTGGTCCATGGTAAAGACGATGGAACAGACCGGGCCGCGTTCTGTACGCTTCACCTTCAACGTCGAGGATCGGGAACTGGCGCTGATCATCGGCATGCGACCGATCCTGAAAAAGGCCCAATGGGAGGGGCGTGATTTCGCGGCTTCTGGCATCGACATGATCCCCATCGGCACCTCGCCCTATGTCATCGACAGCTTCGAAGCGGGGCGATATGTATCGCTCAAGCGCAATCCCGATTACTGGGGCCGCGATCTGCCCTTCATGGCAGGACAAGCCAATCTGGACGAGATCCGGATGGAGTTTTACGGTGACAGCCAGGTGATGTTCGAGGCCTTCAAGGCCGGTCAGCTGAATTCCCTGCGCGAAAACAATGCCGAAAAGTGGGACCGCCAGTATAATTTCCCGGCTGTGGAACGCGGTGATGTGGTCAAATCGGTGATCCCGCATCAGCGCCCCTCCGGCATGACGGGCTTTGTTATGAACACCCGCCGGGATGTGTTCAAGGACTGGCGCGTACGCGACGCTATGATACATGCCTTCAACTTTGAATTTATCAACGAAACCATGACCGGCGGCAGACAGCCCCGGATCACCTCCTACTTCTCGAATTCCGTACTGGGCATGGACGCTGGCCCCGCGACCGGCCGGGTTGCAGAGCTGCTGGCCCCGTATTCGGATCAGCTCTTGCCCGGCGCGATGGAGGGGTATTCGCTACCTGTCGGGGACGGCAGCCTGCGCAACCGGGCCAATCTGCACAAGGCGATGGATCTGATGGAGCAGGCAGGATGGCGGATCGAACAAGGCCGGATGGTAAGCGGCGATGGTCGCCCCTTTGCCTTTAACATCCTCCTGCCGCAGGGCATGACAGAGGAGCAGTCAGTGATCGACCTTTATATCCGCGCGCTCGAACGGATGGGGATCACCCCGACGGTCACCACCATCGACCCGGCGCAGTTTCAGGAACGCACCAACCAGTATGATTTCGACATGACCTACTATCGCCGTGGACTGTCGCTAAGCCCGGGGAACGAGCAGAAACTGTACTGGGGCGCTCAGGGGGTTACGGAGCCAGGGTCGCGCAACCTCATGGGCATGAACTCTCCCGCGGCAGAAGGGCTGATTGATGTGTTGCTCAACGCGCGGGATCGCGACGACTTTGTAGCTGCCACAAAGGCCCTTGACCGGGTCCTGACCACGGGGCGGTATGTGATTCCGATTTACCAGTGGAATGTGAGTCGAATTGCGCATGTAAAAGAATTGAAATTTCCAGACAGATTGCCGATATACGGCGACTGGTCCGGATGGCATCCGGATGTTTGGTGGTATGAGGACTGAGAACAGATGTTCAGGAAAATGACGGCGCTGGTGCTTTTGACGCTTCTGGCAGGGTGCGGTACAGTGGATGGCGTGGGGCAGGATATCTCAAGCGGTTCACGCACGGTGCAGACCTGGTTCTAGTGCTGGTCGGGGCAGTCTCAGACCAGTGAGGTGACCCAGAGGATCGTTGCATCTTCTTCGCTGACTGAGATCACGTTGTGGCCCATGGTGGCGTCGTAATAGGCGCTATCGCCACGGCGCATTTCGATGGATTCGTAAAATTCGGTGTAAAGCCTGATTACCCCGGTCAGCACATATAGAAATTCCTCGCCATCGTGACGCACCCAGCCGTCGAATTCGTCCATGCTGCGCGCCCGGATGCGGGCGCGATACGGCACCATCTGCTTTTTGGTCAGCATCTCGCCCAGCAGTTCATGTTCATAGGTTGTGGTCGCCAGATGTGTTCCGGCCCCGGCCTTGGTCACACCCAGCCGACCATTGACCTGTTCGCGTTGTGGCGGCGTGAACAATTGCGGAACCGAGATTTGCAGCCCCACCGCCAGCTTCTTGAGCGCGTCATAGGTCGGTGACATCTGGCCGTTTTCGATCTTGGACAGAGTCGAGCGCGCAAGCCCTGCCTGACGCGCCGCTTGTTCCAGCGTCCAGTTGCGCGCTTTGCGCAGCTCGCGCACCCGCGTGCCAAGGTTCAGCGGTTCTGCGCTTTCTTCTGTCCCGGAGTCACGGGTGAGTCGGATCGGGGATTTTGGCTCGTGTGTCTTCATGTAAATCTCATAGGCTGGGTTGCGCAGGCTTGCAAGAATCCTGGCTGCGGCGTAAGTCTCTGATCATGCTGTCAGTCTTTGATCAAGGGGCGCATCCACCCTGCCCCGAACCCTTTAATTTGGCTGCTTTTGTGCTGGGCCGCGCGGCGGAACTGGCCGACAAAACCGCGCTTGCCGTGATCAGCGCAGACGGCGCTGAAAGCTGGAGCTATGGCAAGCTGGAGGCTGCGGTACGTGGTACCGCCACCGCGCTGCTGGAAACCGGATTAAAGCCGGGCGATATCCTTTTGATGCGGCTTGGAAATACTGTCGATTTCCCCATTGCCTATCTGGGCGCGATTGCGGCCGGGATTGTGCCTGTGCCGACCTCTTCGCAGCTGACCGCGCCCGAGGTGCAAAAGATCATCGACAGCCTTGCGCCCGCCGCCCTCTTGCTGGGCGATGGCGTGGCCTGCCCGCAAACGGTTCTCCCCGTTTACACAACGTCTGACATGGCGCAGTGGCGCGACCTGCCACCAGCAGACTACCATATGAGTGAACCTGACCGGCTGGCCTATATCATCTACACTTCTGGCACCTCAGGTGTGGCGCGCTCTGTCGGCCATGCGCATCGTGCCATCTGGGCGCGGCAGATGATGATGCAGGGTTGGTACGGGCTGAGCGATAACGACCGCATGCTGCACGCGGGCGCGTTCAACTGGACCTATACGCTGGGCACCGGGCTGATGGATCCCTGGTCCATGGGTGCTACTGCGCTGATCCCGGCCGCAGGGGTTGATCACAGCCAGATCCCCCAGCTTTTGAATACGCACAAGGCAACGATTTTTGCCGCAGCGCCGGGGGTTTACCGCAGTATCCTCAAGTCCGCGCCATTCCAGGTTCCGCACCTGCGCCACGGGCTTGCCGCGGGGGAAAAGCTGAGTCAGACACTGCGCGACGCATGGGCCAATGCCACCGGCACAGCAATATTCGAAGCTTACGGCATGTCGGAATGTTCAACCTTCCTGTCCGCCTCTCCGGCGTTGCCCGCGACTGGCAGCGCCCTTGGTCGCCCTCAGCCGGGGCGCCGGGTCGCCATCCTTGGCCCGCTGGGGCCGGTGCCGCGTGGCACACCGGGAGTCATTGCCATCCATAGCTCTGACCCGGGGCTGATGTTGGGCTATATCGGGGCGCCGCACGAAACTGCGGCAAAGTTTCAGGACAATTGGTTCCGCACCGGGGATATGGGTGTCATGCACGGCGACGACCAGATCACCTATCTGGGTCGCGACGATGACATGATGAATGCCGGCGGCTACCGGGTTTCACCGATCGAGGTGGAGGCCGTTCTGATGACCCACCCGGACATAACCGAGGTCGGGGTGACGGATATCGCAGTCAAGGCTGATGTACGGCTGATCGCCGCGTTTTACACCGGTCCCAAGGTGCTGGAACCCGAAGCGCTGCAGGCTTGGGTCAGCGAACGACTGGCACGCTACAAGCAGCCGCGCCTGTTCTTTCACCGCGACAGCCTGCCGAAGAACCCCAATGGCAAATTGATGCGGCGGGCCTTGCGTGCCGAATGAGCGGGGTGCAATCGACCGTGCGGGCTGCTAGAGAGGCGCAAACTCCGCGAAAGGTACTTTTCCATGGTGAAACTCGACATCATGTCCGACCCGATTTGCCCTTGGTGCTATATCGGCAAGACCTATCTTGACCGCGCATTGGCGCAGATGCCGGACCATCCCTTTACCATTGAATGGCACCCCTTCCAGCTGAACCCCGACATGCCCGCCGAGGGCATGGATCGGCGCGCCTATCTGGAATCCAAGTTCGGCGGTAAGCAAGAAGCCGTTCAGGCCTATCTGCCCGTTGCCGAGCATGGCGTGAAAGCCGGGATAGATCTCAATCTCGATTCGATCACTCGTACTCCAAACACCATAAACGCGCACCGGCTGATCCATTGGGCAGGCATTGAGGGGCGTCAGTCGACTGCTGTTTCAGCGCTGTTCCGCGCCTATTTCAGCGAGGGCCGCGATATTGGTGAAACCGAAGTTCTGGGAGACATTGCCGATGGTATCGGGCTTGATGCCTCGATCATCCTGCGGCTGCTGGGGTCTAAGGCGGATATACTGGAGACGCGCGCCCGTGATACCGCTGCGCGAGACATGGGCATTACCTCGGTTCCGACATTCATCGTCGCCGGACAGCACGCCGTACCCGGCGCCCAGCCGACGGATCTATGGATCAAGGTGCTGACAGAACTGCGCGCAACCGCCGAATGACACGAAACCACTGCCGACCCTAATGGACATCACCCTATGGCGCTAAGCATGAGCCGGGTCGAATTCATTGCACTGATTGCGATTCTGTTCGCCATAATTGCTTTTTCCATCGATTCCATGCTGCCCCGCCCTGCCCGAAATCGGCGCGGCCCTGTCACCGGATAACGGCAACCGGGCGCAGTTGATCGTGACAAGCTTTGTTCTGGGCATGGCCGTGGGGACGTTTTTCACCGGCCCGCTTTCGGACACCTTCGGGCACAATCCGGTGGTGGTCGCCGGTGCATTTAAACCGTGGTCGTGGTCGTTCTGGCTGTACCCGTGGGATTACGGTTCAATCGGCACGTCGATGCCGCTTGCGGTCGGTATCATTTTTCAATCAGTTTTGGCCTGCGCCCTCATGCTGAAAATGCGGCGCAGCATCAACGCCTCATCTGCGCATTCTGGGGGAAATCGTTGATGCCAGCGCACTGTGCCCACGTCGAGTCCCACAAAGATTGTAGTCGAAGGAAAGGCGCATTTTGCGGCTCCTGCAGCTATGATAAAGGCGGGTTGGAGCAGAATACGTTTCCAAGCGGGTGCGGCAGATAAAAAACTGCGATGCGGCGGTATACAAAGGCATACCGTACTTCCCTGTGACACAGAACTACGCTACAGCCACCGTTAGACGGACAAGCCATGGAAAGGGCCCTTAGATGTCTAAAATCAAGGTAGAAAACCCCATCGTAGAGATGGATGGCGATGAAATGACCCGGATTATCTGGCATTTCATCAAAGAAAAGCTGATCCTGCCCTATCTCGACCTCAATTTGATCTATTACGATCTGGGCATGGAAAGCCGCGACGCGACCGATGACCAGATCACCATCGACGCGGCTGAAAAGACCAAGGAAGTCGGCGTTGCGGTCAAATGCGCAACCATCACGCCCGACGAAGCCCGGGTCGAGGAATTCGGCCTCAAGAAGATGTGGCGCAGCCCGAACGGCACCATTCGCAACATCCTTGGCGGTGTCGTGTTCCGCGCGCCTATCATCTGCAAGAACGTGCCGCGCCTTGTCCCAGGCTGGACCAAGCCGATTGTCATCGGCCGCCACGCCTTTGGCGACCAGTACCGCGCGACGGACATGAAATTTCCCGGGCCTGGCGTGCTGTCGATGAAATTCGTTGGCGATGATGGCACCGTGATCGAGGAAGAAGTCTATAAGGCGCCTTCCTCGGGCGTTTATATGGGTATGTACAACCTTGACGACTCGATCACCGATTTCGCGCGTGCGTCGCTGAACTATGGCCTCAGCCTTGGCTGGCCTGTCTATCTTTCGACCAAGAACACAATCCTGAAACAGTATGACGGCCAGTTCATGCTTATTTTCCAGAAGGTGTTCGAAGAAGAATTCGCCGACAAGTTCAAGGCGGCGGGCATCACTTATGAACACCGCCTGATTGATGACATGGTCGCATCGGCGATGAAGTGGTCCGGTGGCTTTGTCTGGGCGTGCAAGAACTACGATGGCGACGTGCAGTCCGACACTGTGGCACAGGGTTTTGGCTCACTTGGCCTCATGACGTCGCAACTGATGACGCCGGATGGTCAGATTGTCGAGGCCGAAGCGGCCCACGGCACCGTGACCCGCCACTATCGCCAGCACCAGCGTGGTGAACAAACATCGACCAACTCGATCGCGTCGATCTTTGCTTGGACTGGCGGGCTCAAGCACCGCGCCAAGCTGGACAGCAACGATCAGCTGATGACCTTTGCCACAACACTTGAAAAGGTGGTTGTAGACACGGTTGAAGCGGGCTTCATGACCAAGGACCTCGCGCTTCTCGTGGGACCGGATCAGAAGTGGCTGACCACCATGGGCTTCCTCGAAAAGGTGGACGAGAACCTGAACAAGGCGCTTTCGCTCTAAGGCTTGGAAATTGGCTATCCGTGTGGTGGAACAGGCGGCCGTGTTGACCGGCTGTTCCTATCTAAGTCTGACGCTTTTTGATTATTAGAGCCGGATCCGTATCAAAAAAAACCGGCTGTCCCTGAAAGGGCAGCCGGTTGTTCACATCTCACGGTATCAAAACTGCTGTGCAATCAACCTGCGCAGCTTATCTTCAGGCCTTGCGGCGACGCGTTGCAGCAACACCGCCAAGCACAGCCAATCCACCGAACATCAGGAAAATACCTGCCGGCAGAGGAACGGCAGATGCAATTGTTGGCTTAGAAGCCAAACTCGCATTTCCCGGCGCCGAGATATTGTATTGAAGGCTGCCATAGGTTCCGTAAAGCTGCAGATAAAGCTCGCCACCGAATGAACTGTCGAGGCTGAGCGTCAAGGTCTGCGGCGTGTAGAACTTTTCCTTCTGGATGCCGATGCTTCCAAGTGGTGTCCCCTCCCAACCGCTGTATTGCAGAGGAGAGGTTTTCCAAAACACATTGCCACCCGCAGAGAAACTGTCGGAATAGGTCGTTCCAGTGATGGGAGAGAACGTCAGAGTGATATCCTGAGCGCCTTTGGTAAGCCCTGTCAGAGCCAGAATATCGTAGTCGTTGCCTTGCGACCAAGTGCCAACGATACTGTCGGAGCCGAAACCGATGACGGTCGGTTTTTGCCACTCACCCGAATAATCCCCGCCCGAAACGGATGTTTCCTGAACGGTCGAAGCAGCAGCAGAGAGTGAAAATGCAGAAACGGCCAGAAGGGCTAGTGTTGCGCGCAGCGCAGTCATACTAAACATTGGAAACTCGCAAGTCAGAGTGAAAATCATGCAGATGTGCCTCGGTTGTTCGAGCACCCTTGGACATGTGATATGCTGTCTTTGTGGTGAAATGTAGGCCGCATAGGTATAGTGCGGCGGCAAAAAATGGGACATTCGGATAGGTCCGAACGGCGGTCTCAGGTTGTGCCTTCGTGGCAGTGCTTTATCCTCCGCTTGTGCGGTACTCTAAAGTCCTTTTGATTACACACGTGCGAGGCGCCTTACCTCTGCAGTGCCGTTCCTAAGTCAATATGGGCAAATTCTTTCAAGACGGCAGGTTTGCAGAAATACCGAGCAAAGCTGTGCCTCTGGCGCTATTTCCGGCGTGTTGAGTCGTCCCGGCGTTGACAACAGCTGGCCAAGCGCAGATTTCCTAGATCATGATCCTGCTCGACTCTCCCACGGCCGAAAGCCACAGCCTTGCTGAAGACGTGCAGGGTATCCTGATCGGGGCTACCCTTGTCGCCTTGGGCATGCAGTTCTTGCGTGCGTCAGAGCTGTTCACCGGGCAGATTGCCGGTCTTTCGCTGATCATCTCCTATCCGACGGGATGGCCGTTTGGGGCAATCTTTTTCCTGCTCAACCTGCCGTTTTACTGGTTGGCGATCAAACAGCTTGGCTGGCGTTTTACGATCAAGAATTTCTGCGCTGTGGCTCTGATGTCCTCTCTTGTGGAGGTCATGCCCTATGTTCTGAAGATCAACCCGGTGCATCCGGCTATCGGCGCGACGCTGTTTGGTATTCTGGCGGGGATTGGACTGCTGTCGCTTTTTCGGCATGGGGCCACACTTGGGGGCGTTGGGATTGTCGCACTATGGCTGCAGGACAAGAACGGTTTCAAGGCGGGCAATACGCAGCTGCTGTTCGACTTCTGCGTCTTCACGCTGTCCCTTTTCCTGTTTCCCTGGACGACTGTGGCGTGGTCCCTGATGGGCGCGATGATCCTCAATATGATCATCACCATAAACCACCGCCGCGACCGCTACATCGCACGGTCCTGATACAGATGTACCGGTCAAAAGCGCGGGTTTAATAACCGGTTTAACACACACCTTGTCAAAACGGCTCTGAGGATCCGCTGGCGTAGACCAGTCCCCCTGACTCTTGGAATGCTTGGTTATAGCAAGGCCATTCTTGGAAATCTCAATCACCCGACGTGGACAGATTTTGCGCGTGAGCAGAAAATATTCCGAAACCTCTTGCCGAAATCGCTTTCGGCAGCCTTCCTGCCTTCGCGGAGGACAAAATTTAGCAACATAGCGGATCAGAAGACAGTCGCTCGAAAACGAGCGCGTGTCAGAATTTGGGATGTCTCTCAGGTTCCCGAGCTGACGAAATCGACCGTCTCCTGTGCTCTGAACGGTTATACCGATAATTCCGAAAGCATCCGCGCCCATGTGCGCAGTAAGGCCGACCGCATCGGTTAACGGCCGTTCAGTTCGCCCCAATCAATTCGCACGGATCTGGCAAAATCGCTGGGTATGGTGATCCAAGTGGATGATCATGATGCGCAGCGTCCATTTCTTTCCGAATTTCTTTCGGGACTGTTCCAACTTGCCAGCGCACATGGATGGATGCTGACCATTGCAGCCGCGCACGGTCCCAAAGCCACGCTGGACACCTTTCAAAGACTGATCCGGGACCGCTAGGTAGACGGTTTTGTCCTGCCGCGCACCCAATTGAGCGATCCGCGCATTACATTGCTGCGAGACTCTCATGTCCCTTTTGTCCTGTTCGGGCGCAGCGTATATCCCAGAGACTTTGCCTGGCACGATATACCGGACGAGGAAGCAATGCAGAATGCGCTGGCGCATCTCGCACAGCTAGCGCAAAGGTCCATCGGTTTCATCGATGGCGGCATGCGCTAGACCAATGTGCTCCTGCGCCATGACGGTTTTCTCGCTGGCATCGCGCAGGCCTGTCTGGCCGTTAACCCCGCACTTATCGCTCGGAATGCGGTGACCCTTCAGGACGGTGCTGATGCGGCGCTGTTCATCCTCATCACACCTACCCCGCCAACCGCTATCGTCTGCGCCGTCGATCTGGCGGCGCTTGGCCTCTACCGCAATGCGAACCGGCTGGGCCTGACCATCGGGACGGACCTGTCGGTGTTTGCCTATGACGGCATCCCGGGCGGAATACATGTGGTGCTTTCCCTGACCACCTTTGCGGTGGATTACACGGTGTCGGGCTGCCATCTCAGCGCTCTCCTGATCCGCACAGTCAGGTGCGAGGCGCCAAATATGTTGCGCAAAACAGTGCAGGCCACTTATCCATGATCGCGGCTCAGCCGGACCACCCAAACTGACCCCAAATCAGATGGCACAGACAATCGCGCAAAACCTTTAAGACACTTTCAATTTCCGAGTGAGGAAGACCATGACACTGAACAGAAAAACCATCCTGCTGATCGGGGCCGCAACGGCAGTGGTGATATCGGGACTAGCGGCAAGTGCGGACAGCCCGCGCTTCAGGACAACCGAGCGTTTGCCCATTCAACAGCAAATGTCCGCCAATTTCTCTTAAAAGTCCGGCCATACGCTTGAAGTGATCCCGATGATGGAAAACGACCTGTGCGGCTGCGCAACCGCTGCAATATGCCCTGCCCTGGGCCGAGGTCGGTATACTGGAGATTGATGCCGCCACGGGTCTGATCGAAAATCTAGGTGCCGACACCTTTGCCTCCCGCGCGCTGGGAATCGCGCAGATCGACGATGGCTATGGCGCCATTCCGGTGGATGGCTGGACGCAGATGATCCTCTACCGCAAGGATCTGTACTGGGATCAGTCCCGTTGTATCTATTTTTCTGGCAATGCTGCAATGATCATCTGGTCACCGTTCATCCTGGACGATCTGGCAGGCTTGCGCGATTCTGCGCCGCATACACTCAACAATGATCCGCAAAGCTGCGGCCTTGTCGCCGCAACCAGCATCGTGCCCCCCTTTGCGGGGCCATCCAACCCTGACGGCGCCGCCTGGGGTCAGCTGCGTTTCTTCTGTATCACATCGGATGCGCAGACAGATGCGGCGATGGACTTCGTCGAATATTCTCTGCCCGGCGGGCTGAGTGTGACCAAACTTGATCCGCGCTGAACTGTGATCTGGGCGACTGAGAAGGCGCCTACCTCGAGACGCTGATGATCCCAGTCACCGTGGATCAGGCGTATCTCGGCAATAAGATCGACCCCGGCGCTATCGAACCCGTCACCAAGGGGCGTGCGGTGAAAGTGCTGACCAGAGGCAATTTCACGCTTGAGGATTTCGCTCGGATCTTTGACGGGGAGGAGTTCTGGAAGGTTCTTGGCATCACTCTATTCTGTTCGTTCTTAGGAAAGGGGGTGCACTCTTGTTCGGACTGTTTGCGGCCATGCTGCAGAACAAGTCGTTCAAAGGTTCGGGTATTTTACGCGGGATGTGCATGTTCCCCTATGTATCGACTGTCATCGCCGTAGCTTTTGCCTGGATCCTGCTCTTCGACCCCTTTTCAGGCAGTGCTAATGCACTTCTGAACCAGATGGCCGTGACGACACAAGCGCTCAACTTTTTCGGACAGCGCCCGCTTGCCCAGATAATGGTTACGGTGTTTGAGATCTGGCGCTGTTTTCTGCTGTCCTTTCTGTTCATTCCGGCGCTGATGTGAGGGGCGTGCCCGTCCTGATCTGCGCGCTTATCCTTGCTGCTTGTACGCCAGAGACTCTCTGCAGCATCTTGGCCGGCTGCCCGGCGCGACCACTGAAACGCCATGAATTGCCGACTGAAAGTGATCTGCAGGATCACCTTGCCACTGTCCCTGCCCGCGCTCGATTCGGTGTCACTCTATGTCTTCATGATCGCCTGAAGCGAATTTCTGCTGGCCTTCATGCTGCTGGATGACCCTGGAAAATTCACGCTCATCCGGGGCATCTCTTAGATCATTTCCTCTGAAATCTCGCGCCAGAATCTGATGGCAGGTTCAATGATTGTGACGGTCCCGATCATGGCCCTGTTTCTGGGGCTGCGCAAAATTCATGACCGCAGGCCTGACCACAGCCGGTGTAAAAGGATGACCCAAATGACTGATCTGAACGATCAGGCCACGTTGGATGATCAGGCGCGCGCGATCCTGCGCTGCAACGACAAGGGGGGCTATATGCTCTGCCCAGCCATAACCTTTACCCCTATCAGTGGAACTGGGAGTCCGCTCTTGCCGCATGGGGTTTTGCACCTTTTACAACGCCCACGCTTGGGACGATATTGACATGCTTATGGCAAGCCGGGCGGACGACGGGATGTTGCCGCACATCAGATTTCACAAACCTGATTCGGGCTATTTTCCCGGCCCCAATGTCTGGCATCACGCAGCCCTCTGTTGCCGCAAACCTTGCCCGCCGACTGTGAGACAGTGACCGGGAGGCAGGACAAACGTGCAGCAGCGCGCTGTTTCCCAAACTGGTCAAATGGCAACGCCGGTGGCAAGAACAGCGCTGCACCCACGGTCCGGCAGCTTTCACGCTCCCTTGTGAAAGCGAGCGCGACAACTGCACGAACTGGATTATTGGCATGGCCAATGTTGATGGTTCAGCGGCAAGCGATTTCACCCGCCGCGACACCGGTCATGTGAATCCTGAGATGCGGCCAACCAAGCAGGATTCCGATCGCTACAGTGCGATCGTCAAGTATGGCGTTGCCTCTGGCAAAGATCGTGACCGAAGGCCGCTCCCCGATGGCCGATCTTGGCACCACCTTTATACTGTTGAGCGGGCATGACGATCTCGACGCTATGGGCCGCGTCCTAGACGAAGATGTGAGAGAGATCGAGGGCTAGGCCAATGCCCTGCCTGCGACCCTGCCGCAACTCTGGAAAGATGCCCTCGGCGCGTCACATCAGAGCCACCCGCCAAGTGCGGCCTTGCCATGGTGCTCCAATTCTACGCGCTTTACCCGCCTATGTCCGTACGTTAAAACGTGGCCTTCCCTCTGAAATCCGCATGTCTGCACAAGGAAGAGAGCGACGATGACCTATTTCATTCGCGATCAGGTAGAGGTTGAGGCAATGACTCTGGCCAGCAGGATCGTCGTACTTGAGGCATGTCGCATCGCGCAGGTTGATGCGCCCCGGGATCCTTATGAAAACCTCGCGAACCTCTTTGTGGCACAGTTCATCGGATCAGCCCGCATGAACGTGATGGATTTGAGCACAGCCCCCAAAGGTCGCGGCCCCTCCCACCGCGCGCCACATGGGCATCGGGCCCGAACACATCAAACTGGCAGCGTCCGGTGAGGGACATCTTGAGCGTGTGGCGGAATACCTTGGCGCGGATACTTTTGTGACCATAGCCTACGAAGGTGCGTTTCAGGTGACGGTGCTGTTGATCGGCAATACCGACCTAAAGCCCGATGAAACCGTTGGCCTGCATTTCACGCCGGAAAACCTGCGGTTTTTCGACGACGCAGGCCTTGCCGTCTGAGAAAGGACGCGGCTGTCAGAGCCGCGCCAGCAATTCGGTTTTCTTTGCGTCGAATTCAGACTGGCTGAGGATGCCTTTGCCGAAAAGATCGGCCAGCCGTTCGATGCGGGCAAAAATCTGCTCATCGCTCATCTCTGATATAGCAGCTTGTATAGAGGTAGGTGTTTGGGCCAAAGGCCGGGCAGGCTCTGACGTGCCGGGAACGAGGACCGAAGCTTCAGGTTCCGGCGTCTGGGGTGCAGCAATCGGTTCAGAAGGTGTCACGTTGCTGTCAGCGCTGTCCTGCACGACGCGCAGATCACAGATCTGAACAGGCCCGTACTGGCTGGTGAAGGTCAGGTTTTGTCCGCCGCTTTGCGACTGGGAAAAGCCGCCAATCTGGTGATCGCCGGTGTCGTAAACTGTCATCTTACCGCCCAAATCAATCGCAAGCCTGCGACTCGACGGAAAATAGGCGTAGCGCATATTGTTCTGGGCCCCGACCGAGGCAGGCTGCCCCAGTTCTCTTGGCCAGAGAGTTGCAGTCTGGGACGTGTCTGCGAACAGGTTCTGATCGCGCAAAATTCTGGACAGTTCAGTGCAGAGTCCATCAACGCGGGCCTTCAAGCCGTTGTTGAACATATCGCCGATCATCGTCATGCCGCCCAGGGACCATTGCCCCATACCGCCGAGTTCGGGGTGATTGAACTGCGCCTGCGTACCCTGCCCGCGCTGGACTGCCTTGAGCAGATGGGTCACCGCATCCATGCTTATCCCATTACGTGCGGCAAAATCGTTGACGATTCTCCTGCCGTCTTCGCTTAGCTCAGACATCTGTCATCCTCCGTGCCACACTTGATGTTCTGGCTATCATCTCGCGCAAAGGACGCATACCCGAATGCGGGGTTGCGCAAAGATCTTTACCCGCCAAGCTTTCAAGCGATCAAATGAGCGTCCTGAAAGCGCTTTTCGCTCAGAATGTGGTCAAACCCGTGTCACGCCGTCTCAGCCTGGCAGTATCGCCTTTTGCACTGCGTCGTCCCAGCCAAGAAAGAGGGTCTTTCCCTGCCGGATCAACGGACGTGTCATAATCTTGGGCTGTGCCGCAATCTGTTCTTCCGCTTCGGAATGTTTCAGCCAATCACTCAGGCCACGCCATTCGTGCGATTTGCGATCCACCAGCCGGTCACCGAATTCCACAATGAATTCAGAAAGTTCTTCGGCGCTCAATGGCTCCGCGCGCACATCGCGAAAGGCAAGATCATGCCCTTGCGCTTCCAGCGCCTTGCGAGCCTTCTGACAAAGCGGACAGGTGCTCAGTCCGTAAATGATCATGGCGCAGTCTCCTTTTGGGATAAAACTACCTATCTTCATTTTCTCTTATGGCACAAGGGGACCACGGTCGCAGGCAGGGCCTCGAAAACACGCCGTATTCAGTGGTTGATCTCCCCTCGGTCAAACCGCTATTGGAACCCGTGATCTGCCGTAAACTTCCACTTTGAAGGTATTCAGTCCATGACCCCCAGCTATCTTGTGACCCATTCCGGGGGCTTTCATGCCGATGAGTTGCTTTCCAGCGCCATTCTTACTCGGGTCTATCCCGAGGCACGAATCGTGCGCAGCCGATCCCCCGAATGGATTATCCCGGGCAGCGATCGCATAATTTATGATGTTGGCGGTAGATATGACCCCACGAGCTTCATCTTCGATCATCATCAACGCGATGCACCCTTGCGCGATGATGGTCAGCCTTTCAGCTCGTTTGGGTTGATCTGGCGGCATTTTGGGCACGCCTATCTTCGCGTGATGTTGGTTCCAGAAGCCGACCTTGACGCGGTGCATGCCAGTTTCGATGCGAACTTCGTGCTGTTGATCGACCTGCTGGACAATGGTGCCATCAGCCCTTCGGTTGCCGGGCCTATGGCGGGAATGACCCTGCCTGCGTTGCTTGAAACGCTGAAGCCAGTGTTTGACGATACGGATCCCGAGGCTGAGATGCGCGGATTTCACGCGGCTCTTGACATCGCCAGGACCTTTGTCGAGGCGCGTATCGCCCGCAGCTCAGCCAAGATGCGGGCCGAGGGTATGGTGCGGCAGGCGATTCAGCAGACGGGGGGCAGTCGGATTCTTGAATTGCCGATGGGCATGCCCTTCCGACCCACAGTTGTGAAGGAAGGCGCTGATCATCTGCTGTTTGTCATCACCCCCCGCGGCGACGACTGGTCACTGAGCGGGATCCGCAGCAAGGATGAAGGGTTCGAGCAGCGCGCGGATCTGCCCTTGGCTTGGGCAGGCCTGACCAATGAAGAACTTGAGAGGGCAAGCGGGGTCAAGGGCGCCAGCTTCTGTCACAATGCGCGCTTTATTGCGGTTGCCAAGACTCGTGACGCGATCCTGGAATTGGCGCGTCTTGCAGTGGAAGAGGCAGAGGCAGAGGATATCGGGACTGCAAACACCTGATCCAAGGCGTTTCCACTTTAACTTTTGCCATCCCACATTGTCGTTCGAGGAACAAATCTTCGATTCGAGGCAGAGAGTTACGATTAAGTTTCAAGTGGAATGCTGTAAGACGGGAAGGCTGCGTTGGCAGCCCGCCCTTTTTTTACCAGCTGCGTTCAAAGATAATCTGAACGCTGCAGCGTATATTTCGCCATCTTCTCATTCAGGGTCCGGCGCGGCAGACACAGCTCGTCCATCACTGCGGCGATTGATCCCTTATGGCGGCGCATGGTGTTGTCGATCAGCATTCTCTCGAACGCTTCGACATATTCCTTGAGCGGTTTGCCTTCGGTGGTCATCACCGGCTGCATCTCATCATGGTCGTTCATGAGCAAAGAAGCGATGGTGCCGGATCCACGCCGCGACTGCAGAACGGCCCGCTCCGCGAGATTGATCAACTGACGCACGTTGCCCGGCCAAGGTGCCTGCAGCAGCTGTGCCGCTTCTTGAGCGCTGACCTGCGGCGCTTCGCAGCCATATTCCTCGGCATATTGCTCGGACAGGCGCGTGAACAGCGTGAGGATATCCTCACCACGCTGGCGAAGCGGTGGCACGGTGATCTTGAGCGCCGCAAGCCGGTAATATAGATTAGAGCGCAGCGCATCTTCGCAGGTGCGGCCCTCGTCCTGCATGTTGCAGATGGCGATAATGCGGGTTTCGGGCGGATTGCCCTGATCGTTGATCACAGATAGCAGGCGGGACTGTGCGGCATCCGACAGTGCCTCCACATCCTCGAGCACCAAGGTGCCACCACGCGCCTCTTCTATGGCAGGCAGGCGTGTATCATCAGATTGCATCGGACCGAACAACCGTTGCATCAGCGTATCTTCGTCCATTGCAGCACAGGACAGGAGCACAAATTTCTTGCCCGCGCGCGAGCCGACCGCATGTAGCGCATGGGCAATCAGAGTTTTGCCGGTACCGGTTTCCCCATCAATCAGCACATGGCCATCTGCCTGTCCCAGATCCAGCACATCTTCGCGCAGCCGCTCCATCGTTGCAGAGTTGCCGATCAGCTTTCGCATCATCTGGGTGCCGTCGGAAAGTTCCTTGCGCAGCGCGCGGTTGTCCAGTGTCAGACGGCGTGCGTTGGTCGCCTTCTTGGCAAGCTCGGACATCCGGTCCGGGTTGAACGGCTTTTCCAGAAAATCAAAGGCGCCGATCCGCATCGCCTCGACCGCCATGGGCACATCGCCATGCCCTGTGATCATGATCACCGGCAGCGCGGAATCCTGCCCCATCAGTTTGCGCAGCAGCTGGATGCCATCCATCCCCGGCATACGGATATCCGAGATCACGATACCGGGATATTCCGCCGCAACAGTGCCAAGCGCCTCTTCTGCGCTGGCAAAGGTTTCCGTGTCATAGCCCGACAGGGCCAGCCACTGGCTGATGGACTGGCGCATGTCCTTTTCATCATCGACAATCGCTATTTTCATCGCCTTGGCCATCTGTTCTTTCACTCCGCCGCTTGGGTCTTGTCATTCAATATGGGCAGCTGGATTTCAAATACAGCCCCCCCCGCTTCGGCATTGCGCGCAATGAGCCGTCCGCCGAGGTCGTTTACGATACCCGAGGAAATGGCAAGGCCCAGACCGACGCCATCCCCCGGCTGCTTTGTCGTGTAGAACGGCTCGAACAGGGCTTCCAGATCCTCGATGCCGTGGCCATTGTCGCGCACGGTCATAGTCGCGGTTTCCCCGCTGGCGAGGATCAAATCCAGCTGCGGATCCGGCACCATCTTTGTGGCATCCAGCGCGTTGCGCAGCAGGTTCACCATGACCTGTTCGATCCGCATCCGATCCCCCATCACTCGCACCCTTTCTTCTGGCAGGATACGGGTTATCTTGACCTTGCGGGACTTCAGTTGCGGTTCCATCATCGAGAGCGCAGAGGCCAGCGCATCGCCCATATCCACAGGGGAAAACTCGGCCTGACCCTTGCGTGCATAGCTCTTGAGTTGTCGCGTGATGGCCCCCATCCGCTCGATCAGATCATCGATGCGGTGAAAGGCCGACAGTGCCTCTTCCGGACGGTTGCGGCGCAGCAGAAGCCGCGCACCGGCCAGGTAGGTCTTCATCGCCGCAAGTGGCTGGTTCAGCTCGTGGCTGACGGCCGCTGACATCTCGCCCAAGGCGGCGAGTTTAGAGCTTTGTGCAAGGGTCTGTTCGGCCACGGCCAGCGTCTCCTGCACCCTCTCACGTTCGGCGATTTCCCGCTGCAGGCGCATGTTCAACTGGCGCAACTCCGCCGATTCACGCTGAAACAACGCCATGCGCAGGGCCGTCTTGCGGGACAGGGCATAGAACGCAAGCGCAGCAAGAATCGCGAATCCCATGATTTCGAGCGCCAGAACTCCGTTCACCTTTTCACGGACGCTCGAATAGGTTGTAAAGCTGGTCATAGACCAGCCGCGGAACGGGATGCGTCCGTCGATGCGCATCACCGCCTCCCCCTGCACATATGCATCAGCGGGAAGTGCAGTCCAATCCGCTGTCGCCTGAATGGCGCGTTCGATGGCGCTGTCAGCCGGTTCGCGTTGCAGCGCTGCACTTGGCGTCAGGCCACGCCAGCGGGGTTCGGTGGCAAGGATGATGTTGCCCTCGGAATTCGTCACCAGTACAGCGTCGGAAATACCCGCCCACGCACGTTCGAACTTGGCAAGATCCACCTCGACCACGATCACGCCAATGGCTTTGCCCTGACTGTCAAGGCGGCGGGAATAGGTGAAGGAATAACCACCGGCCTCGCGTTGCAGCGTGGTGAACACGGTGGCGTTGGACCGCAGGGCATCCACGAAATAGGGCGCGTTGCGATGGGATTCCCCCAGTCGGTTGCGGTCTGTCGCCGCCACGGTGCGCCCATCCCCATCCAGCAGCATCAACGATGCTGCACCTATCTCATCTACATAAGAAATCAGGCGCTGCGAACTCTGGCTGTATTCCGAAGAATTTAGCGCACTGATCAAGGCCGGATCGCGTGACAGCAACTGCGGCACGATGGCGTTGCGGCGCAGTTCCGACAGCAGGTTGCCGCTGTAAAGCGCAAGCCGCAGTTCGGCCCGGTTGCGAGTCGTTTCAGTGAAGCGGCTGGTCAGAAGGGAATTGGTCGTCCAGACCGTGGCAACCGCAAGCAGAAACAAAACAAAGAGTGCAGAACGCACACGCCAGCTCAGAGGGCCCGGGCGCTTGTCACGCCGGGCACGATCCTTGGGTGCTTGAAGGGGATTGCCGTCAGCCATGCTTGAAGATAGGGCGCGGAGGCCTCGGGCTCAAGTCAAGCCTGCGCCATAACCTCCGCCAGGTGCGCGAAAAGGCGCGCACCATCGGTGCCCCCCTGATCGGCCTCGGCGGCGCGTTCAGGATGCGGCATCATCCCCAGTACCCGACGATTGGCTGAAAGAATTCCGGCAATATCACCATCAGACCCGTTTGGATTGCTATCATAGGTAAAGGCAATACGATCTTCTTCTTTCAGCGCGGCCAACTCATCGGCTCCTACGGTATAATTGCCGTCGTGATGCGCGATTGGCACCTGAATACGATCCCCGGCATTATACCCACGGGTATAAACACTGTCCGACGTCGCAACCGTCAGCCCGACGGTTCGGCAAATGTACTTCAGCCCTGCATTGCGCAGCAGCGCCCCCGGCAAAAGACCTGTTTCGGTCAGCACCTGAAAGCCGTTGCAGATCCCAAGAACATAACCGCCCTTTTCGCCATGCGCCTTGACCGCGCGGCAGATGGGCGAATTTGCGGCGATGGCGCCACAGCGCAGATAATCGCCAAAGGAAAATCCGCCGGGCAAGCCGACGATATCGGTGCCTTTCGGCAGATCGGTGTCCTTGTGCCATACCATCGTTACATCACATCCCGCCTTGCGAAAGGCAGTTGCAAGATCGCGGTCACAGTTCGACCCGGGAAAAACGACGACAGCGGCTTTCATCAGACAGCTTCCTTCCGGCTGGGCGCCGATCCATCAGCGCATTTGGCGGGGGTTTGGTGCGAAGACAAACATTTGGCAAGAGGCCCGCAGGCTTTCTTGCCATTTCGATTCAGGCCATTTCGATGCGGTAGCTTTCGATCACCGTATTGGCGAGCAATTTCTCGCACATGTCACGCACGGTGTCCTCGCTCGTGCCGTCAGCCAGATCCAGCTCGATCACTTTGCCCTGACGTACACCCTGAACACCGTCAAAGCCAAGGCCGCCCAGAGCGTGGCGCACCGCCTCGCCCTGCGGGTCCAGAACGCCGTCTTTGAGCATCACATGTACATGTGCCTTCATCTTTTCATCTCCGCTCGTTGCACGGGACCTGTCCCCTGCTCTTATCTTTTCAAATACGCAAAGTAGACGCCGAAACCGGCGTAGACCTATCAGTTGATAAGCGTTGGCTTGGGCATCTGCATCGTGTTCTTGGGCAGTACGCCCAGGCGGCGCGCCACTTCAGTATAGGCATCCGTCAGATTGCCCAGATCGCGGCGGAACACGTCCTTGTCCAGCTTCTGACCCGTTTCAATGTCCCACAACCGGCAAGAATCCGGCGAAATTTCATCGGCAACCACAAGGCGCTGAAAATCTCCATCATAAACCCGACCGCATTCGATTTTGAAGTCGACCAGTCGAATGCCGACTGCCATCATCACACCGGACAGAAAATCGTTCACCCGCAAAGAAAGGCTCAGGATATCGTCCATGTCTTGCTGGCTTGCCCAGCCGAAGGCAGCAATATGCTCTTCAGTGACCAGCGGATCGCCCAGCTTGTCGTCCTTGTAGCAATATTCCACGATGGGACGCGGCAGCGGCGTGCCCTCTTCGATGCCCAGACGTGTCGACAGTGATCCGGCAGCATAGTTGCGCACGATGATCTCCAGTGGGATGATCTCGCAGGAGCGCACAAGCTGTTCGCGCATGTTCAGCCGGCGGATGAAATGGGTCGGCACGCCGATATTGTTCAGGCCGGTCATGAAGAATTCGGACAGGCGGTTGTTCAGAACTCCCTTACCGTCGATCACATCTTTTTTCTGAGCGTTGAACGCAGTGGCATCGTCTTTAAAATACTGCACGATCGTCCCAGGCTCAGGGCCTTCGTACAGGATCTTCCCCTTGCCTTCATAGATTTTCTTGCGGCGTGCCATGCGGTCTCTTTCCATAAGGAACATACAGGCTCAGAGTTTGCCCGTTTGCGTCGTCTTAGTCCAAGGTGATCGCTGTCGCAAGCACCGCCCACACGACTGTGCGGCGTCAAATGATTTTCAGCGCAATTTTTAACGCACGTTGACGGGGCAAATAGGTCTCACTCCAAGCTTATTTGAAAGTTAAGTAGATTGGCCCTGCATATAAAGGCTGCAAGACTTGCGGGCGGGCCGCTGCCACAACATATCTTGTCTATGTAATGTGTCTTAGGGAGCTTGGCCATGACCTCATTCAATGATCGCGAAACTGCGTTCGAAAACAAGTTCGCGCATGATGAAGAAATGAAATTCCGTGCAGTGGCGCGGCGCAACAAGCTTCTGGGCCTCTGGGCCGCCGCGCTGCTGGGGAAGACCGGCGAAGATGCCACCACCTATGCCAAGGAGGTCGTGAAAGCCGATTTCGAGGAAGCCGGGCACGAAGATGTGGTGCGCAAGGTTTCTGGCGATCTGGGTGACAAGGTCAGCGATGACGAAATCCGCACCAAGATGGCCGAGCTGTCCATCACCGCCATGGACCAGTTGATGAACGAAGCCTGATCCGACCACCCTTGCCACATGGTGCGCGCGCGTCTCGGTGTCCGGGCACGCCCTGAGTCCGGGAATGAATTTGCCCAAACGGGGGATCTATCGGAAACGTACCGCGTTCCTACGCAGGCCAGACAGGACCAAGATCATGACAAATGCGCTGAGCAGACTCCTTGAATCAAAGGACTGGCTGATGGCCGATGGCGCGACGGGCAACAACCTGTTCAACATGGGACTTGCCGCCGGTGACCCCCCTGAATTCTGGAATGCGACCGAAACCGACAAGATCCGCACGCTGTATCGTGGTGCAGTCGAGTCCGGCAGCGACATCTTCCTGACCAATTCCTTTGGCGCCAATGCTTCCCGGCTCAAGCTGCACAATGCACAGAATCGTGCTTATGAGCTGTCCTGCCTCGCGGCCCAGATCGCACGCGAGATTGCAGATGTCGCCGGCCGCTCCGTCGTTGTTGCAGGCTCCGTCGGCCCGATGGGCGAGATCATGGAGCCGGTCGGCACGCTCAGACATGCCAGTGCGGTCGAGATGTTTCACGAAACCGCCGAGGGGCTGAAAGCGGGCGGCGCGGATGTCCTCTGGGTCGAGACGATCTGGGCGCCCGAGGAATTCCGTGCCGCGGCCGAAGGCTTCAAGCTTGCAGGCATGCCTTGGTGTGGCACGATGAGCTTTGACACTGCCGGGCGCACCATGATGGGTGTCAACTCATCGGACATGGTGCAGATGGTGGGCGCAATTGAAAACGCTCCGCTGGCCTTTGGCGCAAATTGCGGCACCGGCGCGTCCGACATCCTGCGCACGGTTCTTGGCTTTGTCGCGCAAGGCACAGAGATGCCGATCATCGCCAAGGGCAACGCCGGCATTCCCAAATACCACGACGGCCATGTCCATTATGATGGCACCCCGGAACTGATGGCGGATTATGCCGTGATGGCCCGCGACTGTGGCGCGCGGATCATTGGTGGCTGCTGCGGGACCATGCCTGACCATCTGCGCGCTATGCGCGCCGCGCTTGAGACCCGATCCAAGGGTGAACGTCCGACGCTGGAACAGATCGTTGCGACGCTCGGGCCGTTTTCCTCGGACAATGATGGCAACGAGTATGACACAGCGCCCAGGCGCGAAGGCCGCAGGCGTCGCCGGACCTGAGATGTAAACCAACAACTAGAGCAATGCCCTCTTCCGGGGCCTTTTTTGAAACCGAAAGACAAACAAATTTTTGCAGGAATTTGTGCGATCTTAGTGTGGCGGCACTCCGTGAATCCCAAAGTTGGCTGTCGAGCATTCCGGGGCGTCTAAAATCCAACAGAAGCAGGCATTTTGGTGTTTTTCCGCTGGTTCTGAACCGCCATCCGCGAAAGCGGAACCCGCACCTATGCGGAGCGTTTCTCCCTCACATAAAAGAACGCGGTCCCTCCGCGTCAGGCAGGAGACAAGTGAAATGATGTCCTGGATTGCAGAGCATGACGCCCTTCTGGCGCTCACTCTGGTGTTTGGTCTTTTTGTCGCCTTCGCCTCCGAGCGCTATCCGCCAGATGTCACTGCTGCGGCAGGAGCGGCGCTTTTTATCATTCTGGGACTCGTCCCGACGGATCAGGTGATGGATGTCTTCGCGAACTCTGCGCCGATCACGATTGGTGCGATGTTTGTTCTGTCGGGTGCGCTTGTGCGCACCGGCGTGATCGATGCGCTGGCGGACGTGGTCATCGCCCGCGCACGTACCGCTCCTATGATCGGTCTTGCCGGATTCTTTGCCGTTGCGCTGATCGCCTCGGGTTTCGTGAACAACACGCCGCTTGTCCTTGTGCTGATCCCAATTGTCATCCGTCTTGCCGGTGCGCTCAACCTCGCCCCGACCAAGCTTTTGATACCTCTCTCGTATGTGTCCATTCTCGGCGGGACCTTCACACTCATCGGCACGTCGACAAGCCTGCTTGTGGACGGGGTGGCGCGCAATGCAGGGCTTGATGCGTTCGGCATCTTCGAAATTGCCCCGGTCGGGATCATCGCCGCCGTTTCTGGTATTTCCTTCCTTCTGCTCGTCGGGCGCCGCCTGCTTCCGTCGCGGAACGAAACAAGTGCGGCCCTTGATGTGGAGCCTGATTTCCTGACCGAGGTCACTCTGCTGGAAGATGCGCCCTTCATCGGGCAGCGGATCGCAGAGGTCGCTGACTTGAATAGGCCAAATATCCGACTGACAGGGCTGCGCCGGGGTGCGCGCATCCAGCGCAGTGGCCTGTCCGAGATAGAGCTGCGCAAAGGCGATGCGCTGATCCTGATGACCACCACGTCTGAGGCGCTGACCCTCTATCACATGGCTGGCCTGCGCATCGGCACCACCCGAAAGATGCCCGGTCAGTCAGAATCCCCGTTGATTCTGGCCGAAGCGATGGTCGCCCCGCGTCGCGGTCTCACCAGCGTGCCGCTCGCGCAACTGGGCCTTGGCGGACGTTATGGCGTCCGCGTCATTGCCGTCAGCCGCCACCGCCACATTGCCGGCGCTGACCTGCCAAGTACGAAGCTCAAACCGGCGGATCGTCTGTTGCTGGAGGGTCCCGCCGAAGCGTTTGAATCCTTGTCGCGCAGCGGTGATCTTGTCGCGGTATCGGGACCCTCCGGGCGACCCTATCGGCGTAAGCAGGCCCCCGTCGCCGTACTGGCGATTCTAACGGTTGTTGTCCTCGCCGCTTTCAATATCATGCCGATCGGCATTCTGGCCCTTCTTGCCGTGGCCGGAATTCTAGTTCTGCGCTGCATCGACAATGACGAGGCCTGGGGATCAATCGACGCGTCCATCCTGATCCTGATCTTTTCGATGCTGATTATCGGCGCGGGACTGGAAGCAACCGGTGCGGTGGAAACGGTCGTCTCTGTCATCGCGCCTCATCTCGGGGGTCTTCCTCCACTTCTTGCGCTTGCGGCGGTCTATGCGCTGACCTCGGTGTTGACGGAGCTGGTGACCAACAATGCGGTCGCGGTCATCCTGACGCCAATCGCCATCAGTCTGGCCACGACGTTGGGTCTGGATCCCCGCGCCTTTGTTGTCGCGGTGATGGTGGGGGCCTCCGCCAGCTTTGCAACTCCGATAGGGTATCAGACCAACACTCTCGTTTATGGTGCGGGGGCTTATCGTTTTGCTGACTTCCTCAAGATCGGTATACCGATGAACATCGTGGTGGGGATCGCTTCGATCCTGGCAATATCGGTTTTTTTTCCACTAGCTGGCTGAGGGCATGACCCCACCCGGACGGTCGTCGGGACTGTGCCTCATATGTCTGCATCGTTCGTTTGGCACTGGGATCAGCGGGATGTGGGGAACCATCCAGAATAAAGAACGAATGCGCGCAATCGTCAGACTTGTAATTGTGCCAAGCGTCTGCGCTGCCCGGGTAAAAGTCGGGGAACGTGCAAGGCGCGTCGCTATCCGCCAATCGGCGCGGACAGAAAGCGAGCAGGAGGCTGTGTCAAAGGGACCAAGCGCGCGTGTCACCGGCACAAAGGAAACACCGCATGTTTGATGAAGACGAACTGATCGAGCAGATGTTCGACGACCTTTACCACGGTTTCAAGGGAGAGACTCAGGAGGGCGTGAGCATTCTTGTCGGACGCGGCTGGCAGCCCTACGACGTGCTGACCAAGGTGCAGACATCGTTGGCATGTCCGCCCCGCTGACGACCACAATGCCTTATATGAAGGTTGTCATCGACACGATGATTGAACGCGGAATTCGCGAAAACTAAATTGTTGTGGTCGGGGGTGCCCCTCTGAATGAGGAATTTTTCACGGCAATTGGCACGGATGACTATTGCCGTGACGATGCCGGGGCTGTCGAAACGGCAAAGGAACACGTCCTGTGCAAACACAATCGCACAAAAGTCGACTAAATGCAGCGCGCAAGCGCAAATATCGGACCTTATCCCAACGGCAGGGTCTTTTTCTTTAACCTTCTCCACCCCATATTAGTTTCGAGAGGAGATTCGAATGCCTGTGACGTCCTTTGCTTTGACAATTCTAGCCGTGATCTTCGCCGCCGCTCTGACAGTTTGGGCGATGACGGCCTGGGGTTTTTTGACCGTCGTCCCCATGGTCATGGCCGTTGGCCTGATCGCCAGATGGGCTCTGGGCCGCGTGCCTTATGACGACAGCCACCCTTAGAACCGCATCCAGCGACCGCCCCAAGGATACGGCTCTGACTCGCATTGGACTGCGTACCAAAGGTACGGGTAGCATATTTTTTGATCGCCTGCGTAGTCTTGGCGCGCGAATTACTGGATCTGAAAGAGCAGAATAGGTGGGCCCATATCTACCTCACTTGTCTGCCCGCGATCCTGCAAAACCACCCGCAAAAAAATCACCCAAGCGGTGCGCGACGCTGTTAAGAGGCACGCGGAGCACTAAGACACCATCCATGTGCTTCATGGAGATTGCGGCACCAGTGGTCTGTTGCGGACTGCTTGTGCTGGAATGGATGTCGAAATGCTTCCAAGAACCCATTGCTACAGCTTTTTCGAGGGTAACAATGTGTTTTCCAGTTGGGACGAGATCAGGGCCTTTAATCTCACAGATTTCTTGTTGCGCCAATTTGATTACTTTGTCTGACAGCCGCTTGGCTTAACCGACGTCCGGAGCTGAGGGAGACTTATTTCGGCAATTACGAAAAACTGGTTTGTCAGGCGCAAACCGACGATCCGGCCTGACATGTTTGGCGAGCACCATGCTAAACACATTCACCTGGCGTTCGTGAGGCGCCTGAAGGGCTACGGCGGCCTAGAGACCTCCATGAGGCACTTGGTGAGCTAAAAGGCGCAGTATTTTATGGCTTGACCATTGTCGCGGGATCTTCTGAAGTCTGAGACTGCGCACCAAGAGCCCCGTCATTGCTGAGAACCAAACCGCCGGTGTCTTGGGGCACCTGTGGTGCCGGGGGTTGCATCGGTTCGCTGGTCACTCTCGGCCCCACATTCAGCGCGGCGGGCGCGGTGCGCTGAATGGTCGGCGCTGTGGCCGCGTCTGTCGAGACAGAGGCTTTTTCTGCGTCATCGGGGGACTGCGGCGATGTCAGGGCAGTACCGTCCTTGGCGACGTCCGGCATTGATCCGTCTTCTGTCTTCAGCGGCTCTTTTCCAGCCTCAGGTGGTATATCCGGCGCTCCCGCAAGGGGAGCAGACAGCGCTGAACTTTCAGACTGTCGCAATGCAGGCGGCACAGGCGCCTTGGCGAGCGATGGGTCGTTGGGCGTTTCTTCAAAAAAGCGCAGCGGAGGCGTGGTCGGCAGCTGCGCCTCATCCGAGGTAGTGGAACGTTGCGCCGCATCCTCAGCGTCGCCAAGCGGTATATCGGCATAAAGAGACAGTCCTGCCGCCCCGATCACCGCGACCATCGCGCCGCAGACCATCCCCGCAAACCAACCTCTTGCCACTATCCTGTCCCTCTCAATGCCCCAGACCGGGATGTCTCCGCGGCCCTGTTTCAACCTGACGCTTGTGACCACGCGCCCCTTGACGCTGTGTCCCCTGCCTGCGCATGTATATCGCGACCCGGCCCATGCAGGCCAGCCCGCAAAAAAGAAATGCCGATGCTGCTGCTGATAGATAATTATGACAGTTTCACCTACAATCTCGTCCATTATCTGGGCGAGCTTGGCGCTGATGTGAAAGTTGCCCGCAACGATGCCCTGACGGTTGAGGAGGCGATGGCGCTCCACCCCTCTGGGATCCTCTTGTCCCCGGGACCATCGGATCCCGATCATGCAGGCATCTGCCTTGGGCTGACAACCGCCGCTGCCGAGACAAACACGCCGCTTATGGGGGTTTGCCTTGGCCACCAGACCATAGGCCAGGCCTTTGGAGGTTGTGTCGTTCAGCACGATCAGATCGTGCACGGCAAGATGGGCGTGATGCACCACAAAGGCGGCGGAGTGTTTGCCGGATTGCCGTCACCATTCGAAGCGACACGCTACCATTCCCTGGTCGTCGCCCGTGACACCCTGCCCGCCTGTCTTGAAGTCACGGCCGAACTGGAAGATGGCACGATCATGGGCCTGTCCCACCGAACTTTGCCGATCCACGGTGTGCAGTTCCATCCAGAATCCATCGCCTCTGAATATGGTCACGCGCTGCTGAAAAATTTTGTCGACGTTCTGAAAGTCCCTACATGAGTGATTTGCTTAAACCTCTGATCGGTGCCGCCGCCGACCGCCCGCTGACCCGCGCCGAAGCGGAAACCGCTTTTGGCATCCTCTTCGCGGGCGAAGCGACGCCATCCCAGATCGGTGGTTTGCTGATGGCCATGCGCACCCGTGGCGAAACGGTGGATGAATATTCCGCAGCCGCCAGCGTGATGATCGCCAAGTGCAACAAAGTGGCGGCCCCAAAAGGCGCGATGGATATTGTCGGCACAGGCGGTGACGGCAAGGGCACGCTCAACATCTCGACAGCAACGGCCTTTGTTGTAGCTGGCGCAGGTGTCCCGGTCGCCAAACATGGCAATCGCAACCTGAGTTCGAAATCCGGGGCCGCAGATGCGCTTACGGCCATGGGCATCAACGTCATGCTGGATGCGCCCCGCGCTGAAAAAGCGCTGAAAGAGGTGGGCATCTGCTTTATGATGGCGCCGATGCACCATCCGGCCATGGCCCATGTCGGGCCGGTCCGCGCCGAACTTGGCACCCGCACGATTTTCAACATCTTGGGTCCCTTGACCAATCCGGCGGGTGTCAAACGTCAGCTCACCGGTGCGTTTTCGCGTGACCTGATCCGCCCCATGGCTGAAACGCTTGCCCAGCTTGGGTCGGAAAAGGCTTGGCTCGTTCACGGCTCTGACGGCACGGATGAACTCTCTATCAGCGGGATCAGCTGGGTTGCAGCGCTGGAAAACGGTGCTGTGAGCGAGCACGAGGTTCACCCGGAAGATGCCGGCCTGCCGGTACACCCGTTCGAAGATATCGTCGGCGGCAGCCCTCAACAGAACGGCGCGGCCTTCAAGGCCCTGCTGTGTGGGGAACACTCGGCCTATCGTGACGCTGTTCTGCTGAATGCCGCCGCAGCTCTGGTGGTGGCGGACCACGCAAATTCCTTGCCCGAAGGTGTTGAAATGGCAAGGATAAGCATCGACAGCGGTGCTGCTTTGGCAAAGATTGATGCACTGGCGCGCGCCACCCAAAATGCCTGAATCGAGAGCTCCGGCCCAATGGTCTTTCCTGCCTTTTTTCCAGCATGACCTGCCGGTGATCACTGCCAAACTTTCGCAAGAGGTCCGCACGATCTATCCGCCAGCACAGCAGGTCTTTCGCGCGCTGGAGCTGTGTCCACCGGACAAGGCGCGCGTTGTCATCCTGGGTCAGGACCCCTACCACACGCCTGGAAAGGCCGATGGCCTGGCGTTTTCCATTCCACAGGATTTCGGCGGGCGGCTTGACAGCCTTGGTAATATTTTCAAAGAGATCGTGGCCGATCTGGGTGCGCCGCGCAGCGTGACAGACCTCAGCGATTGGGCAAGACAAGGCGTACTCCTGCTCAACACCGCGCTGACAGTGCCCGAAGGCAAGGCCAACGGGCATGCCAAACTTGGCTGGAACCATCTGACACGGGATGTGTTGATTGCACTTTCGGATCACCCTCGTGCCTTTGTTCTTTGGGGGAACCACGCGCAGGGCTTTGCAAAGCATATTTCTGGGCAAAATCACCTGATCCTGCGGACGGCGCATCCCTCGCCACTGTCTGTACATCGGGGATTTTTCGGCTCTCGCCCCTTTTCGCAGATCAACGCTTGGCTTACAGCCAGAGACGAGACACCGATACACTGGACAGACCCATGACCGAAACGATCCTCGACAAGATCAAGACCTATAAGCTGCTGGAAATCGCCGCCGACAAATCCAAGGCTCCCTTGGCAGAGGTCGAAACAGCAGCCCAAGCTGCGAGCCCGGTGCGCCCTTTTGCTAAGGCGCTGATCGCAGCGCAATCACGGGGATATGGTCTGATCGCCGAGGTCAAGAAAGCGTCGCCTTCCAAGGGATTGATCCGGGAGAATTTTGACCCGGCGACCCTCGCCTCCGCTTATGAGACGGGCGGGGCGAGCTGTCTTTCTGTGCTGACCGATACACCCAGCTTTCAGGGCGCAAAGTCCTTTCTGACGCAAGCCCGCAACGCGACGACCCTGCCCGCCCTGCGCAAGGATTTCATGTACGACCCCTATCAGGTGGTCGAGGCGCGCGCCCTGGGGGCAGATTGCATTCTGATCGTCATGGCCAGCGTGTCCGATGCGCAAGCCTCAGAACTTGAGGCCTGCGCTTTTGACTGGGGTATGGATGCCCTGATCGAGGTCCACGACCGCGCCGAACTGGACCGCGCGTTGGCGCTGAGCTCACCCCTTCTGGGAATCAATAATCGCAACCTCAAAACGTTCGAGACGCGCCTTGGCACAACACGCGACCTTTCCCGACACGTGCCTGAGGGCCGTATCCTGATCTCTGAATCCGGTCTGAACAGCCCTGCGGATCTTGCTGACATGGCAAAATATGGCGCGCGCAGCTTCCTTATCGGGGAAAGCCTGATGCGCCAACCCGATGTGGCACAGGCCACACGGACGCTTCTGGCCAACCCGGTGCCCGCATGAGCGGCCTCAGTCATTTTGATGCCAAGGGCGATGCGCATATGGTTGATGTTTCGGACAAGGCCATCACATCGCGCGTCGCCGTCGCCGAAGGATACATCAGGATGGCGCGCGAAACCTATGATATCATTACGGAAGGTCGCGCAAAAAAAGGCGACGTTATCGGCATCGCCCGGCTAGCTGGGATCATGGGGGCAAAAAAAACCTCTGAGCTGATCCCGCTCTGTCATCCCTTGCCCATAACCAAGGTCGCTGTCGAACTGACGCCGGATTCGGATCTGCCTGGCCTGCGGATTCAGGCGACCGTCAAGACCACGGGCCAGACCGGGGTCGAGATGGAAGCGCTTACGGCGGTCAATATCGCCGCGCTTACAGTCTATGACATGGCCAAGGCCGTGGACAAGGCGATGGAAATTGGCGGAATCCGTGTCATGCTGAAAGACGGCGGAAAATCAGGACGTTACGAGGCAAAATGATATCCGTTGGCGACGCCCTTGCTCAGCTTTTTGCGCTGGTCAGACCGCTGGAAACCGAAGCTGTCGGCCTGCGCGATGCGTTGGCGCGTGTGATGGTGCGTGCAGAAACCGCGCGGCGTGACCAGCCACCTTTCGCGGCTTCTGCCATGGATGGCTACGCGGTTACGCATGCCGCGCCAGGGCTAACCTTGACCGTGATCGGTGACGCAGCAGCAGGCCATCACTTTTCTGGGACGGTGGCCGAGGGTAAGGCTGTCCGTATCTTTACCGGAGCGCCCGTGCCCTTGGGTGCCACACGCGTCGTGATTCAGGAGGATGTAACGCGCAGCGGCGATACCATCACCTTGCGTGACAATCTGGATGCATCGGACAATATACGCCCGGTTGGCAACGATTTTTCCGCTGGGTTCACTTTAGAGGCCCCTCGCCGCCTGACACCAAACGACATTGCGTTGCTCGCCTCGATGAACATCGCCAAGGTTACGGTCACGCGTCGCCCCGTTGTGGCCCTGATCGCGACCGGCGATGAACTTGTGATGCCCGGAGAGGCTCCCTGCGCCGACCAGATTGTCGCTTCGAACACCTTTGGCCTTTTTGCCCAGATGCTGCAACTTGGGGCCGAACCCCGGCTTTTGCCCATAGGGCGTGATACCGTCGCCTCGATGCGTCAGGCGCTTGATCTTGCCCAAGGCGCTGACCTGATCGTGACGGTGGGCGGCGCATCGGTTGGCGATCACGATATCGTTGGCCGTATGGCGCAAGAGCTCGGTCTGGAACGTTCCTTTTATAAGGTGGCGATGCGTCCTGGCAAGCCGCTGATGGCCGGGCGTTATGCTGGCGCCATGATGATCGGCTTGCCCGGCAACCCGGTTTCGGCGATGGTTTGCGGGCATGTTTTCCTGGCACCAGTCGTGCGCGCCATGCTCGGCCTTGCGGCGGAGCCAGCTAAACGAGAGGCCGCGCCGCTCTTGAAAGCCTTGGGTTCGAACGGGCCAAGGGAACATTACATGCGTGCGCAGTGCACCTCTGACGGCTTGCAGGTCTTTGACCGTCAGGACAGTTCCTTGCTCAGCGTTCTGGGGCAGGCCAATGCGCTGCTGGTTCGCGCGCCAAGGGATCCCGCACGCGCAATTGGTGAGCAGATGGAGTTTATCGCCCTTTAATCAGAACCTTGCCTCGTGTCTCTAAGTAATTTTTGGATGCAACCGCTTGATAAATGTGCTGACTTTGCGTTGACACAAAACGGGAACATGCGTAGAACAAAGCCGAACAAAGTTTGGGGCTCAACGATATGCTGACAAAAAAACAACTAGACCTGCTGGCATTCATCAACAAGCGCGTCGCGCGCGACGGTGTACCGCCCAGCTTTGACGAGATGAAAGAAGCGCTGGATCTGCGGTCGAAATCCGGCATCCACCGGCTGATCACCGCTTTGGAAGAGCGTGGATTCATCCGTCGACTTGCACACCGCGCCCGTGCCATCGAAATCGTGAAGCTGCCCGACAGCATGTCCGACAAGCCAGCCGGGTTCACACCCCGTGTGATTGACGGCGACCGGGATGACCGCGGGCCGGATCACGCCGCGACGACCAACTCTGTTCACGCGATCAACCTGCCTTTGGCCGGTCGCATAGCAGCCGGCTTCCCGATCGAAGCCATAAATGACCCCGCCCCCGCAATTGCCGTACCTGGTGCCATGCTATCCGGCTCCGCCCGTCATTACGCGCTGGAGGTGAAAGGCGATTCCATGATCAACGCCGGTATCAATGATGGCGATGTGGTGGTCATCCGTGAAACCAGCGATGCAGAGACGGGTGATATCGTTGTCGCGCAGATCGACGGTTACGAAGCAACGCTCAAGCGTTTTCGTAAAGAGGGCGCGACGGTCATCCTGGAATCTGCAAACCCGGCCTTTGAAGCGCGCCGCTTTCCGATGGGCGACGTGTCTGTTCAAGGCAAGCTTGTCGGCCTGATCAGAACGTACTGATCCGGTGCTGGTTCTGCAGGTATTGCGCCTGCACCATGCCATATCCTGTGCCCGGCCACATCTGACACGCTGAGCAGTCTTAACCCCTTTTTGTCCTCGATCAGGGCAGTGGCGCCTGTGCGTGACAGCCTTTCTGGTTCGAAGGTGCGACATTGCAAACCGGTCGGCAGCGCTACGCTGGACACAATGATATCGCGAGCGTCACATCCAGTGAACTGGGTCAGCGCTCGCTTGCCTTGCACATGCACCAGACGCAGCCCGCGCAGATCATAGATCGCGATGCCGTCCTTTTCGTGATGTGGCCAACGCCCTGCGGCCTGCACCTGATCTGCCCCGTCGCCATCATTCTCAAGCCAGTTCTCGGCGACAAAGCCAGCGCCGCTCTCTTTTGACAAGGCGCGGCCGACGTCGGTCATGACCCCAACCAACCCGCCATCTTGAGAAATCAGCACCAAGGGCCGCGTGCCCTGCTGCCAAAGTCCTATCGCCACGATCACAGGCAGCAGGCCAAGCCAGCGCGATCTTCCCTGCCAAAGGATCACGAACAGCGCACCAAGCGTCAGAATTGGCAACACCGAGGGCACTGGGGTGGCGATGTAGCCGACTGATCCGTCCCAGTCTGCAACAGTATGTGCCACCCCTAGTATCCAGTCCAGCCCCAGTTGCATCGGCCACAGTGCGATCCAGTCCAGCCCGAAAGGCAACAAAAGCGCCGCGAGTACGGCCGCAGGCATGACCAGCATTCCCATCAACGGGACCGAAAGCAAATTGGCCAATAAGCCATAGTGTGACATCTGATTGAAATGTGCAATGCCAATGGGAGCGGTCGCGGCCCCGGCCACAAAGGACGACAGGCAGACCGCCAGCACCGGTGCCAGCCATCTATGCGCGCGCCAACGCTCTGGCAACTCGCGCATCAGCGCAAAAATCGCCACGAGCGCCGTGGTCGCGGCAAAGGACATCTGGAACCCTGGGCCCAGCAAAGCCTCGGGCCAGATCACTAGGACCACCATCGCCGCCATTGCCACAGCGCGCAATGACAAGGCACGCCGGTCCAGCACAACTGCGATCAGGGCGACCGCCACCATGATAAAGGCCCTTTCTGTCGCGATGTTGCCACCGGACAACGCCAAATAGCCCGCAGCGCCCGCCAGCGCCCCGACCGCTGCCAGCTTCTTGATCGGCCAGCGCAGTGCCAGCGGCGGAGCCATCAGGAACATCAACCGCAAGCCGGAAAAAAGGAACCCCGCCAACAGACCCATGTGCAACCCGGAAATGGCCAGAAGATGGGCCAGATTGCTGTCGCGCAGGGCCTGCAGCGTGTCCTGCCCCATGCCCGAGCGATCCCCTGTCATGATGGCCGCAGCAAAGGCCCCGGTTTCACCGGGAATCGCTGCGCGCACATGCTCTGACAGAGCCATGCGTGCGGCAAAAATCGGCAGAGCGGCTTTGTCACGTTCCAAGTAAAGCACAGGGACGCGGGTGTAACCTACCGCTCCAATACGTTCAAACCAGGCATTTCGGCGGAAATCAAAGCCCATCGGCTCAACCGGGCCATTGGGCGCAGATAGATGGCCAGTGGTCATGACAAGGGCGCCCGGTTCAGGATGGAACGGCGTATCTCCAGGCAAGGACACACGCACACGTGCCGGTGTGTGCTCGGGTGCCATACGCCCCAAGACGACATGGTCGAGTGTCAGACGCATCACATCCGAAGAAGATCGGTCAATGCTGACAATCCGCCCTTCGATAGCGCCATAATAGCGGAAGGTTAGCAAGGGCCCGGCCACAAGATGTGTCCGCACGCCTGCAATCGACACTCCCAGCAGAGCCAGCGCCACACCACATGCCAATGGCCCGCCAATTCCCCCCAACCAGCGGCTGATCAGCAGGATAAGAGTGGCGCTGCCAAACATCGCCCAAAGCATCCACCCCGCGGGCTCTGATTTGAACGAGAAGTACCATCCAATACCAATGGCCAGAGAAATGGGCGCCCAAGGGAAAAGATGTCCGCGCTGCCGCAGTAGGCCGTCGATCAACGCATTGACGCCGCGCCCCAAAGCTTGCCATTGCCCCCATGCTTGTCCTCACCCAAGCGCATGGGTATGGAATAGCCAAAGCTAGCCCCCATACGGTTATCAAAAGGTTAAAGTCCCCATGTCAGCAGAAATCGTCACCCGTTTCGCCCCATCGCCAACGGGCTACCTTCACATTGGCGGTGCGCGAACTGCGCTGTTCAACTGGCTCTATGCGCGCGGCCGCGGCGGAAAATTCCTGCTGCGGATCGAGGATACAGACCTTGCACGCTCCACGCCCGACGCCACGGCCGCCATCTTGCGCGGGTTGGACTGGCTGGGGCTAGACTATGACGGAGAGGCCGTTAGCCAGGCGGCCGGCGCTGCTCGTCACGCCGAAGTCGCATTGCAAATGCTGGACGCCGGCAACGCTTATAAATGCTTCTCGACACAGGAAGAAATCGAAGACTTCCGTGAAGCTGCCCGGGCGGAAAACCGCTCGACCCTCTATCAAAGCCCCTGGCGCGATGCGGATCCGGCGACATATCCCGACTTGCCATTTGTGATCCGGCTAAAAACACCAACTGCAGGTAGCACAATCATTCATGACGAGGTGCAGGGTGATGTCACAATCCGCAACGATCAGCTCGACGACATGATTCTGCTGCGCTCAGACGGGACGCCAGTCTATATGCTGGCCGTCGTGGTAGACGATCACGACATGGGGGTGACCCATGTGATCCGGGGTGACGACCACCTCAACAACGCCGCACGTCAGATCGGGATCTACACTGCAATGGGTTGGAAAGTTCCCGTCTGGGCGCATATCCCGTTGATACATGGGCCTGACGGCAAGAAACTGTCCAAGCGCCATGGCGCCCTCGGGGTCGAGGAGTATCAGGCCATGGGTTACCCGGCAGCAGGTGTGCGAAACTACCTGGCGCGGCTGGGGTGGAGCCACGGAAATGATGAATTTTTCGACGACTCCCAGGCAAAGGAATGGTTTGATCTATCGGGAATCAACAAATCTCCGGCCCGGCTTGATTTCAAGAAACTGGAGAACCTGTGTGGCCAACACATAGCTGTGACAGACGATGCTGCGCTGCTGCATGAATTGCAGGCTTATTTCGCAGCTGCAGAAAAATCTCCCCTGAGCAAGCCCCAGAAGGATGGCTTGATGCTGGCGATGTACTGTCTGAAAGACCGCGCGAAGACATTTCCTGAACTCATTGAAAAAGCAGAATTTGTTTTGGCAACAGCACCGCTGGAAATGGACGAGAAAGCGGCGAAAATGCTCGATGCGGTATCCCGTGGTATACTGGGTGCGTTGACGCCGCAGTTGCAAAATGCTAGCTGGTTCAAAGACGAATTGGAGGCGATACTGAACCGTGTAGCCGAGGAAAACGGCACCAAATTCGGCAAACTGGCGGGCCCCCTGCGGGCGGCGCTTGCAGGTCGGACAGTAACGCCAAGCGTATTCGACATGATGCTTGTCCTGGGCCGTGACGAAACCATTCTTCGTCTTAACCAGGCAGCGGCCTTTGAAGGGTGACAGCCGACAACGCTTAACCCTTTTTCAAGGTTAAAGACGATACTGAGCCCGGGCGCCCGCCCCGGCGGATTGAGACGAAGGGAACTTCCATGGCTGATACTTCCAAGACCGCGACCCTTACGATTGACGGCACATCCTTTGAGTTGCCAATCCATTCGCCGACGGCTGGCCCGGATGTGCTCGACATCCGCAAGCTGTATGGGCAGGCGGGTGTTTTCACCTATGATCCGGGCTTTACCTCCACTGCCGCTTGCGACAGCACGATCACCTTTATCGATGGCGACAAGGGCGAGCTGCTGCACCGCGGCTATCCGATTGACCAGCTGGCTGAAAAATCGCATTTCCTCGAAGTCTGCTATCTGCTGCTTTATGGTGAACTGCCGACGGGTGCACAGCTTGAAGATTTTGAAAACCGTGTGACTCATCACACTATGCTGCACGAGCAGATGCAGAATTTCTATCGCGGGTTCCGTCGCGACGCGCATCCGATGGCCGTCATGGTCGGCGTTGTCGGTGCAATGTCAGCCTTCTACCACGATTCGACCGACATCACCGATCCCTGGCAGCGCGAAGTCGCCTCAATCCGCCTGATCGCCAAGATGCCGACAATCGCAGCCTGGACCTATAAATATCACGTCGGCCAGCCGTTCGTCTATCCGCGCAACGACCTCGACTATGCATCCAACTTCCTGCGCATGTGCTTTGCCGTTCCGGCCGAGGATTATGTGGTGAACCCGATTCTGGCACGCGCCATGGACCGCGTCTTTACCCTGCACGCGGATCACGAACAGAACGCCTCGACCTCGACCGTGCGTCTGGCCTCGTCCTCGGGTGCAAACCCATTTGCATGCATCGCGGCTGGGATCGCCTGCCTATGGGGGCCCGCTCATGGCGGCGCCAACCAAGCGTGCCTTGAGATGCTCAAGGAAATCGGCACTGTTGACCGGATCCCCGAGTTCATTGCCCGTGCAAAGGACAAGAATGATCCCTATCGCCTGATGGGCTTCGGTCACCGCGTCTACAAGAACTTCGATCCTCGCGCGACGGTGATGAAGCAATCCGCAGACGAGGTGCTTGATCTGCTGGGCGTTGAAAACAATCCGATCCTGCAGGTCGCGAAAGAGCTGGAAGCTCAGGCGCTGGCAGATCCCTATTTCGCAGAAAAGAAACTCTTCCCGAACGTCGACTTCTATTCGGGCATCATCCTCGAAGCGATGGGCTTTCCGACATCGATGTTCACGCCGATCTTTGCTGTCGCCCGCACCGTCGGCTGGATCTCCCAGTGGAAAGAACAGATCAGCGATCCGCAACTCAAGATCGGTCGTCCACGGCAGCTCTACCTTGGTGAGACCGCGCGGGACTATACGGACATCGAAACGCGCTGATATCCTAACAAAAAAGAGTGGGGTGCAGTGTCTTGCGCCCCACTTCATTTCTGTAGGCAGGGAAAACCTGCATCATCTGCCTATAAATATCCCGGGGGGTCCGAACAAAGTTCGGGACGGGGCAGAGCCCCAAAATCCAATTGTTCAGCAACAGACGGGCTCAGCGTCCTTCGTATAGCGCAGGCCGCTTTTCCATAAAGGCAACGACGCCTTCCTTGAAATCTCTTGTTTTTCCACACTGCCCCTGCAGTTTTGCTTCCAACGCCAGCTGCTCTTCCAGATCGTTGTCAAAGGATCCGCGAATGGCTTCCTTGATGCGTGCATAGGCGCCGGTTGGCCCATTGGCCAACTGCGCCGCGCGTGTCTGCCAGTGATCGACAAAAGCGTCATCTGGCACACATTCCCAGATCATGCCCCAGTCATCGGCCTGCCGTGCACTGATTTTTTCGGCGAACAGCGCGGCCCCCATTGCTTTGGCCAACCCCATCTGGCGGGGCAGATACCATGTACCGCCCGCATCTGGAATCAGACCAATCCGGGCGAAGGCCTGAAGAAAGAAAGCAGATTCGGTCGCTATCACCACATCCGCCGCAAGGGCCAAGTTGGCACCCGCCCCTGCCGCAGCGCCGTTGACGGCGGATATCGTCGGTACCGGGCAGTCGTAAATCGCCCGGAGCATCGGCACATATTCGTCGCGGAGCGTCCGTTCAAGGTCTAGATTGGCGGCATTGGCCCGATCACCCAGATCTTGGCCGGAACAGAACGACCGCCCCGACCCTGTCAGCACCACCACCCGCGCGGCGCGACCACCCTGTGTGACCGCATCGGTAATCTCGGCCCGCATCTGGGTGTTGAGCGCGTTCATGACATCCGGGCGATTTAGGGTGACCAAAGCCACGTCGTCCCGAATATCAAGCTGGATGGTGTCGTATTGCATTGCCTGTCCTCCTGAAGTGCGAAGCGCATCAAACACCGGAGGGTTTGGTTTGGCAAAGCTAAACGCTGCGTTACTCTTTCAGGAGTTCCTGAAGTCTTTGCTGCTCGGTCGGGTTCAGTCCTTCTTCGCGTTCGGTGGTTGAACGCGCCCGCCCGCGAACGTAAATGGCCCCGGTTCCGATCGCGGCCAGCAGCATCAGCGGCCCGGCCGCCCACAGCAGCCAGTTCCAGCCCCCTGTGGTCGGCTGCAGCAGGACAAATTCACCATAACGGTCAACGATAAAGGCGACCGCCTCTTCGTCACTGTCGCCAGCCACCAGCCTGTCGCGCAGCAAGATCCGCAGATCCCGCGCCAGCGACGCATGCGATTCATCAATGCTTTCATTCTGGCACACCAGACAGCGTAGGCCTTTGGACAGTTCCCGTGCGCGCGCTTCGAGCGCGGGATCAGCGAGTACCTCATCTGGCTGAACAGCCCAAGCCGCACCTGCAAACATAGTGGTTACCGCAGATGAGGCGAACATCAACATCAGCGCAAGAATAAGAGCCTTCATTCTGCTGGAACCGCCTGGGGCATAGCGTTGCGCGCCCCGGCTGCAATCCGATAACGCCGGTCAGACAGGCTCAAACCGCCGCCGAGGGCCATGATCATGCATCCGCCCCAGATCCAGTTGGCCAGGGGCTTGATATAGGTCCGCATCACATAGCCGCCATTATCCTGCGCGTCGCCGATCACCACATACACATCCCTCAGAAAGCGGTAATCAATCGCCGCTTCGGTGGTTGGCATTTGCGCAACCGGATAGTTGCGCTTTTCGGGATGCATCAAAGCAATCTGGTCCCCGTTCTTCATCAAACGCACAGTTCCCATCGTCGAGAAATAGTTAGGTCCGCGGATTTGATCCACATCCGTCAGCTGAAGTTCATAGTCGCCAACTGTGAAAGTTTCGCCGATTTGGGCAACGCGAATGTCTTCCTGCTGCCAAGCCATAATCCCAGCAATGCCGATCATTGTGATCCCCATGCCTGAATGGGCAAGCAGCTTGCCCCAGTCCGCACGCGGCAGTCGGAACAGTCGCGAGAAATCGTGGGATTTTCCAAGACGGCCGAGCAAATCGGTCATTGACCCCGCCACCAGCCACACGCCCAAGAAGACACCGATCGGCCCCATCAGGCTGCGCCCGGTCTGCATGGCCCAGACAAGCCCGGCCAGCGTGATCGCCAGAATGAAGGCTGGCACAAGAGTTTGCAGGGTGCGTGCCACCTTGCCTCGTTTCCATGCCATCATTGCGCCAACCGGCATGATCAGCCCAAGCAGCATCATGAACGGCGTAAAGGCCATGTTGAAAAACGGCGGTCCCACGCTCAGCTTGCGATCAAAGAACATCTCAGCCACCAGCGGCCACATTGTTCCGACGAAAACGACAAATGCCGCAACGGCAAGAAGGATGTTGTTCGCGACCAGCGCGCTTTCGCGACTGACGACGCCAAACACGCCTTTGGCCTGCATCGTGCTGGCACGAGCTGCAAACAGCGTAAGAGCCCCTCCGGTGAAAAACACAAGAATCGTCAGGATAAATACCCCGCGTTCAGGATCGTTGGCAAAGGCATGCACCGAGGTCAGCAGTCCCGAACGCACTATGAACGTCCCGATCAGCGAAAAGCCGAAAGCAAGAATAGCAAGCAGGATCGTCCAGCTTTTCAGTGCTTCGCGCTTTTCCACGACGATGGCGGAATGGAGCAATGCAGCAGCAAGTAGCCAAGGCATAAAGGATGCATTTTCGACCGGATCCCAGAACCAGAAGCCGCCCCAGCCGAGTTCATAATAGGCCCACCAGGACCCGAGCGCGATTCCGATTGTCAGAAAAATCCAAGCAGCAAGTGTCCACGGCCGGACCCAGCGCGCCCATGCAGCATCCACTCGCCCCTCAATCAACGCCGCGACAGCGAAGCTGAAGCAGATGCTGAGGCCAACGTAGCCAAGATACAGGAACGGCGGATGAAATGCCAAACCGGGGTCCTGAAGCAGCGGGTTCAGGTCCTGACCGTCAAAGGGAGGCACGATCAGGCGAAGGAACGGGTTTGAGGTAAAGAGGATGAAGGCAAAAAATGCCACTGCAATCGAGGACTGTACCGCCAAGACGCGTGCGCGCAGTGTCGGTGGCAGATTGCCACCAAACCATGCTGCCAGTGCTCCAAACAGCGACAGAATCAGCACCCAGAGGAGCATCGACCCTTCGTGATTTCCCCAGGTTCCCGAGATCTTGTAAAGCATCGGCTTGGCTGAATGCGAATTCTCTACGACGAGCTTCAGGCTGAAGTCTGACGTGATAAAGGCATGCATCAACGCGCCAAAGGAAAAGGCGGTTAACAAGAACTGCGCCGTCGCAGCCGGTTCGGCCACAGCCATCCAGCCAGGCCAGCGTTTGTGAGCGCCAATGAGGGGAACAACCACCTGAACGCAAGCGACCAGGAAGGCGAGGATAAGGGCGAAGTGGCCAAGCTCTGTAATCATAAGCTGACATATACGCCGACATGGTTAAGGGGCCAACGAAAATCCGTGGCCCCGCATGATCACTTTGTCGCGGTTGTCAGTGTCTCAGTCCTCGCCATTCGGCTAAGGCGGGATTATCGCCCTGAAACACGTCGTCTTCGGACAGTATAGCAGGTGATTCCGGTCTGGGGCTTACTTCGCGCAGCGACTCTATATCGCCTATGGTGCGCACCACCTGCGGGACTGTGGAGAGGCCTACAACCAGATCGCGCTGAAAATCCTGCCCTTTAGATTGAAAGCGTGCACCGAAGTAAAAGCTGACGATCGCGCCCAGCAGCCACCAAAGCGGTTCGGGAACCAAGGCGATTCCGGTCATCCGGGCGGCAAACCAGATCGGATCGACCATTGCCGCGACAAACATGGCAAGCGTTCCCAGCGCCATTGCGGGCCGTGGGATGCGGTTCAGCGCATCCATGAACCGATCAAACCCGCCGCGCTGAGTCAGGCAAAACTCTTGCCCGAATTGCTGCAACGCCGCGCTTTGCAATCCGGCCTCCCTGCCCGCTTGCGCCTCTGCATTGACCCGAAAGACTTCGGCGGTTTCGGCCACCACATTGCGACCTGACCCAAAAACCAGCCCCATAATTTGTCCGATCAGACCCATCCTGCCACCCTCTCCTTGAACTGCTGTTCACTCAGATGAAACCGAGGCGAGATGAACTCTTCGGCCCGGGTGATCCAGCCGCCCTTGCCACCGTCACGGCGTCGCGCGTATTTGCGCGACGCTGCGCGTCGATCTGCCAGATCAAAGTAGTAGTTCCGTCGCGCGATTCCGTAGGCATCCGTCAGATGGGCGGGCGCCGCAGCCATCGCCGCTGCCGCAGTGCGTACGGTTTGCGGACCGATCAGACCATCCACCGCCACGTTCTGCCCCATCTGGTTCAGCAAGCGTTGCAGAATCTTCACCGCGTTTCCCCCGGCGTTCACATACATGTCAAACACCGACCCATGCAGCGCCTCTGGCAGTTGGGCGATCTTGGGCCGCAAGAAATAATGCGCGACAAAAATCTCGACCGCCTGTGCGCGCGTCAGCTGACGCACATCTGCAATCGTCACTTGGCCATCCTTGGTCAGATCAAGACCCAGTCGCTGCATCGTGTGAAGGGTCACACCGTAATTGGTGGGCCCCCCGGGATCATCCGGGTCGTTTACAAAGCCGCCTTCGCGGGCGATGATTTCTTCAGCAATCTGGCGAACGGTGCGGATCATGGGCTGCCTCGTGGTCGATTGAAACCTTGGGCAAAGGCTGCTCCAACGTGATTAAAGTCCCCTCTCACCACCGTTCGGAGCCCTGATGCCCCCAATCCCCTTGACCGCAGAACAGATCATCGACCTTCTCGACCTCACCCCACATCCCGAAGGCGGGTTTTACCGCCAGACCTGGGTGGACTCTGCCGCTATTGGGATGCGTCCCACCGGAACCTGCATCTATTTCATGCTGAAACGTGGTCAGACCAGCCATTGGCACCGCGTCGATGCGAAAGAGATATGGCATCACTACGCCGGTGCGTCGTTGACATTATCGCTGTCTGAAACGCTGCAAGGCCCGCGCAGCGATCACACCCTTGGACCTGATCTGATAAACGGCGCCCGGCCCCAGATCATCGTGCCAAAGGACCATTGGCAAGCGGCAGAAACCTTGGGCGACTGGACCTTGGTGGGCTGCACTGTCTGTCCCGCCTTTCACTTTGACGGGTTCAGGCTGGCAGAGCCGGGCATCACCATCCCCTGAAAACCAAAAAAAACGCGCCCCGGAAAGGGGGCGCGCGACACGCAGAGGGGAATAAGCCCCATCATCCGTCGGCAGGAACCATTATTCCCAGAAAGCTTCGTCAACGTTCTTCATGTTTACCAGCTGCTCTTCGCTGTAGCCGACGACAAGTGCCATATCAGCATCTTCGACCGGGATCAGTTTCACGCTATCCATAGGGACGAAGACATGCTTGTCGCCCATCCCTAGAAATCCGCCGATTTCGGCAACGACACCCTGCAGTTGGCCGTCTGAGGAGAGGACAATATCCTCGATTTCACCGATATTTTCCCAGTCTTCACCGACGCTGTCATAAGTCACCGTTTCAAACTCGGCGACGCCGTCTTGGGCATTCGCGGAATAGATTGTGCCCCCCATGATATCACGAGCACGGATCATGTTGGTGTCATTTTGCAGCATACCGTCGGTCGCGTTTGCAGTCGCAGTTGCCGCATCGTCCACAGCATTACCCGTGGCTTGGGCTGCATCTTCAGCGGCCTGTTCCGTCGCTTCAGCCGCGTTTTCAGTGGCCTGCGCTGCATTCTCTAGCGCCTTCTCGGACGCGTCCGCAGCATCGCCAGCCGCGTTCCCTGTTGCCTGCGCAGCGTTCTCACCTGCCTTTTCCAAGCTTTCGCCCGCGTTTTCTAGGTTCTGCTCCACCTTCTCGCCGTTTGTGTGGCTCTCCGCATGTGCGGAACCAGCGGCCAGGGTCAGAGCGAGTGCGGTTGTTGTGATCAGACGTGTCATGTTCATTCCTTTGCAAACTGCTTCAAAGTTGTGCAATGGGAACGATTGCCCCCCTGTCTCTGTTCCAGAAAAAGGGAGATTTATTTCATAAAATTCACGGAACCGTGACGCTGTTCGCCGCGTTCGGGCGCATCGGATTTTAGCTGTAGAGCTTAACGTATTCAACCAGTTGCCGGGTCGAGCCGTCCTTACCCTCGGACGAGACCTCGCCCCTGACGACCGGCCCCAGAGAGGTGGCAAGTTCCTTGCCCAGTTCGACGCCCCACTGGTCATATGAGTTGATGCCAAGGACAACTCCTTCGACAAAGACACGGTGTTCATAGAGCGCGATGATCCGTCCCAGGACCTCGGGGGTCAGCAGCGGATAGACAAGTGTTGTGGATGGTCGGTCACCCGGGAACACCCGATGCGCCGCCTGTCGTTCCAGATCATCCCCCTCCAGCCCCTTGGCCCGCAAAATCTCGCGCGCCTCCGCCATCGACCGGCCGCGCATCAATGCTTCGGACTGCGCCAGACAATTGGCAATCAAAAGGTCCTGATGGTTGCGCAGATCCTCTTCGTGGCCTGTGGCCCCGACCATGAACTCGCACGGCACCGTGCGGGTGCCCTGATGGATCAGCTGGTAAAAGGCATGCTGCCCGTTGGTGCCGGGTTCCCCCCAGACAACGGGCCCGGAATTGACGCTCAGCGGCTTTCCGTCTATCGACACGCCCTTGCCGTTGCTTTCCATTTCCAGCTGCTGGAGGTAGGCTGGAAGACGCGACAATCGGTTGTCATAGGGCAGAACGGCCCGCGTCGCATAGTCACGCACCTGATTGTGAAACACTCCAACCAGCGCCAGTAACACTGGCATGTTCTGGTGCAACGGTGCTGCGCAGAAATGCCGGTCCATCTCTTGCGCTCCACGCAGAAAGGCCCGGAATGCGTCAACGCCTATGGCAACCATGAGCGACAGACCGATCGGGCCCCAAAGGGAATAGCGTCCACCGACCCAATCCTCGAACCCTATAACCTTGTCGCCCGGAATGCCCCAATCTGCTGCCTTTTCGGCATTGCTCGACAGGGCGACAAAACGACCCTCGTCCGACACACCATGATGCGCCAGCCAGTCCTTGGCGGTCTGTGCATTGGTCATTGTCTCGATGGTGGTGAAGGTCTTTGATGCGACGATAAAGGCGGTTGTCGCCGGATCGCATTGCCGCAGAACATCGGAAATATCAGCACCGTCGACATTGGACACAAAATGCACGCGCGGCCCGTCGTGATAGGGTGACAGCGCAATCGCCGCCATCTTGGGGCCCAGATCCGAGCCGCCGATGCCGATGTTCACCACGTCGCTCACACCCGAGTTGCGGATCTCATTCGCGACGGCTTCCATCCGCTTCAGCGTCTCAACTACGCCGGGCATCACGTCCTTGCCATCTACCAGCACCGGAGCGCCGTCCAGATTGCGCAGCGCGGTGTGCAGCACCGCCCGGCCTTCGGTTTCGTTGATCTTGACCCCGCCGAACATCTCATCCCGGCGCGCCTCCACACCCGCGTCTTGGGCGATTTTTATCAACGCGGCACGGATCTGATCGTCCAGTTGCGTCTTGGAATAGTCGAACAGCATTCCGACCGCATGCAGACTGAACTCGCCTGCACGGTTGGCATTTTCGAACAGGTCCAGAATGCGGCGGTTTCCGATACGACCGGCCAGCTGTTTCACGTCATCCCACATGAGTCTCACTCCGCCCAATGTACCATCGCGTCATCCAAAACCGCCGAAATGGGCGCCTCCATCGGTGTCAAGCCCTTGGATCGTTCCAAAGCCTCACGTTTTTCTTGCCCGAAAATCAGGACATGCTTGCGCATCGCGCCGTTCAAAACTTCGGCGGAAAGGGTGATCCGGGGTTCCGGCGCACCGGGCGCGCGCATGGCCAGAAGCAGCGGAGCGCCGGGGGCAAGGGCGTCGATCAGCCGGTCAGCGCCGGGAAAGATCGACGCCGTGTGCATATCCGTCCCCATGCCGAGAAGAACGACGCCCAGCGGCAAACTGGGCCGCAAGGTTTCAGCCAGCTCGTCGATACGGTCTTCAGGTAACTCGCTAGGCAAATACATCGGCAACAAATGTGCAGCAGCAGCCTTTTCCACCAGCAGCCTCTGCCGCAGCAGCCGGGTGTTTGAGCGCTCGCTGACCTCGGGCACCCAACGTTCATCGGTCAGCAGCACATCCACACGCGACCAGTCCATGTCCACGGCACAAAGATCGTCAAATACTGGCCCGGGAGAAGTGCCGCCCGGCACGGCAAAAGCGACCCGGTCGTTTTGGGCCAGCGCTGCGCGCAGATCACCGGCCAGCTGATTTGCCAGATCCATGGCAAGCAACTCGCGATCGGGGTATTCCAGAAGAGTAAAGCTCATCCTTTCAACTCCCTCCAGCGTCGTCCGTCCCGATGCATCAGCATCATCGAATCTTCGGGACCCGAGCCACCTTGGTCATAAGGCTTCGGCACATCGCTGCGCGCAGTCCAGCCCGCAATGATCGGATCGGTCCAGGCCCAGGCAGCCTCAACCTCATCGCCGCGCATGAACAGGGTCTGATTGCCGCGAATTACATCCATGATCAACCGCTCATAGGCTTCGGTCGCCTGCTCCGCCTCTGGTCCCAGCGCATCGGCAAATGTCATGTCCAGCGGCACATCAATCAGACGCATTCCCCCTGGGCCCGGTTCCTTGATCGTCACGTCCAGCGTCATGCCTTCGTTGGGTTGAAGGCGAATAGCCAGAACATTCCTATGTCGTCCGGCATCCGCACCAAAGATCGAATGCGGCGCATCCTTGAACACTACGACAATTTCAGAGGTCCGCGCCTTCAATTTCTTGCCGGTCCGCAGGTAAAACGGTGTCCCCGCCCAACGCCAGTTGGAGATGTGCAGCTTGAGCGCCAGAAAGCTTTCGGTGAAAGAGCGCGGGTTTTCCACATCCTGCCGATAGCCCTGCGAGTTTGCCGATTTATCATACTGACCGCGTACGATATGATGCGGCTCTACCGGCTCCAGCGCGCGGATCACCTTGAGCTTCTCATCCCGCACCGCATCGGGGTCGAATTTGGCAGGTGGCTCCATGGCAATCAGGCACAGCAGCTGCATCAGGTGGTTCTGCACCATGTCCCGCATAGCCCCAGAGGCATCGTAATAACTGCCTCGCCCGCCCACGCCAACCGTCTCAGCAACGGTGATCTGGATATGATCGACATATTGTGCATTCCACAGCGGTTCGAAAAGAACGTTCCCGAAGCGCACTGCCATCAAGTTCTGTACCGTCTCCTTGCCCAAATAGTGGTCGATTCGATAAATCTGTTGTTCATGGAAATGTTTGGCGAGGGTGGCGTTCAACGCCTTGGCTGAATCCAGATCCTTGCCAAAGGGTTTTTCCACAACGATCCGGCTTTCGTCCCCGGCCAGGCCGTGCAGATGCAGACGCTCGGCGATATCCCCGAACAAGGCTGGTGCGACCGAGAAATAGAAGGCGTGAACCAGATCATCCCGGACCCTGCTTTTCAACTCTTCCCAGCCGCCTTCGCCCTTTGCGTCGATAGCGACGTATCCAACCCGTTCCAGAAACTCGTCGATCTGTGCGTCATCTTCGGACAGCGGACCCGCGAATTCGTGGATCGCGTCGCGCACAAAGTCACGATAGCCCTCGTCATCCAACTCGGATCGTGCGGCGCCGATTATCTGCGCCTCTGGCGGCATCTGTCCAGCGCAAAAGCGGCGAAACAGCCCCGGTAGGATCTTGCGCCGGGCAAGATCCCCGGTGCCACCAAAAATGACAAGGTCGAATGGATCGACAGGAATTACACGCGAAACCATGGCAGGTCTGCTCCGTTCTAATGTCTTGGGCGCTTGGGCCGGCATCTGATCTTGACCATATCGTTAGCGCTAACGCGGATGATATACCGCAGGTGTAAGAAAGAGTCTAACATCCACTACAGCCACCACAATGCCCCCTAACGCATTGTATTGCCCCCAATGCAAACTGGGCTTCCTCGAGGATCGCTATTTTAGCACAATCGGCGCGTTTTTTCATCATTTTCAGCGCATTGAGGGGCCCCAACTTCCCACATTATCACCGCGTCATGTCGCGCGATTTTTCAAGCGCATCGTTTTATTTTTCAAGCTCATCGTTTTAAAGTCCCCGGTAAGGCACGATACCGCAGGGAATTTCCAAGAACCATTCCTCTTGAACGCTTGCCCGGCACATGCGACCAACCCTGAAAGGAGGGTTAGTATGGCACCCCGTAAAATTATCATCGACACAGATCCGGGTCAGGATGATGCTGTCGCCATTCTGCTTGCGCTTGCCTCCCCTGAGGAGGTTGAGGTGTTGGGTATCACGGCCGTGGCCGGAAATGTGCCATTGCCCATGACCCAAAAGAATGCACGCATTATCTGCGAACTGGCCGGAAAACCTGACACTCTGGTCTTTGCGGGCTGCGATGCACCGCTCAGCCGCAAGCTGGTCACTGCGGAACTTGTGCACGGCAAGACGGGGCTTGACGGGCCTACCCTGCCCGATCCGACAATGCCACTTCAGGAACAGCACGCCGTCGATTTCATCATCGAAACCCTTCGCAGGAACGATCCGCAGACGGTCACGCTCTGCCCGATCGGACCTTTGACCAATATCGCGACAGCCCTTGAAAAAGCGCCTGATATCGCGTCGCGCATTCAGGAAATCGTCCTTATGGGGGGCGCCTATTTCGAAGTGGGCAACATCACCCCAACCGCTGAATTCAATATCTATGTTGACCCGGAGGCTGCAAAAAAGGTCTTTGCCTGCGGTGCGCCGATCACCGTCTTGCCGCTGGACGTGACACATGCCGCGCTGGTCACGACGAAGCGAAACGCCGCCATCCGCGCCCTGAACACACCTGTTGGCGAGGCCGTAGCCCAGATGACAGAATTCTTTGAACGGTTCGACCGCGAAAAATACGGATCCGACGGCGCGCCGCTGCACGACCCTTGTGTGATCGCTTATCTGATCCAGCCCGATCTGTTCACCGGCCGCCACATCAATGTCGAGATAGAGACTGTGTCAGAACTGACACTTGGCATGACCGTCGCGGATTGGTGGGGTGTCACAGATCGCGCACCCAATTCTACCTTCATGCGCGCGATACAGGCCGAGGGATTCTTTGCACTGCTGACGGAAAGGCTGGGGCGACTGTGAAATCTCTTCATCTTGCCGTCGCAGAAGATGCGCCAAAGCTGCTGGAGCTTGTCGCCGCTATGCATCTTGACCAGGGTTACGGGACGGATGCCGCGCATCAGGAACGTTCTATCCTACCCCTTCTCGAAGGGTCTCCGCATGGCGCGGTCTGGCTGATCGGACCGCGTCGCTCACCTGTAGGATATGTGGTGGTCAGTTTTGGCTGGTCCATCGAATATGGCGGCATGGATGCCATTGTTGACGAGCTTTACATCAGGCCTGCGGTGCGGGGTCGTGGCATGGCAGGCGAAGCGATCAATGCCTTGGCCCAGGCATTGAAACAAAGCACGATCAAAGCGCTGCATCTTGAGGTGGATCGCTCCAACGAAACGGCGATGCGCCTTTATGAACGTTGCGGCTTTGTGGCGCGTGACAGCTACATGTTCATGTCACGCGTGCTTTGATACATCCTGAACCTGCGCCGTCCGATTTCGATGACTGGAATGGCCTTCTCGGCCTGATCAAGGACAGTTTCGCTTATATGAACGGTCGCATCGACCCGCCATCCTCTGCGCTCGCGCTCACAATTGCCTCACTGCGGGAACGTTCCAAGGCCGAATATCTCTATCTTGCAATGCCTCCCTTGGTTGGCTGTGCCTATTTCGCGCAACAGGCTGATGCTCTTTACATCGGCAAGCTGGCCGTGCGATCCACCGCGCAAGGCAGGGGTTTGGGACGTGCTTTTGTCCAACAGGCAGAGGTCTTAGCGCGGCGCCTGAACCTGTCTCGTTTGCGGCTCGAAACCCGAATCGAGCTGGTCAGCAACCACAGAGCTTTTGGCGCCCTTGGATTTGTCCGCACAGCGGAAAGAGCCCATCCCGGTTTCTGCAGAACGACTTCGATCACGATGGAAAAAACACTCTCGCAATCCGGCTCAATGTGATTACCTGTAACCAATGACATACATCCCCTTTGACAACAGCTTTGCCGCCCTGCCCGAAGGCTTCTATGCACGGATTGATCCTACCCCTGTGGCAGCGCCATCGCTGCTCGCAGTGAACCGTGGCTTGGCAAAAACGCTGCAGATCGCGCTGCCCGATGACGAAGCTGAGATTGCGCAAATTTTCTCTGGCAACACCGTTCCAAACGGTGCTGCTCCGCTCGCCCAACTTTATGCCGGGCACCAGTTCGGCCATTTCAACCCGCAACTTGGGGACGGGCGGGCAATTTTGCTGGGCGAGACGATTGGCAGTGATGGCCTGCGCCGGGACATCCAGCTTAAGGGCTCTGGACCCACGCCGTTTTCCCGCAATGGTGATGGCCGGGCTTGGCTGGGTCCGGTGCTGCGGGAATATGTGGTGTCCGAAGCGATGCATGCGCTTGGCGTGCCCACCACCCGCGCACTTGCGGCTGTCCGCACAGGACAGGATATTGCGCGCGAAGCGATGCTGCCCGGTGCCGTGCTGACGCGCGTCGCGGCCAGTCATATCCGCGTTGGAACATTCCAGATCTTTGCCGCCCGCCGGGATGCAAAAGCCCTGCGCCAGCTTTATGACTACACTGTCCAGCGACATTACCCGGATGTCAAAGACCCCGCAGAGCTGCTGCAAAAGGTCATCAACCGTCAGGCGGCACTGGTCGCGCAGTGGCTCAGCCTCGGTTTCATCCATGGCGTGATGAACACCGACAACTGCACTGTTTCTGGCGAAACAATCGACTACGGCCCTTGCGCGTTCATGGATGTTTATGACCCACAAACGGTCTTTTCCTCCATCGACCGGAACGGGCGCTATGCCTATGCGGCGCAGGCCGATATCATCGTTTGGAACATGGCGCAGCTGGCCACCGCGCTGATCCCGCTGATGCCCGATCCGGACGCCGCAGTCACGCAGTTCACCGAAAAGGTCCACGCCATGCCTGCGCTGATCCGGGCGGAATATGAACACCGGTTCGCGGCCAAGATCGGCATCGCAAACCCACGCCCTGCGGACAAGGATCTGGTGACCGCTCTGCTTACCCTCATGCATGTGAACGGGGCGGATTTCACCAACACCTTCCGCGCCTTGTCAGATGGAAATGCCCGGGATCAGTTTAGCAATCCTGCCGCCTTTGATGGGTGGTCAACCGACTGGCAACAACGCCTGAAAGAGGAACCCGGCGCTACCGAACTGATGCGCAACAGCAATCCGGCTGTCATTCCCCGCAATCACAGGATCGAGCAGATGATTGCGGCAGCGGTCGCTGGCGATGACGCCCCTTTCCACCGGTTGAATGCGGTCCTGTCGCGCCCCTATGAAAGTGATCCAAAGGCTGAGGATCTGCGTCGACCACCAACCCCGGCTGAGGTTGTTGCAGCCACCTACTGCGGTACCTAGGCCGTTCGCCGCAGGTTGATCAGCACGATCCCGACCGCCACCAACGCAAGGGCACCGATGATCCCCGCTCCCACGGGTTCCCCCAGCATCACCCAGCCGAGCCCTACCGAGAGCACGGGCGACAGGAAACTGAACGCCGCCACATCCGAGGCGGGATAGATCGCGATCAAACCAAGCCAGAAGAGAAAGCCAAAGCTCGCCACAAAGAGCGCCTGAAACCCCAGCCCGGCGAGATGGACCCAGCCGGGATCGCGCAACAAATCTCCGAACAGCGGCGACAGGGCCAGCAACAGCACCGCAGAAACAGCCAGCTGCAGGCTGAGCTGCGTTTCGGCATTCAGCTCAGACACTCTGGTCAGCCGCACGGTCAGCGCGATCCCCGCCCATGACAAAGCTGCGCCAAGGGCTGCCAGATCGCCACGCAAATCTCCGGCTGCCCGGGTGTGGGGATCAAGCAGCGCCCAGATCACCCCCGCCATGGCAAGCGCGAGGCCAAGGGCGCGTTGCAGCGACAGCGTTTCGCCCGGCAACGTGAAATGCGCGACAAGTGCCAGCCAGACCGGCATCGAATAGAACAGGATCGAGGCGCGCGAAACCGTTGTCAGATCCAGCGCTGTATAAAGAAAGATAAACTCAAGCGTGAAGAAACAGCCCAACAGCAGGCTTGGCCAAAGCCTGTCACGCAGGCCAGAAATTTTGCGCCCGCGTAGCCGCGCCCAAATCAGCACGATGCCAAGCGCCAGAACAGAGCGCAGCCCGGCAGAGAATACCGGGCCAAAGCCGCCGTTGGTGACCTTGATCACCACCTGATTGAGGGCAAGAACAGCGGCGAACACCACAAGGCCGCTCGCACCGGCAAAATCTATCGAGTCTCGTCTTTTCATGCCGCCATGGACACCTGCCCGCCCCAAAGGTCAAGTCGCCAAAACGATGGCAGAATCCCTCTCTCTGCGGCAGAACAGGACGAACCAATTGATTATACCAAGACCTGAGGATTCCATGACTCCGATGTCTGCCTTGGATATTACGCCAGACGGCCGTTCCACACCCACATCCGATCTGTCGATCCCAGTTACGTCTGGTTATCGCTGGGTGCATTGTGATCGCAACGATCCGTTTCTGGCCGATTGGCTGGCGGACAAGGTCCCCGAACGGGCCATCGATGCCCTGCTGGAGCCTGAAACCCGTCCGCGTGCCTTTGCTCATGACGGCGGGCTGATCGTCATTCTGCGTGGCCTCAACCTTAACGACGGGGAAGACAGGGATGACATGGTGTCTCTGCGCGCCTGGCTTTCACAACGGTTGATCGTGACCACGCGGATTCGTCGGCTTTATGCCACCCAGGATCTGCGCCGCTCGATCGAGGCGAATAACGCGCCGCCCACGCCAGCAGCATTTCTGGTCGCTCTGGCCGAAAACCTGACCGACCGAATCGAAGAGAATGGTGTCGCGCTCGAAGACCGGCTCGATGATCTGGAAGAGATCCTCTACGAAGACGACCAGGCCCTCGAAAGCGAAGACATTCCCGAATTGCGCCGATCCGCGATCCGGCTGGGTCGGTTCCTCAATCCTCAGGCGGCGGCGTTACATGCCCTGCTGGACACCCGCCTGCCCTTGATCGATTCCGCCATGCGCGAGGATCTGGGCGAGATTGCCAATGGCGCGCAACGCGCGGTTGAAGAGCTGAACGCCGTGCGGGACCGTCTTGCCGTGCTGTCGGATTATCTTGAGTCCCGCCAGAATGTGCGCCTGTCACGCAATTCCTATGCGTTGTCGGTGGTGGCGGCGGTGTTTCTGCCGATGGGGTTTCTGACCGGATTGTTTGGCGTCAATGTCGCAGGCATCCCCGGCACCGGCACGCCCTATGCCTTTGCTTTCCTGACCGCAGGTACACTGTTGATGGGTTTTCTCGTCTGGATGATCCTGCGCCTTTTGCGCCTGTTTTAGCTGTTTTTTGGGTTTTCACTGTCACAGGTGGTCATTTGTGGCATGCTGGGATGGCAAGAGATTGAATTTTCCAGGGAGGAGACACCGCATGGGACTGATGGGAACACTGGCCAAGGTGGCAATCGGATACGCGGCGGCGCGGGGCGTCGACAAGATGGCCGGAGGTCAGGGATTGGGTGGACCTCTGGGCGGCGGCGCCCAGATCACGGGCAAACATCCTGCCAGCAGCGCACAGGCCCAGATGGGTGACATGCTGTCGGGCAAGACATCTCAGGGCACGGACACGATGCAAAAGCTGATGGACAAGATGAAGGCATCGGGGATTGATCTGTCGGCCTTCAGCGGTGCTACGGGCGGCGCATCCAATCCCATGGCCTCGATGATGGAGCAGATGAAAAAAAGCGGCGTCGACCTGTCCTCGCTCATGGGCGGCAACAGTGGCGGCACCGCTGAAAAAGGTCCGCTGCTTTCTTCTGCTGCCCAGGGGGGCGCAGCTATGGCCGGGATGATGGCCGCCGCTGGCGGCGCGGCTGCAACGCAGGGCAAAGGCATTGCCGACATGCTGGACCAGTTCAATACCACGCAAACCGCCCCCGAAGCAGAGAAAAGCGCGGCCCTGATGCTGCGGGCGATGATCCAGGCTGCCAAGGCGGATGGAGAGATCGACAAGGCTGAAAAGACCAAGATCCTTGAAACTGTCGGCACAGATGCCAGCCCCGCCGACATCGCCTTTGTCAAAGCTGAACTTGCCGCTCCGGTTGATGTTGATGCGCTGGCCGCCGATACGCCGCAGGCGCAGCGGATGCAGGTCTATTCCGCCTCACTCATGACCATCCGTGTCGATACCCAGGACGAGGCCGAGTACCTCGATTCTCTGGCCAAGGCGATGGAACTGGACGAACCGACGGTGAACATGTTGCATATGCAGATGGGTCTCCAGCCGCTTTACAAGTAAGGCACAGTTGAAAACGCGCCGCGCACCCTTGACCGGTGCGCGGTTTTGCGGCCAAACATCGCGAATGAAATCTCATCCCCTTTTCGGTCTGCTGCTCGCCACCTTCGGCGCGCTGGTACTCACCCCCGACGCCCTGTTCATGCGTTTGTCTGGAATGGACGGAATGCAGATGCTGGGCTGGCGAGGTTTGTGCATGGGCAGCCTGTTCCTGCTGGTCTGGCTTGCCACCTCTGCCCGCCGACGCGCAGACCTTGGCATTCTGGCCAGCGGGACTGGGCTGACGGTGGTTGCCTGTCAGTTCACCAATGCCACGCTGTTTCCCACCGGCATCGCCCTTGCCCCGGTTTCGGTTGTGCTGGTCTCAGTCGCAACAGCGCCGGTGTGGTCTGCCGTCCTTGCCCGGGTGATCTATGGCGAACGCACGAGCACCGCCACCTGGATCACCATTGCCGCGGTTCTTGCGGGAATTGGCATCGCGGTCAGCGGCAAGGGCGCAGCAGCGCTGAACACATCCGCGCTATGGGGCGCGCTCTGCGGGCTTGGCGTCGCGTTTACACTGGCGATGAATTTTGTGACCCTGCGCAATTCCGGGAACGTTCCGATCCTGCTGTGCATCGGCATAGGTGCCCTGCTGGCGGGGGTAAACGGGCTGTTCTGGACAGGCACCGGGCGCATGACGGACGGTGTCGTATGGGCCATTGTCATGACGGGCGCGCTGATCCTGCCGGTGTCGTTCTTTTCGCTGTCCTTCGCCTCGCGTCATACGGCGGCGGCAAATGTCAGCCTGCTGATGCTGTTGGAAACCGTGATCGGGCCTGTCTGGGTCTGGATCGGCACCGGAGAGGTGCCAACCCCCAGAATGCTGACAGGCGGCGCGCTGGTTCTGATCAGCCTCGCCGCCTATCTGATTGTCAATGACCGCGCCGCCCGCAGACGGCGCAGTCTGATGGCCTGATCAGGCCGCTTTTGCAGCAGGCCGACCGCCGCCACCAGAACGACGGCGACGGGGTGCGCCCGGCTTGCCTGCACCCGCAGGCTTGCCACCGCCATTGCCACGACGCTGACCGCCATTGCCGCCGCGATCAGGTGTATCCAGACCTTCCCACGCGCGCCCTGAGGCGACCGGAATGGTCATTTTCAGAACCTTCTGGATTGCCTTCAGTTCGCCGATCTCATCCGGTGCACAGAATGCGATGGCCGATCCTTCACGACCCGCACGGGCAGTCCGGCCGATGCGGTGCACATAGTTTTCCGGCACGTTCGGCAGTTCAAAGTTGTAGACGTGGCGGACCGCCGGAATATCGAGGCCGCGTGCGGCCACATCCGTCGCCACAAGAACACGAACCGTGCCATCGCGGAACGCCTTAAGTGCGCGATCACGCTGGCCCTGGCTCTTGTTGCCATGGATCGACGCGGCGGCAAAACCGGCCTTTTCCAGCGTCTTCATCAGCTTTTCAGACCCGTGCTTTGTGCGGCCAAAGACCAGCGCCAGCTCGTCCTTGTGCTTGTCCAGAAGCTCGATCAGCAGCTTGGTCTTTTCCGCCTTGGCGATAAAATGCACCGACTGTTCGATCTTGTCCGCGGCTTTGCCCGGAGGTGAAACCTGTACCTTCTCGGGGTTGTTGAGGTACTCGCGCGACAGGTCTTCCATCAGCTTGGGCATGGTGGCCGAAAACAGCATGGTCTGACGCTTTTTCGGCAGATGGGTCGAGATCTGACGCAGCGCATGGATAAAGCCCATGTCAAGCATCTGATCCGCCTCGTCGAGCACCAGAAAGCTGCACTCGTTCAGGCGCACGGCGCGGCGTTCGATCAGGTCGATCAGGCGGCCCGGCGTGGCGACCAGCAGGTCGATGCCGCGTTCCAGCCGCTTGGACTGTGCGTTCAGCGACTGGCCACCAACAACAACCGCCACTTTCAGCGGCGATCCCAGGGTCAGTTCTTTCAGTGTTTCGGCAATCTGGCTGGCCAGCTCGCGGGTCGGCGCCAGCACGAGGCCACGCACGGATTTCGGATCGGGACGGCCAAGGCCGGAAATCTGCGCCACCAGCGGCAGGCCAAAGGCTGCCGTCTTGCCGGTGCCGGTCTGGGCCAGACCCATCACGTCACGGCCCGCCATGGCAAAGGGAATGGCACCAGCCTGAATCGGTGTCGGCTCGGTCAGGCCCATCTGGGTCAGACGGGTGACAAGCGACTTGGGCAGGCCCATTGTGGTAAAATCAGTCAAAACAGTTCCTTTCGGGCTGCGATATCGCAGCCGCACAACAGGCTGCTCTTGCGGCCCGTCAGGTGGAGAGGCACAGAACCGCCATCAGACCGAATGTCCGAAAGGCGTTGCACCCCATGCCCCACGCGTGATTTTGGAAGCAATCGCGGTCTCCGTGACCCGCGGCGCATGCTGCGCCGGTCAATCTGCTCACGCGGCAGAAGAGATCCGTTGGTTGCCTGATGCCCGCTAAAGCTTGGGAAGTCAAGAGAACTCCCAGATTTCGTGCAATTCGGGTGTTGGCCTCCCTACCCCGGATTGGCTAAAGCTAATGAACCCGAGGCCGCGAGGATTCCATGACCGACACCATCATCAGCCGCTGCGAAGCTATAGGCCTGCGCATGACCGATCAGCGCCGCACCATCGCGCAAGTGCTGGAAGAGGCAACCGACCATCCGGATGTCGAAGAGCTTTATGCGCGCGCCTCGGCCCGCGACGACAGGATTTCCATTGCCACAATCTACCGGACGGTGAAACTGTTCGAAGAGGCCGGTATCCTTGACCGGCTGGAATTCGGCGATGGTCGCGCCCGCTACGAGGATGCCGAACGCGACCACCACGACCATCTGATCGACATGCAATCGGGTGAGGTGATCGAATTCGTCGATTCCGAAATAGAGGCTTTGCAGGAAAAGATCGCCGCAAAGCTGGGCTACCGGCTCAAGGGGCACCGACTGGAACTCTACGGCGTGCCGATCAAAAAAGGTTGAAGCCACCGGAAAACGTGCCACTGCACGCCGAGGGTCTCTCGAAGAGAATTCAGAATGCCCTTGGACCCTGTCCTCGCCACTGCGCGCTTTCCGGCGTCGCTGTCCTAGACATGGACATTGCTGGCCTCTCTGGCCCGACGGCGCCTCGGCTCTGATTCTACTGTGCGGCACCGCCGTTGGCGTGTTGGGATATGACTGCATCATCCTCGCGACCCGGACCGGTGATGTTTTTCTTATCACGCTGTCACGCTATTCCAGACTGATCTTTGCGCTGATCCTCGGGATTCTGGTGTTTGGCAAAGGGCCTGACCTGTTGACCTTTGTCGGCGCCGCGCTGATCATCGCCTCGGGCCTTTATACCATTCTGCGCGAACGATATCTGGTCCGGAATGCTGCGCGGCAAGGCGCAGAACTGCAACGCGTAAGCGATCCGTTAGCGCTAACCGACGCGGTTTACTTTTTACATCCGCCTGCTATAGGCAGGATAAAAGATTAACCATCAAGAGACTGGACCCATGAGCACAATCATCGACATCCACGCCCGCGAAATTCTCGACAGCCGCGGCAACCCCACGGTCGAGGTCGACGTGACCCTCGAAGACGGCACCATGGGCCGCGCAGCAGTGCCTTCGGGTGCGTCCACCGGCGCCTACGAGGCGAATGAACGCCGCGATGGCGACAAATCCCGCTACATGGGCAAAGGTGTTCTTGAGGCCGTCGCCGCCGTGAACGGCGAAATCGCCGAGGCCCTGCTGGGTATGGACGCCACCGAACAGGTTGCCATCGACATGTCGATGATCGAACTTGACGGCACCGACACAAAATCCCGCCTTGGCGCCAACGCGATCCTTGGCGTGTCGCTCGCGGCGGCCAAGGCTGCGGCCGAATATAACGGCATGCCGCTGTTCCGCTACGTGGGCGGCACCTCGGCCCGTGTGCTGCCGGTTCCGATGATGAACATCATCAACGGCGGCGAACATGCCGACAACCCGATCGACATCCAGGAATTCATGATCATGCCCGTCGCGGCAGAGAACATCCGCGAAGCTGTGCGCATGGGCTCTGAGGTCTTTCATACGCTGAAAAAGGCGTTGTCGGCCAAGGGTCTGTCCACCGGCCTTGGCGATGAGGGCGGCTTTGCTCCAGATCTCGGCTCCACCCGCGAGGCGCTTGATTTCATTCTGCAATCCATCGAAACCGCCGGCTACACCCCGGGCGAGGATATCTGCCTCGCGCTCGATTGCGCTGCGACCGAATACTACAAGGGTGGCAAGTACGAAATGAAAGGCGAAGGCAAATCCCTCACCTCCGAGGAAAACGCCGCCTATCTCGCCCAGCTTTGCGCCGACTACCCTATCATCTCGATCGAGGACGGCATGTCCGAAGATGACTGGGATGGCTGGAAGACGCTGACCGACATGCTGGGTGACAAGATCCAGCTGGTGGGCGACGATCTGTTTGTGACCAATCCCAAGCGTCTGGCCATGGGCATCGAAAAGGGCTGCGCCAACTCCATGCTGGTCAAGGTCAACCAGATCGGCACGCTGACCGAAACGCTGAAAGCTGTTGAAATGGCCCACCGCGCCCGCATGACCAATGTCATGTCGCACAGATCGGGCGAAACCGAGGATGCGACCATTGCCGATCTCGCCGTTGCCACCAACTGCGGTCAGATCAAGACCGGCTCGCTGGCGCGTTCTGACCGGCTGGCGAAGTACAACCAGCTGATCCGCATCGAAGAGATCCTGGGCGAAACGGCTGAATTCGCAGGAAAATCCATCCTGCGCTGACTGAAAAAAGGGCGCGTGGAGCTTTCTCCGCGCGCCCGAATTCTTCTCTTTTCAAATACGCAAAATCGAACAGTTCACCGAAGTCGACCGCTGATATTTTTCAGCTGCCCGCTTCGTCTTCCTTGTAGACACCTTGCGCCTTGAGCGCGTCGATCACCTCTTTCGGCATGTAGCTTTCGTCATGTTTGGCAAGGATTTCAGAGGCTTCAAAGATTCCGTTAATGTATCGTCCAGTGCCGACCATACCCTGTTTTTCGTCAAACAGATCCGGGAGTACCCCAGCATAGACGACTGGCACCGATGCGCCGCCGTCGGTCACGCTGAAGGTGATCTCGTGCCCCTGACCGCGCTTGAGCGTGCCTTCCTCGACCAGACCGCCGATGCGGAACACTTCGGTGGGGCGCGGAGGTTCCTGCATGACCTGACTTGGGGAGCGGAAGAAATTGATCCCGTCCCGCATGCCGTAACCTATCAGCCCGGTCGAGATGACAAGGGCCACAGCCGCCACTGCCACAACCTGTATCCGGCGCTTTTTCTTTAACGATTTAAAGGCCATGCACGTCTCTCCTCACCCATCTAACGAACCTGACTTACGGAAAGCACGGCACCAGCATCAGGCCTGCCGTCTCTTCCTCACCTAGCATCAAATTCGCATTCTGCAAAGCCTGGCCCGAGCTGCCCTTGGTCAGGTTGTCCAGCACGCCGATGACGGTGGCCCGCCCCGGGATACGGTCGCCAGTCATACCGATATGGACAAAGTTCGATCCGCGCACGTGGTGGGTCGACGGCGTTTCCCCAAACGGCAGCACCTTGACGAAAGGCTCATTCGCATAGGCCTTTTGCAGCGTGGCATAGATCGCCTGAGGATCGCCTTTGACATAGGTGGTGGCAAGGATGCCGCGGTTGACCGGCATCAGATGCGGCGTGAACTGCACCTTGACCGGACGACCCGCAAGGGCGCTGAATTCCTGATCGAATTCGCCCTGATGGCGATGCGTACCGCCGACAGCATAGGCGTTGTAACCCTCGGACAGTTCCGCATGCAGAAGGTTTTCCTTCAGGCTGCGGCCGGCACCGGATACGGCGCATTTCATGTCGAGGATAATCTCTTCGAGGTCGATCACGGCCCCGGCCACAAGTGGGCGCAGGATGAACTGACCCATTGCGGCGTTGCAGCCTGTGCCCGCCACCAGCCGCGCCTTGGCAATCGCATCGCGGTAGAATTCCGTCAGGCCGTAGACCGCCTCTTTCTGCATGTCGACGGCGCCATGGGCGTTGCCATACCATTTTGTGTATTCCGCAGGATCACGCAGCCGGAAATCGGCGCTCAGATCGACGATCTTGAGCGTTTTGGGCAGCTCGCGGATCACCTCCTGGCTGGTCTTGTGCGGCAGGGCGCAGAAACACAGGTCGATCTGGCTGAAATCAATCTGCTCCCAGGTCACCAGATCCGGCAGATCCAGATGGCGCAGATGCGGAAAGACCTGTTCCATGCTTTGTCCGGCCTTGGAATTGGCGGCAAGGGCGGCGATTTCCATGGTCGGATGGGTGGCAATCAGGCGGATCAATTCGGCGCCGGTATAGCCGCTGGCTCCGATGATCGCGATTTTATGGGTCATGTCGTCTCTCCGTCCGCGCAGCGCCTCAGCGTTGCTTTTGACATTCTGTTTAGCGGATTATTGCAGGGCGTCAAAGCCTTGCAGGAGACCTGTCACCAAGACGTGCGCGGGGTGTCAGGCCTGCTGAAACAGGATCTGTCGTCGCAGGAACTGGGTCGCGCGATCAGAGACGCGGCGCGGATCACCGGTGGTCAGAAACTGGGACTCCGTCCCGGTGCCTAGCATATTCGGATGCCGGACCAGATAATCGGCCAGCGACTCAGCCACCAGATTGGCCTGACTGTAGACGCTGACATTCGGCCCCAGCGCCTGCTGGAACACCTCCTGCATCAGCGGATAATGGGTGCAGCCGAGGATCGCCGCCTGTGGCTCGGGCATCTTGCGCATGAGGGCATCCACATGGCTGCGCACCAGCGCCTCTGCCAGGATCATGTCGCCCTCTTCGATGGCATCCACCACGCCGCCGCAGGCCTGTGCTTCGACATCCACACCGATGGCGCGAAAGGCCAGTTCGCGCTGGAACGCCCGGCTGCGCACCGTTGCGGGGGTCGCGAACAGCGCGACATGTTTGACAGCCACCTCACGCGGCGGGGAATTGTCGCCCCACTGGCGTTCGGTCATCGCCTCGATCAGGGGCACAAAGACACCCAAAACCCGCTTGTCCGTGGGAATCCAGCTTTCCTGCATCCGGCGCAGTGCGGCAGCTGAGGCGGTGTTGCAGGCCAGAATGACCAGATCGCAGCCCGCAGCCCAGAGACGTTCCACCGCAGCGCAGGTCAGGTTGGTGATGTCATCCGCATCGCGCACGCCGTAGGGCGCATTGCGACTGTCGGCGAGGTAGACAAACGGCACGTCCGGCAGGCGCCGGGACACCGCGTCCAGCACGGTCAGACCACCCAGACCCGAATCGAATACCCCAACAGCCATGATAGAATCCTTCTCTATATCCGGCTAATTACGCCTTCTTCTTGTGCCGTTCCTCAAACTCGAACCCGTAGTCGTAAGAGGAAAGCGGGCTTGGGCTAAGCTCATACGTTGCCTTGCGGAGGAAATCCATCATCGCGCGTGGGTCTCTGGCGTGGATCTGCAAAGCTTCGGCTGGAATTGGCTGACCGATGACGACCCGCACTGGTGTGTCGACCCGTTTGCGGAATTCCTTGATCAGCAGACCCATACGCAGCGTTGTGTGCAGATGGCTGGCCAGCTGGAACATCCGGCTGGTGTGGCCGTCAAAATAGATCGGCACCACCGTCGCGCCACTTTTCGCCACCATTTTGGCGGTAAAGCTGCGCCAGCCGGGGTCCATGGGTCGGTCAAACGGTTTCAGCGCCGTGGACACCGTGCCACCGGGAAAAATACCTATGGCGCCGCCCGCTGCCAGATAGCGCAGGGATTCCTTACGGGTCTCAAGGTTCTGCGCGACCGCCTCTTTGGTTTCGTCGAAAGAGACCGGCAGGATCACCCGCTCAAGATCTGCTGCCTTGCGAAAGATGCGATGCGCCAGAATGCGGAAATCGCCGCGCGCCACGGACAGGATATGCCCCAGCATCAGCCCGTCGAGAATGCCATAAGGATGGTTCGCGATCACGATCAGCGGGCCGGTCGTGGGAATATTGGCCAGCGTGCCACCAATCACGTCCAGTTGCAGGCCGTAGCGTTCAACCATGACCTGCCAGAAATCGCGCCCCTCGGCCACCTCGTGTTCATAGCCGCTGGCGCGCTTGATCAGACTGATGCGGCCAGTGGCATTTTCCATCAGCCGGATCAGGGCCCGGCCCCCCCGGGTGCTGGCCGAATAGGAATAGCTGATATCCCGGGCTATCTGGCGCGTCGCCTGCATGTGACGGATCCTTGCGAAATCTGCGCCTGACTAGCGCGGTTCGGCTCTTCTCGCCAAAGTCTGTAACAGTTGCGTAAATGCTTTATGACCGCTCACTCCGCTGCCTGCGCAACAGGCGTACCACCGGCGCGGATCAGGGCCAAAAGCTCTTCGCGTCGTTTGGCGGCTTTTTCAGCGTTTGCCTGCTTTACCGGCCCGAACCCCTTGATCTGCAAGGGCAACTCTGCCAGCGCGATGATCGCATCCCGCGTCGCCGGGGTCAGCCGGGGCAGTACATCGGCCATATCGGCCTCGTATTCGGCAATAAGCGCGCGCTCCATCTTCCGCTCTTGCGAACGACCAAAGGGGTCGAGCGGCGTGCCGCGCAGCATCTTGAACCGTTTCAGCACAGCAAAGCCGCGCAACATGCCATCGCCAAACGTCTTTTTCTGCGGGCGTCCGTCGGGACCAGTTTTTGCCAGCAGCGGTGGCGCGAGGTTGAAGGTCAGCTTAAAGCCATCCTCGAAGGTCTCTGCCGCCTTGTCGCGGCTTTGCAAAAGCAAGCGGGCGACTTCGTATTCGTCCTTGTAGGACAACAGCTTGTGATAGCCTTTTGCCACGGCTTCTTTCACCTTGCGGTCAGTGATCGGGTCCAGCATCCGCTGGTAGCGTTTGGCCAGACGCTTGCCCTGATAGGCCACCAGATGATCCGCGCGAAAGGCGATCCTTTCTTCCAGCGTTTTGGGCATCTGCACCACTTTGGGCGCGCTGAGCTGTGCGGCCTGTTCGGAATGCAGCACGGCCCAGCGACCGATTTCAAAGGCGCGCAGGTTCTTGTCCACCGCCGCGCCGTTCAGTGTGACGGCAGTCACAAGCGCAGATTTGGACAGCGGAACAAGGCCCCGCTGCCAGGCGGCGCCAAGGATCATCATGTTGGAAAAGATGGAATCACCCATGGTGGCCCGCGCCAGTTCAGAGGCGTCGAACAGGTCCAGCCGGTCCTGAAGACGCGCCTCAAGAGCAAGGCGTAACCTGTCTACAGGCAACGTAAATTCGGTGTTTCGTGTAAACTCTCCGGTGATGATTTCGTGACTGTTCACGACGCCACCAGTGCGGCCGGTGCGCATCAGGCCGAGGGTTTTCGCCCCGGCTGACACCACCAGATCACCGCCGATCAACGCGTCACATTCCCCCGTTGCGACCCGTATCGCGCTGATATCTTCTGGTTTTTCCGCAAGACGGCAATGGATGTGCACCGCGCCGCCCTTTTGCGCAAGGCCGGCCATTTCCATCATGCCGGCCCCTTTGCCATCAATCTGCGCGGCCTGTGCCACGACCGCACCGATGGTCACAACCCCGGTGCCGCCGACGCCGGTGACGATCAGATTCCAGGTGCCGTTGATCTGGGGCAGCTTTGGGTCTGGCATGTCGGGCAGCTGTAATTGGGTGGTGCCGCCCTTGCGCACCTTTGCGCCCTCAAGCGTTAAGAACGACGGGCAAAACCCTTTGAGACAAGAGAAATCCTTGTTACAGGACGACTGGTCAATCGCCCGTTTTCGGCCAAGTTCGGTTTCGACCGGTACGATGGACACGCAGTTGGATTGCACCCCGCAATCGCCGCAGCCTTCGCAAACATCGGTGTTGATAAACACGCGTTTGTCGGGATCGGGAAACTGTCCGCGCTTGCGGCGCCGCCGCTTTTCCGCCGCACAGGTCTGGATGTAAACGATGGCCGAAACGCCCGTATGGTTTGCATATGTTTTCTGTATGGAATCCATATGGCTGCGTGTGTGGGTTTCGACGCCTTTGGGAAAAGCGGAAAGGTCCACCTCTTCCTTTTCGTCATAGACCACGGCCACGTGTTTCACGCCCATGGCGACCAGTTCGCGCACGATCTGTTCAGCCGTCAGGCCGCCGTCATTCTTTTGCCCGCCGGTCATGGCGACAGCATCGTTATAGAGGATCTTGTAGGTGATCGTGGTATCGGCCAGCAGTGCCGCGCGGATCGCCTGCACGCCGGAATGGTTATAGGTGCCATCGCCAAGGTTCTGGAACACATGGGGTGTGTTGGAAAACGGCGCCTCACCGATCCAGTTCGCGCCTTCGCCGCCCATATGGGTAAAGCCCACGGTAGAACGATCCATCCACTGCACCATGTAGTGACAGCCGATGCCGGCATAGGCGCGCGACCCGTCGGGCACCTTGGTCGAGGTGTTGTGGGGGCAGCCGGAGCAGAAATACGGCAGACGCGCTGCGATCTCTTCGGCATTGTCGGCGCGCCGGGCGCGGTCGAGCATCTCCATCCCGGCCTTGAGGCGATCGGTTCCGCGCCCCTCTTCAATCAGGATCTCGCCCAGTTTTTCAGCGATCAGGATCGGGTCCAGCGCGCCGCGCGTCGGGAACAGTTCGACCCCATGCATCGACCCGGCGCCGCCACCCTTGTGCCAGCCATAGACGCGGCGGCCGCGGCGGTCGTTGAAGATTGCCTCTTTGATTTGCACCTCGATCAGTTTGCGCTTTTCCTCAACCACGACGATCAGATCGAGCCCCTCGGCCCAGTCGTGAAAGCCCTGCATGTCGAGCGGGAAGGTCTGGCCGATCTTGTAGGTGGTGATGCCAAGGCGCTCGGCCCCTTCTGCATCCAGCCCCAGCAGCGACAGCGCGTGCACGAGGTCGAGCCAGTTCTTGCCGGCGGCCACAAAGCCGATTTTTGCGCCCGGCTTGCCCCAGATGCGTTTGTCCATGCCGTTGATGCGGGAAAATGCCTCCGCTGCGAAGCGTTTGTAATCAATCATCCGCGCCTCTTGGGCGTGGGGTGTGTCGATCAGGCGGATGTTCAACCCGCCGTCGGGCATGGCAAAGTCTGGCAGAAACAGTTTCATGCGGTCGGGGCGGCCATCAACGACCGATGTCGCCTCGACCGTGTCCTTCATGGTCTTGAGGCCGACCCAGAGGCCGGAAAAGCGCGACAATTCATAGGCGTAAATGCCGTAGTCGAGAATTTCCTGCACCCCGGCGGGCGACACGACGGGCATATAGGCATCGACCATGGCCCATTCGGACTGGTGCAACACGGTTGAGGATTCGCCGGTGTGGTCATCCCCCATCGCCATGATCACGCCGCCATGTTTGGACGATCCGGCCATGTTGGCGTGGCGCATCACGTCACCGGAACGATCCACACCAGGCCCCTTGCCGTACCAGAGACCAAAGACGCCGTCATATTTGCCCTCGCCGCGCAGCTCGGCCTGTTGCGACCCCCAAAGGGCGGTCGCGGCCAGATCTTCGTTCAGGCCTTCCTTGAACAGAACATCGGCAGCGGCCAGCGATTTGGCCGCGCGGTTCATCTGCAGATCGACCGCACCAAGAGGAGAGCCGCGATAGCCGGTCACGTACCCGGCCGTATTCAGCCCGGCAGCCTGATCGCGCGCCTTTTGCATCAACATCAGGCGGACAAGCGCCTGCGTGCCGTTCAAAAGGACCTGATCCTTGGAAAGATCAAACCGGTCGTTCAGGGTGATATCTTGGGTACTCATCTTACGCCTCCCGTCGCTCAATGATCGTGCCTTGATGTATTTTAGGTCACAATATCTGACCTGAACAGCAATTTCTAATCAACTTCATGTTTTCCTCTTGGTTACGCCTTATAGTGAGAGAGCTTTCGTGTAGAAGGGCCGCAAAATAAGAAAGTTGACGTCATGGACTGGGATAAACTCAGAATTTTTCACGCTGTTGCCGATGCCGGCAGCCTGACACATGCGGGCGATACGCTGCACCTGTCGCAGTCTGCGGTTTCGCGTCAGATCAGATCGCTTGAGGAATCGCTCAACACCACGTTGTTTCATCGCCATGCGCGTGGGCTGATTCTGACTGAACAGGGTGAGTTGCTGTTTGATGCCACGCGATCCATGCTCAAACGCATCGACGCGGCCACCGCGCGCATCCGCGACAGCGAGGAAGAGGTGTTCGGCGAACTGCGGGTGACGACAACCACCGGTTTCGGCTCGCTCTGGCTCGCCCCGCGTCTGCCCAAGCTTTATGAGAAATATCCAGACCTCAACATCGACCTGATGCTTGAGGAACGCGTGCTGGACCTTCCCATGCGCGAGGCGGACGTTGCCATCCGCATGAAGGAACCCAGTCAGGCCGATCTGATCCGCAAACGGCTGATGCAGATCCGGATGCGCCTCTATGCCTCGCCAGAATATCTTGAAGAGCACGGCGTGCCCGAGACGCTTGAGGATATGGCAAAGCACCGGCTGATCTGCCAGAATACCCGCTCGGCGCAGGTGATGGCAGGTCTGAGCCTGGTACAGGAGCTGATGACCTATGACATCCGCTCGACCCTCACGGTGAACAACTATTTTGGTGTGCTGCAGGCGGTGATCTCTCACCTCGGGATTGGCGTACTGCCCGATTACATCATCGAGGATTTTCCAACCGCCGTGCGCGTCCTGCCCGATCTGGAATCCGGCGAAGTGCCGGTGTTTCTAGCCTACCCAGAAGAGTTGCGGCAATCAAAGCGTATCGCGGCCTTTCGCGACTTTGTTCAGGAAGAGATCTTTGCCCATCGCAAGCTGCTGAAGGCCATGGGACAGGCGTGACAGCATGCTATGCGCCAGACGCATAGCCGCAATGCTGCGCCAGCGGTACGAATGGACTTGATCGTTTACAAGTCGGCTATTAATTCATCCTCATGTTGTTTGGAGTGCCTAACGGCGCATCATCTTCATACCTCCCTGTTGGACTTCGGCCGAGCTTTTTAGCTCGGCCTTTTTTTTGCTTGCGATTCTGCGTTGTTATGGGATTGTTTCCCCCCCTCGTCCGAAGGCGGCAGTTTATTGCGCTTGCCTATTGCCCGTATTCCGGTGCAGGCCATGCAGCCCCGACATCCAACACTGCCCAAACGCAACGTCTCTTAAGCCCGCAACGGCAGATTTTCCCGCCTTGGGTGCGCGCTGAACGTGCGCCGTTTCGCCCTCTTCCAGCAGGCGCGCCCGCTGGGATAGGAGCTTGACCTGAAGCTGATGGCCCGCAACGGCGCTCGGACGGCCTGATCCCTGCCAGCGAACTTGGGGTGCGCGATGATCTGGCCGCTGGCGTGCTGTTGGAACTGACCCTGCCCGAGCTGGCGATGTTTGACCATTGCGCGGTGATCCCCAAAGGGCCGCGGCGGCAGGCGGTGACGCAGATTGTGGACTGCCTGAAGGCGCTGTTCTGAGCCGGTTTGGCCGCGCTTTAGCCGCTGGGCGCGTCTTTTGCGCCTTATCGGCCGCGTTTCAAGGAGCGGCCCCTTTCCCCCACGCGCGGGCTGGCTTATAGCGCCCTCATCCGTATGGGGAGTTATGAACAATGCAAGAACCGGCCATCACAGACGAATTGATCGCATCCCACGGGATCAAGCCTGATGAGTATCAGCGTATCCTTGACATCATCGGCCGCGAACCGACGTTCACGGAACTTGGCATCTTTTCGGCCATGTGGAACGAGCATTGTTCCTACAAGTCCTCCAAGAAATGGCTGCGCACCCTGCCGACCACAGGCCCGCAGGTGATCTGCGGCCCCGGCGAAAATGCCGGTGTGGTCGATATCGGCGATGGTCAGGCTGTCGTGTTCAAGATGGAAAGCCACAATCACCCCTCCTACATCGAACCATATCAGGGTGCGGCCACAGGTGTCGGCGGCATTTTGCGCGATGTGTTCACCATGGGCGCACGCCCCATCGCCGCCATGAACTCGCTGTCCTTTGGCGAGCCGTCGCATCACAAGACCCGACGCCTTGTGCATGGCGTCGTCGAAGGGGTCGGCGGCTATGGCAATGCCTTTGGTGTGCCGACCGTCGGGGGCGAGGTGCGTTTCCATTCGGCCTATAACGGCAACTGTCTGGTCAATGCCTTTGCTGCGGGCCTTGCCGATACGGACAAGATTTTCTATTCCGCCGCCAGCGGTGTCGGGCGCCCTGTTGTCTATCTGGGTGCCAAGACGGGCCGCGACGGTGTGGGCGGGGCCACCATGGCCAGCGCCGAGTTCGACGATACGATCGAAGAGAAACGCCCCACCGTGCAGGTGGGGGATCCGTTCACCGAAAAGCGCCTGATGGAGGCGACGCTGGAGCTGATGCAGACCGGCGCTGTGATTTCCATTCAGGATATGGGGGCGGCCGGCCTTACCTGTTCTGCCGTGGAAATGGGTGACAAGGGCGATCTGGGCGTGCGTCTGGATCTGGAAAAGGTCCCCTGCCGCGAAACGGCGATGACCGCCTATGAGATGATGCTGTCGGAGTCGCAGGAACGCATGCTGATGGTTCTGGACCCGTCCAAAGAGGCCGAGGCCAAGGCGGTGTTCGACAAATGGGACCTCGATTTCGCCATCGTGGGCGAGACGATTGCCGAGGACCGTTTCCTTGTCATGCACAATGGTGAGGTCAAGGCCGATCTGCCGCTGAAGGCGCTGTCAGGCAACGCGCCCGAATATGACCGCCCGTGGGAGGCAACGCCGCCCGCCGATCCGCTGTCGGACGTGCCGCAGATCGACCCGCTGCACGGGCTGAAGGCGCTGCTGGTCAGCCCGAATTACTGCGCGCGCACATGGGTTTACGAACAGTATGACAGCCAGGTCATGGCTGATACCGTGCGCATTCCCGGCTTTGGCGCCGGGGTGATCCGGGTGCATGGGACGGGCAAGAAGCTGGCCTTTACCTCGGATGTGACGCCGCGCTACGTCAAGGCCAACCCCGAAGAAGGTGGCAAGCAGGCTGTGGCCGAGGCGTTCCGCAACCTTTGCGCTGTGGGGGCGAAACCGCTTGCGACCACCGACAATCTGAACTTTGGCAACCCCGAGAAGCCCGTGATCATGGGCCAGTTCGTCGGCGCCCTGCGCGGCATCAGCGCGGCCTGTCTTGCGCTGGATATGCCGATCGTGTCGGGCAACGTGTCGCTGTACAACGAAACCGACGGTGTGGGTATCCTGCCGACCCCGACCATCGGCGCCGTGGGTCTGATTGCCGACGGCGAAGAGCCGATCCTGGGCTTTGCCCGCGACGGTCATGTGGCGCTGGTGATTGGCGAGACGACGGGCCACCTGGGGCAATCCGCGCTGCTGGCGGAAATCTTCAACCGCGAAGACGGTGATGCGCCGCATGTGGATCTGGCGGCTGAGCGGCGCAACGGCGATTTCATCCGCGACAACCGCGCTCTGATTTGTTCCTGCACCGATCTGTCGGATGGGGGCCTTGCCCTTGCCGCGTTCGAGATGGCCGAGGCGTCGGGCGTTGGTGTCACGCTGGACATGGACGACACCCCGACCCTGTTCGGCGAAGATCAGGCGCGCTATCTGGTCGCCTGCACCTTTGACGAGGCCGAGGCCCTGATGGCCAAGGCCGGTGCCGCCGGTGTGCCGATCATCGCCGTGGGCAAGTTTGGCGGCACCACGGTGCGCATGGGCGGCGCGGACATGCCGCTGGACGAATTGTCGGCGCTCTATCGCGGCAGTTTCGGGTCGATCTTCGGCTGATCCCCGGCGTTCCCGGTTCACGATGTAAAAAGGCCCCGTGCAGCGCTGCACAGGGCCTTTTTGTTGCTTTTTGTAGCCACTGGCAGGATCAGCCGTTGCTGCCATCCAGCAGCGGCGTGATGCGGCGCACGGCGGCGCGGCGGTTGGAGCGTTCAGCGGCAGATGTGCGCAGCATCAGATCGCTTTCGCCGTACCCCTGCACCACAAGGTTTTCTGGCGGCACCCGGAAATATTCGGTCAGCGCCAGCGCCACCGATTCCGCGCGACGGTCCGACAGGGCAAGGTTGTAGCCCGCTGCACCCACCGCATCGGTATGGCCTTCGACAAGGAACACCTCGGACGGATTGCGTTCGATCATCCGGCGCATGGCATTGCCAAGGGCGGCCAGTGCCTCGGCCTCCTGCGGCTGAATCACTGCGGAATTGGTGGCAAAGTTCACGGAATCGACGTTGATTTCCGGCACCAGCTTGCGCACCGCGTCGATGTTGCGGATCTGGCTGAGCGAGAAGGTCCGGTTCACATTCTTGGCCTGCGCAGCTGTCAGCGCGGCGGCAAGGTCATCGGCCTGCAGACCGCGGTAATCGACCGAACGGCGGCTGCTGATCTGCGGCAGCGCACTCACATCCACCGCACGAGAGCTTTGGGTGTCGTCAAACAGCAGTGCACTTGTCCCGTCCGGCAGGTTGCGCGCACGGCGCAGCACGCGGCCATCAACGGCGCGGACGGTTTCAACCTCGCTGCCATCCTCGCGGGTTACGATGGTGCGGGTCGAGCCGTCGGAATAGGTGTAGGTCTTGATGTCTGAACCGGGCTGACGCAGCAGGGCGTCGTCATTCTTGATCACCCGGAACTGGCCGTTCTGCTCGGCGATCACCCGATCGCCGGTATTTGCCGCGACGGTTTCGTTCTTGCGCAGCAGCGTGCCGATGGCGACAGCGCCTATGCCCAGCAGGGCCACCTTTTCAAAGTTGCTCAGGCCCTTGTCGTCTTTCTTGTCCTTTTTCTTTGCGGCGGGCGCTGTCTGCGCCTCGCCTTGGAGATTGGTGCCGAACTCCTCGCTCGAACTGCGTGCGGTGTCTTCGGTCACCGTCTCCTCGACCAGCTCGGCTTCTGCCGGCGCGGCATCACTGCTCGCCGCCAGAGAGGCGGGCGCTTGCGCTTCCGCTTCTGCCTGAACCTCGGCCTGGGCTTGGGAATCGATCGGGGTCACATCCTCGATCTGGGCCGCGGTCTCGGGTGTGGTCTCGGCCGCAGTCTCGGCGGTGGTCTCAAGCGCGCCGTCGTTCTGATCGCTCAGGCGTTGCAGGCTTTGCTCCAGACTTTCGGCGGAGGTGTCGGATTGGGGTTCGGCGGCCGTATCGGCGGGCGCAAGGGGTTCGTCTGCGGCCTCTCCTTCCGGTGCCGCAGGCTCGATCGGCGCTTGCGGTGCGCTGGTCTCGGCTTCCGGCGCAACCTCAGGCGTAGCGTCGGGTTCTACGGCCTCTGTCGCAGGTTCCGGCACAGCTTGACGTTGCGCAGCCTCCGGTGCGACTTCAGGTTGCGCGGCCTCTGGCGCGGCTTCAGGTTGCGCGGCCTCTGGCGCGGCTTCAGGTTGCGCGGCCTCTGGCGCGGCGTCTGGGATTGTCTGGGCTTGCGGGGTCGGTTCGTCGGCTTGCGGCGCTTCGGGTGCGGCTTCTGGCTCTGGTGCGACGTTTTGAGGGACCGGTTCGGGCGCGGGTTCCGTTACGGGCTCTGGCACGGGTTCTGGCAGCACCTCTGGCACGGGTTCTGGCAGCACCTCTGGCACGGGTTCCGGCTCCGCTGCCGGGGTTTCAGCAGCGGCGTCAACATCGGCCTGGGCGTCGATTGCGTCTTGCAGCTGTTGGCGCAACAGATCGGCCTGGCCCGCGTCGTCAGTCTGCGCTGCAGGATCGCTGTCGGCACTCTGGGCAAAGCTCGGGATCGGCGCGGCGGCAAGGCTTGCCACCAGCACCATCGCTGTCGACGATTTGAGGAATCCGGGTTTCATTACATGTCCTTTCCAAGGTCCGCCGCAGCGGTATGGGGTAGAAACGCGTGAACAGGCTAGGGAGTTTCGCGCGGGGCACATCCACACTCGGCGGTTCACCGCCGGGGTTGAAACATTTGAGTCTGCGACGGGCAGAGTTCAGGCACACCCCGCCGTTTCAGGGCGCCATCATCGCCATCAGACGCGTCTTTTCCCCCACATCCTCAGGGCGAGAGATCACGTCAGCCAGATCCTGCAGCGACTGCACGGAATGCCCGGCGCGGAAGGAGTGCACATGCGGCAGCATCGCGCGGATTCCGGCCGCCTTGGGGGCAAAGCCATCCCAGCGCAGCAGCGGGTTCAGCCAGATCAGCCGCCGGGCAGAAAGCTGCAAACGCTCCATCTCTCGTGACAGGGCGCCACCGTCGTCGCGGTCCAGCCCATCGGTGATCAGCAGCACCACAGCGCCCTGCCCCATGACCCGGCGCGACCAGTCCCGGTTGAAGGCGTGCAGGGAGGAGGCGATGCGCGTGCCGCCCTCCCAGTCCTGTGCCTCAGCCCCGGCGGATTTCAGGGCGGTGTCCACATCACGCGTGGCCAGATGGCGGGTGATATTGGTGAGGCGCGTGCCAAAGGTAAAGGCGTGCACACGGGCCCAGCCTGCGCCCTTTTCATTGGCGACCGCATGCAGGAAATGCAGCACCATGCGGGAATACTGGCTCATCGAGCCGGAAATATCGCAGAGCACCACCAGATTGGGCCAGCGCGGGCGGGGTCTGGTCTGGGCGAAGCTGCGCATCTCGCCGCCCTGGCGCATGGCGGCGCGGATCGAGCGGCGCCAGTCGACGTCATGCCCGTTCAGCGCCGCCATGCCCCGGCGCGAAGGCAGCGGTTTGACGGGAAGTTTCAGCCGCGCGAGCATGCGCTTGGCCTCGGCAATCTCGGCCGTGGACATCTGTTCGAAATCGAGGCGGCGCAGCTTTTCCTCGGCCGACATGGTCATCGAGGCATCGACCTTGATCAGGGTTTCCTCCTCCTCCGCCTCGGGGCGTTCGGGGGCTTCGGGCTGTTTGCCGTCCAGCAGCGCCTCTGCGGCGCGTTTTTCAGCCGCCTGCGCAGGCTTTTCTTCCTGCGCGCCGCGGATCGCGGGCAGCAGCATCGACATCATGTGTTCAAGGTAACGTGGGTCGCGCCAGTAAAGCCGGAAGATCTGATTGTACACCGTGCGGTGTTCGGGGCGGTTGACGAAACAGGCGTGCAGCGTCCAGTAGAAATCACGCCGGTCGGTGAAACCCGCTGCCTCGACCGCGCGGATGGCGTCGATCACCCGGCCCGTGCCGATGGGCAGACCCGCGCGGCGCAGCGCGCGGGCGAAATGGGTGATGTTATGGGAGAGTTTGGGGTTCTCGGGCAGATCGAGGGGGATGTATTCGGCCATCAGCGTCCTTTGGGGCTCTGCCCCGCGCCTGCGGCGCCCCCCGGGATATTTATGGGCAGATGAAACATCAGGCCGGGGCGAGCGAGGCGCGGGCCTCGTCCAGCAGGCGTTTCGCTTCTGAGCCTTGGATTTTCTGGATGTCATCCTGGTATTTCAGGATGGCGCCAAGGGTGTCAGAGATGACTTCGGGGGAGAGGTCGATCACATCCAGCGCGAGCAGGCATTTCGCCCAGTCGATGGTTTCCGCGACTCCGGGTTTCTTGAACAGATCCTCTGTGCGCAGTTTCTGCACGAAGGCGACGATTTCGCGGCTGAGGGTTTCCGACGCCTCGGGCTCGCGGGTTTGCAGGATCTCTATCTCTCGGTCGAAATCCGGATAGTCGACCCAGTGATACAGGCAACGGCGTTTCAGCGCATCGTGCACCTCGCGGGTGCGGTTGCTGGTCAGGATGACGATGGGCGGCTCTGGCGCCTTGATCGTGCCAAGTTCCGGGATGGTGACCTGAAAATCCGACAGCGCTTCGAGCAGGAAGGCCTCGAACGGTTCATCGGTGCGGTCGAGTTCATCAATCAGCAGGATCGGCGCGCCGTTTTCGTCCGGGCGCATGGCCTGCAGCAGCGGGCGTTCGACAAGGTATTCGCGCGAGAAAAGTTCGGTTTTCAGCGCCTGCCGATCCGCGCCCCCTGCGGCCTCGGCCGTGCGGATGGCGATCATCTGCGCCGGGAAGTTCCATTCATAGACGGCAGAGGAGACATCGAGCCCTTCGTAACATTGCAGGCGGATCAGACGGCGGCCAAGGGCCTGCGCCAGCGCCTTGGCGATTTCGGTCTTGCCCACACCGGCCTCGCCCTCAAGGAACAAGGGGCGTCCGAGTTTGAGCGACAGGAAGACAACCGTGGCCAGCGCGCGTCCGCAGACATAGCCGGTGTCGGCCAGCGTGCTTTGAACGGCGTCGATGGTGGGCGGTATCTGCATGTCATGCTCCTGCTGTGTGCCCTGTTGCTGCACGGCGGGTCGGCTTGGGTCAATAGCGCATAGGTCGCATGGACGGCGGGTGAGCTCAGCGTTTGGAACGATCTAGAACACCCGTCCGGCGCAGCGCTGGGGCAAGGCGGCGCCCATGTCACGGGCAGCTGCGGATTATCGCACTGCAAGGGGCGCAAATTCTCTGGCGCCTGCGCCCGCGCCCGTGCTAACGCCGACGCCATGACACAGAGCCTTACCCTTTGCCGTCCGGATGACTGGCACCTGCATCTGCGCGATGGCGCCATGCTGCGCGCCGTGGCGCCCGAAACTGCACGGCATTTTGCCCGTGCGATCATCATGCCCAACCTTGTGCCGCCCGTGGTGACGGGCGCGCAGGCTGCCGCGTATCGTGACCGCATCCTGGCCGCCCTGCCCGAGGGCACGGTGTTTGAGCCGCTGATGACGCTGTACCTGACCGAGGACACCGATCCGGCAGATGTGGCAGCCGCCCATGCCTCTGGTCTGGTGAAGGCGGTGAAGCTCTATCCGGCGGGGGCGACGACCAATTCCGCCTCTGGTGTGAGCAATTTCGACACGGTCCGCCCGGTGCTGGAGCGCATGGCCGAGATCGGTCTGCCGCTGTGTATGCATGGCGAGGTGACAGATCCCGCCGTCGATATCTTTGACCGCGAGGCGGTGTTCATCGACCGCGTTCTGGACCCGGTGCGCCGCGCGACGCCCGGCCTGCGGGTCGTGATGGAACATATCACCACCTCGCAAGGGGCGCAGTATGCCCGTGAGGGCGGCGATGATCTGGCAGCGACAATCACCACACATCATCTGGTGATCAACCGCAACCATCTGCTCGTTGGCGGGATCAAGCCGCATTATTACTGCCTGCCGGTTGCCAAGCGTGAAGAGCACCGCCTTGCCCTGCGCGCAGCCGCCACCTCGGACGATCCGAGCTATTTCCTGGGCACGGATTCCGCCCCTCATGTGGATGCGCTCAAGGAACATGCCTGCGGCTGTGCGGGGTGTTTCACCGCCACCAACACGATGTCTATCTTGGCAGAAGTATTCGAACAAGACGGTGCGCTGGACAGACTTGAGGCGTTCACCTCGCTCAACGGCCCGGCATTCTATCGCCTCCCAGTGAATAAGACGACGCTGACCCTGACAAAGGGTGCACCTGTCACCTATCCCAAGAAGATCGATGCAGATGGCGACACGGTGACGGTGTTCGACCCCGGATTCCCGCTGCATTGGAGCATTACCCCTTAGGGGCACGAACAAAGCCCCAAAGCGGGGCACAGACGCACCACGACCACCCATCGAAAGGCCCGCCAGATGATCCCGACCAATGCCCCGACCTCTGAAGAGATGGCCCGCCTGACCGCCCGCATGCTGCTGGAAATCAAGGCGGTGCATTTCAACGCGGCAGAGCCGTTCATCTTTGCCTCTGGCCTGCCCTCGCCGGTCTATATCGACTGCCGCAAGCTGATCTCTTATCCGCGCATCCGCTCCACCCTGATGGATTTTCTGACCGCCAAGGTGATGCGCGACGCCGGGTTCGAGGCGTTCGACAACATTGCGGGCGGAGAAACTGCCGGCATTCCGTTTGCCGCCCTTGTGGCCGAACGCATGGCCCTGCCCATGACCTATGTGCGCAAGAAGCCCAAAGGCTATGGCCGCAACGCCCGGATCGAAGGTGCTATGAGTGAGGGCGAGCGTGTGCTGCTGGTTGAGGATCTGACCACTGATGGCGGATCAAAGCTGTCCTTTGTGGATGCGATCCGCGAAACCGGGGCAAGCTGTGCCCATACGGCAGTGATTTTTTACTACGGCATCTTCCCCGAAACGATCAAGACACTGGGCGATCACGGCGTCAGCCTGCACCATCTGTGCACCTGGTGGGACGTTCTGGCCGAGGCGAAATCGCAAGGCATCTTTGACGCTGAAACGCTGCGTCAGGTCGAGGCCTTCCTGACCGATCCCGGCAAGTGGCGGGAACTGAACAAGAAATAAATCTTCCACAGGGCTGAGGCGAATGACGCGCGGAGAATCGCGCGTCATTCCCAGATATGGTGGACAGCACGGGGCGCCATACCCTATGCTGAGGCAACTTTTCGATCATCAGCGGAGCGCCGCCGCTTCCCGGGACTTGTCCACAGACTTGTTCCCCCTAGGGGTCGGCAGGCGCTTTCGCTATGATGATCCAACACGCAAGACCGGCCAACCGGCACGCGGACCAGAGCAGAAATCAGGGGCAGATGATGAACGAAGTCACCGCATTCAATCCGACCGGCGCCGAGGTGCAGGCCCCGGAAACCATGCCGCATTCCATCGAGGCGGAACAACAGCTTCTGGGCGCGATCCTGACCAACAACGACATTTACGACCGGATCGCCAGCATCATCAGTTCGCAGCATTTCTATGATCCGGTCCATGCCCGCATCTATGAAATCGCCGCCGCCCGCATCGCCAAGAACAACCTCGCCTCTCCCGTGACGCTCAAGGCGTTCATGGAGGATGACGAGGGACTGAAGGAACTGGGCGGCCCCGCCTATCTTGCCCGTCTTGCCGGCGCTGCGGTCAGCTCCTTTGCGGTGCGTGACTATGCACAGATGATCTATGACCTTGCGATCCGGCGCGATCTGATCTCGCTTGGCCGCGACATCAGCGCCAAGGCGTCCAAGGTCGATGTGAGTAATGAGCCGCGTGAACAGATCGTCGAGGCGGAACAGGCGCTCTACAAGCTGGCCGAACAGGGCAATTCTGACTCCGGCTTCCAAAGCTTTCTGCGCGCCGTCACCGATGCGGTCAATGTCGCCAATGCCGCCTATCAGCGTGAGGGGGGCCTGTCGGGGATTTCCACCGGGCTTGTCGATATGGACAAGAAACTGGGCGGTCTGCATCCCTCTGACCTTCTGATCCTCGCCGGGCGTCCGTCGATGGGGAAAACCTCGCTCGCCACCAACATCGCCTTCAATGTGGCCAAGGCGTACAAGCGCGGCATGAAAGCCGACGGCACCGAAGGCGCGATAGAAGGCGGCGTGGTCGGGTTCTATTCGCTGGAAATGAGCGCCGAACAGCTGGCCGCGCGGATCCTGTCCGAAGCGTCCGAAGTGCCCTCCGAACAAATCCGCCGGGGCGACATGACAGAGGCCGAATTCCGCCGTTTCGTCGACGCCGCCAAATCGCTGGAGGCCTGCCCGCTTTATATCGACGACACGCCTGCCCTGCCGATTTCACAGCTTGCGGCGCGCGCGCGGCGGCTGAAGCGGACCCATGGGCTGGATGTTCTGATCGTCGATTATCTGCAGCTGGTGCGTGGCACGGGCAAGTCGGAAAACCGGGTGAACGAAATCTCGGAAATCACCATGGGCCTCAAGGCCATCGCCAAGGAATTGCACATTCCGGTCATCGCCCTGTCGCAGCTGTCGCGTCAGGTCGAATCCCGCGAGGATAAGCGCCCGCAGCTTTCCGACCTGCGGGAATCCGGGTCGATCGAACAGGATGCGGACGTCGTGATGTTTGTGTTCCGCGAGGAATATTACAAGGAACGCGAAAAGCCCGGTGATCACGACCTCGACAAGATGGCCCAGTGGCAAGAGGAAATGGAACGCCTGCACGGCAAGGCCGAAGTTGTCATCGGCAAGCAACGTCACGGCCCAATCGGCACGGTCGAATTGTCGTTCGAGGGGCAGTTCACCCGCTTTGGCAACCTTGTGAAACCCTGGCAGAACACCAATGGTGACGTGGGTTTCTAAGCGGTGTGACCTCAGGCATCCTGAAAAGGAAACGGGCGGCTTAACTTGATGTTAAGCCGCCTGCTGCCTATCTTTTGTTGGCAATCAGCTGGTCTGAGCTGATCAGACAGCTGTCGGCGACACAGGGTGTGTGACCCACCCGATCAAACCGCTTTGTCGGCGGGCCGAAATCGGATATAACCAAAGCATGCGCATGCGGCTTGAAAGAGGTGCCTATGACCAGTCCTGATCCGATCATCGTCTGATCCAAATCCCGTTCCGGACGGCGCCTGCCCTGTTGGCGTCAGTCTTTCAGCACCTACAGGCGGGACCTGAAACTGCGGTCAAAGCGCGTCAAACCCAGTGCCACGTAGTCCTCTGCCATATCGTCCAGAATATCCTGTCCGAAATCGCGGGCGCGCTCGGCTGTGCGGATGATCACCAAAACCGCATTCATCCGCCCCTCGATACTCAGCGTCTTGTAACTGGGGTAGTTGTCGGCGTCGATCTGCACCTTGATCTTTTCCAGCACCCCGTAGAAATGCACCATCCGGCGCAGGGTTTCATGCTTGACCGTGTGCAATTCACTGATCCGGCAGCGATAAATCTCGGTATGGCGCGCGTCGGTGATATGCGGCACAAGGTTCGGATCGGCGGTCATCTTGTCGCGCAAGACCGCCTCTGACGGCGATTTTTCCAAAAACTCTTCCATATCGCGGGTGTTGAAATCGATCTCGGCATAAAGCGCGCGCACCAGATTGTCCTGCGCGCGGGCCCGGCGACGGTTGTCCTGCCAGCCTTCATACCAGATCCGCCCCACCCAGGCGACAAAGGCACAGAGCGCGGCAACCAGCGGCACCAGAAGGCGCAGATCCAGCCCCGCGGCCTCTGATGCGACTCCGCTCATGGCCATCCCCCAGCGGCACGAACAGTGGCCATTGGAACGTACCAGCGACAAGATCGCAAGCCTGTCACAGCGGCACCACCGCGCCAAATTCCGAACGATGGTCCCAGCCCGCCGCATCACCGCGCAGCGCCAGCGCCGCCTTGATCACCCCGGCATGGGTCACCACAACGGCGCCATCGGGCAGGCCGGACAGGCCCCGCGCCACGCGGTCGCGCAGCTGGGCCACGCTTTCCCCGCCATGGCCCGCATAGCCCAGAAAATCCGCGGCCCAGTCATCCAGCGGGCCGCGCCCGATGGCGTCCCAAGCAACCCCCTCCCAGGCGCCGAAATCCATCTCGATGAAATCCTCGGACAGGATCAGATCCACGCCAAACTCCGCTGACACGCGCGTGGCAAGCACCCTGCATCGTTCCAAAGGTGAAGAGACCACAACAGATGGCCGGGGTAATGCCGCGATCACAGCATCACATTCCGTCACAAACCCCTCGGCCAGGGTCAAATCCGTGCGTCCGTAACAGATGCCCTTGGCGACATCGGGCCGGGTGTGGCGCACCAGCGTCACAGCCACAGCGCAAGTCCCAGATAGATCCCCAATTCGCCCAGTTGCTGGATCGCCCCCAGACAATCGCCGGTATACCCGCCGATCCGGTCCAGACAGATGCGCCGCATCACCTGCCCAAGCAGAATGCAGAGGGCAAACCCGGTCAGCGCCGGCCCTGGCCCCAGCGCCAGAACCCCGCAGCTCAGCACGACCAGCGCAAGGGTCAGGGCAATCCGATAGCCATCGCCCGTCACCATAGGGGCGACAAACTTGGCCCCCACATCCCGGGCATAAACTGTGGTTGCAATCACATGCACCGCCGCCATCCGCCCCAGCACATGGCCCAGAACCAGCCCCCAAGCCGCCACCCCGGGCGTCAGGCTCGCCAGCAGCGTCAGTTTCAGCGCCAGCACCGTGATCAGCGCCACGGTGCCATAGGTGCCGATGCGGCTGTCGCGCATGATCTCAAGCCGCCGCTCGCGCGTGAGCCCCCCCCAAAGCCCGTCGGCCGCATCGGCCAGACCGTCTTCGTGAAACGCCCCCGTCACAGCCAGGGTCGCGGCCAGCGACAGCACCACCGCCACCGGCAAGCCCAGCGGGCGGGCAAAGACCATCAGCACACAGGCCCCGATCAGACCGATCAGCAGGCCGACCAGCGTGTAGTATTTGGTCGCCCGGATCAGAAGATCATCGGAAAATGGCAGATCCCGCGGCACCGGCAGCCGGGTCAGGAACTGCACCGCCAGCAGAAACAGCCCCCATTCGATGCGCAGCGCCTCTTTCACCCGCAGGCTCCGGATCACGCCGGACCGGACACGCCGGCATCCTCAAAGCTCGCCATCTCGTTCAGCATGGCGACAGAGGCGCTCAGCAACGGCCAGGCCAGCGCGGCGCCGGATCCCTCTCCCAGCCGCATGTTCAGATCCAGCAGCGGGCTGGCGTCCATCGTCTCAAGCACCGCACTGTGCCCCGCCTCGTCCGAGCGGTGGGCAAAGATCATCGCCGCGCGCACCGAAGGGTCCAGCGCGCAGGCGGCCATTGCCGCAACGGTGGCGATGAACCCATCCACCAGCACGATGCGCTTAGCCCTGGCAGCGCCCAGCATGGCGCCGGTCATCATCACGATTTCAAATCCGCCGTAGTGCTCCAGCACGGCGCGCGGCGTCAGCGCACCCGTGCGCGCCGCCGCCCGTTCCAGAACCGACAGCTTGCGCGCCAGCCCCTCGGGCGCAAGCCCGGTGCCACGCCCGACCAGCACATCCAGCGGCAGACCGGTCAGCTTGTGCGCCATCACAGAAGCGGCAGAGGTATTGCCGATCCCCATCTCGCCAAAGGCCGTGGCATCATGGGTGCCGCAGGTGCCAAAATGCTCGCCAATATACAGCGCCTCCTGCGCCTGTGCGGCGGTCATTGCGGGGCCGGTCAGGAAATTTGCCGTGCCTTCGGCGATCGCATGCTCCTCAACCTCCAGCATGTCAAAGGCGCCGCCGATCACCCCGGCATTGATCACCCGAAGATCCATGCCCTGTGCACGGGCAAAGACATTCGCCGCCGCCCCGCCACTGGCAAAATTCGCCACCATCTGCCGGGTCACAGCCTGGGGATAGGCAGACAGCCCCTCCTCTGCGATGCCGTGATCGGCGGCAAAAAGAATCAGCGCACAGCGCTTCATCACCGGGTCCAGCCGCCGCTGAAGCCGCGCAACCTGCGCTGCGATGTCTTCGATGCGTCCCAGGGACCCCTGCGGTTTGGTCTTGGTGTCGAGTTTTCGCCGCAGGGCCGAGTCGAACTCTGATATGTGATCTGTGTTCATGCCAAAGGCATATCCGGGCGACGCGCGCCGCTCAACCATTAGTACATCGCAGGACACTCTGGTATGGCTTCCCGGCAACTTTGCCCCCGGATGCCAGAGGGATCTGCATCATAATCCACCCCTGCGGCAGGGGCGCAGCCATGTTTCGGCGGGCAGCTGACCAAGGAGCGGTCTGCCCCGCTCTCAACAAACTGAAGAACACGCAGCTCTGTCGGAGCATGACGCAGAACAATCGCCCCTCAGGCGATCCCCTGCCCCCCGGAGCCCGGCACGCGAAACCCCATCAGACCACAGAATGCAGACCTCAGGCCTCCAGTTCCGCATCCCAGTACAGGTAATCCATCCAGCTGTCGTGCAGGTGGTTGGGTGGGAACTTGCGCCCCATGTTGCGCAGATCTTCCGCACGCGGCTGGCGCGGCGGCTTGCGCAGGGACAGCCCCGCCTGCCGCAGGCTCTTGGATCCCTTGCGCAGATTGCAGGGCGCACAGGCAGCCACGACGTTTTCCCAGGATGTGATCCCCCCCGCCGCACGCGGTACCACATGGTCAAAGGTCAGATCGCCCTTGCTGCCGCAATACTGGCAGTGGAATTCGTCCCGCAAAAAAAGATTAAAGCGCGTGAAAGCCACGCGCTTTTGAGGTTTTACGTAATCTTTCAGCACCACGACGCTGGGAATTCTCAGGGTCATCGAGGGGCTTCGCACCACCTCGTCATATTCGGCCACGATGTCCACCCTGTCGAGGAAGGCCGCCTTGACCGCCTCCTGCCAGGGCCAAAGACTGAGTGGGTAATAAGAGAGGGGTCGGTAATCGGCATTCAGCACCAGCGCAGGGTTCTGTCTCAGAGCCCCCGGCTCGCGCACAAATGCTGTTCTGAAATCGCCATCCATTGGGGACTCGTCTCCTGCACTGCCTGCCCGTTTCCGCGACACCAGAGCAGGACACCCTGCCCCAGCCTCAGATCACTATATATCGCGGAAAGCATCTGGCAAGCCCCGCCATATGGAGTGTCCCGCCATGGGTTAAGCGGCGCAGGTAACGCCCATATGACAGGCAGACGCGGCACTGAACCCTGTAACCGGCTATAGGCGCAAAAGGTAAACGACCTTCGCATAATTTCGCTAAAAAACGCACAGCGCCCCAAAACAGCGCCCCTGCGTGACAAAGCCCGCACTTCATCTGCCTCTAAATATCCCAGGGGAGCCGCCCAAAGGGCGGCGGGGGCAGCGCCCCCTACAGCTTCTCAGTCGCGCCGCGCGACTGGGGCAGCGCCCCCTTACCGCTTCTCAGTCGTGCCGCGCGACGGGGGGCAGCGCCCGCTACCACGCTTCCGCCGTCACAACCCGCACTTGTCACGCATGAAGGCCAGCGCCACCGACAGCCCGTCCGGCGCGATTCCATGCGCCGTGCCCTTCATGACATGGGCAAAGACGTCCTCGAATCCCGCAGCCTGCAGCGCTTCGACCGCCTGCGGCAGGGATTGCGGCGGCACCACATCATCCAGATCGCCATGCAGCAGCAGCACCGGCGGGAAACTCACCACATCCTCGACCAGCAGTTCCGGCTGCAGCAGTCGCCCCGAAAAGGCGACGATACCCGCCATCGGATCCTCGCGGCGCGGCGCCACATGCAGCGCCATCATCGATCCTTGGGAAAACCCGACCAGCACCACCTGTTCGGGCAGCAGATCCTCATCCACCATCAGCGCATCCAGAAACGAGTTCAGATCCTGCGCCGCCTGCAGCAGACCGGCCTCGGCCTCTTCTTCGCTGGAATTGTCGATCCAGGGGATCGGGAACCACTGAAACCCGAAGGGCGCCCCGGCGCAGGCCTCGGGCGCATCAGGTGCCACAAACAGCGTGTCGGGCAGATGTTCGCCCAGCGGATCGGCCAGCCCCAAAAGGTCTGCGCCGTTCGCGCCGTAGCCATGCAGAAAGACCACGCAGGACCGTGTCTCTCCCGATACCGGCTCGCGCCGTTCTGCCTGCAATACCCGCGTCATAGGGTTCCCTCTCTCTGTTTCTCCACATGGTAGTAGGCCCAGAGGATGCGTGCCGCAACCGATCTCCACGGGCTCCAGGCCCCGGCCATCTGCCGCAGGGCCTTATCCTTGGGCCGCTCGGGCAGATCGAACAACAGCCGCGCCCCCTCCTGCAAGGCCAGATCGCCGGGGGCAAAGACATCCGCACGGCCCAGACTGAACATCGCATAGATTTCCGCCGTCCAGATCCCGATGCCCTTGACCGCCGTCAGCTTGCGCACAACCTCCGCCGTCGGATCCCCCCGCAGCGCGTCGAAATCAAGCCCCGCCCCGGCCAGCGCATGGGCATACCCGGCCTTTTGTCGGCTCAGCCCCAGCGCCCGCAGATCCTCTTCGTTTACCGACAGGATCGCGGGTGCCGTGACCATGCCCGCCATCTCAAGCTTACCCCAGATCGCGCGCGCACTGGCCACGCTCACCTGCTGGCTGATGATCGCCTGCAACAACTGCCCGAACCCGTCTGGGCGCAGGCGCAGCGGCAAAGGCCCCGTCGCCGCCAGCGCCTCCGCAAAGCGCGGCTCGGATGCCGCGAGCCACGCCGCCCCCTCTGCCACGCAGGCATCCGAGGTGATCACCCGGCCGATATTTGTCTCTTGCTCAGCCATGCCAAGGCCTCCTTTACTGTCTCCACCCGTGCGCCACCGGGGCGGCGGGGCCGTGCCACCATCATCACCGGCAGACCCAACTGGCGCGCCGCGGCAAGCTTGGGCCAGCCCCCCGGCCCCCCCGCATTGCGCAGCACCAGCCCGTCAATCCGCAACCGGCGCAGCAGCGCAATCTCTTCCACCACCGAAAACGGCCCGGTTCCGGGCACAAACCGCCCGCGCCGCAGCGGAAAGGCGCCAAACTCCGTCCCGATCACCCGCGCCAGAACCTCCCCGCGAAACGCCTTCAGCCCGGGCAGCTCCGCACGCCCCAACGTCACCAGCAGCCGCGCAGACGGCGGCACAACCCGCGCCACATCGCGCCCATCGCGCACCGGCACCCAATGATCACGCGCCGTCGCCCGCCATGCGGGCCGCACCAGCTGCAGATG
>NZ_AWWI01000099.1 GCF_002760615.1 Puniceibacterium antarcticum | reverse complement strand
ATGAAATTCGACAGGCCAAGCCGTAGGAACGCGTCGGTCACGGCCTCGATTGTCTCAGCGATACCGTTCATTTAACCGGCTCCAGATCATGTGCGCAGACAAGGCAAAGCGATTGAGGTTTGCGCACAAAAGAGCCGAGTAAAGGATCGCAAGCGCGCCGTAGGTGTAAACGCCGGTCGAGCTTGGTTGCTCGAGCGCCAGCGCCAGCGCGAGGTTTGACAAGAACAGGACAGCGAGCAGGCAGGACAGGAGCCGCACTGTCGGCGTCCAGTACATTTGCCGCCCGTTGACCGCGATGGCCACCGCGTAGAAGGCGCCGAGCATCACCGCCCCGGCGCCATACGCGCGGTAAGCTGGCCAGGGCGCGACCATGGCCCGCAGGCTGTCGAATGCTGGCGCCGACAGCGCCGCATTCGGCCCCCAGACCAGTATCCAGAGCCCCCAGCCCAGAACGCCAGAGGCGGCGCAATACTCGATTGTACTCAGATTAACATAGGGTCGATTACTGCTCATCTGCCGTTGCCGCCCCGCCGTGCCCCTTGCAGAACCGGCTCACGATCCCGCTCTATGAATTCAGCCATGCGCGTTCCCTTTTAGTTCGTGCGTGATCATCCGCCGGATAAATACGGATCCCCGCCCGTGCCCGGCAGCGCTTGTCATTCGTCGAGAATAGGCGGGCGCAGGCCCATGCCGCGCGGCAGAACCGTCTCGCTCAAGATGTGACCGATCTCATCATTGCCTTGGATATTGTAATGGTAGGTATCCATCATCAGGCCACGGTCGAGGAAGTATTTGGCACCGGCATATCCCATGAAAATTCCGTCATTTTCAGCTACCAACTCGCCCTGCGCTGCGCGGATTTGCTGATATCCGGTCGTATCGCCATCATTTCGGACACCCGTCTGCACCACCACCAGTGGCAGGCGACCCAAACCCGCATGGTTTTTCATTCGCTCATGCAGATCAAGGAACGCCGCCTTGTAAGCTGCCTTTGTCGTGCCGGTTGCAGCATCTATGTTATCACCGTCTTTTTCGCCCTGAGCGATAAGACCGACAATGCCAACGATATTGAGTTTCTTTGCAAGAATATCGTCGAGCGCATTGTCGAACTGGTTTTTGGCAGCCGTCCAGCGTGTGCCAGAGCTTGCCCAATCGGTCAAAAGTGACGTTCCGCCATAGCCGGTATTGACAAAGATCACCCCGACCCTGCCATGCGTCGCCGCGTGGACTGCGCAACCGAGAGACGGTCCAAAGGACCCCTTGCCGCCATCTGCCAGCGCCCCCGCATCGTAGCCGGTCGGGTCCTTGAGCGGCTGAAGATCAAAGGTCGAATGCTGGTATTTGTAGCCTGCGCCTGTCGGTACCACGACAGGAGAGAGCTCATCAGCACGGCCTGACATTGGCGACTGACCAACGCCCCAGACAATGACAAAAGCTTTTGGCAGCGGCAGGGCCGCGCCAATGCCAACGATATCCGCCTCGGCCGCCGCAAGCCTTGCACTCAGGGCAGTTTGGTTTGCGGAGATAATCCCCGCGACGGTATCCGCCGCGTATCTTAGGAACCCGATTCCGAGCTGCATCTTGAAGGCCGTCGCTGCAGATGTATCGCTAAACCCGTCATCGTCGCCGCCGCCACTTGAGGCATTGTCGAAATAGCCCCCATCATAGGCCGTGTCATTCCCGCCGGATTCCGTCACGTAGGTATTGGCTCCCGCGTAAAACCCCAGATGTTCACCCTCGTAAACGCGGAAATCCAGATCCGTGATATCAATCGCATTCAAACCCGCAGCCACGGACACGGAAACTTCACGTTGCGAGGTGAACGTGTTGCCAGACTTTGAAAAAGCCCTCAGTTTCACCGTCCCAGAGCCCGCCGTGAAGATATTCAGAGACTTGCCGATCAGGTTTGCCGTCGCTGGATTGGCAAAGACATAAACCCGATCGGCGACGGTCGCGCTTCCCAAAACTGGCGATGTCGGGCACCCGATTGTGATGGATGATATCGGCCCCAGCCTGCTCGAAAGTGCCTCGACCTCCGTTGCCAGATGATCGCCTTGCTCATATTCCACCAGATCAAAGCCTATCTGATGCCGACCGGATGTATTCGCGCTGGCATCAGAAAAGGACGAAAGGTTTCCCGTCGCATTATACATCCCGCCGCTATCTGCCGCTGCGTTTACATACGGGACGCCCAACGACCCCCCGTAAAAGCCGATATATGCACCCGCCGGAATGATGATCTCGGGCAGATCCTTGAGCGTAAATTCATTTACTCCGGCATCCACATTTATGATGTGATCTTTTCCCAATTGCGTGAAGGTGTTGCTGACCTTGCCCATTATCTTGACGCGGACAAACCCTGCAGAAACAGCAAAGCAACGAAGAGCCGCGAGCTTGCTTGTTACTCCTGCCGGAGCGCCAAAAACATATGTACTGGCGGACGTTCCTGATCCGGTCACGGGGGCCGAACCGGGCGGCAATCCAATCGTCTGGACAATGGATTTGGCCGCCTTGCCGCTGACTTGAGCTTGCAGCCCGCTCGTGTTCTGCGTCCTCACCCACAAAATCGGATCGCTGCCGAGAGTTGTGACAGCGGAGCCAGTGTAAAAGGTAGCGCCTGCATTTACCGTTCCACCCGTGACGTAGACCGATGTTTTTTGCACCTCGTCTGCAGCGTCCATATCGGTTGCGCGGGACCATGCACCCGCCGCGGTAACATAAAGCCCATTCGCTGCTGACGAGCTTTGGTGCTTTACAAGGATTCGGCTGGCACTGGTCAGAACGCCATCGATGGTCTGCTCACCAGAAAGGCTTATGCTCGCAGTAGTCGCAACTGCAACATCAGCTTTGGGCTTGGCGCCCTCAATCCCCAACGCTTCAAGCGCCGCCGCCCTTGCATCCAGGTCCTGCGATTGGATTTCAGCGAGATCTGAGCGAACGACAGAAAGCACGGCCGCAGAAAGATCTATCTCGCCGAGCGTTTCTTCATGAAGCTTAATGATCTCATCCGGCCGAGGCTGATAATCATCGGCATTTTCCGCGCCAGCCCAAACCGCGCGCGGCGTTTTCGTGACCATGTTTGGCACTCCTGTATTTTAGAGAATTGTCACGCTCAACGGCCCGGCGAGCACGCCCGGCACGTTCGAGCTGTTGATCGCCTCGGCCCAATACGTGACCGAACTGCCCGGCGAGAGCCCGGCATCCGTCCAGCTGTCGGCGTTTGACGGAATGCCGTATTCCGTGCGCACGAGGTCCGCCGAGGCGAAATCTGTGTCAGTTTCGTTGCGATAAATCCGGGCCGCGTAGAACTGCCCGTCATTGGGCGCGACATAAGAGATCTCGACCGTGCCGGGCTCCGGCGTGACCGTAAAATCCCTGAGCGCCCCGGGCGGCTCCTGATTGGCAATCGCCTCGAGCGTGAGCGGCACCTCGGGCACCCAATCGGAGGCGCGGCCGTTCTCGACATTGCGAAACTGGCCCTCATAGGTCGTGACATCGACCAGCCCGCGCGTCGTGACGCTGAATTCGCCTTCAGGCGCGTCATAGATCTGCCAGGTCTGCCCATCGCTCGAGCGCAGGCGGAACTGCAGAAAATAGAATTCCGGCTGCGGCGCGACCGACCAGATCGCGAAGGCAGCCCCGCCCGCAGAGCTTCCGAGCTCGGCCGTGAACCCCGAAGGTGGAGCAACCTCGCTCACCTCAGTCGAGCGGTCATAGCGCGGCCGCTGCGGCTCCTCTGTCGCCGCGACAAAGGCAAAATCCTTCTCGGCCGTGCTGACCGCCTCGAGCCCGAAGGTCGAGCGATCCGCGCCCCAAGTGAGTTTGCCGATCTCAATCGGGAATGCGAGGCCGAGCTCGGAATGCCGGAACCAGGCGAACCGCTCACCGATCAGATCATAGCCGGAGAATTTCAACTTGCCCGAGATCCGGTATTGCGCGGATTTTGTGCGCGCCATGCGCTTGTTGACCCGGCTGGCCTGATTGTGATTGCTGATCAGGTAGGCCGCAGCCTCCTCGCGATTGCGCCGCGCGCTCGGATCTTCGATCCAGGCGCCGGACGGGCTTTCGCGCCAATCGTTCAGCGGTTCGGGATATTGCACCACAAATTCCGACGGCGCGCCAAGATCACGACCATCCGAGATCTGCAGCGTCTCGAAATCCGCCTCGCTCAGCGTCACGGTCGGCTCGATCCATCGACCGACACGGAAACCCACCTTGCCATCGGGACGCTCAAACGTGAACACATCCCTCGCCGCCATCACCTGCGCGCGGATATCCTCGAAATCCATGTCATCCGAGATCGTTCCATCAAGGCGCCAGCGCGGTTGCAGATTGCCCTCGGCGTTCAGCACCGGCTGATCGCAGACATCCGCCTCAAGTGCGACCTCATCCCAATCGACCTCGAGCCCCTGATATTCGACCAGCTCATGCGCCCAATTGAGGGCGAGGTTGCGCGTGAACCGGAACTGCCCGTCACGCGGATCATAGATCCGGTCGTTCCCATCCCAGACGGGATTATAGGCGGGCTCGCGGCCGGTCGGATACACCTTGGCGTATCTTTTCTGCGCAACACGGTTTGCGTTGATGACTGCATAACTCAACCCCGTCATGCGATGCGCAGGCGTCCACGATGCAAAGTTGGCCATCAGCAAAGGATCAGCCGCCTGCCCCGGCTGGCCTGTATAAGGGTGGATCGCCATATACTTGCCCGGCGGATCTGTCTGCACCAGTCCTGCGCCGTTGATCTCGACCTCGCGCTCATCGAGCCAGTGCGACACCGGCCCGCGCGTCGAATGCGCCGCGATGATCACAGAATAGATCCGCTTCTTGTTCGCAAAGCCCGAAAACCCGAACGGCCCCCCCTTGCGGGCGCGCCCATAGAGCCGCTCTTGATAGGTCAGCGCCTGCGCGAAATTGACCATGCGCGCCGAAGGTTTCGGCAGTTCGGGACGCGGGCGCAGGGCGTTTGCAATCGCCGAGAGGCCGAGGCCGACCACAAATTGCGTCGCATAAGCGCCAAAGGTGGCGGCAGCCGTTGCCGAGAGCCCAACCGCCGCCCCGGCGGCCGCGAAGGTGCTTGAGACGGCTGCGATGAAGGTCGAGACCGGCTCAGCCTTGGCAGGCGTTGGCGTGAGCGCGGTCGTGGCGAGCAGTGCTGCGATGAACAGCGCCTTACGCATGAGAACCCGCCGAATAGCCCACTGACCAGGCACGCATCACCCCGATCACATGCGACGGCGCAAGCGTGGTTGTGCCGCGCTGGATGCTCTTGACCGCCCAGCCTGCAGGCCCGAGGCAGAGTGCTGCGACGGGGCGTACCTGCCCCTCGAGCAGGATCTTGATCACCCCCACGTCCCCCGCGACAGGCGCTGCCGTGCGCGCCAGGCCCGCGATGCCTTCCATGCACTGCGTCGTGATGCGCAGCGGATCGCGCAGGAAGCCGGTTTCGCGCTGGCACGATCCTGCAGAGTCGTATGTCATGCGCAGATCGCGCGCGGGATCGATGCCCGTCACCCGTTCGACCCAATCGCAGACCACAAGGCAGCAGTCGCTTTCGCCCCAGAGGAACGGCAGCGATGCCCAGCGGTGAAGTTCAGCGTAAAGCGGTGTCATCCGAACAGGGGCTCCTCTTGAAAATTCTGTGTCGGGATCTGGCGCAGCGATGGATCGCGCGCCCCGATCAGCAGGCCATGATCTGTTTCGTTGTAGACAAGGCGGCGCGACGTTCTGCGGCCCTCGAACGCGCTTTCATAGGTCAGCGTGAGGGAGCGATCCTGCGCGTCGTTGAGGTTGTAAATGATGCGCCGCATGATGCGCGTCATGACCGGACGCGGCGCCACTTTGGGCGCATAGAAATCCGCGATCTCGCGCCCCGGCTGCACAAAGAACTGGATCTTGCGGCCCTGGATATACTGAGACCCAAGCGCACGCACCTGCGCCACCAGGTCCGGTGCGTCGGGATCTTGAAAGAACGACAGCGCCAGCGACCCTGTGGGTGCCACGCCATCAATTGCAAACTCATCATCGCCCGGCCGGATCAGCTGCGAGCCAACCCAGCGTTTGCCGGTGATGTCCTCGAACACGCCATCAGCCCCAACGATGAAGCCGAAATCACCGTCCGGCGTGTTGATATTGGCAAGCTGCAGGCAGTAGATCCGGGCATCGCGCGGATCGAGATCCTCCCCGTAAAAGCTCATCGTAGCCACTCCACAAGTTCGAGTTTCGGGCGCGCCACACGGGAGAGCCCATATTCCGGCCGCGCACTCATATCTCCCGCCAGCTCGAACAGGCCCCAACCGCACAGGCTTACGCGATCACCGGCTTTGATCGCCGCACGCAGCGGCATCTGCACCCCGAGCTCGAGATCCCCGGCGCCGAGATCGCGCACGCTTGTCACAATGAAAGGCAGATCCGCCGCGCTCATGATCTGCCCCACCACCGGGCGCAGATGCGTGCCCTGCCGCACCTGCAGGAGCTCGGCACCCTTGGGCGCATCACCCACCGCATTGACCGCCGCGTCATAGGTGAAGCCGTAGCCGGTAGACAGGCGTTCCCCCGTCGAGAACGGCAGGCCGCGTTCCCGCACATCGCGCGGCACATTGGCCAGGCGGTCATAAGCAACAGGGTCGATCATCGGCACACGCAACACATGGCTGCGCCCCTGCGCCGCCGCCCGGATTCCCCGCCAGCGCGCCGCCTGCGGGCCCGGCAGCACCATGTCGGGGGATCCGATCCAGCGCGGAAAGCGGTTAAAAACCACCTGATCCACCCCGTCATTGCCGCCGATGGACTGGCCGCGCCAGTCGATATCCCAATCAACGGAGGTGAAGCGGATCAGATCGGGCGGAATATTGATGATCTTGCGGTTCATGTCATGGTGCCCCGCTGGTAATAGCGCTCGGATCGCGCGCCATGTGACACCTGCCCCGATTTGGCGGCCCCCTGGATCATCGGCGCATTCGCCTGTCGGCTCACCGAACTCACACGCACGTCGAAATAGTCCGACGGCACCACCTCGACGCGCATCGCGCCACCGCCGCCGCCCTGCCCCAGTTTGTGATTGGGGATGACCTGTGCGCCGCGCGGCAGGTTGACCAGCTCGCGCCCCTGTTCACCGACCCAAGCCATGCCGCCAGGCGCGGAATTTGTGCCATTGGCAAAGCCCGGAATGCTTGCCGTGAGCATCGAGCCGAGAGAGCTCGAGATCCCCGAAAACACCGCATTGCCGACCGAATCGAGCATCATGTCGGAGATCTTGGAAAACACGTTGGCAAGCGCCTCGCCCATCGTCATGGCTTGTGTCACCACGCCCTTGAAACTGTCGGTCATGGTCCCGCGGATCGCCTCGCCTGCAGACTTTGCCGCCTTGGCCGCCTCAGACATTGGCGCGGCTAACCCGCTCTTGACGCCTTTGGCGCCCTTGCCTCCACCGCCTGCACTCTCGGCCACGCCGTCCAGCGCCCCGGCGAGGCGATCCGCCGCTGCGGCGCCATCCTCAAGATCGCCCGCCGCGCCGTTGATCGGCACCAGCGATGCGGCGACCGCGTCCGCCACGGATTGACCCGCTGCCTTGATACGCTCACCGCCAGATACGATACTGTTCTCGGCGCTGTCGAAAAGACCATCCGCGACAGATCCCATCGCACCGCCGAGATCAGAACTGCCGAGCGAGCCCATGCCGAGCGTCGAGCCAAAGGAACTTTCCGCGAGCGCATTCCAGGCACCCGCCATGCCGTTCACCAGCATATCCCAGCTCTTTGCGATTTCAGCGAAGGCGCGCACAAAGGATCCGGTGATTGCCGAGGCGACCCCGGCCATGATTTCCAGCAGCCCCCAAGCGGTGTTGCCAACCGCCAGGAACGTAGCCTTGCCAACATCATAGATGCGGCTGATCCCTTCGCCGACGCCGCCCGCAGCCGTCACGACCCGGCCGAACCAATAGACCAGCTCGCCTGCCCCTACGACAAGTGCGCCGATGCCGGTGCGCACCAGCGCACCGCGCAGGAATGCCAGCGCCCCCGCAAAACTCAGCGTGGCAAGACGCGCCGCGACCAGGGCGGCGACATAGCGCACGCCGAACAGGGTCGCGGCCGTGCCGACATAGGTCGAAATCCTGAGAATGTTTTGCGCGAGCGACGTGAAAAGCGTGTTCAGCGGTCCGCCCTTGACCGCCAGGGAGGTGAAACCATCCGCGAACGCCGTTATCACCGGCACCATCTCGGTCGCGATCTGGTAGGCGAACCCCTTGAACACAAGCGCAACCTCGCCAAGCGATGCTTTGGCCCCCTTCATGGCTTCAATGGTCTCACCCGACAGAACCGCGCCAAATTGTGCGGCACGCCCGCCCAGCCGATCCAGTTCCGCGCCATTGTTTCTCAGGAGCGGCACGAGATTGGTCAGATCGGATGCCATGGCCTCGAGATAAAACGTCATCTCGCCTTGAGACAGGCCTGCCTGCTCAAGGCTGGAGACGTAAAGCTGCAAGGCCTGCGGCCCGCTGAGCTTGCGGAATTGCTCTGCCGTGACCCCGACCTTTGGCGCGATATTTTCGAAGAAATCGGCCATAGGGCCGCCACCGGTGCTTAGAAAATCCCCGACCCGATCATTCACATCCTTGAGAATGTCGGCGAGCTTGTCCTGACCGATATCCACCGACTCTGCCGCAGCCGCCCATTTCTGAAAAACATCGACAGGCGCGTTCGAGATCGCCGCGAAATTCTTGATTTCGCGCGCGGAATTGACCACGCCAATGGTGAGCGCGGCAAGCGCTGCCCCAAGTCCCGATGCCATGGCTGACACAGCCATGAATTGAGATCTCATTCGCGAGAGAGGCGCGTCAACGCGGCTCGCCCCACGTTCAAAATTGGCGCTATCAAGCCCCAGATTGACCCGCAGCGCGCCAATAACAGATTGTGCCAAAGTGTTGTTCCTTAGTCAGTGCGCGCCCCCCACGCGGTCGCGAGCAGGTCGAACATGCTTTGCAGATCCTCATCGGATTGCGGCGCGCCGTGCGTTTCTGTGCGCCCCGTCATCTCGGCGAGCGACATCAGGCGCTCCTGGCGGTGCAACGCCTCGATATGCCAGGCAAGCCAGGCGCGGCCGTCCTGCTCCCGCTCGAGGCGATCATGCGCGCCGCGCATCTGCGCATTATATTCCCAGAGTGAGAGGCCCCAGAACTCACCCGGCGGCAGACCCGCCGAGACATACGCCGACAGCATCGAAAACAGCGTGAGCGGCGCGCCGCCCCCTACTTTCCCGCAGGCGTGTCTTTCTGATAAGGCGACTCTTTCTGCGTGGGCGCACTGGCCTGAAACAGGCGCATGAGCGCGCCCGTATCTTCGCTGATGATATCGCCGGCATCCCGGCGCGACGCCTCGGGGTGATGGCGCAACAGGCAGCACTGCATCATCGTGATGATGTCACGCACCGAGGCGTCGCCTGTTTCGGCATTTTGTGCCCAATCAAGCCCGTTCATGCCGGTCAGCGACTCGAATTCGGCCAGGGCGTTGAAATCCATCCGCAGGGTGTATTCTGCGCCCTCCGCCTTGACCGTGACTTCCCCCTTGAAACGATTTGCCATGTTATGCCCCCGCCCCCGGCGCTGCCGCCGGGACCAGGACGGGCAAGCCGTGCGGGCGAATCGTCGCCGTGGCGGTCATCTTGCCATTTGTGAGTTCGCCGGGCTCATAGGTCAGGAAAAACCCCTCGAACTGCATCTTGACGCCATTGGGCGCCGTGATCTGATACTTGCCGGACTTGGCGAGAAAGGCGTCCATCATGGGATCGGGCGCCTTAGGTTCCCAATTGAAATCGAATTCGCAGGGCGTTGCCTCGAGCATCGCCCCGATGAATTCCTTGAGCATGTCCGGACTTTGGAGGTGCGTCGCGTCCTCCTCATCGCGCGAAAAGCCAATCGGCTTGATCCGCGTCACCTCGGCCTGATCGGCATAGTCGCCGGGCGTGGCGCCCTCGATCCCGAATTTCGAGCCATAGCCCGTGTTTGCCTTTGTGCGTGGCATTTTCAAACCCTCCAGTTTGTCAAAAAATCAAGTGATGATCGAAACGGGCGCGCGGCATTGATCTCGCCGCTTTCACGCCCGCTGCGCGGCCCGGCATCAAGCCAGACCCCGCGAAAGTGCCCCCCCGCATAGCCATGCAGCAAATCGCGCACCACATGCCCGAGCATGGCTGCAGCGCCGTAGGTGTTGCCGTAAGCGTCGATTTGTATCCGCCCGACAAACAGCCCGTCGCTGCCCGCCAGCGTCGCGCCCGGCATGTCGCCGATCACGTTCAGCACAAGCGCCGGATATTCTGCGCCCTGCGGATGCACGCCCCAATTGATGCGATCCGCGCAGAGATCAGTGATCGCCGCCGAGCCGAGCAACAGCGCGCGCAGTTCCAGTTCCATGATTCACCGCCCCCGTGCTGCCCGCGCCGCGCGTGCCTCAGCCCGCTTCACGGTCTTTTCGATCTCGGCCCAAAGCTCGGCTTTCAGGCGGTTCAGCATGTCCTGCTGATCGCTGTCCCAGGCCGGGCGCGCGAAGGGTTGTGGCGCCTGATTGGACGTGCCGAATTCGGTCAAATGCGCCTGCGGCAAGGGCCCCGCGCCGACGAACATTTCCACGCTTGCCTTGTCATCACGCACCGCCTTGCGGTGCAGCTTGCGCTGGCGCGCCGAAAGCTTGGTTGAAACGCCAATGCTGTCGCGCAACTCGCCCTCATCCTTGGGTGCCCCGGCTTCCATCTTGTCGGCCAGCGGCTGCGCTGATTTGCGTAAAGCCCGCCGCAACGCACCTTTGCCCGTACCTTTGCTCAGCTTCCTGAGCTCGGCCTCGAGCTCGGCAAAGCCCTCGAGCCTCATCGTCACGCTCATGATGTGATCTCGGCCGTCGCGGCGATTTCATAGAACCGGCGTGGATCTTGCGAATGCTCGCGAATGCCGGTGATCTCGTATTCGCGCCCCTCGCACAGGATGCGATCCTGCGGCCCGAGCTGCACGGTGAATTCCGTGCGGCGCACGGTAAAACGCGCCGAGATCGAGGCACCCACCTGTGCTGCACGCCAGCGCTCGCCGTCGCTCACCTCGACCTTGCCGCCTCGAATCGGCGCGCCAAAATCGGCGAAAACCTCTGTTTTGGAATAACCATCATCGGCAAGGGTTGCTCGCCGGATCTGCAGCGCCCGGTCAAGAGAGATCGCACTGACCGCCATCAGCTATGATCCTTGTGCGGCGCGAGCAGATCGCGGATGCCGAACGGGATCTCCGTCGCTGGCCCCTCCGTGACCCCGTCGCGTTTGTTGTCATACCAGAGTGCGACCAGCATTTTGACGGCCATGGTGCAGGCAAGCGGCCAGGCGCCTGGCAGTTCCTCATCGAGATTGCGGCGCGTGTAGGACTGCACGAATTCCTCGGCGACCGCCTGCAGATCGCCCAGGAGCGGATCGTCCACCGAGAACTCGACCGCATTCACATGCCGCTTGATGTCGTCGAGCGTGACCTGGCTCACTTACCCGACCCCGCCTCGGCGTCCGCCCCGGCCTTGGCCGCAGCCGCTTTCTTGCCCTTGGCCTCGGCCGCCTCCTGTTCCTCGATCAGCAGCGCCTCGCACAGCGCGGGCGAAAGCGCCCCCCCCTTGGCCATGGCTGCAGCTTGGCGCGCCGCCAGATCACCTTTCTGCGCCTCGAGATCCTTTTTCGTCGCAGGCGCGGCGAACTTGCGCGCGCTCAGCGTGTCGGCAACCTCTTTGTGTCGCCGTTTGCGCATGTCAAAGTCATAGATGACATTGGCGCGCAACTGGCCAAGTGCAGTCGTCTGCGTCCGGTTGAGTTTCAAGAGCATGGCGCCCTCCTCTTAACGTGAAAGGGTGCGCGAGGCCTGGACTGCCCCGCGCGAGGCTCAGGCGAAGGTGAAATCGCCCGTCACAAGGGCCGTGCTGCGCTTCGTCGCCATGGCAAGGCGCTTGCTGCCTTGCATGGTGACCAGGCCTTCGACAAAGTTGGTGCCGTGCTCGGTCGAAATCAGGATCTCGCTTTGCTGACGATCATAGAGTGTCGCCGCCATCGCGAAATTGCCCGTCATCCACTCACCCGCAGAATGCGAGAGCGTCGGCACCACATCCAGGCCCCAGAGGACTGGCGTGGATTGTGTGTTCGGATTGCCAAAGATGTAACGGCCCTGCGTATCCTTGAGCAGTTCGATCCCGGCCCAGTCAATCGGATGCAGGGTGATACCGTTGGCGGCATAGTTGCCAAGCGCCACCTGCAACAGGCCGAGGCGCAACCGGTCAATCCGCGTCGCATTGGGCAGGCCAGCCGAGGCCGCGAACGCCTCGGCGGATGTGAGCAGGCCCAGCAGGTTCTGCCCGGTACCGTCGCCGGAAAGGATCTGTTGCTCCTCTTTGAGATCAAGCCCATAGCGCATTTCGCCGTCAATCTCGCCCTGCAGCTGACCGCTGTCAGAAAGCGCTTCCTTCGAGATATTGGTGTGATGCGCGATCTTGCGCACATTGGCCTCGGCCTGCTCCCAGCCATAGGAGCTTTCCGGCGAGGCGGCGCCCTCGGCTGTCATGCCCGCATTGTCATCCCGCAGAACCTGCCGCGCATATTTCACGACATCGCTTTCCGTGGTTGCCAGGGTCAGCAACGCGCGGATCGGCAAGCGCTGGCGCGGCAGGTTGGCGGGCGTGCGATCCTCCGTCGGCCAGATCAGGCCACCCCCCGAGCCTGATGCCGAGGTGATCGCATTCTGCGGCGCCAGGACAATCGAGCCCTGCACACCGCGACCGACCCATGCCTTGAGATCGTCACTCGCGGCGATCTCCTGACCCACGGTCTGCGGCGCAGACCCGCGACCCCCGAGACCTGCCGCCACATGCTGCTCGAGATCCTTGTTGCGGGTTTCCAGCCCTTCGAGCTGGCCCTCAAGCTTGCTCATGGCATTAGACAGCCCGTGAAACTCGGCAAGCGCCTTGTCGGCCGTGGTCTTGGTTTCCGCCGTCAAGTCGCCGTTGCGCTTGGATTGCGAAAGTGCATCCTCGGCCACCTTGCGCACATCGCTGCTCACCCGCTCGAGTTCCTGGCGCACCTGCCCGAGCAGTTTTTCGACATTGCCGCCCGCATCCATGCGCGGCGCGCCGCGCACACCCGCAGGCACGGCAGCAGCATGCGCGGCAAGGCTCGCCGCGTTCAAAAGAATTGCTTTAGTCATCAGCTTGATACTCCGAAAGATTTGAGATCCTGCAGCAGCTCGGCGAGCCCCTGCGATACATCGACAGCGCCAGGCATGTCGTCCGGGGCAGCGCCGGGCTTGCCCCCCTTGAGCCCGCGCAGCAGCTCGCGCCGCGCGGAATTACTGAGACCGAACCGCGCCGCGATCAGATCGAACTGACGTTCGGCCCGCAGCGCCTGCGCAGGCGCATCATTGCCGCCGGTCTCCAGCGCATCGGCAGGCAG
>NZ_AWWI01000098.1 GCF_002760615.1 Puniceibacterium antarcticum | reverse complement strand
GTGTTTTGTGATTTTTTGGTTGCGGGAGTTGGATTTGAACCAACGACCTTCAGGTTATGAGTCTAACCGTCGGATGTTTGCGCAACTTTGCTGAATGCATTTCTTTATATACTTATCAGTATCTTATGCTTCATATCCAGCGATAATCTTTGCCTGTCATTGCTCAAATTTGCCCCAGAGTGTAGCACCAGCGTAGCACCGCCGTAGCACCACAACCGGGAGAGACGAGCTTGGCCAGTCACCATTTGAACTTCACCAAAGCCGCGCTGTTTAAGGCACCCCCCGCCCCCAAGGGGCGCAAGGATTACTTCTATGACGAGCGGGAACAGGGCCTGGTCATGGCCGTATCGTCTGGCGGGGCCAAGACCTTCTACCTCTACAAGCGCATCCAGGGACGGCCCGAGCGGGTGTTGCTGGGACGCTTCCCCGACATCAGCATCGAGAACGCCAGGAAGGCGGCGCAAAAAGCCAAGGGCGAGATTGCCAGCGGCAAAAACCCGCAACAAGAGAAGCGCGCGATCCGCAGCGAGATGACCTTTGGCGCGCTGTTCGAAGAATACATGGAGAAGTATTCCAAGGTGCATAAGCGATCCTGGGAATACGACCAGCGAGAGGTCACCAAGTTTCTGTCCCATTGGTTCAAGCGCAAGATATCGGTGATCACCAAGGCGGAGGTCGAACGGCTTCACGCCAAGACTGGCAAGGAAAATGGCCTTTATCAGGCGAACCGTTTGCTGGAACGGATCCGGTCGATCTTCAACAAGGCGATTGGCTGGGGCTGGGATGGCGCTAACCCGGCCATGGGCATCAAGAAATTCAAGGAGCAGAGTCGCGACCGCTTCCTGCAGCCCGACGAGCTGCCGCGCTTTTTCGAGGCCCTGGCAAAAGAGCCGAACGAGGCAGCACGGGATTTCTTCATGGTCTCGCTCCTGACCGGGGCGCGCAAATCCAACACGCTGGCGATGCAATGGTCGGATATCAACTTCACCACCGCGACCTGGCGCATCGCTCAGACGAAAAACGGCGAACCGCAGTCGATCCACCTGCCCGTGCAGGCCATGGACATCCTGACGGCCCGCAAGTTAGCGTCCGTCAGTCCTTGGGTCTTTCCAGGGCGCGGGGCAAGGGGCCACCTTGCGGACCCAAAGAAAGCCTGGTCGCGGATCCTGGCGGAAGCGGGCATAGACGATCTGCGCATTCACGACCTGCGCCGCACTTTGGGCAGCTACCAAGCCGCCACGGGCGCGAATGGCTACATAATCGGCAAATCCTTGGGCCACCGCAGCCAGCAATCCACGGCGATCTACGCCCGCCTAAACCTAGATCCCGTGCGCCTGTCCGTTAACAAGGCAACGGACGCGATGTTCAGTTACTCGCGTTCAGAGGAAGCAGGAGATGCAATTGACTGACATGCCGTCTTATCCCCGCCTGGCGATTGGTCCCAACCTTCCAGAGGCTGAACAGATCGAAGCCTTAATGACTGTCACCCTTGTCGACGAAGTCGCACGCCATGCAGAATTGACAGAGACCGACGGCGCGCGGGAGGCTTTGAAGGTCGGAATGGTCGAATCGTGTAACGCCTATCTGCGAGGCGCTTGGGATCGGGAAAACCAGCGGCCTGAATCGCAGGATAACCAGGCCTTGTGGCGGGTGTCCCAAGCGGCGCAGACGCTTTACGATACCCTGCTGGACTTGCAGAGTTATCCCGGTGTGGAACCCCAATTGGAACGAACCATAGATGAGTACAACGGTCTCTATGCCTTAGCGGCAGGCACCGACCTTTCAAAATTGACTGGAACGCGCCAAAACATATTCCACGAATTTCGAGAAATTTTGGTAGACCTCCAAATCTGCGCTGAAAACACTGCAAACCTGCAGCCAAAACCACAGATACTTGAGGCGATTGAGGGCGACGAAAAGCCGATACGGGTCGACACTGACGAAAAATTGTTAGAGCGTCGAAGTGAATGGCGCAAACGAACCAAAACGCGCAAATTTCCAAAGGATCATGCCGCTCAGGAGTTTTTGCGGCAGTTTCGCAAGACCTGGAAAAGGCTATCCCCGCATCCCTTCACGGAAGGCATGTACTATGGCGAGACGGGCCAGACTGTCTCGCGGTTGGTCGATGCCAGCCATACCGTCCTAAAGGCGATTGAGCCAGGCGTGACGCGCCAGAGCATTGTCAATTCTGTGCGAAAGATGAGGGACAGCGCAACATAAGCTTTCCATCGTGAAAGTGGAGTGTCACGCAGCACTTCACTCTTACGATCAGCTTCGCTCGCGTTTGTTCAAGCGATACGACAGCATATCCTCATCTTAACCTATTGATGAGGAATGCTAAAATGAACTCCACACAGAAAAAGCTTATGACACCCCAGGACGTGGCCGAACGCCTTGGCGTTTCCACCACCACCCTGAGCACCTGGCGCTGCACCAAGCGGTATCCGCTGGCCTACGTGAAGGTGGGGCGTCTTGTGCGGTATCGCCTGGCCGATGTGGAAGACTTCGAATTGGCACGCCTTCAGGAGATGGCCGCCAATGACAATTGAAGCCCTCCCCTTCCGTCATATCCAGTTTGTCGCGGTGAACGCCGCCTGTCTGTCGAGCTTTTCCGCTCTGCTGGCGTCCTGGCTGCCCGATGGGCATCGCTGGGGCCAGGAATGGGTGGCCCGCAACCCGACGCGGGCTGACCGGCACCCTGGATCCTTTAAGATCAATATGAAAACCGGCTACTGGGCCGACTTCGCAACAAGCGACAGGGGCGGCGATCCGGTAAGCCTTTACGCCTACCTCAACGGCGTTTCCCAAGTGCAGGCCGCACGGGATCTTGTCGAAACCTGGGGGATGATTTGATGGATCAGGCCATTGCAGACCTGCGCCACCCGAAGGCAGGCAAACCCACACTGCAGCATATCTATCGCGATGCGGACGGCACGCCGGTCCTGGTCGCCAATCGCTATGAAAAGCCGGACGGCAAATTCTTCCTGCCCTACGATCTGACCCGCCAAGACTGGAAGGCGCCCGACACGCGCCCGCTCTATCGCCTGAACGATCTGATGGCGGCGAATGCCAACCGCGCGGTGATCGTGACCGAAGGCGAGAAATGCGCCGATGCGCTGGCCGAACTTGGATACGTCAGCACAACGACCTTCGGCGGCTCCAATGGCGCGCACAAGAGCGACCTGGCGCCGCTTCGGGGCCGCAAGGTTCTCTTGTGGCCGGACAAGGACGCGCCTGGCCTCAAATACGCCGAAGGCCTGGCGGTGACGTTGCACCGGGAACTGGGCACCTTGCCCCGCATCATTCCGACATCGGATCTGGTCTTGGACAAGGTCAGGGGTGCCAACCAGGCATCGGCGCCTGGCGCCAGCTACCCCAAAGGCTGGGACGCTGCCGATGCCGTGGCCGCAGGCTGGGGCGTGCGTGAGGTCAACATGCTGATCGACCTGGCGCGGCCCCATGCCAGTACGCCTGCAAATACGGATCAGGCCAAACCGGAGGACGAGGCGCAGCTGTTCGAGGATCTTGAGCTTTGGCACACGCCCGATCAACGGCCCTTCGCGACCTTCCAGCGTGAGGGTCATTGGCAGTCGCTGGAACTGACCTCGGGCAGCTTCAAGCAGTTGCTAGCCTACAAGACCTTCCGCGCCACGGGCAAGGCGCCAGCCGCTGCAAAGCTGGATGACTTGCAGCGCCAGATGATCGGCCAGGCGCGGTTCGAGGGCGCGATGCGTTCCGTTCATACGCGCATCGGGCAGAACGGCGACGCCATTGTTCTGGATCTGGGGGGCACCGATGGCGCCCGCGTCACGGTCAAGGCCGATGGGTGGCGCATTGATCACGCAAAGGAGCCGCGTTTCGTGCGGTCTCCCTCCGCTGCCGCCCTGCCTGCACCACAGCCCGCAACAGGAGACATTGCCCTTCTGAAGCGCTTTGTGAACGCGGGCAGCGAGGCGGATTTCCAGTTAATGGTTGCCTGGCTTCTGGGTTGCTTGCGCCCCGAAGGCCCCTATCCTCTGCTGATCCTGAGCGGTGAACAGGGCAGCGCAAAGAGCACCACATCGAAGGTGTTGCGCTCCCTGGTCGATCCTTCAACGCTCGCCACGCGCAGCTTGCCGCAAGACGAGCATAACCTGGTGATCGCGGCGCGTGGGACGCATGTTCTGGCCTTCGACAACCTGTCGCGCATCAAGCCGTCAATGGCGGATGCGCTCTGCCGCCTGGCAACCGGTGGCGGCTTTGCCACGCGCAAGCTGCACAGCGATTCCGACGAGGTGCTGTTTGACGCCACCCGGCCCTGCCTGCTGAACGGGATCACGGACCTGGCGGAACGGCCCGACCTTGCAGACCGCGCCATTGCGCTCACCCTGCCCTCCATTCGGGAAAACCGCCGCGCCTTTGAGGGCGAGTTGTGGGACAGCTTCAAAGAGGCACGCCCGCGCATCCTGGCAGGCTTGCTGGATGCCGTCAGCGGCGCCCTGGCGCGCCACGACAGCGTGACACTGTCAGAGCGCCCCAGGCTTGCGGACTTCGCGCGCTGGGTCACTGCGGCGGAACCAAGCTTGGGCTGGCCACCCGGCGCCTTCCTTGCGGCCTATCAGGCAAACAGGCGAGAGGCCGAGGAAGCGGCCCTTGACGGCAACGCGGTTGCCAGCGCCATCCTGGCCCTGGTCACGGACAACGGCACCTGGAGCGGCACAGCCGTCGAGCTGATCCTGTCCCTGCGCAAGCGCTATCCGGCCATCACCGAAGCCGCCGAAGCGTTCCCACGCCAAGCCGCCGCCTTCGGTGCAGAACTGCGCCGGGTCACCCCGCTCTTGCGCCGCAGGGGCGTGACCCTCGCCCATGCCCGTGAGGGAAAAGACCGGCGCCGCGTGATATGTCTGAATAAGGCGTAATCGCTGTCCGCCCTGTCCGCCGCTGTCCGCCATCATATTCAACAGGGGTTGGGGGCGGACAGCGGCGGACAGGGCGGACAGCAAAATATGGCTGTTTGTAGTGGCAGGTGCGAATGCCACCAGAGCAGTCACTCGCCCCATGTGCCGCAAACTCACTGAGCCAGCCCTTTCGAGACGGTCGCGCCTCCCGCAGCATCAAGCCTCGCCTAAGGCATGAAAGGAGGAGATCTGCTGTTAATTGCCTCTGCTTGAGGAAAGCGGTCATTACAGGATGGAGGTACTTCCACTTATGCTGCGCCATCAAACAAAGCAGCTAAGCGCAGAAAACGGAGTTTGCAAAGTCGGGACCGTTGCGCCAGTCAACGACAGAAACTTACTTCGAAGTGCTCCAACGCGACGCGTTTTTGCGGACGTTCGCCACGATTGAGAAATCTGGCTGAGGGTGGAATCATGCTTTGCGAGACGAGACTGCCGCTCTTCCAATCTCGGCTATCGGGAACCGCCTGGTCCCCTGCTATCCACGCTCCGTTATGCCCTCGGTCTTGTCGCTGGACTGGGCAAATGGCTTCCTCCCTTGCAACACGTCGGTCATCACCTGTTGCAGCGCAGCTTGCAGTTCAGCGCTGCCGGGGTCGGCGTTAGGGAACTCCTTGACCGCCAGCGGCAGGGCGATTTCACCCGACAACAGACTAGCAAGCCCCTTACGGATGATTGTTTGTTCAGTCTCGAAGTCGCCATGCGCTTTGGGTGAGTATATGTCGCGGCCAAGTTGAGCACGGCTGAACGTGTAGCCAAGGAACTGCGATATTAGGTGAAGCATGTCGAGGAACAGGTCGTGCCGCTTTTGTGCCCATGCGTCGTTCGTCGGCAACCGCTCGTCGTGGTGATCAATGTAGAGCTTCCACGCCTCGTTGATCTTCTTAAGCTTTCCGCTTGGCCCGTAAAACTCGACAGGCACCGCGTTTAGCGCTTCGACGTGCTGGGGCGATAGCATTGCCGCCCGAGTGGCCATAAGGGTTCGGAAGATGGAGAGCCGCCGTTCCTTTACGTCCCTTTTGCGCTCAAGCCACTTCTGCGCTTGGACGGCCAGCACGGGGCCGAGCAATGCAGCGGCGACGATAGCAACGTCAGTCAGCCTTATGGTGTAGTCCCAGATCATCAGTGGTATATCGGTGTCCCTTATTGCCGGAAGTACAGACCGGTAGCGCAGCCAGACCAGCTCATGCCGCGCATTGGCTTCATGTGGGGCACCTGCCGAACCGATTTAACGGGGCGAACGCTGCGCACCGACTTAACAGGCTTCACCGACCGCATTGGGCGTATTGGACCGCCAGAGGCGTCAGGAGAGAACAAAGCAGGCTGATTGGACCTGTCGTAGAGCCAACCATTGTGAATCCAGCCAAGCAAGCGACCTGTGAAGGAATAAACCTTGTCGCTTGCGAAATAGCCCACTGGTTCGCCGCTCCACAGGTAAAGGTTTTCGCCGTCTGGCGAGTAGCAGGTAGCCTGCCCATTTCTGTCGAAGAATTCCATGTGTTGTCCCTAGGGCTGTCTCATCACCTAAATATAGATCAAGTTCGCGATTTGTTCAAAGTTTCGCATTTATGGCGTCTGCAAAGCGAATCAATCCCCTGCGAACGTTGGCCAGCCGCTTCGGTGGCTGCGCAGCGCATAAATCGCGGGTGGTGAATTCGCATTGCGGCAACAGTCTTGGTTGCAAACCAACGTGGATAACAGCATCCCATCATCGGCTGATCAGGAAAGCTATTTGAAATTGCGAAACTCATCACTGATTATACTTCCTGCCGTACTCAAAATGATGCGCAAATCTTCAAGAAAAGATAGACGTTTATAATATTCAGCATCTGCTCTCTCACGATCCCGATAGCACACTGTTCCAGCTCCTGATCTCTGCCGCGTTCCGGTGATGCCTGGCTTCATCAATTTGTAAGTTGAACCTGCATCTGAGTACATTTGCTCTTCGAAACGACGCATCGGACGCGGTCCAACAAACGACATTTCGCCCTTAAAAACGTTCCAAATTTCAGGTAACTCATCAATACTTTTGCCCCGTAGGAAGGCTCCAATCGCCGTAATTCTAGGATCAGCCTTGAGCCGCAAATTTGCATCCCATTCCGTTCTAGCATCTGGGTTATCAGACAAGTATTTCCTTAAGATGCGCTCAGAGTTAACCTTCATTGTCCTCAACCTCCAGCACCGGAAGACTTTTCCGTTTCTGCCCACAACATTTGTGCTAAAAAATAAAGGTCCTCCGTCTAATTTTATCATAATGCAGACAGGCAAAAGAATAATAAAAAGTCCAGGAGTAATCATAACGGCAAGCCAAATGTCAAACACTCGTTTATTTCTTATGTAGGTGCGTCGGCTATCTTTTGAAAACCCTATGACACGCGCTATACGGCCAGATCCCCACAGAGAGATCGACAAAGAATGCCATAGTTTCAGGGTCAACTCCGGCGTTTCATCTAAATGCGCAAGCCACTCTTCGTAGCAATCGATCTGAGAACCTTCGTCGAGTTTTTCCGAAGCTCTCTGCAGAACATACCTACAAAAACGAGGTATTAGGGTCTTCGCATCTTCGCTGACAACGCGACCGACCACAGCGACAAATATCGCCCCGAGCACCATCAAAACACTCATCCGAAAGCCACCCCGTCCTGACAGCCACGCAAAGGTCTTAGCTCTAACCGCAGCTGGCGCATACGACCTTCAACCGCGTGTAGCCCCTGTCCAGTAATGCGGTAATACTTTCGTCGGGGGCGGCCAAGATCGCTAGGCTCTGCATTTTCCCACCTTGAACTTAAAAGTCCTAGTTTATCAGCCTTGACCAGTAGTGGATAAACGGTTCCAGATGAGAACCCCAACAGCTTACAGATTTCATACCCTGAACATTCCTCCTCAGGACGGGAGGCCATGGCCATCAAAAGTTCGAGTGTGCGCCCGTTTATAGACATCGAATAACCTCATTGCTGATGATATCTATATCGAAAATCTACATAGGTGGCAACTTCGATATTGTTTGGCTGACACGCAAACGAATAAACCTCTTTCTTAAGTGCAAAACGTCCGACAAATTTGACTTTCACGTCACATTGCTGACCCAGATATGAGATCGCCACCCGCAAAGACGCACCGGTACGGACCAGAAAGGACGACCATGGCCGAAGGCCCGCACGCTGGCTCGAGGAGGCAGGGTGCGAGCCATTCGGACTGGGAGGATGGCCGCACCTTAGGCATGGCGTGCCGTGTTCTTGGGACCCCGCACCAGTCACGCCTGGCGGGTCGCTTAGCGCGAGCCTAGGTGCATTACCTGTGCTTCGTGGCCTGCAGTGTATTTTGCGCTGCAGTGTAGCACCGGCGTAGCACCGTGGGGAATGGCAGGAACGCAGAAAGCGCCCCTTGGGGCGCCAAAGTGTTGATACTGTTATGTAAAATTGGTTGCGGGAGTAGGATTTGAACCTACGACCTTCAGGTTATGAGCCTGACGAGCTACCG
>NZ_AWWI01000097.1 GCF_002760615.1 Puniceibacterium antarcticum | reverse complement strand
ACCCCCGAGAGGGGTGGGCAGCGATGTTCTTCTCCCTCACCGTCGTATCAATGGCAACGCATGACAGGTTGCGATCCTCCACAGCCCCCGACGCCCGCTTGGCCTTGATGGTCTTGGTCAGCACCACTTGGCTCAGTCCTTGCCGATCTGCTGGCGCCAGCGGGTCAGCGAGGACGGATCAATCGGCGGGCGGTGCTGAAAGAAGACCTCGCCGGTGTAGTGCTGATAATATGGGTTATCGATCAAGTGAGCGACGACGGCTTCGTCGGACAGGCGGTAAGCATGCTGGAGATATAGCAGCCCCTCGACCAGCCGCGACGATGTCGCTGGCCGACTCGTTGTGAAAGGAAAAAACCGCCCCATTCGGACTCGAAGAATTCCCAGTCGATCAGCGCTGCCAGTTTAGCCAACTCATGGCGAAGAGGCGGGCAGGCGGCAGTTCGTCCTGCACTTCAGTGCGGGGATGGGGCCTCATCACGGCTCCGGAATTTGCAAGTTTTCAACACCAAGCATACGAAACCCTGCAATTCCTTGCTACAGTTTTTCCGGCATCACCAAACAAATTCAGAGACTTGTGACTTGTTCTGGACGAACTAGGTCTGAGCGTGCCCACCAATTAAACAAAAAGGTTGACCGCGATGCGGCCAACCGATTGTGAAGATATATTTGTTTAGATTAATAGGCCGGAGCCAAGATAGGGTGAAGAACCCTATGGGAAGGCTATTCAGATCTCGTTGTCGATCGCCTGACCTGCGTTCTGGACATCTTGTCCTGCGCCCTTGATAGTTTCGCAGGCGGTGAGGGCAAGCATGGCGCTCAGGATGACGGCAATTCTAAGCATAACTTAATCTCCATTAATTGTTCTGTGTCTTAACGCACCGGCGGGCGCTTTTGTTCCGATGCTTCAAAATGAATTTTGCGATCATGTATAGGGCCTGTTGACAATCATCTTGAGGCTATGAGTGTTTCTACGAGATTCCAACACGCTGTGTAGCTGCAGTCGGTTTTGTCACACTACGCGACTCTCGGTCTGAAGCGTTTTCTGATGGTATATTTTTTGCCTATGATCAGGGGAGTGTGGTTTGTGCGAAGGCGGCGGCGCAGTTCATCGAAACCAGTTCTGAACCACGACTTTGAACAGTACCCGTGCTTTTTCCGGGCGGGATATTTTGACCCCATGAGCCTAGAAGCTGTGTGACATGCCATGGCGAGAGCGATCGCGCAGACTGCCATCAGAAGGCTCAATTTTTTGGAGAGTTTCATCCTCGTATCCTGTAACCGCTCCATTGGGACCGCGGCTATGCTGCCTGGTTGATCGGCATGCCGATCTGCGCCCAGTTCCACGGCAGCAGGTCATCCAGTCGGTTGATCTTGTGATCATGGATGCGGTCGAGGATGTCAGCGAGATAGGCCTGCGGATCGAGGCCGTTCAGCTTGGCGGTTTCCATGATGGTCATGGCGCGTGCAAGTGTTTCCGCACCGGTGTCAGCTCCGGCGAACAGCCAGTTCTTTCTGCCGATGGCAATCGGGCGCACCGTCGCCAACGCTGCGCCTGACAGGAAGATCGTCAGGCTGCGGGTCGCTACCAAGTGGCTCAGTTTTTGGGACTGCGCTTCCAGGCTGTCGATCTGGTTCCTGACTTGATCCCCCGCCAAATCTGCTTGGCTCGAGATGTCCTGCATCCTGAGCCAGATGTTTCGCTTCAGACTGTCCATATCGCTCGGCATTGTACTGAAGGCGGTTCTGACGGTGTTTCTCCACTCGTCGCTCCAGTTCTTCAACTGAATATCTAGCAAGGCGAGCTGAGCCGAGAGGGCGTCCTCCATGTTCTGCTGGATCTTCGAATTTAACCTGGTCTGCGGTCCAGTCTTCATTGAAAATCGCTCCTTTCATTCGCCACCGCTCTTCGGTCTCCGGATCACGGACCGTGAGGTAAGACTTGCTGATCCGGGGAAGGTCTAAGCCGAGTTCAGTCAACGCCTCGATCATAGTGCTTCGATCAACGGCTCTGCGTACTTGGGTCAGGGTGACGACATCTGCGCCCCTGAGGCCAAAGTCAGTGCGCAGGGGTTTGCCCATGCGATTGCGCTGTCCTTTGACGGTTACGCGTACGATTCAACGGCGTGCGCCAGACGGATCAACTATTAAAAAAGCCCGTTGCCGTCGCCATGGCGACCGGACCCCAGTGTGCGGACGAGATTCCTCGTCAGCCGACCGCTACTATAGGACATGTTAGTACCTCATTTCGTACCACGGAATGAAGAGCACCGAACGTAACCGATATTAGACGGTCGCAATTAAAATTAGGGTAAACGGTGCGTCTGCTCAGTACATTAGATTTTAAAACAGCATCTGACGCGAATCAACAAAATTGGTAGCTGGCGGAGGCTCAGGGATTCGAACCCTGGGGACGCTCTCACGCCCAACGGTTTTCAAGACCGCCGCATTCGACCACTCTGCCAAACCTCCGATGCGCACGGCTTTAGACGGCCTTTTGCGATTCTGAAAGTGGGGATGCGGTAAAATACGCTTGTGATGTGGCGCGGTCTTTTCTTGCCTGCGCTGAATGGCTAAGGTTGTCCATGACCGCAGAACGCACGAACCGGGTCTTGTCCGCGTCCGTGATGCCTCTGCTGACGGTTTGTGCCACTGTGCCTTGGCCAGCGGGCAGGGGCCATATCGCTGAAACGCAAGGAGTTGCCGCAATGATACGAACCCTTCGCACACTCATCGCCGGGCTGGGTTTTGCCGTGATCCTTGCGGGCACAGCGCAGGCCTTTGACACGCAGGCCCGGGCGGCCTTTGTGCTGGATCAGTCCACCGGCACCGTGCTGCTGGCCAAGAATGCCGACGAGGCGATGCCGCCTGCCTCCATGTCCAAGCTGATGACGCTTTATATGGCGTTCGAGGCGATCAAGGACGGGCGGCTGAGCCTTGAGGAACGCCTGCCGGTGTCGCAGCGTGCCATGTCCTATGGCGGCTCGACCATGTTTCTGGACACCACCGACCGCGTCAGGGTCGAGGATCTGTTGCGCGGCATCATCGTGCTCTCGGGCAACGACGCCTGCGCCGTCATCGCCGAGGCGTTGAGCCCCGATGGAACCGAAAGCGGCTTTGCGGATCTGATGACGCGGCGCGCACAACAGATGGGCATGACCAGTTCGAGCTTCAAAAATTCCAACGGCTGGCCAGCCGAAGGACATCTGATGTCGATGCGTGACCTGACTTTGCTCGCGAGCCATATCATCAACGACTATCCGGAGTTCTACCCGATTTTTTCCGAGCGGAAGTTCGAGTTTGATGGTCGTGCACCGCAGAACTCGACCAACCGCAATCCATTGTTGGGACTCGGCATCGGGGCGGACGGGCTCAAGACCGGTCACACTGTTGAGGCGGGCTATGGCCTTGTCGGGTCGGCGCAGCAGGATGGTCGTCGGGTTGTCTTCTCCATGACGGGGCTGGAGAGTACCCGCGCCCGCGCAGAGGAATCCGAAGCGATCGTGAACTGGGCCTTCCGGCAATTTGCCGAAAAGCAGATCACCACGGCGGGACAGCCCATAGCCACTGCGCAGGTCTGGAACGGGGCAGAGGACAGCGTTGGCCTTGTCACCAAGGAAGACGTGAGCCTGCTTCTGCCGACCCTGACCGGCGGCCCGCTTGAGGCCGAGGTCGTCTATACCGGCCCGCTGCAGGCCCCCATCGCCGAGGGTGCGCAACTGGCCGAACTGATTGTGCGCCCAGAGGGGCTGCCGGAACACCGCGTGCAGCTTGTGGCGCAGAATGCTGTCCCTCGCGGTGGGTTCGTCAACCGCATGCTGACGGTGAGCAAGGCGCTGATCGGCCGCATGACCGCGCCGTCCGAGACGGCTGAGGGGACAATGTGACGCCAGCAGGGCTTTTCGTCAGCTTCGAAGGCATAGATGGGTCGGGCAAGTCCACGCAGGCACGGCGTCTGGCCGAGGTCCTGCGCGCCATGGGCCACGAGGTCGTCTTGACCCGCGAACCCGGCGGATCCCCGGGGGCCGAGGAAATTCGCGCGCTGGTGTTGCAGGGCGACCCGGACCGCTGGTCGGCAGAGACCGAGCTGCTGCTCTTCACCGCCGCGCGTCGCGACCATCTGGAACGCACCATTCGCCCGGCGCTGGCAGCGGGCAAGATCGTGCTGTGCGACCGCTTTGCCGACAGCACCCGCATGTATCAGGGCCTGTCGCGCGGCGATCTGCGCGCTTCGGTCGATGCGCTGCATGCGCTGGTCATCGGGCAGGAACCGGACCTGACCCTGCTGATCGACATGGACCCGGCCGCGGCCCTGTCCCGGGCCAAGGCCCGCGCCACGGTCGAGGAACGCTTTGAAGACTTCGGTCAGGATCTGCAGGACCGCATGCGCGCTGGTTTCTTGGCGCTGGCGCAGGAATTTCCCGACCGGATCCGCGTGATCGACGGCACCCGCGACGAAACCGCTGTGGCCGCCGATGTGATGGCGACCGTATCCGCCGCACTGCCTGTGGGGGCCATCACATGAGCATCGACACCCAGGCCGAACCCGACCGCGTCGAAGGCGCGCCACATCCGCGCGAAACGCGCGATCTGATCGGGCAGGGCGCGGCAGAGCGCGCGTTCCTGTCGGCCTTTGCCGCCGAACGGCTGCACCATGGCTGGCTGATCACCGGCCCGCGCGGTCTGGGCAAGGCGACGCTGGCCTGGCGCATCGCGCGCTTTCTTCTGGCAACACCTGATCCCGACGGTGACGGCGGCATGTTCGGTGCACCGCCGCCGCCCGAAACTCTGGCCATTGCGCCCGATCACCCGGTCATGCGCCGCACCATGGCGCTCTCTGAATCGGGGCTGAAACTGCTGCGCCGCGCCTGGGATGACAAGGCAAAGCGGCTCAAGACCCAGTTGACCGTCGAAGAGGTGCGCGAGCTCAAGACTTTCTTTTCCCTCTCCTCGACCGATGGCGGACGCCGCGTGGTGATCGTCGACAGCGCGGATGAGATGAACCCAAGTGCCGCCAACGCCATCCTCAAACTGCTCGAAGAACCGCCCGCCCGCACCGTTCTGCTGCTGATCAGCCACCAGCCCTCGCAGCTTTTGCCGACCATCCGTTCGCGTTGCCGTGAGCTGCGCCTGACTCCGCTCAGCGCGCCGGACATGGCGGCAGCACTTGCACAGGCCGGCGCCGACATCGCCCCGCAAGATGCCGAGGCGCTCGCCGCCCTATCCGCAGGGTCGGTCGGCGCGGCACTGCGCTTGCTCAATTTGGACGGATTGAAACTCTATGGCGAATTGATTGCGCTGCTCGCCAGCCTGCCGGATCTTGATCGCCCCCGTGCTATTGCCCTCGCCGAAAGCGTGTCTGCACGCGGGCGTGAAGAGCGGCTGGATTTGCTGTTTTCACTGCTGGATCTGACTGTTTTCCGACTCGCGCGAACAGGTGTGACAGGCGTCCCGCCGCTGCCCGAGGCCGCGAGAGGAGAGGCGCAGGCGATGTCACGTCTTGCGCCGACGCCTGCTACGGGTCGTGCCTGGGCTTCACTTGCACAAAGCTCGGGGGATCGGGCGCGTCACGGGCGGGCAGTCAATATCGATCCCGCTGCACTGGTGCTTGATTCGCTGCTGCGACTACGCGACTGTGCGGCTGATCAAGTGCGCGCATTGGCCTGAAAGGCAGAGCTGAGGTTTGAAAGGCTGGGCAGGGCGCCCTGCCTATTCTCGAAGCTCATCCGGTTCTACGCCCCAGACGCTCGTCTTGACGGCCCAGCCGGAATAGCCCCCGGCGCTCAGCTCGCACCAATTGATCTCACAGGCGCCCAGATGGGCGATGACCCCCAGCGCCAGTTTTGCCTCAACCGGTGTGCTTTCGTCGGGGCGTGCGTGAAGTTCGAGCATGTCTTTCTCGACCAGCACGGTGCGCACGCCGGACAGAAGTGCATAATGCACCCAGCCGCCTGCGCCGTCCCGGTCACGCACTCGGCGCCAGTGGCCGTATTCTGCAGTCACCTCAAGCGGCATGTCGCGGCGCTTGTAGACCCAGTCTATGCGATGGCTCAGCGACGGGCCGCGGCGCACATTGACCTCAGCCGATTTCATCGAAACAAAGCGCGGCAGCGGCAGATTGGTCACTGCGCCGCGTTCCTGTGCCGCCTGCAGCGGGCTCAATCCCCCGGAAACGGCAAGCGCCAGGGCTGCTACGGCGGCCCATCTCCTGAAAGTCTCCATCATTCTATTGTCCTGCTCAGAGTTTTTCCGGCGGTGTTCTTGTGACCCGTCCTGATATGACGCACTGTGACCTGAAATTGTCGGCAGGGAAAGTACGAGGAGGCGCGACATGCCATCAAAACGTCTGACTGTGGTTGTGACGCGACGCCTGCCAGAGGCAGTCGAGGCGCGGCTGAGTGAATTGTTCGACACCAAGCTGCGAACCGATGACACGCCGATGACCCGGGCAGAGCTGGCCGAAGCCATGCAGGGGGCCGATGTGCTTGTCCCCACGGTGACGGATGGGCTGGATGCGGGTCTTATCGGGCAGGCTGGAGAGAGGCTGCGCCTGATTGCGAATTACGGTGCAGGGGTAGATCATATCGACGTGTCTACCGCACGCCAGCGCGGCATTCTTGTGTCCAACACACCTGGTGTCGTGACCGAAGACACTGCCGACATGACAATGGCGCTGCTTCTGGCGGTGACGCGCCGGATGCCAGAAGGCCTTGCCGTGATGCAGGCGGGCACCTGGCAGGGCTGGGCGCCGACAGCCTATCTTGGCGGGCGCCTCGGCGGACGTCGGCTCGGGATCCTTGGAATGGGCCGGATCGGACAGGCTGTCGCGCGTCGTGCACAGGCCTTTGGCATGCAGATCCACTATCACAACCGTCGCCGCCTCCGACCGGAGGTTGAGGCGTCGCTTGGGGCCACCTATTGGGAAAGCCTGGATCAGATGGTTGCCCGGATGGATGTGATCTCGGTCAATTGTCCGCATACGCCGACCACCTTTCACCTGCTCAACGCGCGGCGGCTCAAGCTGATGAAACCCACTGCGGTTGTGGTCAACACTTCGCGCGGGGAAGTGATTGACGAGAACGCTCTGGCACGGATGCTGAAGGCGAAAGACCTCGCCGGGGCCGGGCTTGACGTCTACGAAAAGGGTGTCGATCTGAATCCGGAATTACGCAATCTGCCGAATGTCGTCCTGTTACCGCATATGGGGTCTGCCACGGTTGAGGGTCGGGTTGAGATGGGCGAAAAGGTTTTGCTGAACATCAAGACCTTTGCCGACGGTCACCGCCCGCCTGATCAAGTGGTTCCGGCCATGCTCTGATGCGGCGGGCCTTTGATACTTGTCGCTTCTATCTGAATGCGGCGCTGTGATGTTTTTTGCAGAGACCAGCTGAAAGCCGTGCTAGGCTGCGCGTAACAACACAATTTTGAAGGTTGATTTTCATGCGGTACCCGAGACTTGCCAGTGTTTTTGCGGTCCTGCTGGCAGGGCCATTGTGCGCGCAGCAGGCCGCAGATGCCGTGGCGCCGGAAGCTGCGAGCGCGACGGGTTTCAATGCCATTTCACAACAGGTGGCTGATGCTTTGGCAGCCAAAGCCGAAGGGATTCCGGTCAAGGCGCAGAAATGGATGGTTGTAGCGGCAAATCCACATGCCGTTTCTGCTGGGGCAGAGGTGTTGCGCCAGGGTGGCACGGCGGCAGACGCCATGATCGCGGTGCAGGCTGTGCTGGGTCTGGTGGAACCGCAATCCTCGGGCCTTGGGGGCGGGGCATTTCTGGTCTGGCATGATGGCGCGAGTGGCGAGATCACCACGCTTGACGGGCGTGAAACCGCGCCGTTGAATGCAACCCCGCAGTTGTTTCAGGATGAGCATGGGGAACCGCTCAGCTTTTTCGATGCGGTTGTTGGGGGGCGGTCAGTTGGCGTGCCGGGAACGCCTGCCCTGCTGCAGGCAGCGCATGACCGTTGGGGAAAAGCTGCTTGGGGCGGGTTGTTCGATCCGGCCATTTCCCTCGCAGAGAAAGGCTTTGCCGTCTCGCCGCGACTGGCAGATCTGGTCGCGGCGGATGAGGAGCGTCTGTCACGCTTTCCCGACACTGCCGCCTATTTCCTGCCCGACGGCGTCCCGCTTCGGGCTGGGGCGACCCTGACGAACCAAGCTTATGCCGATGTGCTGAAACGTATCGCGACTGAGGGTGCTGATGTTTTTTACACCTCTGACATTGCGCGGGATATCGTCGCGCGGGTTCAGGGTGCGACGGGCAATCCCGGTGTGCTGGAGCCGGTGGATTTGGCCATCTACTCGGTCAAGGAACGCCCCGCCATCTGTGTGGACTACCGTGCGCATGAGGTCTGCGGCATGGGGCCGCCGTCCTCGGGGGCGCTCACGTTGGGGCAGGTGCTGGGCATGCTCAACACGTTCGAGATGCCGGGTGCGGCAGATGCAGAGGCCTGGCGGCTGATCGGCGATGCCTCGCGGCTGGGCTTTGCGGATCGAGGACGTTACATGGCCGACAGTGATTTTGTGCCGATGCCGACCAAGGGGCTGGTGGCACCTGAATATCTGGCTGAACGTGCCAAGCTGCTGAAGGGCGACGATGCCCTGCCAGAGGTCAGCGCTGGCAACCCGATGTTCGACCATGCGGCGCTGTGGGGTGAGGATGACAGCATCGAATTCCCCTCGACCTCGCATATCTCGATCGTGGATCAATATGGCAATGCCCTATCGATGACGACAACCATCGAGAACGGGTTTGGTTCGCGGCTGATGGTGCATGGTTTCCTGCTCAACAACGAGTTGACGGATTTCTCGTTCCGCACCCATGCTGAAGGTGCCCCGATCGCCAACCGGGTCGAACCCGGCAAGCGGCCGCGTTCGTCGATGGCGCCGACGATCGTGCGCAAGGATGGCAAGCCGGTGCTGGTGGTGGGTAGTCCGGGAGGTAGTCGAATCATCGGCTATGTGACGCAGGCGGTGATCGGGTTCGTCGACTGGGGTCTGGATGCCCAGCAGGCAGTAGCGGCTCCGCATGGGGTGAACCGGTTCGGGCCTTTCGATCTTGAGGCAGGCACACCGATGGAAACGCTGGGGCCGGATCTGGAAATGCTCGGCTACGAAGTCTCCGTACAGGATCTGAACTCGGGCCTGCACGCGATTTCGGTTGGACCAGAGGGACTGCGTGGCGGCGCGGATCCGCGCCGTGAAGGAATTGCCTTGGGCGAATGATCGGGTCGAGAACCTGATCCGTCTGATCCAATTGAAAAGCGCCGGGCTGGGCCCGGCGCTTTGCTGTTTTATGGTGCCTGTGACGACGCACGCCTATTGAGCCGGTCGTGGCGCGGGTAGAGGACTCAGCTCACATCCTTGTAGCTGATCTCCTTAACATCCTTGCCGACCTTGCTGCGCCGGACGAGCAGGCGGTTGAGGGCATTCACATAGGCCTTGGCCGAAGCGACAACCGTGTCGGTATCCGCCGACTGACCTGTTGCAATCATGCCGTCCTCTTCCAGCCTGACCGAAACGGTGGCCTGCGCATCTGTACCTTCTGTCACAGCGTTCACCTGATAGAGCTGCAGGCTGGCTGCGTTGGGGTGAAGTTCACGAACTGCCTTGAAGGTCGCATCAACCGGTCCGTCGCCGCTGCATGTGGCTGAAACCTCCTTGCCGTCGATCTCCATCTCAAGCTGCGCCTCGGCGGGGCCGCCAGTGCCACAGACGACGCGCAAGTTGACGATCTGCAGCCTGTCGTCACCTTCAGTCGTGGCGGTCACAAGGGCGAGGATATCGTCGTCATAGACTTCTTTCTTGCGGTCGGCCAATTCCTTGAACCGCACAAAAATGTCCTTGAGCTGGTTGTCCCCGACCTCGACCCCCATCTGGCGCAACTTGTCACGCAGCGCTGCGCGGCCCGAATGTTTACCCATGACAAGGTTGGTCGCGGCAAGGCCGACATCCTCGGGGCGCATGATCTCGAACGTCTCGGCGTTCTTGAGCATGCCGTCCTGGTGGATGCCCGACTCGTGTGCAAAGGCGTTCTTGCCGACGATGGCCTTGTTGAACTGCACGGCAAAGCCCGACACGGTCGCGACGCGGCGCGAGATATGCATGAGCTTTTTGGTGTCGATCCGGGTCTCATACGGCATGATGTCGCCGCGCACGCGCAGGGCCATCACCACCTCTTCGAGCGCGGTGTTGCCCGCGCGTTCGCCAAGGCCGTTGATCGTACATTCGATCTGACGCGCACCGCCGGCAACTGCGGCAAGGGAGTTCGCCGTCGCCATGCCAAGGTCGTTGTGGCAATGGGTGGCAAAGATCACGCTGTCCGCGCCCGGAACCGTCGCAATGAGGTTGCGGATCAGGTCGGCGGATTCCACAGGCGCGGTATAGCCCACGGTATCGGGGATATTGATCGTGGTCGCGCCGGCCTTGATGGCGATCTCAACCGTGCGGCAGAGGTAATCCCATTCGGTCCGGGTCGCATCCATCGGCGACCACTGGACGTTGTCACAGAGGTTGCGGGCATGGGTCACGGTGTCATGAATCCGCTGTGCCATCTCGTCCATGTCGAGGTTGGGGATAGCGCGGTGCAGCGGCGAGGTGCCGATGAAGGTGTGAATGCGCGGTTGGGCCGCGTGTTTCACGGCCTCCCAGCAGCGATCAATGTCGCCATACTGGGCGCGGGCGAGGCCGCAGATCACCGATTGCTTGGACCGCTGGGCGATCTCGGACACAGCACGGAAGTCGCCTTCGGAGGCGATGGGAAATCCGGCCTCGATGATGTCGACGCCCATGTCATCCAGCAGTTCGGCAATTTCGAGCTTTTCTGCGTGGGTCATGGTGGCGCCGGGGGATTGTTCGCCGTCGCGCAGGGTGGTGTCGAAAATCACCACGCGTTCTTTTGTGTTGGTCATGGCTTTGGTCCTGTCAGATATGCGGTTTGGGGGCAGGGGCGCGGCCCGAATCCCCGGAATTGGGTTCACCTTTGGGCTCGATCAGCAGGACTTTGACTTCCTGATCTGCACGGGGGCGATGCACGACACCTTTGGGCACGACAACCAGCTCTCCGGCGCGAAAGGTCACAGGGGGCTGGTCCGCATAGTCCATGGTGACTTCACCCTCAAGCACAAGGAAAAAATCATCGGTAGTGTCATGTTTGTGGAACGGAAATTCACCTTTGAATTTCACCACCATGATGTCGTTGTCATTATAGCTGGCGACGACGTGCGGATCCCAATGGGATGCGAACATCGACAGTTTTTCAGCCAGATTTACGGATTTCAAAAGGGTTCTCCTCAGTCGGGTGCGGAACAATACCGGCGCGAACATTCCTCCTCTGAGCGGTCGCGCCGTTATGGCACGCTCAGAGGCGGACTAGGAGAAGTAGCCCAAGCAGAGTCGCATCAATTGCGCGACCGCCAAGACCAACAGACGCGCGGGATGCACGATCAAGGGTCGGGATATGGCACTGCATTGTCATAACAATCACTATAGGTGCGGTTTCTGAAATGAAAACCCGGAAAATGGGGTCTGGCCATGCGTATGCGTGCACCTGCCTTGAACAAGCTGTTGCAGCCGCTAGCTGATACTTCATGAAAAGAGCATTGATCATAGGTAGCAGCGGCGGAATCGGATCAGCGATCTGTGCGGCACTCGCGGCGCGCGGGACAGAGGTCACGGGTCTGTCCCGCTCCGGGCACGGGCTTGATGTGACCGACGAGGCGTCTGTTGCGGCACATCTTGGAAAGCTGGAGGGGCAGTATGATCTGATCTTCGTCGCCACGGGTGCGCTGGATATCGACGGGGCCCAGCCCGAAAAATCGCTGAAGGCGCTGACGGCCAAGGCTCTTGCGGATCAGTTCGCTCTGAACGCAATCGGTCCCGCGCTGGTTTTGAAACATGCGGTCCGCCTGCTGCCACGACGCGATTGTGCGGTCTTTGCCGCATTGTCGGCGCGGGTTGGCAGCATCGGCGACAATCGGCTGGGTGGCTGGTATTCCTATCGCACAGCCAAAGCGGCTCTGAACCAGATCCTGCACGGCGCTTCGGTCGAGTTGGCACGCACGCATCGTGCCCTGACAGTGGTGGCATTGCACCCCGGCACGGTCGAGACACGCTTTTCGGCGGATTACGCAGATCACAACCCCACCGTTTCCGCCGACGCGGCGGCCGCCAACCTTTTGCAGGTCATTGGCGGTCTGAAATCAGCGGACACCGGAAAGTTCTTTGATTGGCAGGGAAGGGAAGTGCCCTGGTGACGCGGCTTGTGCTTGTATTGGGGGATCAGCTCTCTGAGGATCTGTCAGCCTTGCGCATGGCGGACAGGAAGACCGACATCGTGGTCATGGCCGAGGTGGAGCAAGAGGCAACTTACGTCCAGCACCACCCCAAGAAGATCGCGCTAATCTTTGCCGCCATGCGCAAATTCGCCGTCCGATTGCGCGCTGATGGCTGGGAAGTGCGGTATTGCGAACTGGACGATACCGCCAACTCCGGCTCCATCCCCGCAGAATTGCTGCGCCGCGCCGAAGAGACTGGCGCGCAGGAAGTCATCGCTACCCGCCCCGGAGAATGGCGACTCATCACGCTGTTGGACGAGATGCCGCTCACAGTACATCAGCTGGAAGACACACGCTTCATCGCCTCGACACGGGAGTTCGAAGCGTGGGCAAAGGGGCGTAAAGCCTTGCGGATGGAGTATTTTTACCGTGAGATGCGGCGCAAGACCGGGCTGTTGATGGAGGGCGATCAGCCCATCGGTGGCCAGTGGAACTATGACCATGACAATCGCAAACCGGCGCCTGAAAGCATAGACATCAGCGGGCCGCTGCGGTTCACGCCGGATGCGATGGTCCAAGAGGTGCTGGACCTGGTCGAGGCGCGTTTCGGCAGTAGTTTCGGCGAGTTGCGCCCCTTCCATTTTGCCACGGATCAGGGGCAGGCGCATCACGCACTGGCGCATTTCATCCGATACGCCCTGCCCAAGTTCGGTGACTTTCAGGACGCCATGCTGAGCGATCATCGCTTCCTTTATCACGCGCTGATCTCGCCTTATCTCAACATCGGGCTGCTGTTGCCGCTTGAGGTCTGTCAGGCGGCAGAGCGGGCCTATTTCCGCGGTGAGGCGCCCCTGAACGCGGTCGAAGGATTCATACGCCAGATCCTGGGCTGGCGGGAATATGTCCGGGGCATCTATTTCCTCGAAGGGCCCGAGTATACCCGGAGCAATGAGTTGGGCCACCACCGCGCACTGCCCGACCTTTACTGGGGGGCGGAGACGCGGATGAGGTGTCTGTCAAATGCGGTGGAGCAAACGCGCGAGGAAGGCTATGCGCACCACATCCAGCGCCTGATGGTGACGGGAAATTTTGCTCTGCTTGCAGGCGTCAACCCTGCCGAGGTGCATGACTGGTATCTGCGGGTCTATGTGGACGCTTTCGAATGGGTCGAGGCGCCGAACACTCTTGGAATGAGCCAGTTCGCCGATGGCGGAGTGATAGCCTCCAAGCCTTATGTTTCAAGCGGGTCCTATATCAACCGGATGTCTGATTACTGCAAATCGTGCCACTACTCTGTAAGCAAAAAGACCGGAGAGGGTGCCTGTCCGTTCAACCTGCTTTACTGGCACTTCCTCGACCGCCACCGCGCCCTCTTTGATGGCAATCCTCGCATGGGAAACATGTACGGGACTTGGGATCGGATGGACGCGGACCGGCGAAAGACGGTTCTGGACGAGGCCGAGGATTTCCTTGATCGTCTCTCCAAGGGACAGACGGTTTGAGGACTTTGCGGCGTCAGCGTAAAATCATTGTTTTAGGCGCGGATTTAAAGCGTCCCGCCTTCAAATTGAATCGCTTGTTCACGGTTTTCGCTGCGCCTTCAACGCAAAAAGCGATGCGTTTGTTTCAGGTCAAAGGCGGGACGCTATAGGCTCCGACAGACGTATTTTGAAAGAGAAGAATGACAGGACCTGTTCCCGCCTTCGTCTCTTCTCAGATACGCAAAAGATATATGAGCAACATCCGCGATGACCTTTTTGCATCATCCGTTTGGTGGCCATGAAAATCCTTGCTGCGCAGGCGCTCCGCTATGCAAAGCCGTATGCGCCCGGCTCAGCCGTCGGTAAGTGCGCCATTGATCCACTCGCCGCTGGTTTCCTGTCCAGTTGCATAGCGCATGGTGCCGGTGCCCTGGCGCTTGCCGTCCTCGAAGGCGCCTTCATAGATATCGCCGTTGGAATAGGTGGCCACACCCTGACCCTCTATTTCCCCCTCGGACCATGCGCCGGAATATTTGAATCCGTCGGGCATGGTGATCTCGCCCGTGCCGTCGCGCTGCCCCTCTTTGAAACCGCCGGTATAGACCGTGCCATCGGGATAGATGGCGGTGCCGTCTCCGTCGCGCTGGCCGTCTTTCCAGTCGCCTTCGTAGCGGTAGCCGTCAGCATAGGTCATCACTCCATAGCCGTTGTTTCGGGCATTCTTGAAGGTACCTTCATATACCAGACCGTTGGCATAAGCCGCCTTGCCGTCACCTTCAATCACCCCATCGACCCAGTCCCCTTCATAGGTCGACCCGTCGGGATAGGTTATCTTGCCTTTGCCGTTGGCAAGGTCGCCGCGGAACAGGCCCACATAGACAGACCCGTCGGGATAGGTGACCTCTCCCTGCCCCTCGATCTGGCCAGTGACCCAGTTGCCGACATAGCGGTAGCCGTCCGATCCCACAAAGCTGCCCTGACCGTCACGCTGGTCAGCAACGAAGGCGCCCTCATAGGTGTCGCCATTTGCGTAGGTGACCTTGCCCGCTCCCTCGCGCCGCCCAGCCACCAGCTCGCCTGCATAGACATCCCCATTGGGCTGCGTCAGCTTGCCGGTGCCGTCGATCTGCCCGCCTTGCCACATGCCCTCGTAAATCAGCCCGTCAGGCATGGTGAGCTTGCCCTCGCCCGCGCGCGCACCGTCAGCAACGCGGCCCTCATAAACCGATCCGTCGGGATAGGTGATGGTTCCGTTGCCTTCCTTGACGCCGTTGACCCAGTCACCTTCATATCGGTAGCCGCCGGGCGAGGTCATTGTGCCGCGTCCGTGGTGTAGCGCGTCGCGAAAGGAACCCTCGTAGCGCAGGCCGTTGGCATAGACCGAAACGCCCTGACCGGTGATCTTGCCATCAAGCCAGCTGCCTTCGTAGGTGCCCCCATCGGCAAAGACGATCTTGCCCATGCCTTCGGGTTTGCCCTTTGCGAACTGACCTTCATAGACCGATCCGTTGGGGAAGCGAGCGACGCCTTCGCCGCGAATTTCGCCCGCGACCCAGTCACCGATGTATTCATAGCCATTGGGCAGCCGGTAGGTGCCGGTTCCGTCCTGCAGCCCACCGTTGAAGGTGCCTTCGTAAACGCCGCCATCATCGTACTGTTTCGTCACGACACCGTCGCCTTGTTGCGCCAGCGCGTTGCCGCCCAGCACACATACCAGCGCCAGAGCCGCCGCAATGCTGCGGTTGTGCCGCGATTTCTTGCTCATCTCGCCTGTCCGCCCCTGATCCTGTCGCATTACCTGAAATTGTCTGAAATCTAAGGGACAGCGCCACGTGATACAATGTCTTTTGGCTTTGGGTGCTTCCCCTCGGGCGGTGTTCTGCTATGTGCAAAAGCGGAATTTAAGCGAAAGGTGACACGGCATGGCAGAGCAGTTCCGGCTGACATTGGCACAGCTCAACCCGACGGTTGGCGACCTTGCGGGTAATGCCGCCCTTGCGCTCGACGCCTGGGAACAAGGGCGCGCTGCGGGGGCCGATATGGTCGCCTTGCCCGAGATGTTCATCGCCGGTTACAATGCGCAGGATTTGGTGATGAAGCCCGCGTTTTACACTGACGCCATCCGGGCGGTGCAGGCGCTGGCGGCAGATTGTGCCGATGGTCCCGCGCTGGCCATTGGCGGGCCCTGGATCGAAGGTACCCAACTCTTCAACGCCTATTTCATCTGCAAGGGCGGCAAGATCACCTCGACCGTGCTGAAACATCACCTGCCCAATGACACTGTGTTCGACGAGGTGCGGATCTTTGATTCCGGGCCTTTGGGCGGGCCCTATTCCGTGGGCAACACCCGCATCGGAAGCCCGATCTGTGAGGATGCCTGGTACGAGGATGTGGCCGAAACGCTGGCCGAAACCGGCGCGGAATTTCTGCTGGTGCCGAACGGATCGCCCTATCATCGCCACAAGTACGAGGTGCGGCTGAACCAGATGGTGGCCCGCGTGGTCGAAACGGGGCTGCCGCTGATCTATCTCAACATGGTTGGGGGACAGGACGATCAGGTGTTTGACGGCGGATCCTTTGTGCTGAACCCCGGTGGGGCGCTGGCGGTGCAGCTGCCGGTTTTTGATGAGGTGATTGCGCATGTGGATCTTGAGCGCGGGGCCGAGGGCTGGCGCTGCCTGCCGGGGCCGTTCACCGTGCATCCTGACACGATGGAGCAGGATTACCGTGTAATGGTGCAGGCCCTGCGCGACTACATGCGCAAGACCGGTTTCAGGAAGGTGCTGCTGGGCCTGTCCGGCGGGATCGATTCGGCCATCGTTGCGGCCATAGCGGTGGATGCCATAGGCGCGGACAATGTGCGCTGTGTGATGCTGCCGTCCGAGTATACCTCGGATGCGTCGCTGGAGGATGCCAAGGCGGTGGCCGAGGCCTTGGGCTGTCGCTATGACTTTGTGCCCATCGACGCGGGGCGCGATGCAATCACCCAGACGCTGGCCCCTCTGTTCGAAGGAACGAAACCGGACCTGACCGAAGAGAACATCCAGTCCCGCCTGCGCGGACTGCTTCTCATGGCCTTGTCCAACAAGTTCGGCGAGATGCTGCTGACCACCGGCAACAAATCCGAAGTCTCTGTCGGCTATGCCACGATCTATGGCGACATGGCGGGCGGGTACAATCCGATCAAAGACATGTACAAGACCCGCGTTTTTGATGCCTGCCGCTGGCGCAATGCCAATCACCGCCACTGGATGATGGGGCCGTCGGGCGAGGTCATCGCCGAGCGGATCATCGACAAGCCACCCAGTGCCGAGCTGCGCGCCGATCAGAAGGACAGCGATTCGCTGCCCGATTATCCGGTACTGGACGGAATCCTGCAGATACTGATCGACGCCGACGGGTCCATCGAGGATTGCGTGGCGGCGGGATATGACCGGGCGGATGCGAAACAGGTCGAGCATCTGATCTACATCAGCGAATACAAACGCTTTCAATCCGCGCCCGGTGCCCGTCTGTCAAAGCGCGCTTTCTGGCTGGACCGGCGCTACCCTATCGCCAACCGATGGCGCGACGACGGCTGAAGAGCACGGGCAGGCGTTCTGGTTGTTCTGCGATCTGCGCAGGTTTAAGGCTTGGTCTTGAGCCACGATGGCCACGGTCATATCTGAAACTTGCTTTGCTTATTTTGAAAGACGAGAATGGCATGACCTTTGTAAGCATTGCTTGGCCGCCCCCTGTTCTTGATCCGGATGATTTGAGACTGAGGCCCTGTTGAATAGGAGGGGGTGAGTGTCGCCATGGAGACTGCGAACGAGTTTCTTACGCGGTTGGGGGTTGAGGTCTCAGGAACCGGAAGCCTGCGGTGGCCGGAGCGTGTGAAGGCGCGGATCGTGGGGGAAACGCTGGGCCTGGGGCGACGGTGAATGACGTTGCGCGCAAGTATGACATAGGCCCGAACCCCTTGTTGGGATGGCGGCGGCTGGCCAAGGATGGTCAACTTGTTTTGCTCGCGCCGGAGACTGACACAGACTTTGCCCCGTTGGTGGTGTGCGATGTCGAAAGTCCGTCACCGGCCGAAGTTACCGAGCAGACGACCTCGGCGGTCGAGATCATTGCCGGAGCGGTTTCTGTCCGGCTGGACGGTGCCACGCCCGCGGC
>NZ_AWWI01000096.1 GCF_002760615.1 Puniceibacterium antarcticum | reverse complement strand
TCCAGGCTCATGGGGTCAAAATATCCCGCCCGGAAAAAGCACGGGTACTGTTCAAAGTCGTCCTTCAGAACTGGTTTCAATGAACTGCGCCGCCGCCTTCGCACAAACGACACTCCCCTCATCACAGGTAAAAAATACACCATCAGAAAACGCTTCAGACCGAGAATCGCGTAGTGTGGCGGTTTTGTCAGATCTTGTTGCTATCCCTCTGAACTCTTTGATCTTTGCGACGTAGTTTTCCACCAGATGCCGCCATTTGTAGACCTCCACATCATAATCACGCTGGATGTTGCGGTTGGCTTTGGGCGGGATCACGGCAGTTGCACCGCGGTGGTTGAGGTCTTGCATCAGCCAGTCCGCATCGAACGCCTTGTCCATTGCCCGGCAGGGTATTTCCGCAGGAAATATCCCGAGAGGGGGCGAGCAGCACATCAAAAGAAACGCCCCTGATCAACTGCGCGACACCTTTCATATCATGCGCTTGTCTCGGCAGCAGCAGGCAGCGCACTAGATTGCCGAGCGCCTCCACTAACGCCACGATCTTGGTCATCAACCCGCCGCGTGAGCGTCCGATGGCTTGAGTTTGAGCCTTCCCCCTTTGCGCCGGTTGCCTTCTGGTGAACCTGAACGATGGTACCCTCCATTGCCCGGCAGGCGATTGCGCAGCAATTTGCCGAGAGGGGATGAGGGCGTATTCGAGGTCGGGATCACCGCTTATAGCTTTGAAAAGACTCTTGAATACTCCGGACCTTGCCCACCGGCGGAACTGGTTGTTGCAGTGACCAAAGGCAGGCGGCAGGTCGCGCCAGGACGAACCTGTGCGCACCCGCCAGAAAATCGCTTCCAGAAACAGGCGATTGTTCTTTGCCGTGGCTCCGGCATCGTTGACCTTACCTGGAAGATGCGGCTCAAGCCGCTGCTCGTTCATTCAAACCTCCATTTTGGAAGTTTGAATCAGAAATCAGGCCCAATGGGAATCCTGATTGTCCACAGACCCCAATTGCTCCAGTTGCACTGAGCAGTCTTTTCATTTGCAAAGGCATGTCATGCGGGACGTCCAATCACCGCATGCGCCGCCATCAGTTGATTGAGGTCTGACCATTCTCCGTGATTTGGGCCAATCAGGGCGCAATCCAGACCCAGCCGGGCGGCGCCAGCGGCATCCGTCTTGGGGTTGTCGCCTATGGTCAGAACACGACGCACCCCCACCCCCAGACGAGCAAGGGCGGCGTGATAGAGCGCGGCTTCGGGTTTGCCGATCACCGTATAGGTCAAGTCCGGCAGGATGCTCAGGATCGCGGCAAGCAGGCTACCGGTTTCGGGAACAGGCACGTGATCGGCGCCGGGGTGGCTTTCATCGGTATTCGCAACATAAAGCTGGGCGCCCTGCGACAGAGAACGCACTATCTCCCTGAGTTCGCCATACCCAAAACTTTCGTCCCGCGTCAGCAGAATATGTGTCGGTGTGACATCGTCCAGCAACAGACCCAGATCCTTGGCATAGGCGCGCAAGGCGCCACTGCCATAGAGGCGAATACGCAGCTCCGCAGTCTGGCCCAGATGGTCCAGGGCCGTGGTGCCCGCGAGAACGATCCGCTGTGGCGGGGCCTTAAGGCCAAGCTGTTTGAGCCGCGCAGATAGCGTGTGGGGTGTATCCGTGGAATTGTTGCTCAGTATGATCAACCTCTCGCCGGCATAATCAAGCAGGGCCTGCGCCCCGGGCAGAACGGTCGAGCCGGAAATCAGACAGCCGTCAAGATCACACAGAAATGCGTCATAGGCGTCAAGCTGCATCAGAACCGCTCCAGATCCTGTGGGGTGACAACATCTGCGGCCTCCTGAGATTCCAGATCGAACACCGGACCGTCATAGGCGAACGAGCAATCATGGATCAGAACATTGCCCGAAGATACGCTGACATATGCAAGGTCAGGGGCCTCCACGCTCCCCATGATCCGTCCAGGCTGGTCGAATTCATGATGAACCTGATGCATCAGCGCCCGCTGGATGTGAAAGGGGATGCCGTGCCACAGCCCGGCGATGGGGCGATGCACATGCCCCATGAACAGATAATCCGGCGTGCGTCCGGCGCGTTCAAAAGCGGCAAGTTCGCCTGCATCGTCGCGCAACCGGATCGCATCCATCGGTGGGATCGACAGATCCATCGGCGGGTGATGCTGGAACAGCAGAACGGGGCGGTCTGCAGGAGCCTGCCGAAGTGCTGTTTCAAGAAAGGACAGGCGCGATGCGCAAAGGCGCCCAAAATGCCCTGGCTCATCTTCGCACAGCGTGTCCAACGTGATCAGGCTGGCCTGATCAAACACATGCAGCCCCTGCACAAACCCGTCTGCATCACAGGGTGCCTCCGGGAACACCGCGCGAAACGGCGCGCGGGCGTCGTGATTGCCGAGCATCAGGATCACGGGGATGTCCAGGCAAGCAAGTTCGCGCAGCAGGCTTTCGTAAGCCTGCTGTTCAGCACGGTCGGTCAGATCGCCCGCGATGACGAGAAAATCGACCTGCGGTAGGGTGGAAAGGAAATCGAGAGCACGGCGCAGGCATGCGCGCGGGTCAAATCCATAAATGGTCTCTCCTTCGGGGACAAAATGCAGATCACTCAGAATGGCGAAGCGGAGGGGAACAGTCATCGGGAATGAATCCTTTGGGTGTATGAGCCGTGGCGAGGGTGGATCTCCACGCCAAATCAATCAGACGGTGCGCAATCAGCGCGGCAAGAGCGCATTTACCTCTTCTACCAAATCATCGCGAAGCTCTTCCATGTTGTGGGCATCACCCACAAAGATGGATTCAAGGTGGTCTTCGATCACCTGCGTCACGGCAAGGCCATTGTCCCCCGGATAGGCGAACCATTCAGACAAGAGCGGAAGCTGGTTCACTGCTGTCAGTTTGTTGGCGTTCTTGGTGTAGAAATCCTCCATCAAAAGCGCATTGGCCACCTTGTTCGGCGGCACATACCCGGTGGTCAGCGCCACAGCAGCGGCCCCTTCACCAGAGGTGGCGAATTTGATGAACTGCCATGCCGCCTCTAGCACTTCGGGATCGTCGGAGCCTGACGTCAGCATCGAGGAATTGCCCCCTGCGGGAAGCGCCTGCGGTGCGCCGTTGATCCCCGGATAGGGCGCGGTGACGAATTCCCAATCGCCGATCTTGGAACGGTCAACAAAGCCGACATAGGCAGTCGAGCTGAAGAACATGGCCAGATCACCGGCAGCCAGTGATTTGGCGGCATCGCCGCCCACGACATTTTTCATGCCGCAATCCTGAAAGATCGCCTTGGCAGTCTCAAGCGCCTTCAGGCCCTCGGGATTGTCCATGTTCAGCTTGCCGTCTTTGATCATCGGCACGCCCTGGCTCCACATCGCGGCCTGCAGCAGCCAGTTGCCCGAGATGTTCCATTCCCAGTACAGCGGCTCCTTGTCGGTGTTAACCTTGATCCTGTTGCAGGCGGCGATCACTTCGTCCCAGGTGCTGGGCAGGGTTTCTACGCCGGCCGCGCGCAGGATGTCCATGTTGTAGAAACTGATCGGGGTCGAGACTGAAAACGGCAGGCCGTAAATTGCGCCGTCAAAGGTCGAAAGATCCAGCATCGCCTTGTGATAGCCATCTGTTTCGAAATCGGCTTCCCTGGCGATATAGGGATCCAGCGGCTTCGCGATGCCACGCTCGACCAGAAGCGCCTGTCGGTTCAGGGCCTGAAACGATACATCGGGCAGCGTGTTGGCCACAGCCTCGCGCAGGACGGTGTTGGTGGCATCCTCGTAATTCTCATAGGTGGCGCGAAAGGTCACCTGGATATCGGGATGGGCCTTTGAAAAGCCCTGCATCATCCGTTCGAATGTCGGATCGAAGGTTGCGGAATAGGCGTAACCGACCTGAATCTCGACCGCCTGTGCCTGTGTGGCGACGACAGTGGCCAGCACCATCGCGCAGAGGGTGAAAGGGTGTTTCATGTTGAGCAGTCCTTTTGGGGGAAGAGAGGAAGAAAGGTTATTTCATGCCCGACAGCGTGATGCCGTCGATGAAGCGGCGCTGCGCGAGCAGGAAGGCCACGACAAGCGGGACAGCGATTATCGTGGCGGTGGCCATCATCGGCCCGTAAAAATCGCCGCCCAGATCACCCTTGAACTCTCGCAAACCCAAGGGCGGGGTGAACAGGCTGCGATCACCGGTGATGACGATGCGGGGCCAGAAATAGTCGTTCCAATGGGCCACGACCGAAAAGATCGCAAAGGCCAGCAGCGCCGGAATGGCCGTAGGCAGCATCACACGCCAGATGATCGCGAATTCGCCCATGCCGTCCATACTCGCAGCGTCGATCAGATCGTCGGGCACCGTCATGAAGAACTGGCGCATGAGGAAGATGCCAAAGGCTGACACGACCCATGGCGCGATAAGCGCAGCATAGCTGTTGGTCAGCCCCAGTTTCGCCAGCATGAGGTAGATCGGCAGGGCGATGGCATGGACGGGGATCAGCAGGCAGAACAGTACAAGGCCTAATGCTGCATCCCGCCCCCAGAACTTGAGCTTTGCCAAGGCGTAGGCTGCTGGGACCGCGATCAGTGTCTGCAGTGCAAAGATAGACGCGGTGACTATCACGCCGTTGAGCAGATAGCGCCAGAGCGGCGCCTTGGTGAAAGCTTGGCTGTAATTGTCGATCACCGGACGCACGAGGCAGTCTGCCTCGGTCCCGCCAAGGTTTGTGCAGCTTTGATCGGTGAACAAAGCTTGGGATCCGAACACACCACCTGTGCCGGTGGCAATCTCAGCCGGAGATTTGAATGAGGTCGAGATCATCACGTAAAACGGCAGCAGCACGATCACGGCCCCCAGGATCAGCAGCAGGTGTGCCAGGGTCTGGCGGGCAGAAAAACGATGGGTCATTGGTAATGCACCTTGCGTTCGATAAAGCGGCGTTGCGCGACGTTGATCAGCATGACGAGTGCCAGAAACAGCACGGTGAGTGCCGCCCCAAGGCCCACGAGGTTCTGGGCGATGCCCTTTTGGTAAATCGCGTAGATCATCACGTAGGTGGATTTTGCCGGTCCGCCGTGGGTCAGGGCCTCGACCGTGTCAAAGACCTGAAACGACCGGATTGTGGTGATCGTGACGACAAAGACGGTGGTGGGGCCAAGCATCGGCCATGTCACCAAGCGGAACCGTTCCCAACCGCGTTTCACCCCGTCCATAGAGGCCGCGCCATAAAGGTCGCTTGGCACAGAGGTCAGGCCGGCAAGATAAAGCACCATGTTGAAGCCAAAGCTTTGCCAGATCCCGATAAAGGCGAGCGTGTAAAGCGCATAATCGCGATCCCCGAGCCAGAGCGGGAAGCCCTCCGTGCAGCCATGCGCGAACCACGACCACCATTCCACCGGCGTGCCACAGCCCATGGCAAGCGTGCGGTTGACGATCCCCAGCGTCGGATGCAGCGCAAATTCCCACACAATCGCCATCGCCAGAAGCGAGGCCATGACCGGCAGGAAATAGACTGTCTTGTAAAAGGATTGCCCGACCTTCAGGGAACGGATCAGCAGCGCCGCGCCCAGCCCCAGAAAGACCGATACCGGCACCACGATAAGCACGTAAAGCACCGTGGCCACAATCATCTTGCGATAAGATGACCCACTGAAGATATCGACGTAGTTGCGCAAACCGACCCAGCTGATGCCGGGGCGGCCCAAAGTGTAATCAGTAAAGGAAAGCAGCGCCGCCACGGTCACCGGAAAAATCAGGATCACGACCAGAAGGATCAGCGCGGGGGCAAACAGCGCCATGCCTGCCCGCGCCTGTCTGCGTTCCGGGCGGGCAATTTTCTGCGGCTTGGATGCAGCGCTTGAGAGCGTCAGGGCATCACACATGGCTTGCCACCCTTTTGAGTGTAGCGACCGATGCTGCCTTGCCCGCGACGTCAAAGCCGCAGATACGCCCTTCGGCGGCACGCAGATGCATCAGATCCCCGACCTTGACCTTGCCCCGCTCGGACGGCGGCAGGCGCAGGGTCACGGGCAGCGGCACACCCGGCACGTCGAGCTGCACGAACAGATCAGAGCCGAGATTTTCGATCAGTCGCACCCGGCCTGACAGGAGTTCATCGTCGTCACAGGGCGCAAGCGCCTCTGGGCGAACCCCCAGATGTTCGACCGGCGGACCGCCGGCGCGCAGGCCGGTCCGCCGGTCACACAGATGGATGGCCCCGCCTGCATCGGTTTCCACCGGCAGGATGTTGATCGCCGGCGAGCCGATGAACTGCGCGACCCTGATGTCATTGGGAAAGTCATAGAGAGCGTCCGGCGTGCCGACCTGCAACAGCTCACCACCCATCATCACCGCGATCCGGTCTGACATGGTCATTGCTTCGGCCTGATCATGGGTAACGTAGACAAAAGTCGCCCCAAGGCTGCGGTTCAGCTGTGCGATCTCCGTGCGCATATGCACGCGCATCTTGGCATCCAGATTGGACAGCGGCTCGTCCAGCAGAAAGGCGGCAGGGTCGCGGACGAGCGCGCGCCCAACGGCCACGCGCTGGCGCTGCCCCCCGGACAGCTGGCCGGGCTTGCGCTCCAGCAGGTGCCCGATATCCAGCATGTCGGCCGCGTCGCGCACGATTGTGGAAATTTCGGCCCGCATCGCGGCACTGCCAGGAAAGGCCCGCCCGATCACCGGCAGCCGCTGCGCCGGCGACAAGCGCCGCATTGTCAATGGTACCGCAATGTTTTCGGCGACGGTGAGGTGCGGGTAAAGCGCGTAGCTCTGGAAAACCATGGCAAGGTCGCGGTCCGCCGCGTGCAGCCCGTCCACCGGAATGCCGCCGATCCGCACCGATCCGCTTGTCTGGCTTTCAAGTCCCGCAAGGATGCGCAGCAGCGTGGATTTCCCACATCCCGATGGCCCGACAAGCGACAGGAATTCGCCATCCGCGATGTTGAGCCCGACGCCCTTGAGCACTTCCGTGTCCCCAAAGGACTTGCGGATGTCTTGAAATTGGATTGTCGCCATGACGGCCCCTCACGCTCTGTTCGAGGGGTTCATAGGAAGTTTCTGCGACAGTCATGTTACGGTTACAGGAAATTCCTATAAGAGGCGCATGAAGACCTTGTTGCCCAAAGATGCGCTTTCTGCGCTGACCCTGGCCCGTCTGCGCGCGCTCAATGCCGTGATGGAAACGGGCAGCTTTTCTGCGGCCGGGCGGCGCATGGCGGTCTCCCAGGCCACCATAAGCCAGCAGCTGCGTGATCTGGAACGGGCGCTGAAAACCAGTCTTTTCAAACGTGTGGCAAACGACATGGTCCCAACCGCACTGTGTCAGGACATCTACAAGACCTCCAGAGAGATCGAGGATGCCGGGCTGCGCATTGCAAAAATTCTCTCGCAGCATAGCATTCTGGAACAGGGTGAATTGCGCGTGGGGCTTGGCAATCCGCTTCCCGGCATGGCCTTGGTCGGCGCGTTTCAAGAGTATTTCCCAAACGTCAACGTCAAGATCGAGATGGGAAGCTGGGGCAAGATCTTTCAGGCGGTGACTGAGGGACGGGTCGACGTTGCTGTTCTTCCCGAAGTTCCCGACGCACCGCGCTTCAAACGTCGCAAGATCCAGAGCCAATCGGTGGTGGCCATCGTTCATCCCACTCACCCGCTGGCCGGGCGTGAAGAGGTCAGCTGCCTTGATCTGCTCTCTGAACGGTTGATTTTTCGCACAGCGGGATCGTCGACCCAGCGTGTGGTCGATGAGGCGTTTCGGCACGCGGCACTTAGCCCGCGCGCTTCCATCGTGCTCGATACCCGGGATGGGGTCCTTGACGCCGTTGTCCACAAACTCGGGGTTGGCTTCATGTGGAGCAAGGGGGCCAGCCGCGTAGACGGCTTTGTTCAGATCCCCTGTCGGGAAATGCGCAAGGAGCGCGCGGATTACGTCTTTTCCCTGAGTTCTACAGAAGGGACCTTGCCCGAGGTGTTCTTTGCCTTTGATGCGCAGAAATTCTGATCTCTGCGCAGCGTAGTATTGCTGCGCAGAACGCTCGCGTCCGGCTTTGTTGTTGAGGGCGGGCAGGCTTTTCGTGCGCGCCCCTCAGGCTCAGCCGCCCAGCGGCAGGCGGAAGCTTAGGTTAACGCGCAGCAGATCACTGCCGCCTTCCACACCGGCCTGCAAAAGTCCCGGCCCCACCTTCATGTCATAGCGCACGCCAGCGGTTGCCGCCGACACATCGTCCCAATCGGTGGTATCAAAACGCGTCGCGCTGCCAAGGGCCGAAAAATCGATTGCATCCGCGTCAAGCGTTGAGGCCGAAATTGCTGCATAGGGCCGCAGACGCCCTGTGCCCAGCTCCATCGGCAGGCCGATCTCCAGCCGGGACCACCCGCCCGAAACATCGCGCGTGCCGATGTTTGCGCCCGTCAGCCCCGAGATGTCGTAGCTGTCAAAGCTCTGCTGCAACCAACCTGCCTCAAGCGCGGCATCAAGACCGGGGCGCGCCGCCTGCATTGGTAGCAGCATTGCGTTGCCCCGCGCCGTCAGCCCCCAGAGCGTGCCATCAGTCTTGCCGTCGCCGCTTGCATTTGCACCTGACTCCAGCTCTGTCCGGGTGATACCACCAAAGGCCGTACCGGAAAGAGTCATCGCAGGGCTTGCCTGCCATTGTGCGCGCAGGCCCGCAACCGTGGCTTTGTGGGTAACATCACCCGCTTCGTGATTCAGGTCCGCATCGTCGCGTGACCAGGACAGCCACAAACCCCAGCGCAGTGCATCGCCGCCGGAATTCCAGCCGACCATGACACCGCCAAGGCCCGCATCATACCCCGCATCGTCGCTGCCCTCTGTGCTGGTGGAGCTGCCCAGCCCGTTGATCCAGACGCCAAGTCCCATGTCCTGCGTCACGGCCGCATGGCCCAGGGTCATGCCGGTATCCAGCATCAAGCGATCCCCCGCACTCAGCGGCGCTGGGTCGATCACCAGCAGGGTGCTTTGTGCATAGATCGAAGGGCCCGCCGTCCGTATCACCTCTGGATCCGATCCGAACCGCAGCGTGCGCGCGGCCTGATCCAGCACTTCGACCCTGTCCGTGCCGGTGCCCATCTCGATAAGCCCGTCGATGATCGATCCGCGCCCCAGCACCAGACGATCATCGCCCTGGCCCAGATTGACGGCAGTGCCGCCAGTCCCGACCAGCGTGCCATAGTTATAGACCGTTTGCGCGCCCTGATCCGCAGGATCGGTTTCAATCGCATGCGCGCCGGTGATCGAGCCGTAATTATAGACGGTCGACGCCGCTGTGGTGATGTCGAAATCGATCCCGTCTTCGCTGCCCTTTGACAGGATCGTGCCGTAGTTCAGCACCGTGCCGTTGTCGATGTCGATCCCGTCCTGATCACCGGTCACGGTGATCGAACCTCTGTTGACCACATAGGCATCGGTGGCGACGTTGATCCCGTCATCCCCCGAGGTGATGGAGCCGTTGTTAAACACCCGGGCGCCGTCGACATTGGCGTTGATCGCCTCGTCCACCGCCGTGATCGTACCGTTGTTGGTGATCGTGCCTGCGCCATCCATCTGGATGCCATCATCCCCGGCAATGATGGTTCCGTTGTTGATGGCGGTCCCCGTACCCTCGATCTTGATCCCGTCGCTCGCGCCGGTCAGCTTGCCGTCGTTGGTGACGGTGCCGTTGCCGCCGGTCTGGATCGCATCACTTTTCGAATTGATCGTGCCGGTATTTGTGATGATGGCATTGTCATTCACGTTCATCCCGTCGCCGTCATCCGTGGTGATGGAGCCAGAATTGATCACCGTGACACCATCCCCGGCATCGATGCCGCGGTCGAAAGCGTCGATGGTGCCGCTGTTGGTGATCTTCCCATCGTCATCGACCTGAATGCCGTCATCAGACGCGGTCAGCCCGCCCGAATTGGTCACATCCGCAACATTGCCCGCTTTTATGGCGTCACCGCCGTTGGCGATGATGCTGCCCGAATTGTTGATTGTCGCAGTATTGTCGGTCTGGATGCCGTCCGATGCCGCGGTAACTGTGCCGCTATTGGAAACCTTAGCAGCGTCGCCAAGGTGAACGCCATCTCCGGACGTCAGGCTGGTGACGAGGCCCGCGTTTGTGACCTGTGCATCGTCGCCACCATCAATGCCGTGATCGCTGTCTCCGGTGACCGATCCGGAGTTGTCCAGCCTGACACCATCGCCGAATTCAAATCCCTGGGCGCCACTGCCGGTCACCACGGCGCCCTCAGACACGGTGATCGAGGCCGAGTCCAGAGCGCTGTCGTTGATCCCCGTTCCACTGCCCGAGCAGGTGATGGTGGCGCCGTCTAACGGGGCGGCAGGGGTACAGGCCGAGGCTGCAAATGCCCGGCCGGTTGGCGCGCAAAGCCCGGCACAGATCGCGGCAGAGCAAAGCAAAATTGCGCGGCGGTTGACAGAACCCATGGCTGAATATCCTCCGAATTAAATGTCTGCGCGGGCTATCGTTCGCGCGTAACGCGATTGTGACAGCTGCGTCACAGCTGTTGAACGTGGCCCAAAGGACACAGCGGGCCGGGGCGCGCCGCCATCGCTGCACATGGCCTCTGCGATCCCGAGCCTTTTCATCCCCTGCGGGGAGTCTCTATATACCGACAACTTGAATATGACCGGAGTATACACCCGTGAGCGCAGAAATCGGCCTGATCGGCCTTGGAACAATGGGCGCGGCTCTCGCGCTCAACATCGCCGAAAAAGGCCATGATATCGCGGTGTTCAACCGCACCCCGTCAAAGACTCGCGATTTTATGGCGGATGTGGGGGAGCTTGCCCCCAGACTCACCCCGACTGAGACGCTTGAAGACTTTGTTCAGGCCATCGCGACACCGCGCACGATCATTCTGATGGTGCTGGCTGGTGAGCCTGTGGACGAACAGATCGCCTTGCTTGAGCCGCTTCTGGACGCGGACGATCTGGTCATTGACGCGGGCAACGCCAATTTTCACGACACCAACCGGCGGATGCGAACCTTGAAACAGCCGTTCCTGGGCATCGGCGTGTCGGGTGGCGAAGAGGGCGCGCGCCACGGCCCCGCGATCATGGGCGGCGGGCCCAAGTCGCTGTGGAACCGCGTCGAGCCGGTGCTGCACGCCATTTCAGCCAAGCACAAGGACGAGCCCTGTGCTGACTGGATGGGCGAAGAGGGGGCAGGCCATTTCGTGAAGGCCGTGCACAACGGCATCGAATATGCTGACATGCAGCTGATCGCCGAGGCCTATGGCATTATGCGTGACGGGCTGGGCCTGGATGCGCAGGCAATTGCGGATACCTTTGCCAAATGGAACGATGGGCCGCTGCGGTCCTACCTGATCGAGATTTCGGGCATTGTCGCGGGAACGACGGATGCTGCGACAAACGGGCCGATCCTGGACGTGATCCTGGATTCAGCCGGGCAAAAGGGCACGGGCCGCTGGACGGCGATCGAGGCGCAGCATCTGGGCGCACCCATCCCGGTGATCGAGGCCGCCGTGGCCGCGCGCAACATGTCCGCCCGCAAGGACGAACGCGGCCGTATGGAAGCGATCTTTGGCGCCGCACCGCAGGGGTTCGCGCCCGCCGAGATGCCGCTTGAGGGGCTGGAGCAGGCACTGATCTGCGGCAAGATCCTGTGTTACGATCAGGGGTTCCGCCTGATTGCTGCCGCATCCGATCAGTTCGGCTGGTCTCTGGACGGCGCGCGCATTGCGCGGGTCTGGCGTGAGGGCTGCATCATCCGCTCAGACATGCTCGATGATATGGCTGCGGCCCTGTCCGACAGCGGGGTCGAAACGCTGATGGCAGCACCGGTCTTTGCCGATCACCTGAAGTCCACCCAGGCTGCGCTGCGCCAGGTGATCGCGACAGCTGTGTCCCATGGGGCTCCCGTTCCCGCCCTGTCTTCGGCGCTGTCCTATCTGGACACGATGCGCACCCATCGCGGCACGGCCAACATGATCCAGGGCCAGCGCGACTATTTCGGGCGCCACGGCTTTGTGCGGCTCGACGATGGCCAAAAGGATCAGCACGGCCCTTGGGCCGGGTGATCCTCTGCGGTGTGCGGTGCGCTTGAAACGCACCGCACACCGCGGGTTTGCGCCCCTTAGAGTTTTGCGGATCACAGCGCAGCCCCAGGCCATCGCCCTAAAATTATGCAGCAATGTGCCCCGGCACAAATTAGATGCAACTCTTTCCTTGCCATGACGTAGTCTGAAATGATTTGATCAAATTAATCATAGAAAGACCCATTCATGATCGAGATCGACACCGTCAGCAAACTCTTCGGCGCGGGGGACAGCGCCTTTCGCGCGCTTGACCGCGTCTCTGTTACGATTAAGGAAAATGAGTTTTTCACCCTGCTCGGTCCGTCCGGCTGCGGCAAGACCACCCTTTTGCGCCTGATCGCCGGGTTCGAGGGGCCGACAAGCGGCAAGATCCTGCTGGACGGACAGGACCTGGCGGACAAGCCGCCCTATCGCCGTCCGGTCAACACCGTGTTCCAATCCTACGCGCTGTTTCCGCACATGACTGTGGCCGAAAATGTCGGTTTCGGTCTGACCATGCTGGGCAAGCCCAAATCCGAGGTTGCCGCAACGGTAAGCGAGATGCTCGCCCTTGTGCGCATGACCAATCTCGCGGATCGCAAGACGTCGCAGATTTCCGGCGGGCAGCAACAGCGTGTCGCCCTTGCCCGCGCACTCGCGCCGCGCCCCAAGGTGTTGCTGCTGGACGAGCCGCTGTCGGCGCTGGACTTCAAGCTGCGCAAGGAAATGCAGCTGGAACTCAAGCGGCTGCAATCGGAAACCGGCATCACCTTTGTCTTTGTGACCCACGATCAGGAAGAGGCGCTGACCATGTCGGACCGCATCGCGGTCATGAGCGGCGGCACCATCCGTCAGATCGGCGGCCCGCGCGAGATCTATGATCAGCCGTCCGAACGCTTTGTTGCGGATTTCATCGGCGACACCAACTTTCTGTCGGCCGAGATGATCGCCCGCACCGGTGACAGCGCCCAGCTGCGGCTGGGGCAGGGGGCCGAGGTGACGGCCCGCGCAGGTCAGGTCGACAAGACCAGCGGGGCGGTCACCCTTGCCATACGCCCCGAACATGCCCGGCTTGTCGCGCTGGACGCCGGGCAGTTGACCGGCACGCTGGACGATATAGTCTATTTCGGCACCGACACCCATTATCACATCACTCTGGACGGGATCGGCACGCGCTTTGTATTGCGCCGTCAGAACAGCCCGGATGAAATGCGCCCGGTGCAGCAGGGGGAAAGGGTGGGCATCGCGCTGGCATCCTCTGCAGGCCAAGTGCTGAAGGATTGACGTGATGAGCCCCAGCCGCACCCGCTTTGCCCTGCTTGCCCCCGCGATGGTGATCCTGTTTTTTGCCGCCGCGGGCCCGCTGGTGATTGTGCTTGTCTATTCCTTTCTGATCCCCGGCGATTACGGCGGCGTGGTCTGGGATTTCTCGACCGATGCATGGTTCGGCGTCGTGGCAGAACGCGACTTTTTCACTGACCAGCTCAGCTGGGCCGATGCGCATCTGAGCGTGTTCTGGCGGTCGATCAAGCTGTCTCTGATGACATCCGTCCTGTCGCTGGTCATCGGATTTCCCACAGCCTACTTCATCGCGACCCGCCCAAAGGGCAGCCGGGATGTCTGGATGCTGTTGATCATGATCCCGTTCTGGACCAACCTTCTGATCCGCACTTTCGCGATCATGGAGCTGATCCGCAATGAAGGCACAATAAACACCGTGCTGATCGCCATGGGTCTTGTCACCCAGCCGATCCAGATGCTCTATACTGAATTTTCCATGCTGGTAGGGATGACCTATGTCTATCTGCCCCTGATGATCCTGCCGATCTATGCGTCGATGGAACGGCTGGATTTCAGCCTGGTCGAGGCGGGCTATGATCTTTACGCCACCCGCTGGCAGGTGCTGCGCCGGGTGATCTTTCCGCTGGTGAAACCGGGTGTGGTGGCGGGATCCATCCTTGTCTTCGTGCCCTGCCTCGGCGCCTATGTGACGCCGCGGGTGCTGGGCGGCGGCAAGCAGCTGATGCTGGGCAATCTGATCGAGCTGCAGTTCGGCCAGTTGCGCAACTGGCCGCTGGGGGCGGCGCTGTCGCTGACACTGCTGGTGATCGTCATGATCGCGCTGATCTTCTACGTCCGCGCCGCCGGGAACGAGGGCAATGCCCATGGCTAAATCCTTTGACGTCCGCCGCCAGCCGGGGTTCACCGCCATTGCGATGCTGTGTTTCGTGCTGCTCTATCTGCCGATCCTTCTGCTCGTGGCCTATTCCTTCAACGCGGGTCAATCCATCTCGCAATGGGAAGGGCTGTCGCTGCGCTGGTACGCCTCGGCCTGGCAGAACGACCAGATCCAGTCGGCCACGATCCTGTCCGTCACCATCGCTGTCACTGCCGCGTTTCTGGCCACATCGGTCGCGGTTCTGGCTGCGCTGGCAACAACCCGGGTCAAACCCTGGCGCGGTCAGACTGTCGCCTTTGCCATGATAAACCAGCCGCTGATGGTGCCCGAGATCGTCACCGCCGTGTCGCTGCTGATCTTCTTTGCGATGATCAAGGTGGCAACGGGCTATACCGGTCTGTGGTATCTGATCATCGCGCATACGGCGTTTTGCATCCCCTTTGCCTATATGCCGATCCGCGCGCGTCTGCAGGGGATGAATCTCAGCCTCGAACAGGCGGGGGCGGATCTTTATGGCACTCCGGTCAAGGTGTTTCGCTACATCACGTTGCCGCAGCTCTGGCCGGGGATTCTGGCGGGCGGCATGCTGTCCTTCGTGATTTCGCTTGACGATGTGGTGATCACCGAATTTGTCAAATCTGCAGGACAGGACACGCTGCCCACCTATATGCTCGGCCAGCTGAGGCGCAATATAACGCCCGAGATCAACGCCATTTCTACCGCGCTTCTGGCCATTTCGATCCTCATGGTCACCGCGATGTTCTTTTTCAGCCGGACGCGTAAATGATCCGGTATCATCCGCCCCGCGGGGCACAATCTCGGGGAGAGATTATATGAAACGCACGGCCCTTCTGACCAGCCTCGCCGCCCTTATTGCGGGCACAGCGCAGGCCGAAGGTCAGCTCAACATCTACAACTGGGGCAATTATACCAGCCCCGAGATGATCGAAAAATTCGAGAAGGAATTTGATATTGCGGTGACCATCACCGATTACGATTCCAACGACACGGCACTGGCCAAGCTCAAGGCCGGGGGCAGCGGGTTCGACATCGTGGTGCCGTCAGGCGCTTACGTGCCGATCTTCATCTCCGAAGGCGTGCTGATGAAGTCGAACCCGAACGAGATGGAAAATTTCAGCAACGTCACTCCGCGCTGGGTGGATGTCGAATTCGATCCGGGCCGGGAATACACCGTTCCGTGGCAGTGGGGCACCGTTGGCATCAGCGTCAACACCAGCATCTACGGCGGTGACATCGACTCCGCCGCCTTGGTCTTCGATCCGCCCGAAGAGTTGAAGGGCAAGATCAACGTCATCCCCGAAATGATCGACGTGATGGGCCTCGCCATCCACTATATGGGTGGTGAGCAATGCACCGGTGACAAGGATGTGCTGGTCAAGGTGCGCGACAAGCTGGTCGAAGCCAAGCCCTCCTGGCTGTCCATGGCCTATGGCAACATCGACAAACTCGCAAATGTGGACATCGCCGCATCGGTCAACTGGAACGGCGCGTCGATGCGCGCACGGCTGCAGAACGAGGATGTGAAATTCGGCTATCCGCAGACCGGTTATTCGATCTGGATGGACAATGCCGCAATCACTGCAGATGCGCAGAATGTCGAAAATGCCCGGCTGTTCCTGAACTTTATCATGCTGCCGGAAAACGCCGCGATGCTGTCGAACTTTGCCCGTTACGCAAACGGCATAACCGGCTCCGAGGCCTTCATGGATGCAGACATGGCCAGCGCTCCCGAGATCAATATCCCCGAGAACCTGCAAGGTGCGGGCTATATCTCGAAAAGCTGCCCGCCCGAGGTGCAGAAGATCTATTCGCAGATCTGGACCGAACTGACCAAATAAGCCAAGCAGGGCGGCGCCCGACGGGGGCCGCCCAATTCATCGACGTTCCTGAAAGAACCCCCATGTCCGCTGCACCCGACCTTGTCATCCTAAACGGTTCCCTGATCACATTTGACGCCGATCTGCCGCGCGCGAGCGCGCTCGCTGTGCGGGACGGCCTTATCCTCGCGGTGAGCGACACCGCCACCATCCGCGATCTGGCCGGCCCCTGCACACGCGTCATCGATGCGCAGGGCGGCAGCGTCCTGCCCGGTTTCATCGACAGCCATGTGCACCTTTTCGGCGGCTCTGTTGAACTTGACTACCTTGATCTGGGCGGTCTCAAGGGATTTGATTCCGTGACCGCCGCTGTCCGCGCACGTTCTGCCGCTGATCCGGATGCGCCGCTGATCTTTGCGGTGCAGGGCGATTACAGCATGTTCGGTGCGCGCCATCGCACCACGCGTCACGATCTGGACCGCGTCCTGCCTGACCGCCCCTTTGCCATGTTCGCATCAGATCATCACACGGTCTGGGCCAACACCCGTGCGCTGGAACTTGCAGGGTTGCTGCAAGGTGGAATGACCGAAGTCGGATCCGAAATCGTCATGGGCGCGGATGGTCTGGCCGAGGGCGAGCTGCGCGAACCGGGCGCCTATGCCCGGCTGCTTGCCATGACCCCCTATGGCGGGCGTGAGCTTGGGGGGCTGGTGACGGGCAAAGACCCGGTGCCGCCAGCCTCTGCTGCCGAACGGACCCGCGACCGCGACGTGATCCGACGCGGGCTGAAACATTGCGCCAGCCACGGCATCACCGGCCTGCACAACATGGACGGCAATTTCTACACGATGGAACTGCTGGCCGAGCTTGAGGCCGAGGGCGATCTGATCTGCCGCACCGAAGTGCCGTTCCATTTCAAATCCGTTGACACGCTTGATCGGTTTGTCGAAGCCGAAGAGATGCGCCGCCGCTGGACCAGTGACCGGCTGTGGTGCAATCGGGTCAAGATGTTCATGGACGGCGTGGTCGAAAGCCACACGGCGCTGATGCTGCGTCCCTATCCGGGCTCTGATCACAGCGGTGACGCGGTGTTCGAGGCAGAGCCGTTCAACGCTGCCTGTATCGAGGCGGACCGCCGCGGGTTCCAGATTGCGACCCATGCGATTGGCGATTTGGCGGTGCGTCGCACGCTGGATGGCTATCAGGCCGCCCGGGATGTGAATGGCCGCCACGATGCGCGCCACCGCATCGAACATATCGAAACGCTGCATGCCGATGATCTGCCGCGCTTTGCCGAACTCGGGGTCGTTGCGTCCTATCAACCTGGCCATGCGCCGTTCGGGCATATCTATCCGGCCGGGGCGATAGATCCGAACCTTTACGATTATCAAAAGCCACTGGCCTATGCCTGGCAAACGCTACGCGAGGCGGGAAACCGTGTGATCTTTTCCACCGATTGGCCGGTGATCAAGGTCGATGTGATGTCGACCCTGCGTGCCGCAACAGCGCCGCTGAAACTGGCGGCCCCCTGGATTGATCAGCGCCAAAGCCTGATGGATGCGCTGGCTTCCTATACAACCGACAACGCTTGGGTCGAATTCAACGAAACGCGCAAGGGCCGTCTGTCCCCAGGTATGATGGCAGATATTGTCGTGATGCGCGACGATCTGGAAGGCATGGACCCGGACCGCTTTGAAGACACCGGCGCGGCCATCACCCTCTCTGGCGGGCGCGTCGTCTTCGAGCGTTGAGTGCTCTGTTCTCCCCCCTCCGCACCTGCAAAAATGCGGCGCCGGAGGGCAGATGCGGGGAACTTTCCGGCAGGTGCGGAATTGACTGTTCAGTGAACGGTGCCGGGCTTTGCGCGCGCATAAGCTTTTTATCCGGCGTCTGCGTGTCCATTCCTCTTTGGCCTGCTCGAAACATGAACGGCTTTTGATTGGCAAAAGGACATCGGAATGAACGACCAGACCGCCAAGACTTCCCGGTCCGACGCGTCGGAAAAACGCGAAGATGACGCTCGCGAGCGGGTTGCGAAACGCGAAACGCGTGAAAATACACCGACCCAGACCGAAAAATCCCTGACACGCGGAGAACGGGATGCTGTGGCCGAGAACGGCCGCTTGTCCGCCCTGACTATGTATTCCATCGTCCTGCGCGAAGGCGAAGAAGAGCTTGAGCGCCCGAAGACCTCACTCTGGTGGTCGGGTGTTGCGGCGGGCATGGGCATTTCCACCTCGGTCCTTGCCGAGGGCGTCATTCGCGCAAGTCTGGGGGCGGGCCATCCCTATCTAGGCCTTTTCGAAAGCCTGGGGTATACCTTTGGCTTTGTTCTGGTGATCCTGTGCCGTTTGCAGCTGTTCACCGAAAACACCATCACCGTGGTGCTGCCGGTTCTGGCCAATCCGACCCGCAAGTGTTTTTATCTGACGGCGCGTCTTTGGGCGATCGTCTTTGCCGCGAACATGTGCGGCACTTTCCTGACCGCGGCCATCTCGTTGCATGGTGGTATCCTGTCGCAGGAATTCCTGACAGCCATCCTTGAAATTTCGCGCAAGGCTGCTGAACTCGGACCGATGGAATCAATGCTGCGCGGCATTCCCGCAGGCTTCTTCATTGCAGCGCTGGTCTGGATGCTGCCCTCCTCCAAGGGATCCGAGCTTCTGGTGATCGTCATGTTCACCTGGTTGATCGCTGCGGGCGAATTTACCCATGTGATTGCGGGATCGAACGAGTTTTTCAGCCTCGTCCTGCATGGCGAGATGGGCCTCACAACGGCCTTTGCCAGTCACATCCTGCCCACGCTGGTTGGCAACATCCTTGGTGGCACGGGCCTGTTCGCCTTGCTCGCCTATGGCCAGGTGAGTCAAGAGATGTAAGTGAGGCGGTCTGCAGCGCGGAACAGCCGTCCCGCAGAGGCGTTGACTGTCTGCGGGCGCGTGCCGTTGCCGTCGCGCCAAGCCCTGCCCCTGTCGCGTCAAGGAGTCCAAGAATGACAGAAACCTCCCAGCCTATCTCGCAAAGGGCGCCGAGCCTTAGCGCGCTTCTGGATGCGGTCAGGGATCTGGGTGAGGAACGCGATACAGTGACCTTTGCGGATGTGATGCAGGCGCTTGGCCGCGCCTCGACCACCGCGCTGCTGTTCATTCCGGGCATTGTCGCGACCTCACCGCTCAGCGGGATTCCGGGGCTTTCGACCTTTTGCGGGATCATCATCACGCTGGTGTCGGCGCAGGCGCTGCTGGGGCGGCGCAGTCTGTGGCTTCCCGGCTTTGTCACCCGCCGCAGGCTGGAAGGCACGCGTATCCGCGACGCTCTGGCAAAGGTGCGTGGTATTACGGCCTTTCTTGACCGGCACACGCATCAGCGGCTGGATGTTCTGGTGCGTCCGCCGGGGGACAAGGTGTTGCTGGCGATCTGCATGCTGTGCGGCATGATCATGCCCTTTCTCGAACTGATCCCGTTTTCCGCCTCTGTCGCTGCAGCCTGCGTCACCCTGCTGTCGGTGGCGATCCTGACATTGGACGGGCTTCTGGCGGCTGTCGCGCTTGGCTTTCTGGCAACGGCAGCCGGGTTGATAGTCTGGCTTTTGTAACGTGCGGCGGCCGTCAGCGCCACTGCAGCCTGCCGCAGATTTCTCAGCCCCGCGCGGTCCATGCCCGAAACGGCCATCCGCGCCGCCGCCGGTTCGCAGATCATCCGCGTGGTCATCAGATCCGAAAATCGCGCCCGGGTCATTGCAGGCAAGATCATCGACCCGTTGCCCAGTTGATCCAATGCGCGCAAGGCCTACAGCCGCAGCAGCGCTGAACGCACCGGCATGTCACTCGTCCCCAGCTCGCGCGCCAGCTTGCGCGAGGTCAGCTTGCGTCCGGGCGCGATCAGGCCAGACATAATCGCATGGCGCAGCCGCGCATAAACCACCTCGTGCAGGGGCTGGGTCGCCATTGTCTCAAGGCCAATGGGGGCTGAGGGGTCACGGGCAGCCCCCGTTGCGGCAGGGCTCAGGTGTCACGTTCAAAGGGTGGTGCCATAAAGCAGCCATTCCAGATCCGTCACCTGAACCGCCAGGGCATCATGCTCTCCGCGCTTCAGGGCGGCGAACATCTCATGCAGCGGCGCGCCAAGCAGCGCCTTCATACCCTCAGATCCCTCGAACAAGGTGATCGCATCTCGCCAGCTGGCGGGGATCGCCGGATAAGCGGTGGCCCCCCCAGCGCCTTCCGGCCCCGGGTCCATCCCAGCATCAATCCCGTCCAGTGCGGCCCCCAACGTGATCGCGGCAACCAGATAAGGGTTGGCGTCGACCCCCGCCACGCGATGTTCGAAATGGCGCGATCTGGCCCCGCCCGCCGGAATGCGCAGTGCGACATTGCGGTCCTCGGTCCCCCAGGTGTTGGCCGCCGGGGAATACACCGTTCCGGCAAAGCGCCGCCAGCTGTTCAGCACCGGGGCCAGCACCAGCATCGACTCGGCCATGCTGTGCCGGATACCGCCGATGGCGCTCAGCATCAGCGGTGACAACACGCCCTCGGACGGATCACCAAACAGGTTCGCGCCCCCCGCGTCGGTCAGCGACAGATGCAGATGCATCCCAGAGCCAGAGCTTTGCGAGAACGGCTTGGCCATGAAACACGCCTCCATCCCGAACCGCCGGGCGGTGCTGCGCAGCAGGCGTTTGGCACGGATGATATCATCTGCGGCCTGCGCCAGTGCGCGATAGCGCAGGGTCAGTTCGAACTGACCGGCGGCATATTCCGAAATCAGACTTTCCAGCGGCAGATCCAGCGCCACTGCACCGCTGTAAACCGCATCAAAGAACGGCGACATCTCGTCCAGCTCGTCCACCGACATGCAGTTGGTCGACGACAGACGCCGCCCGGTCATCGGCGCGCGTGCTGGTTGCGGGCAGCCTGCGCCGTCGCGCTCCTTGTCGACCAGATAGAACTCCAGCTCAAGCGCGCCCATCGGCGTCAGCCCGGTGGACTGCGCCCGCGCGATCTGGCCCAGCAGGGCGGTGCGCGGGTCCAGCGGGCAGGGGGTGCCATCCGCCGCCTCCATCTGCAGCAAGACAACCCCACGCCCGGTCGCACTCTGATAGCCCAGCGTCTTTGGCACGGGCCAGCACCGGCTGTCGCCGCCGCCATCGCCCATCAGCGCAATTGCCGCCGGTACGTCATCGCCCGCCACGTCCTGTGCAAAAAGCGACGCAGGCATGCCGCGCCCCGAGGTGAACAGGCTTTCCAGCTCGTGTCGGCGGATGATCTTGCCCCGCCCGACCCCGTGCAGATCACTCAGTACGATGTCGATGGCCTGCACGTCAGGGTAGGCGGCCAGAAAGGCCTGCGCCTCGCTCAGTGACGCGCGGGTCGGGGGGGCAGAAGGTGGTGTCATTCTTTTTTCCTAACGCGCCAATACGCCGATTGCGGCGGCACCTCTGACTGGGGTGCGCAACCCGACCGTCAGACATGTCCGTTGCCAGAAAACGGGCAACGGTTTTGGTGACATTCAGCCTGTCATCCAGCGCTTTGCCTTCGTGCGACCAGAAACAGCCTGTGTCCTCGGGCAGCCAGCGCAGCCGCAATGCCCGCGCCGATCCAAGAGGTTGCCCCGGTTACGATTGCCCCAGGCTTTCGATCACCATGTCACCAACCGATCCAGACAGCTTCCAAACCTGCGTATTTTTTGCGATCGCAAAAGTCAATATGCGATGAAACAAGTTGAAGCCGCTCAACTATGCTGCTTAAAACGCTGATAAATTCGTCTCTGGATCTGGCCAGTATGCCTAACCATCTTCGTCTACAATTATGATCGCAAAAATTGTGAGGTGTCATGAACCGACCTGCTCCGAAACCACAGGTCGCCATTCTGGGGACTGGCCTCATCGGTGCGGCCTGGGCGGCGCTGTTCCAGCATTATGGCGCGGATGTGCGCCTCTGGGATCCGGTGCCCGAGGTTCTGACCGCAACGCAGACCCGCATGGCCGCCCCGCTGGCGCAGCTGGCCGAATTCGCGCCCGACGCCGGGCCGCGCGGCACACTGACCCTGTGCGATACGCTGTCAAAGGCGGTCACTGGCGCCGATCTGATCCAGGAAAACGCACCCGAAAGCATTCCGATCAAGCGGGCGCTCTTTGCCGAAGTCGAACCGCTGATGGCGCCGCAGGCGGTTCTGGCCTCTTCCACCTCGGCGCTGACTTGGTCGGACCTCAGCTCCGCGCTGCGGGATCCGGGCTGCCTGATCACGGCGCACCCGTTCAACCCTCCGCATCTGGTTCCACTGGTCGAGATTTTTGGCATCGACCCCGACCGCATCGCCCGGGCCGAAGCGATCTATCGCGCCGCCGAGCGTGTGCCGGTGCGGCTGAAGAAGGATGCCACCGGGCATATCGCAAACCGCCTTGCTTCGGCCCTCTGGCGCGAGGCGGTGTTCATGGTTCAGGACGGCATCGCGGATGTCGAGGCGATTGATGCCGCGCTGGTCAACGGTCCGGGACTGCGCTGGTCGGTGCTTGGCGCGCATATGGCCTACCATTTGGGTGGCGGGACAGGCGGTATGGCGGGGTATCTGGGTCATCTCGGCCCCAGTCAAGAACGCCGCTGGGCCACCCTTGGCACGCCAAGCCTTAGCGACGGCGTACAGGCTGACCTGATTGCAGGTGTCAGCCGCGAAGCAGATGGCCGCAGCATTTCAGAGCTTGAATGCATCCGCGACACGGCCCTGATCGCCGCGCTGCAGGCGCGCAGGACAGCGCCCCCTGTCTGACATCCGACATCTTTTCCGGGCAAAACGACGTCTCGCCTAGGATGCCTGCTCTGAACGAACATATCCACGTTGACAGTCCGGACATTGGCGCCAAACTGATCGCCGCGCTCCACATGCCGTCCGGGGCCCTGCCGCCCGTATCTGGCTGCACATGAACACAAATGACAGGAACCTGACATGCCCATCGCCACCGATCCCGCCGACCTGAGTGCAATCGACGCCCGCCGCCTGATGGCGCGCCGCCAGCTGTCTGCCGGCGAACTGGCCAAGGCGTGCATCGCGCGGGTAAAGGCGGTCGACCATGCGGTGAACGCCCTGATCGCGCGCGACTTCGACGGGCTGCTGGACGGTGCGCGTGCGGCGGATGCACGGCAGGCTGCGGGCGCGCCGCTGGGTGCGCTGCATGGGCTGCCGGTGGCGATCAAGGACATGAACGATGTGGCGGGCCTGCCCACCACCTTCGGATCAGAGATCTTTCGCGACAATGTGCCCAGCTCCGACGATGCGCTGGTCGCTGGCCTGCGCGCGGCCGGGGCGCTGCCGATGGGCAAGACCAACAACCCGGAATGGAGCGCGGGCGCCAATACCCGCAACCGGGTCTATGGCACGACCGCAAACCCGTATGACCTGACGCGCAATTGTGGCGGTTCTTCAGGCGGATCTGCCGTGGCGCTGGCCTGTGGCTATGCACCGCTTGCCTCCGGATCTGACCTTGGCGGCTCCCTGCGCACGCCTGCGGCCTATTGCGGCGTTGTGGGATTCCGCCCCAGCTTTGGCGTGGTGCCGGGAACCTCGCGGGTGACCGGGCTGCTGCCGCAGTCGACCTCTGGACCGATGGCGCGCACCGTTGCCGATTGCGGGTTGATGTTGTCGGTGATGGCACAGCCGGACCGGCGCGACCCCTTCACCACGATGGTTGACGGGCGCACCGCTTGGGATCCGGCAGATTTTGCCCTCCTGCCGCGCCGCGATCTTGGCGCCCTGCGGATCGGGGTGAGCGAGGATTTCGGCTTTGCCCCGGTCGAATCCGCGACGCGGCACCATTTTCGCGCCGCGCTTGCCAGTCTTGCGCCGTTTCTGGGCAAGGTGGAGGAGGGTGCGCCCGATTGCACCGATGCCGACCGGATCTTTGCCGTACTGCGGGCGGTGATGTTCCTGTCGACCCATGCCCGGTTTGTCGATGAAACACCGGATCTTGTCGGCTCCAACGTCACCGCGAACGTGGCAGAGGGGCGCGGCTACAGCGCGGCGGACGTGGCGCAGGCCCTGTCGATGCAGGGCGCATATCACCGCCGCTGGCAGGCGTTCTTTGACACCTGCGATATCCTGATCACCCCTGCGGTCACCGTGACCCCGCGCGACTGGCACGAGATGTACCCGACCGAAATCGACGGTCTGCCAGCACAAAGCTACTATCACTGGCTGGGTCTGGCCTATGCGGCGACGATTGCGGGCCACCCGGCGATCACAATTCCCTGTGGCCGCGATGAGAACGGTCTGCCCTTTGGTCTGCAGATTGTCGGGCGCCGCCATGACGACGCAGCAGTTCTTGCCGTTGCGGCCGAGCTTGAGTCCGTCATTGCCGGGCTGTCCGACCTTGCCCCCCGCGCGCCTGACATCGCGGCCTTGCGCGCGGCCCCGTCTCTGTCCGATGCGCCCGGGTTCTTCCCGGAGCGTTGAGGGCGGTCGGCCCTTGCGCCCAATCATCTGCCGCAGGCACTTATCCTGTGGTTGATTGTGCTGCATTGCCACGACAATTGGCAGATGTGTTCCTGAAAATTGGGCGATCCTGTCCACAAAACTTGTCCCAAGAGGTTCCCGATGTCCTTTGCCTTTGATCCCGCCGGCCTCACGCTGCCCAACGCGCATTTCATCGGGGGCAAATACATCCCCGGCCCGGCGGCGATCGACATCCGCTCGCCCTCGACCGGGGCGGTGCTGGGGGCCATTCCCTGCGCTGATGCAGCCCTTGTCGATCACGCGGTTCAGACCGCGCGCAAGGCGCTGGCCACGTCGAACTGGGGCGGGCTGCCGCCGCGCGACCGGCTGCGCGCCATGTGTGCCTGGGCCGATCTGATCGAGGCCGAGGCCGAGACCTTCGCTGCACTCGAAGCGATCTGCTCCTCCCGGCCCTATACTCAGGCGCTGGCAGGCGATGTCATGGTCACCGCCGAACAGATCCGCTTTTTCGCCGAATTCGCGGACAAGGAAGGTGGTGCATTGGCGCCCGTCTCGGACAATCACTTCGCCTATATCGCCGATGAACCTTACGGTGTGATCGGTGCGATCACACCCTGGAACTTTCCCATGTCGATGGCGGGCTGGAAATTTGGCCCGGCGCTAGCGGCGGGCAATGCCGTGGTGCTGAAACCCTCGGAAATGACACCCTATTCGACGCTCTACATGGCCGAGTTGTCGGTGCGTGCGGGCATTCCCGCAGGCCTTGTGAATGTGGTGCTGGGGGACGGGCCGACAACTGGCACCGCGATCACCGGACATCCGGGCATCGACAAGGTGTCCTTCACCGGTTCGACCCGCGCGGGTGGCGCGATCATGGAAAACATTGCCCGCACCGGGATCAAGCCGATGACGCTGGAACTGGGCGGCAAAAGCCCGATGGTGGTCTTTGCGGATGCCGATCTGGACGTCGCCGCCGCCAGTCTGGAAAAGGGCATCATGCCCAATGCCGGACAGTTCTGTGTCGCGGGCTCACGCATGATCGTCGCGCGCGAGATCGCGGATGAACTGGCCGCGCGGCTGATCGAGCGGTTTGCCAAATACCGCCCGGCCAATACTTTTGCGCGCGACGCGGCGTTTTCGCCGATCATTTCGGAAACCCAGCTGGGGCGGATCCACAGCATTGTTCAGGCTGCAGCCGGGCAGGGTGGTGAAATGCTCTGTGGCGGCGCGCGCTTTGATCATGAAGGCAGCTTTTATCAGCCGACTCTGATCGCGGGCGTGACTTCTGACAACCTCGCCGTGCAACAGGAAATCTTTGGCCCCGTCGCCACCTTCCAGACCTTCGACACCGAAGACGAGGCGATGGTGATGGCCAATGATACGGCCTATGGCCTCTGTGCCGGGCTGTTCACCCGCGATCTGAGCCGCGCCATGCGCCTGACCCGCAGGCTCGAGGCCGGGGCGGTCTGGGTCAACCGCTATGGCCGGTCGCGCGATCACATCCTGCCCACCAGCGGCTGGAAATCCAGCGGCCTGGGCCATGATCTGGGACGCGAAGCCTATCACGCCAACCGGCGCAGCAAATCGGTGCTGATCGACCTGTGAAACAGGCCGCCGCATCGTCAAGGAGACGAATATGACCAGCTATAAACTTGCCCTGATCCCCGGGGACGGGATCGGCGTTGACGTGATCGACGCAGCAATGAAAGTGATGCACAGCGCTGCTGCGCGCTTTGGCTTTGCGCTCGCCCCCGAAACCTTTCCCTGGTCCTGCGATTTTTACCTCAGGACTGGCACGATGATGCCCGCCGATGGGATAGAGACGTTGCGCGGCTTTGATGCAATCTATCTGGGGGCGGTCGGCTGGCCCGAAACCGTGGCGGATTCGGTCTCGCTGCACGGGCTGCTGCTGCCGATCCGCAAGGCGTTTGATCAATATGCCAACATCCGCCCGCACCGGCTGCTGGCAGGAGTCGAGGGACCGCTGAAAGCCTCGGAATTCGATATCCTGTGCATCCGCGAAAACACCGAAGGCGAATATTCCGGCGCCGGGGGCCGCGTGCATCAGGGCAAGCCCAATGAGGTGGCTGTTGAAACCTCGGTCTTTACCCGTGTCGGCGTGGAACGCATCCTGCGCTTTGGCTTTGAACAGGCACGGGCGCGACGCAAACACCTGACATCCGTAACAAAATCCAATGCGCAGAAATATTCGATGGTGTTCTGGGACGATGTCACCCGCGAACTTTCTGCCGAATACCCAGATGTGACCGTCAGCCAGATGCATATCGACGCGATGGCGGCCAAGATGGTCATGGCACCGCAGGATCTGGATGTGGTTGTTGCCTCGAACCTGTTCGGCGATATCCTGACCGATCTGGGTGCCGCCATTCAGGGCGGTCTCGGCTTTGCTGCCTCGGCCAATATCTGCCCCGACCGGTCCAGCCCGTCGATGTTCGAACCGGTGCACGGCTCTGCTCCTGATATCGCGGGAAAGAACATTGCCAACCCCATTGCCGCGATCTGGTCCGGGGCGCAGATGCTCGACCATCTGGGGGAGGGTGAGGCCGCGGCTGCCGTCCTTTCCGCGATTGAGGCGGCAACCGCGCAGGGCATCGGCACCCGGCCGGGCCAGAACACGACGGATGAAATCACCGCAGCCGTCTGCGCCGCGCTTGAGGCATGAGACGATGAGCGAGAGCGCCTCGGGGTCACCCCGAGGCGCTCTGATCCTTGGCTCTGACTCCACGCGGGGCAGTCGGGGCGCCTGACAAAACACCTGAAATCTGCGCAGCCTTTCCAAAACTGCGGTACAGCCTCGCTGATGCCGTCCGTTTCACCTTGTCTTTGCAAAAACCCGCTTGCGCCTTCCCAAATCTCGATCTAGAGGTGTTATAATATAACATAACGTTTTTGAAATGAAGGAGTGGATGATGGAAAACACAGACAAGCGCCTGCCCGTCACGGTGTTGTCGGGGTTTTTGGGCGCCGGCAAGACCACGCTGCTGAACGATGTGCTGAACAATCGCGCAGGGCGGCGTGTGGCCGTGATCGTGAATGACATGTCCGAAGTTAACATAGACGCCGATCTGGTCCGCGACGGGGGTGCCAACCTGAGCCATACCGAAGAACGTCTGGTCGAGATGTCCAACGGCTGCATCTGCTGCACCCTGCGCGACGACCTGCTGCAAGAGGTACGCACACTCGCCGCCGAAGGCCGCTTCGACTATCTGCTGATTGAATCCACGGGCGTGTCCGAACCGCTTCCGGTAGCGGCAACCTTTGAATTCCGTGATGAGGACGGCAACAGCCTGTCCGACGTAGCCCGGCTGGACACGATGGTGACCGTCGTCGACACGGTCAATCTGCTTAACGACTATTCCAGCCATGATTTCCTGCGCGACCGGGGCCAAAGTCTGGGGCAGGCGGATGATCGCACGCTGGTGGATCTTTTGGTCGATCAGATCGAGTTTTCCGATGTGGTCGTGCTGAACAAGGTCAGCGATGCCGGGGCTGAAAAGCGTGACGCGGCGCGCAAGATTGTCACCTCGCTCAATCCCGATGCGCAGATCATCGAAGCCGACTATGGCCATGTTCCGCAGGACCGGATCTTTGACACCGGCCTGTTCGATTTCGAAACCGCTCATGAACATCCGCTTTGGGCCAAGGAATTGTACGGTTTCGCCGATCATATCCCCGAAGCCGATGAATACGGCGTGTCGTCCTTTGTCTATCGCGCACGTCGACCGTTCCATCCGCAACGGATTTACAACGTGCTCAACGGCGCACTGCCGGGGGTGATCCGGGCCAAGGGGCATTTCTGGCTTGCGACCCGACCGGACTGGCTTGCCGAATATTCGCTCGCCGGTGCGCTCAGCAGCATCAAACCTATGGGTCAGTGGTGGGCCACCGTGCCGCAACATCGCTGGCCGGGCCATCCACAGGCTCTCGATTATCTGAAACAGCACTGGCAGGAACCCTTTGGTGATCGCCGCCAGGAACTGGTGTTCATCGGATCCGGCATGAATCGCGCTGCAATCATCGCTTCGCTCGACGATGCGCTGGTCGCAGAGGAAAGCAACTTTGCCCCGCATCTCTGGACCGGTCTGCCGGATCCCTTCCCAGTCTGGCGGCGCCCGTCTCAGGCGGCCTGAGCGTCAGGTATGCATCACATGAACTGCCGCCCCAAAGCGACGAACAGCCGAAGTACACTGAGACGGCGCAAGCGCTGCGGCACTCCGATGGCGGCCTATGACCAGCTGCCGTCAGAGCTGCGGCAATGGCTGGCACAGGCCTGCCTGCCATGGTCGCCGCAATCCGCGCTGCGCCTTTGGCAAAAAACTCTGCGCGCCTGTGACGGCGACAGAAGCCGCGCCTGGAACCGGCTGAGCGAAATAGAAACGCACCGGCTGTCGCAGGAGTGTCAGCGGATCTGGGGCCGCGAACATCCCGCCATGGCGGGGGTTGCCCCGGAACCTGCCGCTCTGCCCTGACCGGTGACCGCAGCGCGGACTAGGCATAGCCTGAACAGCAGGGAAAAAAGGCCCGGAGGCAGAGGTTAGCCCCGGGGCCGCAACACATCAGTTCCCCAAGGGTGTACGCGGTGGTGTGCTGCCAAACAGCCGCCCGAACCCGACGCTTGCCCGTCCTAGAAATCCCGTTGATTGTGGAACATACTCGGAGTGGTAAGTGGTCCGTCAATGAAAACCTGCGCTCGCCGACGCTCCCCCTCAGACGGTTTCGAGCAGACCAGGTGCTGCGCCTGCTTGCCCGCCCCGCAGCCCCATGTCCCAAAACGCCGCCTCCAGCCGTGTGGCGGTGGTGAAACGGTCCTGCAGCCGCGGCCAGCGGGGGCTTTGCGCCGGATCCGGGCCCAGACGGCGCGCAACAGCCGCATCGATCATCTGGCCCACGGCCCGCATCGTGTCCTGATAATCCCCGTCGGCATAGGTGTCGATCCAGTCCTGATAAGGCGTGCCCGGTAAGGCACTTGCGACAAGGCGCGTGCCGATCTCGCCATAACCAAAGCAGCAGGGCGCAAGCGCGGCCATGAGATCCAGATAATCGCCGTGTAGCCCGGCATCCATGACATAGCGGGTATAGGCCAGCGTTTCGAACTCTTCGGCGGCGCTGAACAGCGTGGCTTCGGAAAGGCCCGCAGCGGCGCAGGTTTTCACATGCAGCGACATCTCGTGATTGACCAGCGTCTCGACGGTGCGTGCGCAGATCTTCATCTCGTCCAGCGTGTCGGCCTTGATCACGCCAAGCGACCAGGCCCGGGCAAAGTGCACAAGAAAAACATAGTCCTGCACAAGATAATGCAAAAAGGCCGGGCGGGGCAGGGACCCGTCAGATAGGCCTTCGACAAAGCCATGTCTGGTGTAATCCGCCCAGGGTTTGGGGCATCCGTCACGCCAAAGTGCAAAGCTCTGGCCATAGGGGGAGGGGGTCATGGGATGTCCTTGATCCTGTGTCATGCGCGGATGATCCCGGCAAAATGATGTGTTGGCCCGTGACCGGACCCTACCGACAGCGCGCCCGCCCCGGCGATGGCGCCCGCAACATAGGCCTTGGCGATCTGCACCGCCTCGGGCAGGGCCAGCCCGCGCGCGAGTTGCGTCGCCAGAGCCGAGGACAACGTGCATCCCGTGCCATGGGTGTTTTGTGTGTCGATCCGCGCGCCTTCAAACCACTGCGCGCCCGCAGCGGTGACCAGACAATCCGGGCTGTCCGCACCCGCCAGATGACCACCTTTCATCAGAACCGCCTGCGGCCCCAAACCGCAAAGCGCCGCACCCTGATCTGCCATCTCGGCGCGCGTGGTCGCGGTTGCGACCCCCAGCAGATGCGCCGCCTCTGGCAGGTTCGGCGTCAGCAGGGTTGCAAGCGGCAGCAGCCGGTCGCGCAAACTGGCAATCGCATCGTCCTGCAACAGCGGCGCGCCACCCTTGGCAATCATTACCGGGTCCAGCACGATGATCGGGCCGGGACGCCCGGTCAGGACTTCGCCAACCGCCCCGGCAATCTCGGCGCTGGCGATCATGCCGATCTTGACCGCATCGACGCGGATGTCGTCAAACACCGCGCGGATCTGCTGCGCGACAAACTCAGGCGGTACCAGATGCACGCCGCTGACACCTTGGGTGTTTTGCGCTGTGAGCGCGGTCAGCGCCGCCATGCCATACCCGCTATTGGCCGATATGGTCTTGAGGTCGGCCTGAATGCCCGCGCCACCCGACGGGTCGGATCCGGCAATGCTCAGGACATTGGGAATCATCGCGCTGTCCTCCCCTCGGAAAAATCAAAGGCGCGTGCGTTGGCCCGCGGATCGGGCTTGCCACAGATGGCCGACACAACCGCAAGCCCATCCGCGCCGCTGGCCAGAACCTCGGCCACATGCGTCTGTTTCAGCCCGCCGATGGCGACGGTGGGCCGCGGCGACAGCGCGACCAACCGGGCAAGCCCGTCAAACCCGATGGGCTGCTTGTGATCCGTCTTGGTGGCGGTCCCAAACACCGGGCCAAGGCCAAGATAGTCAACCACGCCCGGATCAGCGGCCAGCACCGCCTCTGCCGTTTCGCAGGACAACCCAAGGATCCTGTCAGACCCCAGCCGCGCGCGGGCCTCGGACGGGGAAATGTCGCCCTGTCCGATATGCACACCATCGGCCCCGGCGGCCAGCGCCGCCTCCAGATCATCGTTGACCACCAGCGGCACGCCGGTGCCGGTCAGCGCCTGTTTCAAGGCGCGTGCGACGGCGATTCGTTCGGCCGTCGTCGCCGTCTTGTCGCGCAGCTGCACCATCGTGACGCCCCCCGCAACCGCGGCGCGCACGGTGTTCACCACCCCATAGGTCGCGCACAACGCGGGATCGGTCACAAGGTACAGGCGCAAGGCGTCGCGCAGGGCAGTCATGTGCGAATGACCGCTGCCAGATCCTCGGGCCCGGTGGCGGCAAGCGCATCAAGAAAATGCACCTGAAAACTGCCCGGCCCTGTTGCCTCTGCCCCCGCGCGGGTTCCGGCCACTTTGAAATGCGCCAGCGCGGCCAGCGTGGCATTGAACGCCGGCCCCACGGCGGCATAGGCCCCCATCAGCGCCGTCAGCGAACAGCCCAGTGCTGTGACCTTCGGCATCCATGCCGATCCGCCACTCAGATGCGCTGCGCGCGTGCCATCGGTGACAAAATCCAGCGGCCCGGTGATCGCAACCACCGCGCCCGATCTTTGCGCCAGCATCCGAGCGGCCCCTTCTGCCGCCTCGACACTGTCGCCGCTGTCCGCCCCTTTGCCCAGACCAGCCTCTCCGGCCAGCGCCAGGATTTCCGACGCGTTGCCGCGCACGATTGTGGGACGACGTGCCAGCAGATCCTGCGCCACCTGCCGCCGGTAGTCAGAAATGAAATGCGCCACCGGGTCCAGCACCCAAGGGATAGTCTTGTCCCGCGCCAGCTCTGCCGCCAGCAGCATGCTGTCGCGCCATGGCGCAGACACTGTGCCGATGTTGATGGTCAGCGCCCCTGCGATGGGGGTAAATTCCGGAATTTCCTCGACCGCATGCACCATCGCCGGAGAGGCGCCCGCCGCCAGCACGACGTTGGCTGCGATGTTCATCGCCACATAATTAGTGATGCACTGCACCAGCGGGGCATCGGCGCGCATCTGGCGCAACATCTCAGCAGGGGTCATAAACGCTCCTTCTCGACGAAAAGGAGGCGACACCACATCCGTGGTGTCATCGACCTCCCTCCGCCAGCATTATCTGGTTCAGGTTCAAAGGGTGCATCTCAGCCTTGCGGCGCCCCTGGTGATGTAAAGATTAGTGTTCGTAGAGCGCAGTGTCAAATGCGTCGACGGCTTTTAGGATGGCCTCACCCCCAAGCCGCGCGTTTATCCCTTGGCCAGCAGGGACTTGCGCAGGCGGCCATGCACGCCCTTTTCCTGATTGACCGACTGGGTCACGGCAAAATCCACGGCAAGCGAGCAGAACTGATAAGCCTCTGTCGGGGTAATCCCGGTGCGTTCGCAGATCATTGCGATCATCTGGCGCAGCGCGATCTGCAGAGCCGTGTCCAGGCTGGCGTGAAAGCCCATCGAAATAAGCTCCTCCGCCGTTTCCGCCCTCGGCATGTCGATGGCGGTTGTCCCGGCCTTCAGCAACTCAAACCGAAATGTGCCGGTCAATGCGGTTTCCAGCGCCGTGATGCAGACCTCTCCGTCGCCCTGACAGCCATGGCCGTCGCCGCAGGAAAACAGCGCGCCCTCGGCATGGACCGGCAGGTAGAGCGTCGCCCCCGCGGTCAGCAGTTTCAGATCCATGTTGCCGCCATTCATCCGCGGCTGGATCGAGGTCAGCTCGCCCCACTCGGGCGCGGGCGCCACGCCCATCACGCCAAAGAACGGGTTCAGCTGCAGGGTCGCACCCCAGGGCAGACGGCAGGTGCGGGCGTTGCGGTCGATGGGAATATGCGTCAGGGTCTGGCCAGAGACCGGAAATTCGCCGGGCAGCGTGCCGGCGGCCGGGCGCACCAAGTTGAAGCCCCAGTCGGCGCCCAGCTCGATCCGCTCGATGTCGATCTTCAGCACATCGCCGGGCATCGCGCCGTCAATCGCCACCGGCCCGGTCAGCAGATGCGCCTGTCCGGGCAGATTGGCGGCATGGATCGCGCGCAGCTCGGGCGCGACGGTCATGCCCGACCCTTCGGGTGGCAGCCCATTGTCGCGCCCGGTCAGGGTCTGGATCGTCACCCTGTCCCCCGGCGCCACTGTCATCACAGCCGGCAGGTCGGACCAGAAGCGGCCCCAGTGGACGGTTTCAGGCGTGGCGGCAAGCTGATGGTCAGGCATGGAGCTGTCTTTCTGTCAGGGAACACCCGGCATCCTTGCGTCAGGATGCCGGGGCAATCAATATCTTACAGCCCGAAAGCGGGCATTGCAGGTGCTTGGCATGGACATTTGGCAGAACCACGGATTATCTGCTGTGCGAGGCGGCTTTGTCATGTGGTCAGACCCGCTTTCAAGCAAGAGACTGTTCGATTTCGGGAGGAAACATCATGGATCGTCGTTCTTTCATTCGCAAGGCAGGTGTCCTTGGCGCGGGCGCCGGCGTTGCGGCCACGGGGCTTGCGGCTCCGGCAGTGGCGCAGGGCAATATCACCTGGCGCATGGTCACAACCTGGCCAAAGAATTTCCCCGGTCTGGGCGTCGGCGCACAGCGTCTGGCGGACCGGATCACTGCGGCGTCCGGCGGCCGTCTGACCGTTCAGGTCTATTCGGCCGGCGAACTCGTGCCGCCGCTGCAGGCGCTGGATGCGGTCATCGACGGCAGCGCCGAGATGAGCCATGGCGCCGCCTATTACTGGCAAAACAAATCGCCTGCGCTGTCGTTCTTCACCGGCGTGCCTTACGGTATGACCACACCCGAGCTGACAGCATGGATCCGCTTTCTGGGCGGTCAGGAACTCTGGGACGAGATCTATGATCAGTTCGGCGTTCAGGGCTTTCTGTCGGGCAACACCGGCACACAGGCCGGCGGCTGGTTCCGCGACGAGCTGACCAGCCTTGAGGACCTCAAGGGCATCCGTTTCCGCACGCCGGGCCTTGGTGGCCGGGTCTGGGAAAAACTGGGCGCCACGGTCACCAACATGGCCGCGGGCGAGATTTTTCAGGCGCTGCAGTCGGGCACGCTGGATGCAGCCGAATTTGTGGGGCCGTACAATGACCTCGCGCTGGGTTTCTATCAGGTGGCCAAGAACTACTACATGCCGTCCTTCGTAGAATCCGGCCTCGCGACCGAACTGGTCGTGGACAAGAAGAAATATCAGGAACTGCCTTCTGATCTGCAGGCGATCATCCGTGACGTGAGCCAGGCGGAATACGACATGGTTTCGTCCGACTTCATCGCCAACGATCCGCGCGCACTGAAGACCCTTGTCGACGATCACGGCGTGATCGTGCGCCAGTTCCCTGATGACATCATGGAAGCAGGCGCCAAGGCGTCGGTCGAAGTGATCGAAGAACTGCGCAACAGCGATGACCCGCTGGTCAAGAAGACAACCGAAAGCTTTATCGAGGCGCTCAATCTCGTGCGCACCCGCACAGAGCAGATCGACGCACCCTATACTGCCGCGCGCGAAAAGTACCTCAAGTACTGATCTGCCCGATCCTGAAAAACAAAAGGCCCGGTGGAGACACCGGGCCTTTTTCATGCGCTTTGTTTGCGCTCTACCCCGCGATCAGGCGGGGCAGCCAAGTGACAATCCCGGGAAAGATGAACAGGATCGCGATGGCCACGATCTGCAGCACGACAAACGGCAGAATGCCCCGGTAGATGGCACTGGTCGGCAGATCCGCAGGCGCGACGCCGCGCAGATAGAACAGCGCGAAACCGAAGGGCGGCGTCAGGAAAGAGGTTTGCAGGTTCACCCCCACCAGCACGCCCAGCCAGACCGGATCGACATCCATCGCCAGCAGAACCGGTGCGGTGATCGGGATCACGATAAAGATGATCTCAAAGGTGTCGAGGATAAAGCCAAGGAAGAACATGATGATCATCACCACGGCCACAGCCGCCAGCGTGCCACCCGGCAGATTGCTCAGGAATTCATGCACCAGATTGTCGCCACCCATCATCCGGAAGACGATCGAAAACACCGACGCGCCCAGCAGGATGACAAAGACCATGCTAGTGATCGTCGCCGTCGCAATCACCGTTTCCCGCAGGATCGAAAAGGTCAGCCGCCAGCGCAGCGCTGCCAGCAGCATTGCCCCCACCGCCCCGACCGAGGCCGCCTCTGTCGGCGTGGCAATGCCGCCAAGGATGGAGCCGAGCACCGCAAGGATCAGGCAAAGCGGCGGTAGAAGTGCTGTGAACACCTCGCCCAGCAAAGCGCCCTTTTCTTCCGGCGGCACGGGTGTGGCGGGGCAGGACGCCGGGTCGGTCACGGCCTTGAAGATGACGAACATCAGATAGAGCGACACCAGCAGGATCCCCGGCAGCAGCGCCCCGGCGAACAGATCGCCCACGGACACCGGCACCGGCGCAAAGTTGCCCTTGGCCATCTGCACCTGCGAATTGATGCCCGACAGCATATCCCCCATGAAGATCAGCACCGTGGACGGCGGGATGATCTGACCTAGTGTGCCGCTCGCGCAGATCACGCCGGTGGCAAGCTTGGGATCATATCCGGCGCGCAGCATCGCAGGCAGCGAAATCAGCCCCATCGTTACCACGGTCGCGCCGACAACGCCAGTTGATGCGGCCAGCATGGCCCCCACAAGGATCACCGACAGGCCAAGCCCGCCGCGCAGGTTGCCAAACAGCTTGCTCATGGTCAGCAGCAACTGCTCCGCGATCTGGCTGCGTTCCAGCATGACCCCCATAAAGATGAACAGCGGCACAGCCACCAGCACCTCGTTGGTCATGAACCCGATGTAGCGGCTGGGAAGAGAGCCGAAGTTTGACGGATCAAACACCCCAAAGGCCATCCCGACGCTGCCGAACAGCAAGGATACGCCCGCCAGCGTGAAGGCGACCGGAAAGCCCAGCAGCAGAAAGCCGATGACGCCAAAGAACATCAGCGCGGCGAGGGTTTCGCCAATTGTTACCGGATCCATCAGACGGCTCCCTGCGGATGGTCAGGGCCACGATCCGGCCCGTATTGAATAGACTTTGGCACCAGCGCCGCATTGCCGCTCAGCACCAGAATCGACCGAATTGCCATTGCGACACCCTGCAGGCTGATCATCACGGCAAAGGCAATGATAAAGGTCTTGAGGATGAAAAGACCCGGCATCCCGCCGACATTGGCTGACGCCTCATGATAGCCCCAGGCGCGCTGCACAAAGGGCATGGAGTAGGTGTAGACAACCCAGGTGAACGGCAGCAGGAAAAGGAACACGCCAAGAAGGTCGCTCAGCGCTTTGGTGCGCATCTTTGCCGGGCGGTAAAAGATGTCCACGCGCACATGGTCATCGCGCAGCAGGGCAAAGCCCGCAACGGCAGTGAACATCGCCCCGTTCAGCCAGATATACAGATCCTGCATCCACACATGGCTGATCGCGAACAGATAGCGCTGCACGACCACGGTAAAGCAGACCGCAACGATGGCCAGCGACAGCCAGGCAAATGTTTTGCCGATGACAAGGTTCACGGCGCATATCACAGCGGCGAGTCCAGCAATAAAACGCAAACTTACCCCCCCTTTTCGAGTGGTTTCTATTCTTCGTCTGGCACGTCAATCAAAGTGCGGCGGGCAGAAGTCAAGATTTAGATGCGCAATCCGGCGCTCACAACGGCCTTTGCGTGTCATCGACCGTCCGTCAGGGGCCGGGACGCGGGGCGGGGGGCGTCCTGATCCGCCCCCGACCGGGCCTCGCCGCTCAGGCGGTTCGTTTGATCAGGCTCTTGGCCTCGGCCTCGCACAGCGCGCTCATGCGGCGGACCGCCTCGCTCAGCACGGCATCCGGCACCGTCAGGGCCACGCGGATCAGCGCAACCCCGGTGTCGCCAAAGGCCACCCCCGGCATCACAGCAACACCCTGTTCCTCCAGCAGCCGCCAGGCAAAGGTCTCGCCGTCCATCCCGCTGCCAGACACGTCGATCATCTGGAACATGCCCCCTTGCGGCAGCGCAGCCGACAGGGCCGGAATGTTTGTCACGGCCTCGTGGACCAGCCGCGCACGACGCCCCAAAGCCTCGCGCAGACGGGCAGCGGTATCGTAATGTCCCAGCAGTGCCGCTTCGGTCATGTCCGCTATGAAAGGCTGGTTGCCGAAAAGCATGGTTTCGGAGATTGGCAAAAGGCGGCGGGAAAAATCCACCGGGCCGATGGACCAGCCGCTGCGGAACCCCGTCGCCGCATGGCTTTTGGAAATCGACGACACCACGACAGTGCGTTCCTGCAGCGATGCGATTTCGAGTGGTGAGGCAAAGCTGCCTTCAAAGATCAGCTCTTCATAGACCTCGTCGCAGACGATCCACAGATCATAGGCCCGGCAGATCTCGCCCAGCTTTTCCAGCGTATCCCGGTCCAGAACGGCGCCGGTCGGATTGTGCGGCGTGTTCAGCAGCAGCACGCGGCTTTGCGGGGTGATCGCCGCCTCGACATCCTCGGGCTGCAGGATGAACCCCTTGTCCATACGCAGCGGTACCGGCTGCACATGGGCGCCGGGCGCTTCGACCACACCCTGATAGGTGGCGTAATAGGGATCGCCGATCAACACGCCGTCGCCCGCACCGACCAGCGCCTGAAACACGGCGAACAGTGCCGTCTGCGTGCCCGGAAAGCACAGGACGTTTTCGGCACTGATATCCGGCATCCGGGGCGCATAGGTCTGCACCAGCGCCTCGACCAGATTGGCCTCTCCGCGCCCGTTTGAGTAGCGGGTGCGCCCGGCACGCAGTGACGTGATGCAGGTCTCGACCAGCGCGGGGTCGGTGGTGATGTCCGGCTCGCCGATAGTCAGCTCGATGATATCTTCGCCTGCGGCAATGCGGTCGCGGGCGGCATTGTGCACGGCCCATTTGTCTCCGCCAAGGTCATAGAGACGGTCGGTGATGGCAGCATAGCGCATGGTCATGTCCTTTTGGTGCGTGGCGCCAGATGGCGCGTCAATGTGGTTTCGGGCAGCCGAATGATGCCTTCGCAGGCGCTCAGCGCGATCTCTGTCAGGCCGTTAGGATTGTAGAGCCCGTGTTCGATGGACCCTTCCAGCCAAAGCCCGTCGATGATGCCGTTGACCGCGATGGCCAGCCGCTGGCAGCTCGCGGGATCAGTGGGCCGCCCCTGCGCCAGCAGCACCGGATGGATCAGCCCTTCGAGGATTTCCAGAAACTCGCGATAGCTGTCGCGGTGGATGTCGGCAAAGGCCGGATCGGCGCGCACCCGGCCAATGAAGGTCGCCCAAAGCGACAGCTTCAGGCTCGACAGGTTTGGCGGCGTCACGTTGCCGGTGATGAAACCCGCCAGCGCCGCCTCGGGTGTCGCGTCCTTCTGATCGGCCGCGCGCGCCGCATCCCCGGTCAGCTGACCGATCAGATAGGCATAGGAATCGCGGATCATCTGATCTTTTGACGGAAAGTAATGTCGCAGCAGCCCTGCGGACACATCGGCGCGCTCGGCGATCCGGCGCGCGCTGGCACCATTCAGGCCCAGATCCGCCACACAGGCCAGCGTTGCCTCCAGCAGACTGGTGCGGCGGGTGTCTTCGGAAAGCCTCTGAAACGCCTTGCGGGTCATTTACGCGCTCCAGTGTGTCGGCGCGCACAGATTTGCCTTGTCGAACAGATCAAAAGCTGAAATGGGGACGTCGCCTGTTTTTTCATCATCTTCGCCGCCTCTGCCAGTTCGGGTGTCATCAGTCTGCCACAGCCTTTGACACTCCGGATCTATTTGTTTTACAGTCGTACAACAACGTTAAAATTGCAAGACATCCCGCCGCCGGTCAAGACCTCCGCTTTCAGGTCCGGCGACGATCATGGAGACAGCATGGATCAACCTGCGATCGAAATCCGCGACCTGCACAAAAGCTTTGGTGATCTTGAGGTGCTCAAGGGCGTCTCGCTCACCGCCCATCCGGGTGATGTGGTGGCCGTGATCGGTGGGTCCGGGTCGGGCAAGTCTACAATGCTGCGCTGTATCAACATGCTTGAATTGCCCAGCTCGGGCGAAATTGCCATTCAGGGCGAAGCTTACGGTCTGCACCCGGCGCGCGGCGGCGGGCTGGAACCCATCGATCCCAAACAGGTGCAGCGCATCCGCGCCCAGCTTGGCATGGTGTTTCAGAACTTCAATCTTTGGCCGCACCGCACCGTGCTGGGCAATGTGATCGAAGTGCCCATTCAGGTGCTCGGCGTACCACGGGACAAGGCCATTGCCCGCGCCCGGCAGGTATTGGCCCGCGTCGGCCTCGCGGAAAAGGAAGATGTCTATCCCTCTTTCATGTCCGGCGGACAGCAGCAGCGCTGCGCCATTGCCCGGGTGCTGGCGGTCGATCCGCTGGCGATGCTCTTTGACGAACCGACCTCGGCGCTGGACCCCGAACTGGTCGGCGAAGTGCTCAGCGTCATCCGCGATCTTGCGCAGGAAAAGCGCACCATGATCCTCGTCACCCATGAAATGGCCTTTGCCCGCGATGTCGCGAGCCACGTGATCTATCTGCGCGATGGCCTGATCGAGGAACAGGGACCCCCCGAACAGATTTTCGGCGCGCCGCAATCCGCGCATCTCAGACAATTCATCAGCTCGGTCGTCTGACGCGCGCCCCTCATTTCCCAACCAAAAAAGGACTCTCCATGCTCCGCAAACTCAGCATCTGCCTTCTGGCCACCACAAGCCTTGCTGCCCCCGCTCTGGCCGATACCTACAAGGTTGGCATTTCGGCCGAACCCTATCCGCCCTTCTACACCCCCGATGCCTCGGGCAACTGGAGCGGCTGGGAAATCGACTTCATGCAGGCCGTCTGCGAACGGATCGAGGCAGAGTGCATCGTGACCCCGCTCGCCTGGGAAGGCATCATTCCCGCTCTGAACACCGGCAAGATCGACATGATCATCGGGTCTATGTCGATCACCCCGGCGCGCGCCGAACAGATCGCCTTTTCCGACAAATATTATGACACCCCGACCGGCCTTCTGATCGCCAAGGGCACTGATTTCGACGCCACCCCCGAAGGGATCAGCGGCGCCATCGTCGGCGCACAATCCGGTGCGGTGCAGCAGGCCTATGCCAACAAGCATTACGCGGCCACCGCCTCTGACATCCGCATCTATCAGACGCTGGATGAAGAGCTGCAGGATCTTGCTGCGGGCCGTCTGGATGCGGTTGTGGGCGATTCCCTTGCCATGGAACCTTTCATCAATTCCGACATCGGCCAGGCCTGCTGTGATTACAAAGGCGCCGTGCCCGCCGATCCCGAGGTTCTGGGTTATGGTGTCGGCGTCGGCATGCGGCAGGACGACACCGCGCTGCTGGAAAAGGTCAATGCCGCCATCGCCGAAATCCGCGCCGACGGCACCTATGCCGAAATCTCCAAAGATTACTTCTCGTTCGACGTTTACGGCGAATAACACACCGCTGCGGGCCGCCCTGTCGGGTGGCCCGTTTTCCCGACACAACAAGGGACATCCTTCCTGATGCTCGAAAGTATTGATTTCAGCCTGCTGGCGCTTGACGCTCCCGGTTGGGGCGGCGCGCTGCTTCGGGGGTTCCTGCGCTCTGTGGAACTCGCGGCGGGCGGATATGCACTGGGCATCGTGATCGGGGTCTTCGGCGCCTGTGCCAAGCTTTACGGCGGACGCGTGGCGCGTGATCTGGCCGAGGTTTACACCATGCTGATCCGCGCCGTGCCCGAGCTCGTGCTGATGCTGTTGTTTTACTACGTCGGCACCGATCTCATGAACCGGCTGATGCAGGGCATGGGCTATGACGGCTTTGACGTGGACGGCCTGCTCGCCGGGATCCTCGTGATCGGCCTGGTGCAGGGGGGCTACGCGACCGAGGTGATCCGGGGCGCCATTCAGGCCGTGCCCCGCGGCCAGATCGAGGCAGCTCAGGCCTTTGGCATGACGCCGGGCAAGGTTCTGCGCCGTGTGACCCTGCCCGCCATGACCCCGCACGCGCTGCCCGGCATGGCGAACCTATGGATGATCGCAACCAAGGATACCGCGCTTCTGGCCGTCATCGGCTTTAGCGAACTGACCCTTGTGACACGTCAGGCCGCTGCCGCCACCCGGTCTTATTTCTTGTTCTTCATCGCGGCGGGCCTGCTCTATCTCGCGCTGACGCTGGTGTCGAACGTGATCCTGCGGCTTTACGAACGACGTGCCCGCCGCGGCATGGTCCCCGTGCAGTAGGCAGAAAGGACAAGATGCCCGATTTCGACACCGTCACCCCGCTGCCACCCGCCGCCAAGGGTGACTTCAGCGCCATGTTCAGGGCGCTGTTGCTGCCCCACCGCATTGTGATGCTGGCAATCGCGCTGGCTGGCCTATCTGCCATGGTCCTGATGATGAACTGGAGCTGGCTGCCCGCCTATCTGCCCAAGCTGGGCGAGGGGCTGCTGATGACGCTCTACATGCTGGTGGGCAGCGTGGTCATGGGCTTTCTGCTGGCCCTGCCGCTGGCGCTGGCTCAGGTCAGCGGACCCGCACCGCTGCGCTGGCTGGCGCTCAGCTTCTGCACGGTGATCCGGGGCACGCCGCTGCTGCTGCAGCTCTGGCTGTTCTACTTCGGCCTCGGTTCGCTTTTCGCGCAGTTTCCGGAAATCCGTGGCACCTGGCTCTGGCCCTATCTGCGCCAGCCCTGGCCATACGGGCTGATCGCGCTGACAGTTTCTTTCGCCGCCTATCAGGGCGAGGTCATGCGCGGCGCCTTTGCCGGCGTGCCAAACGGAGAGCTGGAGGCCGCCCGTGCCTTTGGCATGTCGCGCTTCAAGGTCTTTCACCGCGTCTGGTTCCCCCGCGCCGTGCACCGTGCCCTGCCCACCCTCGCGGGTGAGATCATACTCCAGCTCAAATCAACACCGCTGGTGGCCACGATTACGGTGACCGACCTATATGCCGTGATCACCCGCGTCCGGCAGGCGACGCTTCTGACCTACGAACCCCTGCTGTTTCTGGTCGCGGTCTATATCTGCCTCTCCGCCGTGTTGATCCTGGCGCTGCGCTGGCTGGAAAACCGCGTGCCGACGGGGCACTGACGGACGTGGGCGAAATCTGAACGCGCGAACACCCAAAGTGGGCGGCTCTTGCAAGCCGCCCCCTCTCGCATCCCCCCTCGGGGTCAGTCCTTGTAGCCGGGATGCACATTGTCCAGCAGGCGCAAATGTGCCGCCCATTCCAGCGCCATGTCATCCTCTTCGCCCATGCTGCCCGCATATTGCTGCGCCACATGCCGCGCCAGCGCGTCGGGCACCCTGCGCAGCGGCTGGCCGGTGGACAGCGCCGCCACCTGAATTTCGCAAGACCGCTCCAGATAGAACATGTTGTTGAACATCTGCGCAGCCGTGCCACCAGTGGTCAGCAGCCCGTGATTGCGCAGGATCAGCGCGGGGTTATCCCCCAGGCTCGCCACGATGCGTTCGCGTTCCTCAAGGTTGGTCGCGATGCCTTCGAAATCGTGATAGGACACCCGGTCATAGAACTGCAGCGAAATCTGGTTCAGCGGCAACAGCCCCTCTTCCATGCAGGACACGGCAACCCCGGCGCGTGAATGGGTGTGCATGACCCAGGCCGCCGCGTGGCTGGCCCTGTGGATCGCCGAATGGATGGTGAATCCCGCCGGGTTCACCCCGTGCGGGCTGTTGCAGACCTTTTTGCCCTCAACATCGATCTTGACCAGCGAAGAGGCGGTGATTTCTTCCCAGCGGAAGCCATAGGGGTTGATCAGGAAATGCCCCGCCGCATCCGGCACACGGGCGGTGATGTGGGTGTAGATCAGATCGGTCATCCGATATTGCGCGGCCAGCCGGTAACAGGCGGCCAGTTCCACGCGGGTCTGCCATTCGGCGGCCGAGATGTCGGGCTGGGATGCACTCTGGGTCATGGAAACTCCTGTCGGTTCGGGTATGGGTGTCAGTAGCCCTGCGCGCGGTCAACGCCAAAGGCAAGCGGCGCGCCGCAACGCAGCGCGCGGGTGCTCTCGATCACCTGCGCTGCCACGATTTCAGGCAGGGAATCACTGGCAATATGCGGGGTGATCCGCAGGCGGCTGTCCTGCCAGAACGGATGCCCAACGGGCAGCGGTTCGGTGCGGAACACATCCAGCGTCGCATGGGCCAGACGGCCCGCGTCCAGCGCGGCCGTCAGATCCGCTTCGACCAGATGTTCGCCCCGGCCGATCTGGATCAGCCGCGCGCCGGGGCTCATCCGGGCAAACAGCGCGGCATTCAGCACATTTTCGGTGGCAGCGGTCAGGGGAAGCACATTGATCAGATAATCCACGCCGTTTGCGGCGTTCAGGATTGACCCCACCCCGCTCAGATAGGTTACGCCGTCGACCGGATCCTCTGGCAGGGACCGGCAGGCCACTCGCAACGTAAAGCCAAGCGCGCGCAATGCCTGCACCACGGCGCGGCCCATCGTGCCATGGCCCAGAACGGCGACGCGCGCCGCTTCGGGCGCGCGCATGGGCAGGGGCTGCCAGCGGCGTTCCCGCGCGTTGTCCATCATCTGACCAAACCCGCGTTCGTAATGCAGCACCTCATGGGCGGCAAATCCTGCCATCAGATCCGCCTGATGCGGATCGCGCACCCGGGCAATCGCCACGTCCGGGCGCAAACCGGGATGGGCCAGCAGGGCATCGACACCGGCACCAATCGACATGGCCAGATCCAGGTTGGGGTAGGGGGCAAAGGCCTCAGCGCCGGGCAGCCAGCAGATCGCAAAGCGGACCGCTGTGGGGTCCTCGATCTCGGACGGATGGCGCAGGATCACGTCGTCGCCCCCCGCGCGCAATGCGGCACCATAGACGGCGTCCAGATCCATCGTCTCGCTCAGGTAAACGCCAAGGATCGCGGATGTCTCGGGCATGTGTCATCTCCCGTTCAGGGTGGGTTTCAGGGCGTTTCTAATTGTTGCACAATCGTATAATAAATGCCAGTACTCCCGCCAGTTACAGCCCGCGAAAGGTGCCCGGATGACGCTTGCCACACCCCATACCAATGATATCGGCCCTGCGATTGACCGCATCGTTGACGCTGCCGAATCCCAGCTGATCGCGCTGCGCCGCGACATTCATGCCCATCCCGAAACCGGCTTTGACACCCACCGCACCGCCGCCCTGATCGCCGATGAATTGCGCGGCCTCGGTCTTTCCGTGCAGACCGGCGTCGGACGCACCGGCGTTGTGGCGGAAATTCGTGGCGGCACGCCCGGCCCCTGCCTGATCCTGCGCGCCGACATGGACGCCCTGCCGATTGCGGAACAGACCGGTCTGCCCTTCGCCTCGACCATCCCGGGCAAGATGCACGCCTGTGGGCACGATCTGCACAGCGCCTCACTTCTTGGGGCGGCGCGGGCGCTGGCCCAGCTGGCTCCAAACCTGTCCGGCACCGTGCGGCTGGTCTTTCAGCCGGCCGAGGAAACGCAGGACAGCGGTGCTGTGGCAATGATCGCGGACGGTGCCGCAGATGGCGTCGACATGGCTGTCGCCTTTCACAACCAGCCCGAACTGCCCCTTGGCCAGCTGCGGCTGAACCGTGGCGCCAGCACCGCCTCCAGCGACGAATTCGCCGTGACGATCCGGGGACGCTCGGGCCACGCGGCCAGACCGCACGAAGCGACAGATCCCATTGTGACGGCGGCGCATGTCATCACCCAGCTTCAGACCGTCGTATCGCGCCGCATGGATCCGGCGGATCCGCTTGTACTGACCATCGGCCAGATCGCCGGCGGCTTCACCCAGAACATCATCCCCGACACCTGCAGCTTTGCAGGCACCGTGCGCTGCCGCTCTGCCGCCGCGCGCGACATGGCCGAAGAGACGCTGCGCCGCATCTGCACCGATGGGGCCAGCGCCATGGGTCTGACCGCAGAGGTGGAGTATGTCCGCGGCGCCCCGGCGCTGATCAACGATGACGCGATGGTCAGCCGCGCAGAGGCTTCAATGACCGCTCATTTCGGCACGCCGCCCAGCGTCGAAATCAGCCGCGATTTCGGGGCCGAGGATTTTTCCTACTTCTCCGAACGCCTGCCCGCGCTGCAGCTGCACATCGGATCGGCCCAGCCCGGCCGGCGCGACCGGCTGCACAATTCTGACTATCAGCCGGATGAGGCCGTGATTGGCATCAGCGCCAAGGCGCTGGCCCGGCTGGCCTTCGATCTGCTTGCGCGCGACGCCGGCTGACCGCTTCATACACGAAAAACTTACCCGAAAAACGGAGTCCATGATGGACAAGATCACCCTTCTTGACGGCGGCATGAGCCGCGAACTCGAACGCTGCGGCGCCACCCTGCGGCAGCCGGAATGGTCGGCGCTCGCGCTGATGAACGAACCCGATAAGGTGCGCGCCGCCCATGCGGCCTTTATCGCCGCCGGATCGCAGGTCATCACCGCCAACAGCTACGCGGTTGTGCCCTTCCATCTGGGGGCCGACGTTTTTGCCGAACGCGGCGCAGAGCTTGCCGCCCGCGCGGGCCGTCTGGCCAGAGAGGCGGCCATGGGCACCAGCGCCCGCGTCGCCGGCTCCCTGCCGCCGGCCTGTGGCTCTTACCTGCCGCAAACCTTCGATCCTGTTGCCGCACGCGACATCCTCTCGGTGCTGGTCACCGGGATGGCGCCGCATGTGGATCTTTGGCTCGCCGAAACCATGAGCAGTCTGGCCGAGGCCCGCGCCGCCGCCGAGGCCGTTGCCGGTTCTGACAAACCTCTGTGGATCTCGTTCACCCTGCGCGATGACATGGCAACCGACGCCATGCCAGAGCCGCTCTTGCGCTCGCGCGAAACCGTGCGCGACGCGGTGAAACTGGCGCTTGATCTGGGGGCCGGGGCGGTGCTGTTCAACTGCTCCATGCCCGAAGTCATGCAGCAGGCGATCGAAACCGCGCATGAGGTCATGGCCGGGGCGGGACAGGTCCTGCCCATAGGTGTTTATGCCAATGCGTTTGAATCCCAGGACGACGACGGTGCTGCGAACGAGGTGATCTCACGCCTGCGCGCCGATCTGGACCCGAACGGCTATTCTCTCTGGATGGACCGATGGATTTCGGCGGGCGCAAGCCTTGTCGGCGGCTGCTGCGGCATCGACTCGCCTCACATCCGCACCCTGCACGACCACCTGTCAGAACGGCTCTAGGCGGCGCGCCCCGCCCTTTACGCACAGGGGCCCGCGCGCAAAACGGCGCGGGTCACGGGCGGTGCAGAGGTGCTTGCAAATAGAACGACCAGCTGGGGCAGGAACGGCCCCATTTTAGGGTTTTGCATCGCCTGCTCTTGTTCAATCGGACCACACCAATTACCTGCGTCAGGCACTCTGTTGTGAGCAACGGGGTAAAGACGGGCGGCAAGACACGCCTCGAAAAAAGAAGCACCGGGGCAGACATGGGAGGACCTGACATGAAAACACTTTTGACAATCCGCAATATCCTGATCGCGATCCCCCTGCTGATCCTGCTGGTCGCGCTCAGTTATGCGCTGCCGCAGGTTGATGTTGTGCGGGCGGTCGGCGTCGAAATCAAACGTGTCGATGCCAGCGACAGCGCAAGCGGGCAACAGCGCACGCGCGATGTCTATCAGCTTCAGATGGAAACGCCGGATGGAGAGCCCCGCGTCTATCGCAACGAGGACAATTACCTCTATGGCAAGTTCGATTCCGCCAATCTGCAGGCGCAGGTGCAGTCGCTGGCCACCGACAAGCAGCTTGTTGCGTTGCGTCATTACGGCTGGCGGATAACCTGGTTCTCTGCCTTTCCGAACGCGCTCAAGGCCTGGCCGGTGGAACCGGGCTATCGCCACATCCCGGTGTTCAACACGCTGGTCCTGCTGGGTCTTGCGGCACTGGGCTTTTTCGGGGTCCGTCGCGTGCGCCGTGCGACGCAGTCACGCGGCGAAACCCGTCGGCTGCGCGACGCAGAACGCGCAGAGCGTGACGCCAAAGCCGCCCGCGAAGCCGAAGCCGCCGCCAGGCAGTCCCGCGAGGCACAGCGCAAAGACATCTCCGACATTGATCATTTCCTGAACTCCGGCAGCGACAAGAAGGACTGATCCTGAATGAAGGCTGTGCCCGCAGAGATGCCCGCAACCACACGCACATATCCTCTCAAAGCGGGCGCGCTGACCCTGCGCACAACGCCAGTGGCAGGGCAGGACCTCTTTCGCATCGCCGAACGCATCAACCCCAAACGCGCGTTTTTGTTCGTCTCGACCGTTCTGGGCAGGCACATCCCGGTCTGCCCGCTTGACCACCGCGCCGCCCTGCGCGCGCTGGCGGCGGGCGTTTCTGCCCATCTGCTGCCCGGCCCAGTCTTTGTCATGGGCTTTGCAGAGACGGCTGTGGGGATCGGGGCAGGGGTGTTCGACTGCCTCAGGCTGTCACATGCTGACCGCGACATGGGGTATTTGACCACCACGCGATTTTCTGCTTCGGGGGCCAGCGACTGGTTCACGATCGAGGAAAGCCATTCCCACGCCGTCGATCACATCATTCTTACCCCGCGCGCTGGGGTTCTGCAGCACGGGGCCACGGCCACGCTGGTGCTGGTCGACGATGAAACGACCACCGGCAAGACCTTTGCCGAACTTGCCGCAGGGTTGCGCGCGCAGGGGCTGGACTACGGGCGCGTCGTGCTGGTGACGCTGACCGACTGGTCTGACGGCCGCGCCACGGCCGCGGTGCAGGGGATCTTTGCCGGGGCAGAGGTGCACGCCGTTTCGCTGCAACAGGGCGCCTGGGACTGGGTGGCGAAATCGGGCTGGGTGCCGAGCGGTTTTCCCGACAGCTGCGCCGCCATCTGTCCCGGCTGGAAACCCGACGCCGCGCAGGGTTTTGGCGCGCCGCGCACCGGCATCGCCGCATCCGATCCGCGCCAGTCGGGCGCCGACATTCTGGCGCATCTTGAAGATGCCGGCTGCCACCTTCCGGCGCAGGGCGACAGGGTTCTGGTTGTGGGGGCGGGCGAACATGTCTGGCAGCCGATGCTCGCGGCAGAGGCGCTGAGCGCGCGCGGCATCAACACCCGCTTCATCACCACAACCCGCTCGCCGATCCTGCAGGGCGACACGATCCGTCACAAGGCGACCTTCCCGGATCATTATGGACAGGGGTTCTGGATGTATATGCATAACGTGGTGCCCGCCGACTGGGACCGCATCCTGTTCTTCACCGAAACCAGTGCCGACGGTCTGCCGCCCGCGCTTGTGAGCTGGCTTGGCCGGGTCGATGTCATCGACGGTGCGGGGCGTGTCTCGGTTCTCAGCGCAGAAGGGCAACTGGCATGATCCGCCCGATCTTTTTCAGCGATCTGGACGACACGATCTTTCAGACCGCGCGCAAGATGACCACCGCGCCCGACCCCGCCCACCTCGCCTCAGAGGCGCTGAACGGCAGCCATTCCTACATGTCGCCGTCGCAGGCGGCGATGATGGACTGGCTGCTCGGCTCTACCCGTTTCATCCCCGTCACCGCCCGCTCTACCGAGGCGCTGGAACGCTGCCGCGTCCCGTTCACCGATCATCAGATCTGCACGAACGGCGCCGTGATCCTGCTGCCCGACGGCACGCCTGACAGTCACTGGCTGGACCAGACCCGGCAACAGGCAGAGGCCGCAGCCGGGGTGCTGAACGATCTGCTCAGCTATGTGCAGTCACGCACCCCACCCGACCGTTACCGCTGCTGGATCGTCGAGGAATTCGGCACCGGGTTTTATTTCTGCGTCAAATCCAACGGCGTGGCCGAGGAACTTGATGGAATTGAAACGCCCCTTGCCGCCATCGCAGGCGACAGGCTGTTGCGGCACCGCAACGACAACAACCTGTCCTTCACACCGGTGGGCATCTCCAAACGGCACGCGGTACAATACCTGTCCGCACGGCTCCTGACCGACAGTGCCACTCCGGTGTTCGGCATGGGCGACAGCCTGAGCGATCTGCCCTTCATGGCGACCTGTGACATGCTGGTCATCCCCAGACACTCGCAGATCGACCGCAAAATCCTGGGATCCGGGGCGCTCTGATGGTCTCAAACCCGCAGATGATCGCCGGATCCTACCATCCGGGCGATGTCACCTTTCTGCTCAAGCCCGTGCAGATGGCGCCCACCGATATCGCGACAAAGGAAGACCGCATTCAAAGTGGCGCCGCCCATTATTCCGAGATGATCTCGCAGGAACGCCGCCCCGATGATCGCTATCTGAGCATATTCGAAACTGCCCGCCGCAACGGTGTGGATCGCATCGCGCGCGAAATCTCTGCCCTTGCCCGGCGCATCGCGCAGCGGGTGACCACGGGATCGCTTGCGCCGCAGATCACCTTGTGTTCGCTGGTGCGGGCGGGGGTGCCTTACGGCGTCCTGTTGCAGCGCGAACTTTTGGCGCTGGGGATCGACAGCTGCCATTTCGGTGTGTCGATCATTCGTGATCGCGGGCTGGATGGGAACGCGATCGCCTACATCCTCGACCGCCGCCCTGTCGGCGGCGTCGTCTTTGTCGATGGCTGGACGGGCAAGGGCGCCATTGCATGCGAACTGCAGACATCCTGGCAGGCGCTCACCGGACGCGACAGCGCTGAACTTGTCGTGCTGGCCGACCCCAGCGGTTTTGCCACGATGTCCGGCTCACATGACGATTGGCTCATCCCGTCGGGGATCCTTGGGGCGAATGTCTCGGGTCTGATCAGCCGGTCTATTCTGAACCGCGACGTGATCGGCCCCGACGATTTCCACGGATCAATTCCGGTGGATCATCTGGCGGATATCGACGTCTCGCTTGATTTTGTCGACCAGATCAGCCGCGAAATGGCCCGCCACAGGACAGCGCCCATGCCCTCTGCCCCGTCCGCGGATCTGCAGGCCCTGCGCCGCCGCGCGCTTGCCTGCGTGCATGCCATTGCGGCAGAATATGACGTAACCAACCTCAACCGCATCAAACCCGGCATTGCCGAAGCGACGCGCGCTGTTCTGCGCCGCCGTCCGCATAAGGTTTTCCTGCGCTCCCGCGACGACGGCGATCTTGGCGCGCTGATCCATCTCTGCAACACGGACGGCGTTGACATGGTTGTGGACGCCGACCTTACCGGACCTTACCGCGCAATCACCCTGATCGAAAACCGCGCCTGATGCAGTGGGATTTCTCGTCATATGGTCTGGGCGCCACGCTCTACATGCCCATCACGCACCACCGTGTCCCCGCGCTCCTGCGCGGAGAGGTTGATTTTCCCTCACCCTCGGTTGTTCTGTGTCTTGAGGATGCTTTGGCAGAAGATGACGTGGCGCGCGGCATCGCAACACTGAAAGCGCTGCTGAAAAATGGCCCCGTCACCGCGAAAACCCGGGTGTTCGTCCGCCCGCGCAACCTGGAGATGGGATTGCAGCTTGGCGAATTCGACGGCATCGAAAAGATCGAAGGTTTTGTCGCCCCCAAGATCCTGCCCGAAACCGCCAGTGCCTGGATGAACCTGGCAAAGGCGACGGATCTGCGCATCATGCCCACGGTCGAAAGCGCGCAGTTTTTCGACCCCGGCCGCATCACCGCGCTGAAAGAGGTGCTGGACGAACACGACAAGCGCCGCATCGCCGCGATCCGTCTGGGCGGCAACGATCTTTTGGCGGCGATGGCCGTGCGCCGACAGGCCGGCATCACCGCATGGGAAGGTCCTTTGGCCTGGGTTCTCTCCATGGCCTCTTCCATGCTGATCTCTGCGGGCTATCCGGTCGCCGCGCCGGTGTTCGACATCATCACCGACATCGACACCTTGAAGCGCGAGGTGACACAGGATGTCGCCGCAGGCTTCGTGTCGAAAACCGCAATTCACCCCGCGCAGGTCGGCCATATCATGCAAGCCTTCCGGGTCTCGGATACCGAGGTTATGCAGGCCCGCGCAATCCTAGACGACCACGCCAGCGCCGTCTTCCAGATCGGCGGCGTGATGTGCGAACCCTCCACCCACCGCGCCTGGGCGCAGCGGATTCTTGCCCGCCGTGACGTCTTCGGGGCCCACGAAACTGTTCCCTATGCAGCCTCCGCGTGATCCGCATCCGCACGCTCGCGCCTGATTGCCGCCCGTGGCAAACCCCATGTCCGGTGTGATGCGCATCTTGGGCGCCATATTCGTCAAAAGACGCGGTTTTCAGCCCATAAATGGCCAAAATCCCCGCTTTTCGCCCTCCTTGACCTTGTATCAGCGGGCTTTCTGAATACCTGACAAGCGTAAACACTGTGCAATCTGGAGAAACGAATGAGCATTTCGCTTGCCAAGGGACAAACCGTATCCCTCGAGAAAAATTCTGGCCTTACCAAAGTCCTCATGGGCTGCGGCTGGGATCCGGCGCAACCCAAGAAAAAGGGTTTTCTCGGCAGCCTTCTGGGCGGCGGCGCGGCGGCGGACATTGATCTCGACGCCTCTGTCATCGTCTTTGACGATGCCAAGCAGGCAATCGATCTTGTCTGGTTCAAACAGCTAAAGTCGAACGACGGCTCCATCCGGCACAGCGGCGACAATCTGACCGGCGAAGGCGACGGGGATGACGAAACCATCGCGGTTGATCTCACCGCGCTGGACACCCGGGCAAAATACCTCGTCTTCACCGTCAACAGCTTCCGCGGCCAGACCTTTGACGAGGTCGACAATGCCTTTGCCCGTCTCGTCGATGACAGCAAGAATACCGAAATCTGTCGCTACACGCTGACCGAAAAGGGGCGTCACACCGGTGTGGTCATGGCCTCGATGGAAAAGACATCCTCGGGATGGCAGCTGACAGCGCATGGAACCCCGACCAACGGACGCACCGCAGAGGAACTCGTCGGCGCCGCCGTGGCAGAAATCTAAGGAGAACACTATGCTCAACTGGTTGAAACAGAACGCCGAACAGGCCCGCTCGAGACTGACGGCCGAAGCGTCGAAATTCAAGAATCGCGCCTTCATGGAAGCGGTTGTAAACGGCTGCGCTCTGGTCGCTGCGGCTGATGGCACCATCGACGCCTCCGAAAAGCAGAAGATGGCGGGCTTTCTCGAACGCGCGGACGAGCTGAAGCATTTCGAGATGCGTCAGGTCATCGAGGTCTTCCAGAAGGCTGCTGCCGATTTCGAATTTGATCACGGCATCGGCAAAGCTTCTGCGCTGAAGGTGATCGGCAAGATTAAAGGCAACGAAGAACAGTCGCGCCTGCTGGTGCGGGTCGTCTGTGCCATCGGCGCCGCCGACGGAGACTTCGACGCGCAGGAAAAGGCGATGGTATCCGAAATCGCGCGCGAACTCGGACTGAACCCGGCCGATTTTGACCTCTAGACTTTCGATAGCCTTGCCGAGTGCCTGGGCGGGTCTCTGGACCCGCCCGCTTGTCCAGACGGGAAATACTGATGCACGAACTTGATTCCTACCAGCTGGCCGTCATTGCCATGGGCGCAATCGCCTTTGGGGTGTACCTGCTGATAAAAGGCGGTGACTGGACCGTGGACAATGCCGTGGTGATTGCCGAACGGTCCGGCCTGTCCAAACTCTTCATCGCAGCGACCATCGTGGCCTTCGGCACCTCCGCGCCAGAGCTGTTCACATCGGTCAATGCCAACATCTCCGGCTATCCCGGCATCTCTGTCGGCAATGTCCTCGGCTCGAACATTGCCAATATCTTGATGGTGATCGGCATTTCGGCGATGATCGCGCCTGTGGTATTCAACCGCGCAGAGGTGCGTGTGGACACCCTCGTCATGATCGGCGCCACGGCCGTACTGGTCGTGGCCAGCCTTTATGGCCTCGTGCCGCGCTGGGGTGGCTTTGCCATGGTCGCGGCGATCATCCTTTATGTGCTCTACCAGTACAAAGCCTCCAAACTCGATGTGGACGAGGAAGAAGAGCACGAGTCAGGCGCCTCCATGCCTGGCGTCATGCTGATGGTGGGCATTCTGACGCTGCTGGTCGGCTCGGAAATCCTCGTCCAGGGGGCCGTTGCCGGTGGTGTCGCCCTTGGCGTGCCTGAGGCCGTGATCGGCATGACGATGATCGCCTTCGGAACCTCCTTGCCGGAACTGACGGCTTGTGTGGCTGCGGCGCGCAAGGGTCAGTCCGACATGATCATCGGCGGCATCGTCGGGTCGAACATCTTCAACATCCTCTCCGTCATGGCCTTTTCCGCGATTGCAAAGCCGCTGATCATCGACAGCCGTTTTGCGCAGTTCGACATGCCGATTGTCGTGGTCGTGACGCTCATCTTTGCTGTCTTCCTGCTGTTTGCAGGCAAGATCGGGCGCGTCGCCGGCGCGCTGATGGCCTTGGGCTATCTGGTCTTCACCGGGGCGCAGTACCTGTTGTGAAACTGCCGGTTCAAAGCAAGGGCATGCGGCAAAGAATGACGCCGCTGTCATCGGCAACACCTGTGGGGATCGCACCGCGATGGGCAGTCATATCTGGCTGAACAGCGGCTGATCGCTGCACACCAACCACACCAAGGAAACCGGCGCAGCCGCGCCGGGTTCTGCCAACAGTGTCATGAAAGGAAATCAAAATGGCTGTTTCACTTCAAAAAGGCGGCAATGTCTCCCTCAGCAAAGAGGCCCCCGGCCTGACCAAGGTCACCATTGGCCTCGGCTGGGACCCGCGTGTCACCGACGGTGCTGAATTCGATCTTGATGCCTCGGTCTTTGTGTGCGGCGAAGATGGCAAGGTCCTGACGGACAAGCATTTCGTCTTCTACAACAACGCCAAAAGCCCGGATGGATCGATCGAACACACCGGCGACAACCGCAGCGGTGAAGGTGAAGGCGATGACGAACAGGTCAAGGTTGACCTCAGCGCCGTGCCCGCAGAGGTCAAGAAACTGGTTTTTGCCGTGACCATTCACGAAGGTGCTACGCGCAAGCAGAACTTCGGTCAGGTGGCGAATGCCTTCATGCGTGTCATCAATCAGGACGGCGAAAAAGAACTCGCCCGCTATGACCTGACAGAGGATTATTCGGTCGAAACCGCGATGATCTTTGGTGAAGTCTACCGCCACAACGCAGAGTGGAAATTCAAGGCCATCGGTGCCGGATTCGAAGGGGGCCTCGGGCCGCTCGCCTCCTCGCATGGCGTGAATCTGGGCTGAGCTTTTTAGTTCGCGCGCGGGGGACGTCCCTCCGCGCGCCTTGTGCCAATGACCGGGGGCTGCACTCTGCAGGCCCCGCGCCACCCCCCCGGGAGACGGATCATGACCACACTTGCCATGGGCGCAAACGCCCCGCTTGCATCGCCGGATTTCACGCTTGACGTGCATCTCCCGCAGGGGGGCGCCATCGATGTCACCGCCCTGCAGCTTTACGCAGATGGCAAGGTGCGCGGGGACGGCGATATGTGCTTTTTCAACCAGCCCGTCATCGGCGGCGGCGCGGTGTCGCAGAACGTCAGCGGCAACACCCACAGCTTTGCCTTCGCGCTTGGCAAGATCGGGGCCGATGTCGAAAAGATCGTGGTGAACGCCACCCTCGACAGCGGCGCCTTCAGTTCGGTCGCCGGGCTGAAACTTGCGATATCCGGCGGGATCGACATGCAGATCGACACCACGGGCCGCACGGAATCCGCGCTGATCCTGTGCGAGGTTTACAAACGCAACGGCCATTGGAAGATCCGCAATGTGGGCCAAGGCTTCAACGGCGGCCTGCAGGCGCTGGCCGAACATTTCGGTGTCGAAGTCGCAGAACCCGCACCCGCAGCCCCGCCCGCCGCCGCGCCGAAACCGGCAGCTCCATCCCCCAAAATTGATCTCTCAAAGGTCTCCCTGACCAAGAACGACAGCACGATCTCGCTCAAGAAACAGGACGGCAAATTTGGCCGCATCCGCGTCAATCTCAACTGGAACCAGAAAAAGACCGCTGGCGGCTTCTTCGGCATGGGCAAGCGCGGCATCGACCTCGACCTTGGCGCCTTTGTTGAATTTCGCACCGGCGAATTCGGCGTCGTTCAGGCGCTTGGCAACAGCTTTGGGGATCTCGACGCCTTGCCCTTCACCAAACTGCTGGCCGATGACCGCACCGGCACCTCAACCGACGGCGAATGGCTGGAAATCAACGGCGACGCCTGGTCGAACTTCCGCCGCGTGCTGATCTTTGCCTTCATCTACGAAGGTGTTGCCAACTGGCAGGAAACCGATGGTGTCATCCGCCTGATGGTCCCCGGCCAGCCCGAGGTCGAGGTGCGCATGAACGTACAAAGCCTCGACAGCCGCAACGGCATGTGCGCCGTCGCCCTGCTGGAAAACAAGGACAACCAGATCCGCGTCAACCGCGAGGTGCGCTTTTTCGCAGGGCACGAGGCGATGGACAACGCCTATGGCTGGGGCATGCGCTGGCGCGCCGGCACAAAGTAACGCCGACGCCTACCACGCTCAGCTGTCCTTTGTTCCCATTGGCAGGAACAGCGCCGGATCCAGTCCCCGCTGCTCTGCGCTGATGCGCACGGCCTCCTGCAGCGTCGGACTGCGCTCCAGCAGACGGCGGAACCGCGCCTCATCCAGCATCAGCAAGGTCGAGGGTGCAATCGCGCGCACCTCGGCCCGTCGCGCCTTTTGCGTCAGGATCGCCAGCTGGCCGAACATCTCTCCTCGACCCAGCCGCCAGGTCTGGCCCGCACTCTCCAGCTCGACCGCGCCTGATGCGATGAAATAGACGCTGTCGGCAATGCTGTCCTTGCGGGCAATGACCTTGCCTGCATTCACATAAACTGTCTGCAACGCCCGCCCCAGCCGCTTGAGCGCGGCATCGTCGAACCCGGTGAACAGCGGGAACTGCCGGACCAGTTCGGCCCGCTGCAGCGCGATGTCCAGCGACGGGCGCTCTTCGGCTGCCGCACGCCGCGCGCCAAGGTTTTGCATCAGCGCCGTATAGACTTCGGCCCCGATCAGCGCGTCTTCGCGCATGGCATTGTATTCCCGCTCTTCCAGACGCAGCGCCGTGCGCCGGATAAAGCGGCGCTCCAGCTCTTCGGCATAGCCGGGATATTGCAGGCGCAGCCCCTCCAGCGCGGTGTCCGTCGCTTCAAGCCGGCGCGACAGAAGCTCGTGCAGCAGATCGCCCACGCGCCGACCGTGAATGCGCCGGATACGCCCGTCGATAAACGCCCCCAGATCGCGCAGGATCAGCCGCTGCGACAGCAAAAGCTCGAACCGGTCGGCGGTCAGGCGTGCCAGCGGTTTGGCCAGACCCAGCCGTCGCTGCAGCGCCACCGCTGTCTGAAAGCTGCGCCCATAGGCCACACTCAGCCGCGCCGCGCGCTGATAGCCGTTGCGCCCGCCCGACCGCGCCCCTTCGATCAGCCGGTCCGCATCCGACAGCACCTGTTCCGCCATCCGGGCAGAGATCGTGCGTTCCCGCACCCGCGCCAGAATCGTGTCACGTTCATGGCCCGCCAGCGCGATCAGCCCCAGCGTGATCCGGTCGCGGTCCAGAATATCGGCGCTGTCCTCGGCCTTTTCGACCGCGCCGTCCAGCCGCTCGCCAAAGGTCTTGGCCTCGGATCGCACGATATCGCGGCTCAGCTCATAGTTTTCCGTCGTCCGCGCCACATCCTCGCGCACCGTCTGCAGCGCAACGGCCACCACCTGCCGCGACAGCGCCTCGTCAATCGGCGACAGCCGGTCCAGCCCCAGCCAGCTGATCACGCTGCGCAGCGTGGTCCCCTGCACCATCAGCGTAAATAGCGTGAACCCGGTGGCAAGGATGCCGACCACGCGCTTGATCTCCAGCGGCACACGGATGCTTTCGGTCACGGCCAGCGCCAGCGCCAGTGTCACAGCCCCCCGCAACCCACCCCACAGGATCGCGATGCGATAGGGCCGCTCGACCGCGGGTGACACCCGCAACAGCGTCAGCAGCGGCAGCAGCCCGAACAGGATCACCGCGCGTGCCGTGACGGCGGCAATGATCACGACGCCGACCAGTGCAAAATCAGCCGCGCGCACTTCTTCCAGCAGGCGCGGGATCAACAGCGCGGCAAGGATAAAGATCAGCGCTCCCGCCCAATGGGCCAGCAGATCCCAGATCTCACGCAGATGCGCCCAGGCCTGCGGCGGCAGACGGCCCGGCCCGGTCAGGTTCATTGTCAGGCCCGCCGTCACAACCGCAATCACACCTGACGCGCCGATGCTCTGTTCCGCGCCGATATAAGCCAGATACGGCAGAGCCACGGAAACCGAGATTTGCGCCCGCTCGTGGCTCTTGAAGAATGCCATGATCCAGATGGCAAAATGTGACGTGATCCAGCCCACAGCCGCGCCGCCGCCGATCAGCAGCGGAAAGCGCCCCAGCGCATCCCCCAGCGTAGGGTCAGGCAGCCCCAGCATCACAAAGCCCATGAACAGCCCGAACAGCGCAATCGCGGCGGCATCGTTCAGCAAGCTTTCGCCCTCGATGATCCGCGCAAGCCTGCGGGGCGCTGAAATTGACCGGAAGATGGACACAACCGCCGACGGATCTGTGGTGGACACGATAGCGCCAACCAGCAGACAGGCGGCCAGCGGCAGCGTGCTGAACCAGGACAACGCATACCCGACACTGAGCGTCGCCACGACCACGGCCACAACCGCCAGAACCAGAATGGGCACCCAGTCGTCCAACATGCGGCGCAAATTCATGCCAAGCGTCGCCTGAAACAGCAGCGTCGGCAGGAACACGTAAAGGAAAACGTTTGACCGGATCGGCAGTCCCAGAATTGCCTCGGCCACCGGGTTCAGCGCATCGGTAAACTCCGTGCGTAGGAAAAAGATCGCCGCCGCCCCGATGAGCATGCCCACCACGGCCAGAATCACGCTGTAAGGCAGGCGTAACCACGCCGCCAGCGGCTCGGCAATGCCGATGACAAGGAAAAGCGAGGCGATGACGGTCGTGATCAGAATGATATCCATGACACCTGAATACCCGAGAAGTCGGGGGTGGGGAACTGGCCAGCGCGTCGCTGGAACGATATCTTTGAACCGGCGATTTATCGCCAGTCAGGCGCGCCGCGGCCTTACCCGGGCCATACGCAAACCATACGCTTTCCATACGGCTTCCAGCCCCCGTTTCGACGCTGAATTCTGACGGATCCGCCCTCCGGGACTTCTCCGCAACCGGGCCGAAGCAGACCACAAATGCGCTGACCCACAGCCCTGCACATCGCGCCTTTCAGCGGGAGAAACGCCTCGATCTGGACTCGCTTTGCCGATCCGCCGCCACCTGCGCTTGTCGCCGTCGCGTCTCAGATCATCTCCAGTGGCTGGGCAGAACGCGGCTGCAAAGCGCTCAACGCCCCAGCATCTCACCGGCCCTGATGGCAGTTAATGTAAAATCTGAGAAAAGTTCAGGAAGTTATTGTTAATAAATTATTATAAACTTAAATTTTGTCGCACGAGTTTGTTAGAAAAACCCAGTCACAGGCTGCCATTGATGGCACGAGCTGCCTCGGTGGCAAGCGGTGCAGCCTTCCGCTCGAAATCCTCTGGTGTCCATTCGGCCAGCGATCCTGCCACATGGATCGCGCCCAGCGGGTGGCCGGCGCGGCTGGTTACGGCCACACCGATGGCGATCTCGCCCTGAACAAATTCTTCAGTCAGCACAGCGTATCCATCCCTGCGTGCCTTTGCGATCTCGGACAGGATCACCTCCGGATCCGTTTCAGTCGAAGAAGTGTATTTGTGTAGTGCCGAGCGCATCACGATCTCACGCGCCGCGTCCTGGGGCAGTGCAGAAAGAACCGCCCGGCCACCTGCGGTGCAGAAGGTCGGAACACTGTGACCCACAAGGGAGGCATAAAAGGTTTCGCGCTTGCTTTGCATGCGCAGCGCATAGATCAGACGGGTTTCGTCATACAGGCTGAAATCCACACGTTCCCGCAGGGTCTTGCGCAACTCCAGCAGAACCGGCGTCGCCTTCTGAATCACCGGGTCCAAGCGCAGCAGATCCAGCGTATGATCCAGCAGGCGGATCCCGGGAAGATAGCCGCGGTCATCCGCGCTGCGCCGCACATAGCCAAGCGACATCAACGTATGAACAAGACGTTGCGCCGCCGAACGGTCGATTTCGGCCCGTGTGGCGATTTCCGAAAGGCTCAGCGGTCCGCTGGCCTGATGAAAGGCGCTCAGTACCTGCATTGTGCGCCCTGCTGAACGGACGAACAAACGGTCGTCTTCTGCCTGAAGATTGGTCGGTATGGGCGACTCTGCACGCAGAATGCTTGGCATTGGAAACCTCTTGCTTGACTAATCTTAAAAGGGGTTCGTATGATCTGTCAGCGATATAAGTGTATCGCCTGACAATACGCAAGCGCGACGTGCCGGAATGCGACAGGGATCGAAATATGACAGAGCGGTCTTCATGAAAGTCGCCTTGGCGGGCTTTTTGCACGAAACCAACACCTTCGCACCGGCGGCGGCGGATATGGCTGCGTTCCGGTTCGGGGGCGGTTATATTCCAATGACTTACGGCCCGGACCTGATCGGGGCCGCGCGCAATGTAAATCTGGGCATATCGGGCGCGCTGTCGGTTGGGGCCACGCTTGGCTGGGACATGCTGCCGGTGCTCTGGGCCGGGGCAATCCCGTCGGCGCATGTGACCCGCGACGCATTCGAGCAGATCGCCGATGACATCGTCGCCGGCCTGCATGCAGCAGGCCGGCTGGATGGCGTCTTTCTGGACCTGCACGGCGCCATGGTTGCCGAACATCTGGACGATGGAGAGGGCGAGATCGCGCGCCGCGTGCGCGCCGCCGTCGGCCCGGATGTGCCGATCGCAGCAGCACTTGATCTGCACGGCAATATCTCGGAAAACTTTGTGACTGTTGTCGATGTGCTGGTGGGCTTTCGCACTTATCCGCATGTGGATATGGCGGCGACCGGCGCGGCGGCGGCGCGGCTTCTGGACCGGCTGATGACCACCGGCATGCGCCCTGCCAAGGCGTATCGGCGCATGTCCTACCTTGTCCCTATCCCGTTTCAGACCACCGATATGGCGCCCGCAGACGGGCTCTATGCCGGTCTGACAAAGGCCGAAGCTGAGGGGGCACTGACGGCTTCGCTGTTCATGGGGTTTCCAGCGGCGGATATTCCCGACTGCGGACCGACCGCTATTGCCTACGGCGACACGCAAGAGGCCGCGGATCGTGCCGCAGACCGCATCGCCGCCGCTTATGAGGCTGCTGAATCCGCGTTCGACGACCATCTGACCTATACCGCCGCCGAGGCGGTGGAACAGGCCGCTCAACTGGCACAGGCGCAGGGCAAAGGCCCTGTCGTCATTGCCGACACCCAGGACAATCCAGGGGCGGGCGGCGTTTCCGCCACCACCGGAATGCTGCGCGCACTGATCAATGCAGATGCGCAGAATGCCGCAATCGGGCTGATGGTCGATCCATCCGCAGCACAACACGCTCATGAGGCGGGGCAGGGCGCAACTGCCCGGTTCCGCATCGGTGGCCATCCCGGCCTGCCAGATGACCCCCCGGTTGAGGTTGAGGCCGTTGTCGAGGCGCTTTCGGATGGCAAATGCCATGCCACAGGCCCCTATTACGGCGGAACACGGCTCGATCTCGGGCCCTCTGCCTGCCTGCGGGTAGGGGGTGTTCGCGTCGTGGTCACGAGCCGCATCGCGCAGATGGCCGACCGCGAAATGTTCCGCTTTGTCAGGATCATACCCGAGGATCAGCAAATCCTCGTGGTCAAAAGCTCGACCCATTTCCGGGCGGATTTCGCACCGATCGCGCGCGATATCCTTGTCGCGCGGGCGCCCGGACCGATGCCGTTCAACCCTGCAGATCTGCCGTTCACGCGGCTGCGTCCGGGGCTGCGGCTGTCCCCCAACGGCCCCGTCTTTGGGGGCCCGCGTGCCAATACGGCGCGCCCTGACTCCGGCGGAGCCCCTGCCGAGGTCCAACATAATCAAACCGACAACCAACATGGGAAACAGACATGCTGACTTTGAGATCTGCACTGAAAGAGACGCGCGGCCTTGCCGCCGCACTGCTGACGGGGACCGCGCTGCTGATGCCCGGCGCCCTGTCCGCGCAACAGGATACATCCACCATCACCGCCGTGATGCATTCGGGGCTGCGCGTGCTCGACCCGGTCATAACCACCGCGCATATCACGCGCGACCACGGCTACATGATCTATGACGTTCTGACCGCCGTTGACGCCGACTTTAAACCGCAACCGCAGATGGCAAGCTGGGAAATCTCCGAAGACGGTCTGACTTATACCTTCACGCTGCGCGACGGGCTGCTGTTCCATGACGGCGCACCGGTGACGGGCGCGGATGTCGTCGCCTCGCTGTCCCGTTGGGGCAAACGCGATTCCGGCGGTCAGCTGATCTTTGACGTGACGGCCAGCCTTGAGGCGCCGGATGACAAGACCATCGTCTGGACCCTGACCAAACCCTTCGCACCGCTGCTGGACGTGATTTCCAAGCAATCCGCCGTGCCGCCCTTCATCATGCCCGCCCGCGTCGCCGCGACCTCTTCGGATGAGACGATCACCGAATATGTAGGCTCCGGCCCCTTCGTGTTCAACGAAGCGGAATACGAACCCGGCGTGTCGGTCACCTATGACAAGTTCGACGGTTACGTGCCGCGTGACGAACCCGCCTCCTGGATGGCCGGCGGCAAGGTCGTGAATGTGGACAAGGTCGTCTGGACCACCATGCCGGACGCACTGACCGCGCTGAACGCGCTGTCGGCGGGCGAAATCGACTATCTGGAACAGGTGCAGATCGACCTGATGCCGATCCTGTCCGGCAACCCGGACGTCACCGTCGAAAAGCGGGATGAACTGGGATATGTGACCATTGGTCGGCCGAACTTCCTGCACCCTCCGTTTGACAACAAGCTGATCCGTCAGGCTGCCATGGCCGCGCTGGATCAGGAATCCATGCTGGCCACGATGCAGGGCGATCCGGAATACTATAACGTCTGCGGCGCGATCTTTGGCTGCTCGACCCCTCTGGGTGATGAGTCCGGATCTGAAACGCTGACCGGCGGCGCTGATCCTGAAAAGTCCAAGGCCCTTCTAGAAGAGGCCGGATATGACGGCACGCCCATCGTCCTGATGGCGCCCACGGATGTGATCAGCCTGATCAACCAGCCCGTCGTTGCCGCTCAGGCCCTGCGCGAAGGCGGCTTCACCGTCGATCTGCAGACCATGGACTGGCAGTCTGTCGTGCAGCGCCGTGCCCAGCAAAGCCCGGTCACCGAAGGCGGCTGGAACATGTTCTTCACCAACTGGATGGTGCCCGAGGTATCTGATCCGCTGATCAACGTGATGGTCAACGGCCGTGGCAATGACGCTTGGTTCGGCTGGCCCACAGATGAAGAAATCGAAGCGCTGCGTGCCGATTTCGTCGCGGCCCCGGATGCTGCAACTCAGAAAGAGGTTGCGGTCAAGATCCAGGAACATGTCATGGATAACGTGAACTACATCATGATGGGCGAATACATCATTCCGCAGGCCCGCCGGAACACGATCCAGAACATGATTCCCTCGCCGGTTCCGGTGTTCTGGAACATGACCAAAGAAGCAGAGTAATCCGCACAGGAGGGGGCGCTTTGCGTGCCCTCCACCCCTTTCCCCGACAAATTAAAGGAGAGCCCGGAGCATGTTTCTCTATATCTTGAAGCGCGTGCTGGCGACGATCCCGGTGATGGTGATCGTTGCCATCTTCGTCTTCCTGCTTCTGCGCCTCACGCCCGGCGATCCTGCTGCGATCCTTGCCGGGGACGCGGCCACACCCGCTCAGCTTGAACGCATCCGAGAGCGGCTGGGTCTGAACGATCCCCTGCTCACGCAATTCATCACCTGGATGGGCCAGCTGCTGCGCGGCGATCTGGGCACCTCGCTTTTGTCCAACACCTCCGTTGCAGGGATGCTGGCAGACCGGCTCGGGCCGACGATCAACATCGCGCTGATGACCATCGTGATTTCTGTCGTGATGGCGGTGCCGATGGGCGTGATTGCCGCCTGGCGCCACCGCACCTGGGTCGATTTTCTGGTCATGTCCTTTTCTGTCCTTGGGTTTTCCGTGCCGGTCTTTGTGATCGGCTATATCCTGATCCAGATCTTTGCGATTGATCTGCGCTGGGTGCCTGTGCAGGGCTACAAATCCCCCGCCGACGGCTTTGGCGCCTTTTTCAGCCGTGCCATCCTGCCGTCGCTGACGCTCGCCACCATCTATATTGCGCTGATCGCGCGCATGACCCGCGCCTCCATGCTTGAGGTTCTGGGCGAGGATTACATCCGCACCGCCCGCGCCAAGGGTGTGCGCGAAAACGTCGTGCTGTTCCGCCATGCCCTGCGCAATGCCGCCGTGCCGATCCTCACAATTATCGGCACCGGGTTTGCGCTGCTGATTTCTGGCGTTGTGGTGACGGAATCAGTGTTCAACATTCCCGGCATCGGGCGTCTGACCGTCGATGCCATCCTCGCGCGCGACTATCCGGTGATCCAGGCGATGATCCTGCTGACGGCGGGCATCTACGTCTTTGTCAACCTGCTGGTAGACATCTCTTATTCCTTCTTCGATCCAAGGATCCGGTACTGACATGACAGAGATCCCCACATCGCGGCACAGCGCTTTTCAGGTGCTGACCGGCCTGTTTTCCCTGCCTGCGGGTGCCCGTATCGGTATAGGCCCGATGATCGCAGCGGTGATCCTTCTGATCATCGTGCTCGCCTCGGTTCTTGCGCCTTTGTACGTGCCCTATAACCCGCTTTCGATGGATGCGCTCTCGCGCCTCAAACCTCCGTCAGAGGCGCATTGGCTGGGCACCGACCCCTATGGGCGCGACACGTTCAGCCGCGTCATGACCGGTGGGCGGGTGTCCCTGCTGATCGGCGTCGGCGCAGCGGTCGTCAGCGTCGCCGTCGGCCTGATGATCGGCCTTGTCGCCGGCTTCTTCCGCGCAGCGGACGGCGTGATCATGCGGATCATGGATAGCCTCATGGCAATCCCCGCGATCCTGCTGGCCATTGCACTGGTGGCGCTGAACGGGCCAAGCCTGTCGTCGGTCATCATCGCGATCACCGTGCCAGAGGTGCCGCGCGTCGTGCGCCTCGTCCGCTCTGTCGTGCTGTCCGCGCGCGAGGAACCTTATGTCGAGGCGGCGATCGCTCTGGGGTCTTCGATGCCAAAGATCCTGATCCAGCATCTGATGCCCAACACCTTTGCACCGCTGATCGTGCAGGGCACCTACATCTGCGCCTCTGCCATCCTGATCGAGGCGATCCTGAGTTTTCTTGGCGCCGGTGTCTCGACCGAGATCCCTACTTGGGGCAATATCATGGCCGAGGGGCGGACCTATTTTCAGATCAAGCCGGGCCTGATCTTCTGGCCGGGTCTGATGCTGTCGCTGTGCATTCTTGCGATCAACCTTTTGGGTGACACCGCGCGCGATCTTCTCGATCCACGCATGAAAAAGCGGGAGGGTTAAGGACATGGAGTTCAAATCCAAAGACTTCACTGATTCCAGGCGTGTCCTCAAGATCCGCAAACTTAAGGTAGGCCTGACCGGTCGGCCCAATGCCGCGCCGGTTCTGAACGAGATCGACCTCGATATCCGCGCAGGCGAAACCCATTGTCTGGTGGGCGAATCCGGCTCGGGCAAATCAGTGACCTCTCTAGCTGTAATGGGACTTTTGCCGAAGGATGCTCTTGAGATCCAGGGCGGGCTGATCGACCTCGAAGGAGTCGAGATCACCTATGCAAAACCGTCCGTGATGCGCGCATTGCGTGCGCGGCGCATCGCGATGATCTTTCAGGAGCCTATGACCGCGCTCAACCCCGTCCTGCGGGTCGGTGAGCAGATCGAAGAAGTGCTGAACATGCACACCGATCTGTCGCAGGCCGAGGCTAAGAAGCGCACGCTCGACATGATGGAGCAGGTGCATCTGCCGGATGTGGACCGTATCTATCAGGCCTTTCCGCATCAGCTTTCGGGGGGGCAGCGCCAGCGCATCATGATCGCCATGGCGCTGATCCTTGATCCCGACCTGCTGATCGCGGATGAGCCGACCACTGCGCTGGATGTCACCACGCAACTGCAGATCCTGAGGCTGATCGCCGAGATGCAGGAACGCCACGGCACCGCCGTGCTGTTCATCACCCATGACATGGGGGTCGTCGCCGAAATCGCCGACACGGTCAGCGTCATGCAAAAGGGTCGCATCGTCGAACGCGCCCCGATCCGCGATCTGCTGACCAATCCGCAAGAGGATTACACCAAAAAGCTGCTGATGGCAGTGCCCAACCTCGCTCCGCGTGCCGCGCGTGCGCCCGCCACGGCCAAGGACGTGATCATCGTCAAAGGGCTGGACATGACCTACGGCGGCGGTGGCTTCCTGCGCAGATCCGAAGGGGTGAAAGCCGCGCGCGATGTGAACTTTACCATCAAGCCGGGTCGCACCCTTGGCATTGTGGGGGAATCCGGATCGGGAAAATCCACGGTCGCGCGCTGCATCATGCGGCTGATCGACCCGACGGCGGGAAAGGTCAGCGTCGCTGGGACAGAGATTGCGCAACTCAGCCGCCGCCAGCTGCAACCCTACCGCAAGCACCTCCAGATCGTGTTTCAGGACCCTTATCGGTCGCTGAACCCGCGCTGGACCGTTGCGCGCAGCCTTTGCGAGGGGCCGATCAACTTTGGTACGTCCAAAGAAGAGGCGATGGACAAGGCCGCCGAGCTGATGGAGCTGGTCGACCTGCCACGCGACGCACTGGACCGCTACCCCCACCAGTTCTCGGGCGGGCAGCGCCAGCGCATTGCCATCGCGCGGGCCGTCGCGATGAAGCCCGACCTGCTGGTCGCGGACGAAGCTGTATCGGCGCTCGACGTCAGCGTGCAGGCGCAAGTTCTGGATTTGCTGGATGACATTCAGGACAAATTCGGCGTGGCCATGCTCTTCATCACCCACGATCTGCGCGTTGCGGCGCAGATCTGTGACGAGGTGCTGGTGATGCAAAAGGGGCTGGTGGTTGAACACGGCCCTGCAGACGAAGTCCTGTCAAACCCGCGCCACGACTACACCCGTACCCTGATTGAAGCGGCCCCAGGCCGCCACTGGGACTTTGCCAATTTCCGCGCGATGGAGCGCGTACCTGCCCTAAAAGGAGCCACCGCATGAGCGTTATCCCCAAGATTGAGGCCTTTGCGGCCGAGCTGACAGAGATCCGTCAGGATTTCCACGCCCATCCCGAACTGGGGTTCGAAGAGGTGCGCACCTCTAAGATCGTCGCCGAGAAACTGCGGGCCTATGGCGTCGATCAAGTGGTCGAAGGTATCGGCGGCACCGGTGTCGTCGGCCTGATCAAGGGGCAGGGCGGCGGCAACCGCCGCGTCGGGCTGCGCGCCGACATGGATGCGCTGCCGATCGAAGAGGCTTCTGGCGTTACCTACAGCTCGACCAACCCGGGCCGCATGCACGCCTGCGGCCACGACGGTCACACCACCATGCTTCTGGGCGCCGCGCGCTACCTTGCCGAAACGCGCGATTTCGACGGCACCGTCGTACTGATCTTCCAGCCCGCCGAAGAGGGGCTGGGGGGCGCGCGCAGGATGATCGCCGAAGGGCTGTTCGACAAGTTCCCCTGTGACGAGATCTACGGCATGCACAACGACCCCAATTCCGAACCCGGCGTGGTCAGCGTCACCCCCGGCCCGGCCATGGCCGGGGCTTCGTTCTTTGACATCACCGTCAAGGGCACTGGCAGCCACGCCGCCATGCCCCACCAGTCTAGGGATCCCATCGTTATCGGCACCGCGCTGGTCCAGCAGTTGCAGACCGTGGTCAGCCGCAACATTCCGCCGACGAAGCCGGTTGTCCTGTCGGTGACCAAGTTCAATTCCGGCTCGGCCTATAACGTGGTCCCGGACACCGCCACAATCTCGGGCACGATCCGCTATTTCCATGACGACGTGTCGGAAATCGCGAACCAACGCATCCGCGAACTGTGCGCCGGGATGGCTCAGGCCTATGGCATCGAGATCACTGTCGATCTGCGCAACGTCTTTGACGTGCTGATGAACGATGCGGACCTGTCAACTGCCTATATCGCTGCTGCCTCCGACATCGTCGGCACGGATCTCGCCTCGGAATCCACCGATCAGGCGACCGGCTCTGAAGATTTTGCCGACATGTTGAAGATCGTCCCCGGCGCCTATTGCCGCGTCGGCCATGCGGGCAGTGTGCCGCTGCACAACCCGGGTTTTGTGCTTGATGACGCCATCCTTCCGGTTGGCGCCTCGATCTATGCGCGCATCGTCGAAACGCGCCTGCCAAGAGCAGATGCCTGATCCGCTGCTTCTTCTCTTTCCAAATACGCAAATCCCCCCGGCCGGACTCGCGCCACGCTGGGGAAAGGAGCCGACATCATGACAAATCCGCTTGACCTGCCGTTCGATGCCGAAGAGATGCTGACCGGACTCAAGCCCTGGATCGAAACCGAAAGCCCGACGTTCGACACAGCTGCCGTCAACCGCATGATGGATGTGGTCCAGCACGATCTTGCTGCCCTCGGTGCACGGGTCGAACGTATCCCGGGTCGGATGGGTCTTGGGGATTGTGTGCGCGCTACTATGCCGCATCCAAAGGCGGGGCAGGGCGGCATCCTGTTGCTGGGCCATCTCGACACGGTCCACCCCATGGGCACCCTGTCCAAACTGCCGTTCCGGCGGGATGGCAACATCTGCTACGGTCCCGGGTTGATGGATATGAAGGGCGGTAATTATGTCTACCTTGATGCCCTGCGCAAATTGCTTGCCGCGGGCATTGAGACGCCTCTGCCGGTCACGGTTCTGTTCACCCCGGATGAGGAAATCGGCACGCCGTCCACGCGTGCGCTGATCGAGGCAGAGGCAAAGCGGCACAAATATATCCTCGTCCCCGAACCCGCCCGCCCCGACGGCGGCGCAGTGATCGGGCGCTACGCCATTGCGCGTTTCAACCTGCAAACGCGGGGCAAACCCAGCCACGCGGGCTGGGCGCTCAAGGATGGGCGTTCGGCCATTGCCGAGATGGCCAAAAAGGTGGCCGAGGTCGAGGGAATGACCTCGGACGACTGCACATTTTCAGTCGGCGTTTTCAACGGGGGTCATTGGGTCAACTGCGTCTCGTCCGTTTGCGACGCTGAAGTGCTGTCGATGGCCAAGACGCAGGACCTGCTGGACGAGGGCGTCGCCCGGATGCTGGCGCTGAACTCTGACACTGGCGACGTGGTGATGGAGGTCCGTCGCGGTGTGACGCGCCCTGTCTGGGAACCAGATCAGCCCGGAACCATGGCGATGCTGTCGCTGGCGCAGGACATCGCAGCCGAGATCGGCTTCGAGATGTCCGGCGCGTCGGCAGGCGGCGGGTCTGACGGCAATTTCACCGGCTTCATGGGTCTTCCGACGCTCGATTCCATCGGGGTGCGGGGCAAGGATCTGCACACGCTGAACGAACATATCTTCGTGGACAGCCTCGTCGAACGCGCCAAGCTTGCCGCAGCCCTGTATTGTCGCCTCGGAGCCTGAAGTTGCGCTTCGGGTAGCGCTAAAAGTGCATTTTTGGAATCCACCGCCTCTGCGGTGGGTTCTGTGATGTGCAGGCTGCAGAGGCCGCCAGACGAAAGCGCAACCGGATGCCTGCCTTGCGTGGCAAATCAAACACTGATCGATCCGCATCGATCACGATCAATTCTCTTTAGCGGCGATGCGTTAGGCCGTTATTGCTGTAAACGGCGCGCGCGTGATGGTATTGATCTGCCGTCAATCCCATTTTTTTGGAAAAATCAATTTGTTTCGTTAACCGCAAATAAACCATTTAAGAAAATTCCAAATTATTCCGATACTCGAGTAATTTTACATTTACCCGTGTCGACTACCTATATGTCAGCATTGCTTGGAATCTTGGAGCTGACATGCCGTTTGAAACGAACGCCCTGGAGCTGACAGGGCCACAAACAGTCATGGAAGTGGCTGATACATACGCAAGAATAATGCTGCTGATGGAGCAGGATCAGGACATCACGATCAACGTCGAACTTGTGGAAAAGTTCGATGCGATCACTGTCCAGCTTCTGTATTCCGCACATCTTTATGCGCGCGAAAAAGGATCCCAAATCTCCGTTGCGTTTGGCGAGTCTCAGGCTTTGCCGAAGATCTTGGGGGAACTTGGCTGTCTGGCCCCCGGGCCCGGGCAAGCATGTGTCGAATTGAATAAATGGGTCGGAATTTCCGAATAGCGAAAGCGATATGCATGAGTAAAACCATTCTTACGGTCGACGATTCCGGCTCTATTCGACAGATGATCAAGATGACCCTTTCAGGCGCAGGGTATTCGGTGGTCGAGGCTGTTGATGGCGTCGATGGCTACGCCAAGGCGACGTCAATGAGCCTCGCCGCGATCGTGACGGATCTCAACATGCCACGAATGAATGGAATCGAATTCATCAAGAAGTATCGGCAGCACCCGTCCAGCCGTGGCGTACCGATCATCTTTCTGACCACGGAATCGGATGAAAGCCTGAAACAGCAGGCCCGCGCCGCCGGTGCCACCGGCTGGATCGTCAAACCCTTCAAACAAGAACAATTGCTGGCCGTCATCAAGAAGGTAGCAAACGCATGACCGAGGCAGATCCTGTCAATACCTTCCGTCTTGAAGCCCGAGAATTGCTTGAAACGCTTGAGCAAGGTCTTCTGGACATGGATGCCGATCCGACGAATTCTGAAGTGATCGACGCAGTGTTTCGTGCGCTGCACACGATCAAGGGATCGGGCGCGATGTTCGGCTTTACCGCCATCGCAGAGTTTGTGCACGATTTCGAAACTGCGTTTGACAAGGTGCGCAAGGGACTGGCCGAGGTCAGCCCGGACCTGATCCGTATCGCCCTTGCTGCGAAGGATCACATCGCGCTGTTGCTGGAAGAAGAAGATCAGGATCCAAGGTCGGGCGATGGAATCCTCACAGAGCTCAGCGTGCTGGTCGCGACTGGAACCGGGGTTCAGGGCACAGTGGCCGTTGTGATAGACAAGGCAGTTGAACCCGGCGCCGGCGCCGGCGACGTGACCGACTGGCGCATCTATTTCCGGCTTGGGCAGGATGCTTTGGTTTTTGGGGCCAATCCTCTGCTGTTGTTGCGCGAGCTGCAGGATCTGGGCGCCTGTGACGTGACCGTGGACATCGGCGCCGTGCCGACACTTAGCTCCCTTGATCCGGAAAAATCCTTTCTGGCCTGGGAGGTGATCCTGCGCGGGTGTGCATCGCGCGAAGCCATTGAAGATGTCTTCATGTTCATTCGCGATGACATGGAACTGGAGCTCGCGCCGCTTGACCAACAGGTGAAAGGTGCTGAAGAGGCCGTTGACCCCGCGGCGCAAAAGACATTGGCCCTTGCACCCGCCGAACAGCTCGCAAAATCCGACAACAGGACTGCGGCGGGCGGCGGCTCCTCCCTGCGTGTGCCGGCCGAGCGTCTGGACGATCTGATGGACCGGGTGGGCGAACTTGTGATCGCTCAAGAACGGCTAAATCAGCTCGCGCATGCCAGCGATGACGTTAATTTAAAGGCCGTTGCAGAAGAAATGGGGCGCCTGTCAGCCGGTCTTCGGGACACGACGATGGGCATTCGCATGGTCCAGATTGGCACTCTGTTCGGGCGCTTCCGTCGTCTGGTGCATGACCTGTCCTCTGAGCTGGGAAAAGACATCGATTTCGTCACGATAGGGGAAGACACTGAGCTCGATAAGACGATGATCGAACAACTGGCCGATCCCTTGGTCCATTTGATCCGGAATGCTGTTGATCATGGGCTCGAAAGCGCGGAAGCACGCCGTGAGGCGGGCAAGCCTGCCCGCGGCACTGTGCGGCTTTCTGCGTTTTATACCGGGGCAGAGGTCGCGATCTCGGTCAGCGATGATGGCGCCGGTCTGGACCCGGCCCGTATCCGCGCCAAGGCAGAAGAGTCGGGCCTGCTGGCCCCTGACGCCCCCATTGATGAAAACGCGCTGCTACGCATGATCTTCCATCCGGGGTTCTCCACCGCAAAAGAGATCACCTCGCTGTCGGGGCGGGGTGTTGGGATGGATGTGGTAAAACGCACAATTGATGGGCTGCGGGGAGCCATTGACGTCTCAACCGTGAAAGGTGAAGGTTCCACCATCACCCTGCGCCTGCCTCTCACCTTGGCCATCGTCGATGGAATGCTGATCCGCGTCGGGAAGGAACGTTATTCGATCCCGCTCGCCGCTGTGGAAGAATGTGTCGAACTGCCCGCAGCTGTGGCGCACGGGTCGAAAAACCGGTCCTTCCTGAATATCCGGGGCAGCCTTGTGCCGTATCTGCGATTGAGGGATCTGTTCGGAGTCGAAGGTCCGCCGGACACGCATCCAAAGGTGGTCATCGTGTCGTCTGGCGACATACGCGTCGGTCTGGTGGTCGATCAGATCCTTGGCAACACCCAGACCGTGATCAAACAACTGTCCAAGCTTCATTCAGAAGTTAAAACCTTCTCTGGTGCGACCATTCTGGGGGATGGCACCATTGCGCTCATTCTCGACATCATGAATCTGGTCGACTTTGGCCAGAAAATCGACGCCCGCGATACAAAACTCGGGAGAGCCGCATGAAAACCGAAGTAACATTCGAAGGGGCGATGCGCTCGGTTACGCTTCAATTAGAGGATGAGTTATTTGCGATTGAAGCCGAAAGCGTGCGCGAAATCCTCGATCTGATGCCTATTACGCGGGTGCCGAATGCCTCTTCCTTTGCAGGTGGGTTGGTCAACGTGCGCGGCTCTGTGGTGCCACTGGTCGATTTCCGGATCATCTTTGGCATGGAGCGGCGCGATCTGAGCATGGACACGCGTGTGGTGGTCATTGAAATCGATGTTGACGGCGACACACTGATCGCCGCGCTGCTTGCGGATAAGGTGCATGATGTCACCGACATTGAATCCGCTTCGATCGAGGCAGCACCCAAGGTCGGCATGCGGTGGCCCGCAGAACTGATCAGGGGCATCGGGCATTACAACGACGAATTCATCGTCATTCCCGACATGGGCCGCATTTTTTCGACGCACGGCCTCAGCGGACAGGCTCATATTTAGGGTCTGAAACAAGCAGCCCCTGCCGCCCAGATGAATGAACTTCGGCCCAGACAATCTCCTATGTTCGCCTGAATCTTGAATGACTTCAATTAACTAAAGGGCAAGCACGCCATGCCAAAGAAGGCATGCGTTGCTTCAATCGCAAGGGTAAAATCATGAAACTGACTATGAAGGCAAAAATGGGCGCAGGCTTCGCCGTGATGGTCTTGCTTGCCGCTGTCCTGGGCTTCTTCAGCCTATGGCAGATGAATATGATCAATGACAAGTCCACGGAAATTGCTGACAACTGGATGCCAAGCGTCGATGTTGTCAATCGGCTCAACACTCTCACATCCGATCTGCGGATCGCGGAACTTCAGCATTTGACACTGACTGACGACGCGGGGATGGCGAAGTGGAAAGCGCAAATGGATACAGTTCTTTCCGAGATCCAGGATGCGCGCGCCGAGCATCAGGCTTTGGTCAGTTCACCTGAAGAGCAGGCGCTGGTTGACACATTCTCTGAAGAGTTCGCTAAATATCTGAAACTTCACGATACCGCCGTCGCACTCGCGAGTAGGAATGAAAATGACAGGGCGCTCGCCATATATAACGGTGAGGCGCTGGATATCTTTGATGCGTTCTCAGAAGTTTGTGCCAAAATTGTAGCGATCAATGTTACCGGCGGAAAAATTGCAAGCGATGCTGCGAACGCCACCTACAGCAGCGCAATGATGCTTGTGATCAGTGCAATCGGTGTCAGTGCGATTATTGGTATCATTGTCGGCTGGGTGGTGACTCGGGACATTCTGAAGAACGTCGGTGGCGAGCCTGATTATGTGCGTGACATCGTCAATGAAGTCGCCGCTGGAAACCTTGCCGTTGACGTCAAACTTGCCCATCGTGACGAAACCAGCGTCCTGGCCGGTGTTGCACAGATGGTCATGCGACTGCGGGCGGTTGTCGGCGAAGTGAACGCATCGGCTGAGAATGTCGCCGAAGGCAGCGAGCAGATGTCGGCCACCGCAGAGCAGCTATCGCAGGGTGCAGGCGAGCAGGCCTCATCCACCGAAGAGGCCTCAGCCTCGATGGAAGAAATGACCTCCATCATCGGCCAGAGTGCTGACAATGCGACCCAGACCGAAAAGATCGCAAAACAGTCGGCAGCCGATGCGCAATCCAGTGGCGAAGCCGTGGGCAAAGCCGTCACCGCGATGCAGACCATTGCCGAAAAGATCATGGTTGTTCAGGAAATCGCCCGTCAGACCGATCTTCTTGCTCTAAACGCGGCGGTCGAGGCGGCGCGCGCCGGGGAACATGGTCGCGGATTTGCCGTAGTGGCTTCCGAAGTTCGCAAGCTCGCCGAACGCAGCCAGTCTGCTGCCGCAGAAATCTCGACTCTTTCGGGTAATACTGTCAAGGCGGCGCAAGAGGCGGGGGCAATGCTGTCGCGGCTGGTCCCGGACATTCAGAAGACCGCCGAACTGGTGGAAGAAATCTCTTCTGGCAGCCGTGAACAAGCCACAGGGGCGTCTCAGGTCAACGAAGCCATCCGAAATCTCGACAAGGTCACGCAAGAGAACACTGCTGCGTCTGACAAGATGTCCGCAACCGCAGAAGAGCTTGCGGGTCAGGCCGACCAGCTGCGTGAAACGATCGGATATTTCCGCTTGCCGCCAGAAGCCGGGATGCATGCCGCAAGAAAATCGCCTGCACCGCAAAAGCGAGGTGCCGAGACGGGCAGTAGATCCCAACCCCGCAAGGCGAGCAAGGCATCGCCCGAGCGCCACACCTCTTCTGGTTTTGATCTGCAAATGGACCAGGGTGAAGACGAGCTTGATGCGGGATTCACGCGCTACAAAGGCGCAGCCTGAGGGGAACGACTTATGAGCGAACGTTCTCAATATGTGACACTCGGAGCGGCAGGGGAACTTTTCGCAGCCCCGGTCGAAAGTGTTCAGGAAATCCTGGAGGCGCGTGCGATCATGCGCCTTCCCCGCTCGCCGGAAAATATGTTGGGCATGATCGATGTGCGCGGTCAGGGCATCCCGGTTCTGGATTTGCGCAGGACACTTAACATGCCCAAGGGAGAGGATGACGAAAGTACACGGATCATCGTGCTGTTGGTCGGCAGAAGCGAGAAGAAGCGAATATTGGGTCTGAAAACAGATCGCGTCTATGAAGTAACTTTTTTTGACACTGAGGAATTGGAACCTGCACCTGAGGGTGCGCAGGATTGGCAGCAAAACGTCATCGCTGGAATAGGGCGCAGAAATGGTGCCTTTGTGACTGTATTGAATCTGGAAAACCTGTTTGAAGCAATGCATCCGCATGTCGCGGATAAGGACATGGTCACCAATAGCGTTGTCAAATACGCCCAACATGCAGGGATTATTTAATTGGGATCTCTGTCTTCGGGAGATAATATTCTTGGAATTCTGCCGAATGTGTCGCTTCATATTTCTGGAGAAGACAGGCTGAGCGACCATAATTTTCAGCGCCTGTCCGAGTATATTTCGAAGCACGTTGGCATCAGGATGCCTCCTGAAAAACGCAGTATGGCAGAAAGCCGGTTGCGTAAACGTGTCCGCGCCTTGGGGCTCAGCTCAGTATCGGAATATTGCAGCCTGATTTTTGATAAAGATGGGCTTAAAGAAGAACATGCTGACCTCGTCGACGTAATGACAACGAATACGACAGATTTCTTTCGTGAACCGGATCATTTTGAATGTCTGAAGAATATCATTATCCCGTCCTTGATTTCACAACGTTCGGGCAGGGGAAAGCCGCGCCTGAAAATCTGGAGCGCGGCAAGTTCCATAGGTGCCGAAGCCTATACTATCGCCATGGTTCTGTCGGAGATGTCTCTCAACAGATCTGACTTTCTCTACTCCATTCTGGGGACAGATATTTCACTGACCGTTCTGGATCAGGCGAAAATCGCCATCTACCCGACCGAGATGATCAACACGATTCCCAAATCCATACGTGAACGGTATCTTCTGCAGTCCCGCTCCGGTCAGAAACCCTCTCAAGTGCGGATCATACCAGAGCTCCGCAAGCAGGTTCGCTTTTCTCAGATGAACCTGACGGACGAAACCTATTCTGTGGACCGGGATGTGGACGTAATTTTTTTGCGCAATGTCCTGATATACTTTGATGCCGAGCGACAGGAGGCAATCATCAAACGTCTTTTCGGCCATCTTCGCAAAGGCGGTTATTTGCTGATTGGGCATTCTGAATCGCTGATCAGGTCGGCTGTCGCTTTGCGGCAGATTGCGCCTGCCGTTTTCCAGAAGATATGAGGAAATTCATGAGACTGCACACTGCGCCTGGGGCCAATGGATCCAAACCAATCCGCGTCATGGTCGTTGATGATTCCTCCTCTGTCAGAATGGCTTTGTCGAAGATTATTCATGAGGACCCCGAATTGGAACTGATTGCAACCGCCGCGGATCCGTATATCGCGGCGGAAAAACTGCGCAAGGATGTTCCCGATGTCCTGATTTTGGACATTGAGATGCCACGGATGGATGGGCTGACCTTTCTGCGCAAGATCATGGCGCAACGCCCGATCCCTGTTGTCATCTGCTCAAGCCTGACCGAGGAGGGGTCAGCTATGATGATGACCGCGCTTGAGGCCGGTGCAGTCGAGGTTATCGAAAAACCCCGGCTCGATACAGCCAATGCAGTAATGGAATCCAAGATGATCATCTGCGATGCGTTGAAGGCCGCTGCGCATGCCTCTGTGCAGGGCAGAAAGCTCCGTTCGGCACCTGCCTTGACAACTGTCTCGCCTCGGCAAACGGCAGATGTCATTCTTCCTGGCCTGAGTGCACACCGTGTGGCAAGCGCTCGTGCCAAGCTGCCCAAGACCGAGCTGGTGATTTGCATCGGGGCCTCGACCGGGGGAACCGAAGCCTTGCGCGATCTACTTGTCACCTTGCCCGCTGACTGTCCGCCTATTGTCATTGTGCAGCACATGCCGCCGAAATTCACATATGCCTTTGCGGGGCGATTGAACGCCTGTTCTAGGCTGACTGTATCAGAAGCGGTTGATGGAGATGTGCTGACGCGCGGGCACGTACTCTTGGCACCTGGTGGTCAGCACATGATGTTGCGGCGTCGCGGCCGATCTTACTATGTCGAAGTCATGGATGGTCCACATGTGTCGCGCCACCGTCCGTCTGTCGATGTTTTGTTTCGATCTGCGGCGCAGGCCGCCGGTCCGAATGCCATCGGCGTCATTCTGACGGGAATGGGGAATGACGGCGCACAAGGCATGAAGGAAATGCATGAAATGGGGGCCAGAAATCTGGCCCAGGATGAAGCAAGTTCCGTGGTCTTTGGCATGCCGAAAGAGGCAATTGCCTCCGGCGGGGTGGATTATATAGTACCGCTTGACAAGATGGGACCTGCTATCCTCAAAGCTGTTGCCGGTACAGCCACAGCATGACCCGGACTGGACATCAGCCGACACAGCTAGAATTTTCGGAGGTCGGAGAAGGCGCGCATTTGCATTTGGCGAAAGCTTTGGAACAAGCACGTGGCCAGATCGAGGCGGCGTTTATTCGAATTGGGGACAAGCTGGCCAACTCTGTCGGAGTGCTGAACGATCTGGCGGCAACATTCGAAGAACTGCCGAAGGATTTCGAAAGCCGAGAGATGAATGCGGCAAATGCACAGTTGCAAGCCCTTGTCACGCAATCGGCCCAGATTGCAGCATCAATTAGACAGGAACGACCGTTGATGTCGGCCCTTCGGGACGCAACTACGGCGACGCATGGCACAATCGCTAAGCTTGAGCGCTCGATCATGACGATCCGGATTGTTGCACTGAATGCGCGGATCACTGCGGCATCCACCAGCATCGCTGGCGAGCAGATGGCATTGTATTCCGAAGAAATGCCCATGCTCTCTTCAGAAGCCAGCGAGACTGTGTCTGCTTTTGCAAAACTCTTCAGCGTCATGGCATCGAGTGTCGAGCAGGCCTACGAAGAACGCCGTCGCGTCGACGTGTTGCAGGAAACCCGCCTTTCGGATTTGTCTACCGAACTTGGCAGCTATCTTTGCCAAATTGACCGAAAGAGGCAGGATGCTGCACAGAACAGCTCCGCCACGATGGAAAGCTCGCGCAATATCGCGTCCCGGATCTCTTCGGTCGTCTTGACGCTTCAGGTCGGCGACAATATCCGTCAACGCATCGAGCATGTCGAAGAAGGCCTGCGCTATGCCAGCGATATAGCCGCAGGCAAAGGCTGTGCCGCGATGGACATTTCTGGCCCACTTTACTTCGAGCAGGCCGAACTTGTGAGTGTAACACTCGTGCGGATGCAAGAGCAGCAGCTGAGAGATGTCCAAGCCTCTCTTGAAATCGAAATAGGCACCGCGCGCCAAGCGATCGCTACTTTGGCGCGGGATGTTTCACAGGCGATGGAACGTGCAAAGGAGTTGTATAGCGGTACTGCGGATGGCGGGTCCATGGTGGCTTTTCTCAGCAGCCGGATGCGCTCTGCCGCTTCCCTGCTAGACGAATGTGCAAAAGATCAGGCGCGTACCGAGCAGCTTTCAAACGTGATCAAGAAGACGGTTGCCGATCTCTTGGCCTATGTTGATCAGGTGAAGGATATCGAAGTCCGCATGAAGTTGCTGAGCCATAATGCCAAGATCAAAAGCAACTCGATGGGGGCACGAGGCAAGGCGTTGAATGCGATATCGGATCAGGTCCGCGAATTGACCGAAAATGTGGTGGTGGTCGCCGAGGCGGTGATTGAGAAGCTGCAGCTCGCGGCGCAATGCTCAGAGAGTTTGGTCGCCTCTGGGGACGCCTTTGAGCACGGCTACATGCGGGACCTCGGAAAAGATGCGTTGAGCGCGGTGGGCCTGCTGGAAGCGGTGGACGCCCGCCTTGGCCGCGCGGCTTCCAAGATGAAAAGTGAAGGCCCGAAAGTTTCAGCGCTTCTTGATGCAGCGGCGCTGGAATTGTCTTCTCAGTATCAGCTTGCTCAAACGATCGGAGACGTTGCAGCCAGACTGAATGCTGCGCTCGACAATCAGTGCTCTTTGCAAGGCGGACCCTATCATAATGCCTGCAGTGACGCGCGATGGAACGATGTCTGCGACGCGGCTTTTGCCAGTCTGCGTCAGCACTACAACATGCAAAGCGAACGCCAGATCCATGATATAGTGCTGGGCCTGCCGACACCCAGTTCTGAATCAGAAGATGCGTCCTTAGAATTTTTCGACCCCCAAGGTGAGGGTGATTCAGACAACTTCGTAGACGACGTGTTCTTTTAACAGGCATAGGTGTTCGGTCCCATGCAACTGCGACTCTGGTGTCCCACGCAATGACCCGCACGCAGTTTTAAATGGACCGTGAGGCGCTGTGTCCCGCGGTGCCGTTGTCCTTTTTCATGCTGGTATGCAGTCTGTTCGTCCTCTCGTTATTGGCGGCAGCGCGGAGCTCCTGAACTTCGAATGCGGCGCACCCCTCGCGCACGGATCAGCCTTGGCGGTCCAGCTTCGTCTCTATCGCTTGAAGGCGGCGCAGCACGGCATCGCGATAATCCTCGGTTGCGGCAACCGACTCCTGAGCATGAGCGTCCTGCATCGAATTCACGATCAGGCCGACCACAAGGTTGACCACCGCAAAGGTGGTGATCAGGATGAAGGGCACGAAAAACATCCAGGCCTCTGGGTGGATCTCCATCACGGGGCGCACAATCCCCATCGACCAGCTTTCCAGCGTCATGATCTGGAAAAGGGAATAAGCCGATCCGCCAAGCGAGCCGAACCATTCCGGAAAACTTTGACTAAAGAGCTTGGTCGCCATGACCGAGGCGATGTAGAAGATCACCCCCATCAGCAAAAAGACTGAGCCCATGCCGGGAAGGGCAGAGATGAACCCTTCGACCACGCGGCGCAAAGTGGGAGCGACCGAGATCACCCGCAACAGGCGCAGGATGCGCAGGGCTCGTAGCACGGCAAAGCCCTGACCAGCGGGCACCAGCGAGACGCCGATGATGACAAAGTCGAAGATGTTCCAACCAGAGCGAAAAAAGCGCGGGCCGAGAGCGACAAGTTTGGCCACTAATTCGGCGACAAAGATTGCAAGGCAGATCGCGTCAAGCAAAAGGATCAAACCACCGGCCTGCTGCATGACCACCGTGGAGGTTTCGAGGCCAAGGATCACGGCATTAAAAAGGATCACAGCCATGATGATATTGCGCGTCACGGGACGGTCAATTTGGTGCGCAAGGCGCTGGCGGAAAGACATGCGGGCTCCGAGTGGATTGCTGACACCTGTATGTGGGCACATTGGATCCGTATTCAAGATTTGCGATATGACCCTATATCAAGATGCTATCGCACCTTGGAGGGCCGGTCTGTTTTTCGGGCCTTCAGCCGTGGCTGAAACTTCCCATTCTCAGCTGTGCCTCAAGGTTGCCCTCAGATCAAAGCCCCTCATGTCCATAAAGGTGAGAGGAGTGTTTACATCTGTGATACGCAAGCGAGGGGCTTAGGATCAGGATGCATTGAGTTCGTTCGCGCTGCGTGATTCACGGCTCTTGAAACGGAGCGGTGACATGAGCGATCTTTTCTGGCTGACCGACGCGCAGATGGCGCGTCTGAAACCCTTCTTTCCGAGGTCGCACCGAAAGCCTCGGGCTGATGACAAGCGTGTGCTGAGCGGCATAGCCTTCATTAATCGTAATGGCTTGCGCTGGCGTGACGCTCCTTCCGCCTTTGGCCCCACAAGACGCTCTACAGCCGCTGGAAGCGTTGGAGCGAGAAAGGTACCTTCGCGCGGATGATGGCGGACCTGGCCGCCCTGCACGGCGAGAAGAATACAGTGATGATCCCCTCTCATTGATTGCTGCGCAATCAACTGCCGGGCAGTGGATGCGACCTACCTGAAGGCACATCGCACGGCGTCCAGCCTGGGCGTGAAAAAAGGGGGCGTGGTCGCCTGATCGGTCGCACCATGGCCGGCATGAACACCAAACTGTACGCCATCTGCGACAGTCAGGGTCGCCCGCTCGACCTGTTCGTCACCTCCGGGCAGGTCAGCGAGCACATCGGCGCGCGAGCTTTGCTCAGTAGCTTGCACAAGGTCGATTGGCTGCTCGGGGATCGCGGCTATGATGCAGACTGGTTCCGAGAAGCGTTGAAAGACAAAGGGATAAAGGCATGCATCCCGGGTCGAAAGCAGCGGAAGACCCCGGTGAAATACGACAAGCGCCGATACAAGCGGCGCTACCGCATCGAGATCACGTTCGGCAGGCTCAAGGACTGGAGGCGCCTCGCGACACGCTACGACCGCTGTCCCAAGGTATTCCTCTCTGCCATCGCCCTTGCAGATCTTGTCATCTATTGGTTATGAAACCTGACCCTAGCTTGCAGTGCATCAGCGATGAGTGCATGAACGAACCGCGCCCGAGCAGAGGCCCGTAGCGAAAGAGATAAGATGCAAGACTGGAAGACTTTGGCAAGCGGCCTTTATGACGGCACATTTCGGCACATGTTCATTGACGGTGCGTGGTGCGAAGCCATATCTGGTCAGGTGATCGAGGCGCGCAATCCGGCCGATGGACGCCTTCTTGCCACTGTCCCGCGGGGCACTGATGCGGATATCGACGCGGCGGTTGCTGCGGCGCGAAAGGCCTTTGAGGGGCCTTGGTCCAAATTCACGCCGTTCGAACGTCAGGCCCTGTTGCTGCGGATCGCGGATGGGTTCGAGGCCGAATGGGAGACACTCTGCCTGTCAGACACGCTGGACATGGGCATGCCGATCCAGCGGACATTGGCCAACAGCCGCAGGGTTTTGGGCATGCTGCGGTTCTATGCCGGGCAGGCGGTCGCGATCCACGGCCAGACCATTCCCAACTCCTTTCCTGGTGAGATTTACTCATCGACCGTGCGCGAACCCGTGGGTGTGGTCGGGGCCATCATCCCTTGGAACGCCCCGATCGCGGGGTCGATCTGGAAGATAGCACCGGCGATAGCAACCGGATGCACGGTGGTGCTGAAACCCTCAGAAGAGGCGTTGCTGACCGTTCTGCTGATCGCCCGGATCATGCAGGAGGCAGGGCTGCCTGATGGAGTGCTCAACATCGTGACCGGTCTCGGCGCTGAGGCAGGAGCCGCCCTTGCCGCGCATCCAGGGGTGGACAAGATCGTTTTCACCGGGTCCACCGCGACGGGCCAAGCCATCGCACGGGCGGCGACCGGAAATCTCAAGCGGGTCTCGCTGGAGCTTGGCGGGAAATCCCCGGTCATCGTCTGCAAAGACGCCGATATCGAAAAGGCGGTGCCGGTCGCGGCCATGGCCGTGTTTGCCAATTCCGGACAGATTTGTATTGCCGGATCGCGCCTGTTCGTGGCTCGTGAAATCCACGATGAATTCGTGCGGCGGGTGGCAGAGTATGCGGCGGGCCTCAAGATCGGGCACGGCATCGAGACGGATACGGATATCGGTCCAATCATCTCGGCCCGTCAGGCAGAGCGGATCGCCAGCTATCTGAAGATCGCGGCGCACGAAGGCGCCGAGGTTCTGACCGGCGGCAGTCGGGCAGTGGGGCCAGCACTGGAAGGCGGCCATTTCATTCAGCCGACGGTGTTCGGCGGCGTGCGTGACGAGATGACCATCGCCCGCGAAGAGATCTTTGGCCCGGTGATTTCTGCCCTGCCGTTTGACTCGATTGACGAGGTGGTGAAACGCGCGAATGCGACACCCTACGGTTTGGCGGCAGGCGTGTTTTCCACCCATCTTGGCACGGCGCACAAGCTTGCGCACCGGCTGCGGGCGGGCTCGGTCTGGGTCAACATGTACCACGCTATCGACCCTGCAGTGCCCTTTGGCGGGGTCAAGATGTCCGGCTATGGTCGTGAAGGTGGGACGGAGCATCTGGACGAATATCTGGACACCAAGGCGATCTGGATCAACGCAGACTGACCTCGGCCCGTGTTCAACGGTCGAGGGCAGAGGGAATAGAGGAAAACGAAATGCACGTCGGAATCATCGGCATTGGCCTTATGGGTCACGGGATCGCCCGCAGCGTCCTGATACGGGGCGGATTTGCAGTCAGCTTTCTGGACCACCCCGGTAATCAGCCGGTGGACGAGATCACAGGCCTTGGCGCACGGCCCTGCACGACCCCGGCCGAGGTCGCGGCTGCCTCGGATGTTGTGATCCTTTGTGTCACCGGCTCGCCTCAGGTCGAGGCGATTGTCACCGGTGAAAACGGGCTGACCTCGGGCCTGAGACCGGGCAGTGTGATTGTTGATTGCTCGACCGCCTTGCCCGAGTCGACGCAGCGCATGGGAGAGAGTGTCAGGGCCATTGGTTGCGATTACCTGGATGCGCCGATGACGCGCACGGCCAGACATGCACATGAGGGCAAACTGAACCTTCTCGTGGGGGGCGAGGCGGTCACCCTTGAAAAGGTCCGTACGGTTCTGGCCTCTTTCACCGAAGACGTCGCGCATGTCGGGCCATTGAGTCATGGTCACCGGCTCAAGCTGTTGCACAATTATGTCTCTGTCGGTTTCATGAGTTTGCTGGCCGAAGCGGCGGCACAGTCAGCGGACGCCGGTGTCGATCCGCAGGTCTTTTTGGACGTGCTGGCCGGTGGCGGTGGCGCCAGCGTGGCGCTGGACAGGCTGGCCCCCTACATCCTGAAAGAAGACCGTGAGGGACTGCCTTTCTTTGTCGCCAATGCGCAGAAGGACATCGACTATTACCGCACCATGTCCGATGCCGCGGGCGCGCAGAGCACTATCGCCGATGGCGTTTCAAAAGCGATTGCAGGGGCCGTCGATGCGGGGCACGGGCAGGCCTACGTTCCCGAGCTGGTCAGACTTTTCCGGACAAAAAACCGCTAAGCCCGAGGCCGGAGCGGTTGCATCCTGCTTGACGCAGGGTTGCCAGCGAAATGCAGCTTCTGTAGCAGTGCTGACGTGTACAGGGAGGTATACCATGACAATCAATTTTCGCGTACTGGCTGCGGCTGGTGCTTTTGTTGCGGCTGGCGTTCCAGCCTTTGCGCAGACAGACGTCAAGATCGGCTACGCGCTTGCGCCAGACAGCCATTATGGCGTGGCAGCCAACAAACTCGAAGAGGTCGTGAAGGCCGAAACCGGTGACCAGTTCAACTTTGTCCATTTCCCGTCTTCGGGTCTGGGCGGGGAACGCGACGTCATTGAGGGGCTGCAGATCGGCACGGTCGAGGCGACCATCGTGTCGTCCGGCACATTGGCCAATTTCGTTCCGGAAACGGGTGTCTTTGACATCCCCTTCCTGTTCCGCGATCTCACGCATGCGCGCGCCGTGCTTGACGGGCCGATCGGTCAGGAGATTCTGGCCAAGTTCGATGATGTCGGAATGCACGGTCTCGCCTGGGGCGAGCAGGGCTTTCGTCACATCACCAACAACCGCAATCCGATCCATACCCCCGCCGATGTTGAGGGGCTGAAGATCCGAACCATGGAAAACCCCGTGCATCTGGCAGCCTTCAATGCCATGGGCGCGGCTCCGACCCCGATGGCCTGGCCCGAGGTGATTTCCTCGTTGCAGCAAGGTGTGATCGACGGGCAGGAAAACCCGCTGTCGGTGATCGTCTCGGTCAAGCTCAACGAGGTGCAGAAATATCTGACCCTGTCGGGCCATGTTTATTCGCCTGCAATGCTGCTGGTGTCCAAACCGTTCTGGGACGGTCTGGATGACAGCCAAAAGGCGGCCTTCGAAAAGGCAGCCAAGGAAGCTGTGATCGCGATGCGCGCCTATGTCGATGACGTCGAAAAGACCGGCGTCGAAACGCTCAAGGGGCGCGGGATGGAAGTCAACGCCCTGTCCCCCGAAGAAAAGGCCGAATTCCAGTCGTCGATCAAGTCCGCCTATGAGGGGTATTACACGACCTACGGCAAGGACTTTGTCGACTCGATTGTGAATTTCGAGTGAACCCCTACCGCCGGCGCCTCACAGGCGTCGGCTCTTTTGTGCAGGGCACCCCGTGAAACGGCTTGAAACCATTTTTGTCGCGTTGAATAGCTGGGCGATCATTCTGATCCTGTCTGCCATGACGCTCATTGTCGGCGCGAACATCTCGCTGCGCTACCTGACCGCTCATTCCCTGCCATGGGCGGATGAAGCCGCGCGTTATCTGATGATCTGGATGACCTTCAGCGGTGCGGGACTTGTCCTGCGCAGCGGCGGTCACGTGGCCATTACCAATCTTCAGGACACCTTGCCGGACGTCGGCCAACGGTGTCTGCGTGCGGCCATCACCCTTGGGTTGCTGATCTTTTTTGGCTTCATGGTCTATGTGGGCATCCAATATGCCCAGCGGATGCAATTTCAGGTGACGCCAGCGCTGCGCCTGTCGTTTATCTATGTCTATGCCGCCATGCCCGTCGGCTTTGGCCTTCTGATGGCGCACCTGCTGCTGATCGCACACCCGTTCATCACCGCGGGCACCTATAAACGCGCCGATGCGACGGATGCCCTGCCCGGAGGCGCCAATGGCTGAAATCCTTTTTCCGATGCTGTTCGTTCTGCTGGCACTTGGCGTCCCCGTGGCCTTTGCGATGGCAATATCCGTCTTTGCCGCCCTGAGCTTTGGATCGAGCTATCCCAATCTGGTTGTGGTCAAAGAGATGTTCTCGGGCCTCGACAGTTTCCCTCTGCTCGCCGTGCCCTTTTTCATTCTGGCCGCAGAGATCATGACGGGCGGCGCCGTGACACTGGCGATGTTGCGTCTGGCGCAGTCGCTGGTGGGACACCTGAAAGGCGGCCTTGGCCACGCCAATGTTGTCAGTTCCGCGATGTTCGCCGGGATTTCTGGCAGCGCACTTGCCGATGCGGCCGGCCCCGGCACCATGATGATCCGCATGATGGAAAAAGGCGGCTATGACCGTGCCTATGCCGGGGCGCTGACCATCGCGAGCTCTGTTGTCGGGCCGATCATCCCGCCCTCGATCACGATGATCATCTACGCCATGCAGGATCAGGAAGTCTCGGTCGGCTCACTGTTCATGGCCGGTGTTCTGCCCGGCCTGTTGATCACCGTGATGGTGCTGCTCGCCAATGCGCGGGTCAGTCGCAAGCGCGGCTATGCGAGCGGCGAACCCATGCCGCCCTTGGTCGAGATCCTCCGCATCGCATTTCATGCCATTCCGGCGCTTTTGCTGATCGTTCTGATCGTCGGGGGCATTCGTTTTGGGATTTTCACACCCACCGAAGCCTCTGTCATCGCCGTCTTCTATGCGCTGTTCGTCGGCATGTTCATCTACCGTTCGCTGCGGTTCCGGGATCTGCCCGACATCATCCTGCGTGCGGCTCTGACCTCCAGTGCGGTGCTTCTAATCCTTGGCGCAGCGCGAGCTTTTGCTTGGATTTTGATCATCGAAGGCATCCCACAATCGCTCGCCGGGGCGATCATTTCCTGGGATCTGTCGCCCATCGTCTTTCTGCTGGCCGTGAACGTGCTGCTGCTGATCTTCGGTCTGTTCATGGATCCTCTGCCAGGTGTGATGATCCTAGTTCCGATCTTGGCACCCATCAGTCTGGCGCTTGGCATCGACCCCGATCATTTTGCCATCGTGGTCATCGTGAACCTGACGATAGGTCTTGCGACGCCCCCGGTCGGAAGCCTCATTTTTGTTGTCTCCTCGACAACACAACTGAAGCCATCTGCGATCATCAAACAGATGCCGCCTTTCTTTCTTGCCCTCGCCGCTGCACTGCTGCTGATCACCTTTGTCCCGACCCTGTCCACCTGGTTGCCGAAAGCCAGTGGATTCTGAAATGAAGGCCATTTATTGATTTATAGAACAAGATGGTCTCAGATTGGGATCACGTAGATCATGGGGGTGAGAGTCACTCAGCTGTCCACGGTCGAACCGACCAACCTTGCAGAGTTCAATATTTGGAAAGATGCTGACGTGCTTCAGGGTCTTAATCCAAGCGTCGATCCACTTCACTTGGACAATCCTCAGTGGAAATACGTGGCCGTATTCGTATAGAATTGCCCGCAGCGCATTCACCAACGCCGTGCGCTGGTGGACAAGGCTTTCACGGCTGCGCAACAGCACTGCCCGCGCCTGCAGATCTCCGCTCTTAGGGGAGACGAACCGCATCTCGGGGCGCTGCACCGCAAAGACAACTGCCTCAGCATCAGCAGCATCGTTTTTCTGCCTTTTAACAAACGGTTTGCCATACTGTACCGCGATCAGTCTGGCCTCATGGCCAAGCTTCTCAATCTCCCGCGCGCAGTAGCTTGCGCTGCCGCAGGCTTCAAACACTACGACGCAGGCCGACTGGTCCGCCATGAAACGACGGAACTGCTCTCGCGTCAGTTTTTTGCGGAATTTGACATGTCCCGCCATAGACGCCCCGTGAGCTGGAAAAAGCGCTTTGCCAAGTCCAATCCAATCATTGTATCCTTCGTCTCGCCGGCCTTTCCGTTTCTGTCGCGCTAAACACCACGACCTTGGCACTTTGCGATGCCGTCTGGGGGGCAACCACCCCATCTTGTAGCTTATCAACGGTAAGCGCATTGCTGCCAACTATGGCCAGCCCCTGTCAAAATCAACCAACCCACACCCACTTAATGTCACACCAACCTTCATAGGAATGGGGCAGAACCGGCGCGATGCGGCTTTGGACTGTGCGCGCCATCCACCCACCAGCGCCCCTGCCGCTGAACTTCAATCTGCTGAATGGAGAGGGGCAGCGCGTGTCGGCGGTGACCTTGCCCCCGATGCTTATGGGCGAGTAGGCTAGGTGGATCACACAGTCTCAGGTTGGCGACGCCCCCCGGCAGACTCCCATGCCGTGACGGAACCATCACTCCAAGGAACAGTTAAAACGCATGTTCCCAAGTAGCGATATGACTGATGCACCCTCAGATGGATCATTTTTGATGCCAGTCAGATGTGGCGATACTTCATCGCTCTTTCAGCGATAGAGCAGCACGGGAACTTTCACCGTCTGTATCATCGCCGTTGTCGTTGATCCGATGATCAGGCTCCTGATCCGGCTGTGGCCATAGGCGCCCATGACCAGCAGATCAAAGCCTTCGTCAGAAACCAGCTTGCCCAGAACCTCCTCTGGCTCGCCAGACGCGCCGCGGGGCGAGGCCGTGATATTCGCACGCCGAAGCGTTGCCACAGCGTCTTGGGCAGTTTGCTGCGCGCGGGCCACGTCCTGCCCGATGCAAACAACGCAGATGTCGAGATCCTTGAAAACAGGGCTTGTCGACATCCTCTCAATGGCGATCCTGGCACTGGCGCTGCCATCATAGGCGACCAGAACGCGCGAGATCGGCCGAAACTCTCGCGAGGCCACAAATACGGGCACCTTAGTTGCGCGCACGATCCGTTCGAGATTCGAGCCAAGGTGACCGGCGGCGAATTCCGAACCCTCGCCGCGTTTGCCAATGGTGATGGCCCGTATGTCGCTCTCGACCTCACGGACCGCATCCAGAAGGTCGCCTTTGCGCATCCGCAGGTTCACGACCGCAACACCGTCCTGCGCCAGAATGGTCTGCGCATCCTCAAGAATGGCATGACCCCTGGCCTGGGCCAGTCTGGAGCGCTGTTCATCCAGCAAGGAAAGCTCTTGCAGCAAGGCAGAGCGGGCACCAAGGTGCAGCGCCCCCGAAAGGTCGCTGGACGCCGTGCCTTCGCGCCGTCCCAGAACATGCAGCGCCTCGACCCCGGCATTCAGCTTCTGCGCAATCCAGGCGGTGTGGTGACAGACGCTTTGGGAATAGTGCGAACCGTCCAGCAGTGTGAGTATTTTGTCCATAATCTTCCTCCCTCAGTGGCCCATCATTTTGTCCGCCGCGCCGGGCTTATCATGAATGGCAAGCTTGTCGACAAGGGTCTCTGACGCGGTGTTCATGCCGACCACCTCGACATCGGCGCCTTCACGGCGCAGTTTGAGGATCGCCATATCCAGCGCCTGAACGGAACTGATGTCCCAGATATGCGCGCGGCTGACATCGACTATGACACGGTCAAGCACCTCGCTGAAATCAAAGGCATTCGCAAAATCCTCGGTCGAGCCGTAAAACAGCTGACCCTCGATCACATAGGTCCGCTCGCGCCCATCCGCAGACAGCGTTGACGAGACGCGGAACAGCTGGGCGATCTTTGCTGCGAAAAAGATGCCAGACAGCAGCACGCCGACCAGAACACCAATGGCCAGGTTGTGAGTATAGACCACAGTGGCCACCGTTGCGATCATCACAACAGAGGACGATCTCGGATGCAGCCGCAGATCCTTGATCGAAGACCAGGAGAAGGTGCCGATTGACACCATGATCATGATGGCAACCAGCGCGGGCATGGGAATGCGCGCCACCAGATCACCCAGACCAACCACGAGGATCAGCAGGACTGTGCCTGCGGTAAAGGCCGACAGGCGTCCGCGCCCGCCGGATTTGACGTTGATGATCGACTGGCCGATCATCGCACAGCCCGCCATACCGCCGATAAAGCCCGTGAGGCTGTTGGCGATGCCCTGACCGATGCACTCCTGATTGCGGTTGGATTTGGTGTCGGTCAGATCATCGACGATGTTCTGCGTCATCAGGCTTTCCAGCAGGCCCACCACGGCAACAGCGGCGGAATAGGGAAAGATGATCATCAGCGTTTCAAGGTTCAGCGGGATCTGAGGGATCAGGAACACCGGCAGGGTGTCGGGCAGCGCGCCCATATCGCCCACGGTGCGCACATCCCAGCCCGTGGCGACCACAATCAGCGTCAGCACGATGATCGTGACCAGCGGCGACGGCACGGCCTTGGTGATGCGCGGGAACAGATAGATTATGGCCAGCCCGACTGCGACAAGCGCATAGGTCAGCCAGGTGACGCCGGGGTTGCCAAGGTTCAGCTCGGGCAGTTGCGCCATGAAAATCAGGATCGCCAGCGCGTTCACAAAACCGGTCATCACCGATTTCGACACATAGCGCATGAACCGCCCAAGCTTGAGCAAGCCAATACCGATCTGCAGCAGCCCCGCAAGGACGGTCGCGGCAAGCAGATATTCAAGGCCGTAGTCCTTGACCAGCGTCACCATAAGGACGGCTGTGGCGGCTGTAGCGGCTGAAATCATGCCCGGCCGACCGCCGGTAAAGGAAATCAGCACCGCGATCGAGAAAGAGGCATAGAGCCCCACCTTGGGGTCCACGCCTGCGATGATGGAAAAGGCGATGGCTTCGGGAATCAGCGCCAGTGCAACGACGAGACCCGCGAGAAGATCGCCGCGAACGTTACCGAACCATTGCTGTCGGTATTCAGAAATTGAGATCATGAACAGTCCAATACCCTGTGTCGGAAGGCCTTTGCAAAGACGGTCCGGCAATGCAGTTTGGGCTTAACTTAGGGGTTGTCCGGCGGATCAGCGGCCGGAAGAGCCACCCGGGCTTTCACCGGGTCCTGACGTTATTGCAGCCCATAGACGTGATTTTTTCCCAAAGCTCAAGGGGCAATGGACTGACCGTGGAGATTTGGGCGTTTTGAGAAACGGATGGGCATTGCAAAGACGTCCCAAGCTGACTTGCGGCCTTCAATCCCCGGCATGGACGACTTGATTTCGCGCGACAGCGTTTCGGGTTAAGCCCGAAACGCCGTAAATGTCCGCTCAGCCCATACGTTCGGAGGCAAAGGCCCCGGCGGCTGCGGGGAACACGACGGTCTTGTCACCGTTCAGGAACACCCGTTTGTGCACATGGGCGTGGACGGCGCGCGACAGGACCTGCGCCTCGACATCGCGTCCGAGCGAGACGTAGTCTTCGGGGCTTTGGGCATGGGTGACGCGGACGGTGTCCTGTTCGATGATCGGGCCCTCGTCGAGATCCGAGGTCACGTAATGCGAGGTCGCGCCGATCAGTTTGACGCCGCGTTCATGCGCCTGCTTGTAGGGGTTCGCGCCCTTGAAGGAGGGCAGAAAGGAATGGTGGATGTTGATGATCCGGCCCGACATTTTGCGGCACATCGTGTCCGACAGGATCTGCATGTAGCGCGCCAGAACGATCAGCTCGGCGCCGGTATCCTCGACCACCGACAGGATCTGCGCCTCGGCCTGAGGTTTGTTTTCCTTGGTGACCCTGATGCAGTAAAAGGGGATATCCTGATTCACCACGACCTTTTGGTAGTCCAGATGGTTCGAGATGACGGCGACGATTTCAATCGGCAGCGCGCCGATGCGCGAGCGGTAGAGCAGATCGTTCAGGCAATGGCCAAAGCGCGACACCATCACGACGACCTTTTCCTTGCGGCGTTCGTCGTGGAACCCGTAGGTCATGCCGAATGGCCTGGCCGCTTCGGCCATGCCGTCCTGCAGTTCCTGAAGGGTGACGCCGGTTTCGGGAACAAAGCTCATCCGCATGAAGAACCGCCCCGTGGCCAGATCGTCGAACTGCGAACTGTCGGTGATGTTGCAGCCATTGGCGGCAAGGTAAGTGGAAATCGTGGCCACGATCCCACGGGTCGAGGGGCAGGTCACCGTGAGGCAGTATTTTGACATGGGATATCTCTATGATGGCAAAGGCGTTGATGCAGGGGTGCGCGCGGCCAGTGTTACGCGCGCCGCGCCTTGTCCCGTAGAAGGCAAGCGTCCACAAGGCCCCCGGAAACGACAAAATGCGGCGCGGTTGTCAGTTTGCGCGGGTGGGATCGGTCATCGGATCGCCAGCCTCGCGTGCGCCGGGGATATGATCGGACGAGGCCGAGCCGACGGGGCGTTCGATCATGCGGTGAATCCGGGTTTCGTGGTTTTCGATATGCAGGGCGCGGATGCGTTCGAAATTGTCCAGATCGGCGCGGGTGCGGCGTTCGCGGTCGCGGATGTATTCGAGCCAGGTGGCCACATGGTAGCGTTCGATCCAGAGTTCCGGTTCCGCCAGATCGCGCAGCAGCGTCCAGCGTTTGGCGCCGTCGCGCAGGCAGATCCTGCGCCGTTCGTTCATCACGCGCATAAAGGCGGGAATGTTCGTCTCGGCGATGCGGTGTTCGATGTTGATCACGATGGGGCCGGAACGGGCGTGGATCGGCACCTCTGTTTCCGGCTCGCCCAGCCTGTCCAGCGGTTCGAGGTCTTCTTCGCCACTGTGCGGCAGCGGCAGGACAAATCCGAGCACCCCGCCGACTGCCTGCAGGGCTGCAGCGCAAAGCAGGGCCGTTGTGACGCTGTCCGCCTCGGCAATCGAGCCAAAGCCCCATGCCCCCGCCGCCATGCCGCCGAAGGTCGCCATCTGGTAGAGCGACAGCGCCCGCCCCACGACCCAGCGCGGCGTCGACAGCTGCACCGTGACGTTGAAGGTGGACAGCGCCAGCACCCAGCCCGAGCCTGCGACCATCAGCGCGGGCACGCTGAGCCACATGGAATGGCTGAGCCCCGTGCCGATGCCGCCGATGACCAGCGCGAGGCTGCCAAGCCGGACGATCTTTTCGCTGGTGAGGCGCGCGCGCAGGCGCCCGCTGGTCAGTGCGCCGCCGACCGCGCCGATGCCGAAAGCGCCCAGTAGGATGCCATAGGTGAGCGGCCCGCCGGTGATGAGATCGCGCGCCACCACCGGCATCAGCGCGGGAATTGCGGCAGCGGCGGCGCCAAAGACGCAGCTGCGCACCAGCACGATGCGGATGTTCGGCGACATGGCCACATAGCGCAGCCCGGCGGCCATGGCGGTGCCGATCCGTTCGCGGGGCAGGGCGCGCGGCTTTGTGTCTGGCTTCCAGCGCAGCAGGACCGCGATCAGTGCCACATAGCTTACCGCATTGGTGAGGAACGCCCCGGCGGCCCCGGCTGCGGCGACAATCGCGCCGCCGATGGCAGGTCCGACCGAGCGGGCGATGTTGAACCCCATCGAGTTGAGCGCGACCGCCCCGGGCAGGGCGTTGCGCGGCACCATGTCGCCGACCGATGCCTGCCAGGCGGGGTTGTTCAGCGCGGTGCCGCAGCCGATGGCAAAGGTAAAGGCCAGCAGGCCCCAAGGCGACAGCCAGTCATTCCAGGCGAACCAGGCGAGCAGCATGGAGGTGATCACCATGTAGACCTGCGCAAACAGCATCACCCGCCGCCGGTCGAGATTGTCGGCAATCGCCCCCGCCATCAGTGAAAAGATCATGATCGGCAGTGCGGTCGAGGCCTGCACCAGCGCGACCTCTTGCGGTGAATCTGACAGCGAAGTCATGAGCCATGACGCCCCGACCGCCTGCACCAGCCCGCCAAAGTTTGATGACATCGATGCAAGCCAGATGGCCCGGAAGATCGGAACCGAAAACGGGGATACTGTAGACTCTTGCAGGATCGCTCTCCTCAGATATCAGCCTGTCCACCTGCCAAGGCGGACGACCCAAGCCGATCATTTGCTTGCTAAAGGTTTCACAACAAAGGGGCAACTCCAGGCGTGATCATGAATGAAGCGAATGGATTGCATACCAGACGCTGCATGAAATTGTGACTTAGTAACGTCCCAGGTGTCGCAGAAGAGTCTTCTGGCCTTTGTTTTGCGACACTCCGCAGGTGATGGCTGGGGGATATGTGCCGGATCACGTCTTGGAATTGGTATCCGCTCATTATCGGAATGGATCGCGACTGGATCTGTCCAACCGTATTAGTTGAAGGTGCATGACAGCCTTTGATACGAAGGAGGCTGAAATGAAACAATGGATGCGGGAGACCAGAATGGACAGCTTTGACTATGTCATCATCGGTGCAGGGTCTGCCGGATGCGTCCTTGCCAGCAGGCTTTCGGAAAATCCTGGAACACGTGTCTTGCTTCTCGAAGCTGGCGGCAGCGATCTCAACTTTTGGGTGCGTATGCCCATCGGCTACGGGAAGGCCTTTCACGACGCAAAGCTAAACTGGAAATACAGCACCGAACCGGATGCGGGCACGACCGGGAAACCGGCATATTGGCCGCGGGGCAAGGTGTTGGGCGGATCGAGTTCGATCAACGCCATGGTCTATATCCGCGGGCAGGCTGGTGATTTCGATGACTGGGCCGCCCTTGGCAACCCGGGCTGGTCTTTTGACGAGCTGCTGCCGATTTACCGTCGAATGGAAGACAATCTGGCAGGCGAGGATGAATGGCGCGGTTGCGATGGGCCGCTGACCGTTTCCAACATCGAAGACAGTGTTCACCCGCTCTGCGCAAATTACCTTGCGGCGGCCGAAGCGGCGGGCCTCGCGCGCAACAGCGATTTCAACGGCGCGACACAGGAAGGTGTCGGCATCTACCAGATCACCACGCGGCGCGGATTCAGGTGTTCTGCGGCAACGGCCTATCTGCAGCCGGCCCGCAAGCGCCGCAACCTCGACGTAAGGACACGGGCTCATGTCACCCGCATCCTGTTTCGCGGCAAGCGCGCGGTTGGCGTGGAGTATCTTCAGGGCACTGAGGTCAAGCAGGTGACTGCCCGTGCAGAGGTGATCCTTTCGGCCGGCGCGGTAAACTCACCGCAGATCCTTCAGCTTTCTGGTATCGGAGATCCCGCCACGCTCAAACCGCTTGGCATTGATGTGCTCCATGCTGCGCCGATGGTTGGTCAGAACCTGCAGGACCATGTCGGTTTTGATCATCTCTACAAAAGCAAAAAACCGACGCTTAATGATGTGCTGCGTCCGTGGTGGGGGCGGCTTCGCGTCGGGTTGCAATATGTGCTGATCCGAACAGGGCCCCTGTCGCTGAGTGTCAATCAAGGGGGTGGATTTGTGCGCACCAACCCCGCTCACAGCCGTCCCAATATCCAGTTGTACTTTTCACCGGTCAGTTACACCCGCGCGCAACCCGGCAAGCGGGCGCTGATGAGTCCCGATGTCTTTTCGGGCTTTCTGATGGGGGTTTCAAATTGTCACCCCAAAAGCCGGGGATCTATTGACATCCGCTCTGCCGACCCCGCCGCGCCACCAAAGATCGTGCCGAATTACCTCAGCTGCGACGAGGATGTGAGCGAGCTTCTGGAAGCCGGCAATATGCTGCGCCGGATCGCCGCCACGGCACCGATGCAGGACATCATCGCGCAGGAGCTCAAACCGGGGCCGCAGATCACGTCGGATGCAGAGATGATTGCCGATATCAGGGCGCGGACCGGCACGGTCTTTCACCCCTGCGGCACCTGTTCGATGGGGCCGGCACAGGAAAGCGCAGTTGTCGACGCGCGGCTCAGGGTGCATGGGCTTGACGGGCTGCGCGTGGTGGATGCCTCGATCTTTCCGCGCATCACGTCAGGCAACCTCAACGCCCCTTCAATGATGGTGGGTGAAAAAGGCGCTCAGATGATCCTGCAAGACGCGGCGCGCATCACCGGTCTGAGCTAGCCCTGCTCGGCCTGCATTTGTCGAAGGATCGCCGCGAGGCCCTTTACGCCAATCTCGATGTTTCGCGGCGATACCGCACTGAAACCAAGGATGACTCCGCGCTGTTTCACCGGTGTGATGGCAAATCGGCTGATTGGTGAAATCAGGATGTTCTGTGCTGCCGACCGCGCGCAAAGCTCCCCCTCATCAAGTCCTTGGGCGAGATGTCCGATCATCTGAAACCCGGTGTCGGTCGGGTTGACCGTCATCAGGCCGCCCAGATATTGCGCTGCCGCCTCGGTCAGGGCTGTCTGGCGTTCTGCATAAACCCGACGCATGCGCCGGATGTGGGTCGTGAAATGGCCCTCTGTGATGAAACGCGCCATGACCGATTGCAAACTGGTCGGCGCGCCCTGCATCGTGGCCTCGGCGATCCGGCGAAAGACCGGTGCAAGCTCGCTCGGGGCGACCACATAACCCAGACGCAGGGCCGCAAACATCGACTTAGAAAACGTGCCGACATAGATCACCCGGCCGGTTGTATCGACGCTTTTCAGGGTGGGCGGCGGCGGGCCGGAATACCGAAACTCGCCCACGTAATCATCCTCAAGCACCCAGGCGCCATTCTGACTCGCAGCGTCCAGCAGCTCGAAACGGCGACGCAGGGACATGGTCACGCCAAGCGGATGCTGATGCGCGGGCGTCACAAAGGCAAGTCGGAATTCCGGCGACAGGCGCAGCCCTTCGGCAACGTCCAGACCTTCGTCGTCAATCGGGACCGGGACTAGCTCTGCGCCACTGGTGATTAGGCTGTTACGCGCGCCGATCGGTCCGGGATTTTCGAACCAGACGCGATCCCCCGGGTTGAGCAGCATGTTTCCGATCCGGTTAAAGGCATCTTGCGCGCCATTGAAGATGAACACCTGCTCGGCGTCGCAGACAATGCCGCGGTTGGCCCGCAAATGGACCGTGACGGCGCGCCGCAGCTCGGACAGGCCTGCGGCATCGGGATAGCCCAAAACCGCATTGCGCGGCTTGCGCCAGAACTGAGCGTTGAGTTTTGACCAGAGCGCCATGGGAAACTGGTCGAACGCGGCAATGCCGGTGATGAAGGCGCGTGGGTTTTCGGGATGCGACAGGCGCGGGAAATACTGCTCGGAGGCGTGCTGGCTCAACTCTGCGACACGGGGCTTGATCGCGCCAACCTCCTGGTCATTGAGGGCAGGAATGCTTGGCCTTTCCTTTTCAAGCACCTCGCTGACAAAGGCCCCTGCGCCGACTCGCGAAAATATTAGCCCTTCCGAGGTGAGCTGTTCGTATACATTGATCGCGGTAGTGCGCGAAACGCCCTGATCCCGCGCCAATATCCTGCTGGACGGCAGTCTTTGTCCCGCAGCCAGATCGCCTTCGACGATCATCTTGCGCAGAGCACAGACGAGCTGGATACGGATCGAGCCATGTTCCCGCCGATCTACGTGGAGCAACGGGATAAGCGCACCGCCGGGATATTTTACCACGATTGCTGTCCTTTTTGTCACGTCGACGCCCCGCCGTCAGACGCTGTTCTTACGTCATTGGTATGGGGCAGATTTTATAGTGGGCCGCCTTATAAGGCCAATTCAAGAGCGGCCTTTGCAGATTCCCTGTTTGGGGCTCTTGCACGTGACCGACAAGCACGCGGATGTCAGAGTTGGCCAAGAGTTCTTTCTGGCCACTGAGGAGCGCGGACTGCACAATCGACCATCAGAGTAAGCCATACGTTTTGCGATCTGCCGTTCAGGCCATTCTGCCCGTCCAGGGCGAAACACACATCAAGGGCGCTCAAACCGGAGGCAAGTAAATCCTGACTCTTTTTATCAGTAATTGCTCTTTCTCACGAATCGTGCTTCATTCTCAGCGATCCGAAATGCTTCATCGGGCCGTTGCTTACTGTTGAACTGCGCAGCGGCGCCCAAGTAGAAAAAAAGAGCCACATTCCATGAAAACTCTTATTCTCAGATACCTGTTAGTTGGCGTTACAGCTCTCTCCCTCTCCCCCACCGCATTTGCGCAAGAACCAGCAGGGGCACATCTGTCGATGGAACTGAACGCAGCCCAGTCCGAAGAACAGAGTTGCAAATTGTCTTTTCTGGTTATTAACGGACGTGGCTCTGACATCTTGAAAGCGGTCTTTGAAACAGTTCTGTTCGATGCGCAGGGACAGGTTGATCGATTGACACTGTTCGATTTTGGCGCGCTTCCTGCCGGGCGACCACGTGTGCGTCAGTTCGTCGTGTCCGGGACACGCTGCGAATACCTTGGTCAGATCCTCTTCAACGGCGTCAACACCTGCGAGGCAGAAGATATGGACGCCACAGCCTGTGAAAGCGGCCTGCAACTCAACAGCCGCACGACGATCAAGGTGACGGGTTGACCCAACTCTTCACACTCTACCAAAAGATCTATGCACTGGGTGGTCCGGTTGTCCTGCTGCTGATTGCGGTGTCGATCCTGACTCTGACGGTGGTACTTTGCAAGATATGGCAATTCGCGGGTGTCTGGGTCGGACGCTATAAGGGGCTTCTGGAATCGGTCGCGGCATGGGATCCGTGCGAGCACAGCCCTGCACGCGCGGCGCTGGATCGCTCCAGAAGCTACCTCCCGCCGGTGATTGCCATGGCGTTCAAATCTAATGCAGAGGCGGCGCAAAGGGTTGAGGCCGAAAGCCGATTCGCCCGGCTCGAACGGGGGATGCGGTTTCTGGATTCAGCGGCGCCGCTTGCACCGCTTATGGGGCTTTTCGGCATGATTTCTACATTTCAGGCGCATCATCGCGCTGGAGCGCAGGTAGATCCGTCTATCCATGCTGGTGGAAACTTCGTGGCGCTGCTGACCACCGCGGTGGGGTTTGCCGTTGCCATGCCGACCGCGCTGATCCTCAGCTGGTTCGAAGGCCGTATGGATGCTGAACGCGTCTTGGCACTGCGGGCTATTCCGAAGATCCTGCTCGCCCAGGTTGAAGGTTTGCCTGTTGAGTCAGCAAAATCGGCGGCATGCCATGCGTAAGCCTGGCGCGCGCCGCAAGCTTTCCATGACCTCGCTGATCGACGTCATTTTCCTGCTGCTGCTGTTCTTCATGCTGACATCCACCTTTTCAAAATTCTCCGAAGTGGAACTGACAGCTTCGGCTCATTCCTCTGGCGCGAAAAGCGATGCGCCGCCGCTTTTCCTGCGGCTGTCCGGGGAGGAGGTGAGCGTGAATGGTCAGACTTTTGCTCTGGATATGGTTGCAGAGGCATTGCGCGGGCAACTGGGCGACGACGCAGACATCACGACGCCGCGCTCGGTTCTGGTGGCGCTGCGCGACGGTGTCACTTCGCAAAGGCTGATGGATCTTCTTGTTGCGATCCGGGGTGTTGCGGGAATTGCGCCGGTGATTCTGGAAGGGTCGTCATGAGGCGGATATCGCGCACAACCAAGGGCGAACCCACCATTGCGCTTATCAACATAGTCTTTCTCATGTTGGTCTTCTTCATGGTGGCCGGAACGCTTGCACAGCCGCTCGACAATGCCCTAAATCTTGTTCAGACCAAAGATCTGGACGGGCGCGCGCCACCGGATACGCTGGTTGTTCATGCGGACGGACGGCTGAGCTATCGGGGAGAGGACATCGCCTCTCCCGAAGCTTTCATGGAGTTGCAGTCAAAGGGTGCGCTCACCGAGCAGGCAGGCCCGGTCGCGCGGATCGTGCCTGACCGCGAGCTCTCGGCCAATGATCTGGTTGCCCTTGCAGCCAAGCTCCGGGCAGCGGGCGCCACTCGCGTGGTGGTGATAACGGAGCGGGGTCTGAAATGAGTATTGCGCGCCAGCGCCAGATGTCCGAAACCGGCACGTCCGAAGCAACGAAAGTTGTGGCTCTTGCCGTGGCCGGAACTGTGTACGGTGCGCTGGCCTACAGCATCTTTCCGCAAACACTTCTGGATATTTAAAGCTATCAAGGCAGACAAGAAGCCCAGCTTGGGAGCTTTGCGAATATGTCGGCCTGAACCGCTTCGGTTTCATCGGAGACCGTTAGGTTCATTTCATGCGAGCATTTCGAGGACGTCACGCTGTGCATCGAAGTTCTCTTCAGCCTCTGCTTGCGGAATTTTTCCGATGGGGCCAAGCAGGCGCCTGTTGTTGAACTCAGGCGTTTCTTCAACAATGCCGGTGAGTGTGCCGCGCACATCGACCGTCTTTGACTTCAGAATGACACTGGCTCTAGTTCGCGCAGGTTGCTGAGGATACCTCCGGAGAGGATCAGGTTGGCTATACCGCCATCCGCCGTTCGGAATCTTTTCTCGAGAAAGCCTTTCAAGTCCGCGTTTTCTGCTGCGGGGAACCAGCCGCGAAATCGGCGTTGTTACACTGCTCGGCTTGCAGCAGCTGTTTTAGAGCCATCAACCGAACCTCTAATGCGTAGGCCTTAAGACCACCTACGCCAAGTTCGCGCCGAAGTGCTCATAGCAAAGCAAGTTCCGAGTCAACATTCAAACCGCAACAGAATGGCGTGCTACACTGTCCTGCAGATAGACATCAAAGGCCGCAGCTGCGATGCGTACCAGCGGGCGACCTCGGGACGTCATCTGAACCTTTCCTTGGCAAAGGGTCAAAAGACCGTCGGCTTGCATTTCCTCAAGGCGGTGAAAGGCATCACACCACCATCCCTCGGGGGCGTTGTGTTCTTGTCCGACGGCCACAGCATCGACGTGGCCGTCACACATCAAGCGTTCAATCACTTCCCCCCGCAAGCGGTCATCCTGCACAAAGGGCAGGCCTTTTGCGACAGGCAAGTGCCCGTTGGATACGGCACGGGACCAGGCACCTATTTCCGTGATGTTCTGCACATAGCCGGATGGCGTGCGCCCGATTGACGTGGCACCCATGCCGATCAAAGTTTCGGCCTGATCTGTCGTATAGCCCTGAAAGTTACGCCGCAACTGGCCTGCGTGCGCAGCAACCGCCAAGGCGTCTGCAGGCAGTGCAAAGTGATCAAGACCAATCGCGATGTAACCTTCTGCCACCATGGCTTCTGCCGCCGCTGCGGCTTGTGCGGCACGTTCCTCTGCACCAGGCAAGGAGGCGTCTTTGATCATGCGCTGGTTCTTGGCCATCCATGGCACATGAGCATAGCCAAACAGGGCAACGCGGTCGGGACGCATGGCCGCACTGAGCTTCACGGTTTCCAAAAGGTTCGCAGCGGTCTGAAAGGGCAGGCCATAGATCAGGTCAAAGTTTATTCCCGACACGCCGGCCGCACGCAGTTGTTCAACGGATCTGCGCACCATGTCAGGGGGTTGCACGCGATTGATGGCCTTTTGCACATGCATGTTGAATTCCTGAACGCCAAAGCTGGCGCGGTTGAACCCAAGTTCACCAATCCGCGCCGCCATTTCCGCAGTCAGGGTGCGCGGATCACTTTCGATCGCGATCTCGGCATCCGGGGTAAAAACCCAGCGCGCTCGTACATCCTGCATCAGACCTTGCAGGTCGTCGGGTGACAGCGCCGTGGGGGTCCCGCCGCCCCAATGCAGGTGTGATATGGTCATGCGTCCAGGCAGCGCTTCGGCGGTCAGCGCCACCTCTTTGCGCAGCATCTGCGCATAGTCTGCGACGGGTCCGTAACGCGACGCCAGCTTCATGTTGCAACCGCAATACCAGCACATCTGGCGGCAGAATGGCACGTGCAGGTAAAGAGAGATCGGATCGTTCACATCAAGATCGGACAGCCAGTCACGATACCGCGTTTCGGCAAAGCCCTTCTGAAAATGCGGCGCTGTGGGATAACTGGTGTAGCGCGGCGTTGCGCGGCTGGCATAGCGGTTATAAACGGAATCCATCATGTGCACTTTCGGGACAGAGTTCATTCAGGCTGACGCAGTGACGCGCGAACACATGCACCGGCCAAAGGCGAAGCGGTTGGGCAAGCGGGCTAAGTTTGTTTTGCCCTCCGGGTAGGTGGGCGGATGCATCTTCAGGTTTTAAGATGAGCACCGCAGTCCAGATCACCGGTATCTTTGGACAAAGTCGCGCAAACGAACATTGACACAGATCAAACCGCGACAAGAGCCTTTTGGGCAACGACATTAAAGGCGGTCAGTGCGCTGTCTCGGATGCAAATCATCCAGCTCAGGCGCTGTAGGTCCGTTCTGTCAGCGGGACAGAATCCAGTTCGGTGTTCAGCAGATCAAGCAGAAGTTTTTCCGCGCTGTTCAGGCTGCGGCGCGCATTGGTCAGTATATGAATGTCCACTGCTGGGAGTGAGTCATAGGGCGGGACCTGCCACAACAGACCCGCTTGCACGTCTTTACGCGCAACATGCACCGGAAGAGCACCGATGCCGATGTTGGTGACGATCATGCGGCGCACTTCGGGCAGGTTGGAAGACAGACCGCGTGGAACCGACCGCATTCCAAGCCATGTGCGCAGATGCGCAACACCGGACAAGGGGCCGTTTAATTCATCAGATTCAAAGGACACCGAGTGTTCGTTGCGAAGCTCTGAGACATCTATATCGTTTTTGCCGAACAGTCGGTGCGGCGGGCCGCAGAAAAGGCCAAAATACTCGCGATATAGGACCCTCGTCTGCACCACTGACGGCTGTTCGTGCAAAAGGCAGACGCCAAACGTCATGCGGTTCTACTGAATGTGGGCAACAACATCCCTGCTGTCGACGGTCGATATCGTATAACTCACCCGCGGATAAAGCGCGCGGAAACGCGCCAGAACCGCGTCGAAATGTGGCGAGACCACATGGCTTGCCATGGCGATGCTGATCTGACCGGTCACCTGATCCTCGAGCCCGCTCATCAGGTCCGGCAACTGCGACACTTTGCCAAAGATTTTGCTTGCCTCGGCATAAAGAACCTTGCCCAGAGGCGTGACGCTGAAATGCTTTGGCGAGCGGTTGACCAGCTTGCAGCCCGCGATGTCCTCTAGCCGTTTCAGTGCGGCACTGATCGTCGGCTGCTTGAGACCAAAAAAATGCGCCGCGGGCGTAATGCCACCTTCGTCCACCACGACCATGAAGGTGCGCAGCAGGTTCCAGTCCAGATTCCAGGGGAACCGCTGTTCGTAAGGCTTTAACATAGATGAGATCTATCCAAAGAATTTTGTATATCTATTCGCCTGATGCTGCAACGCAATGCAACTTGCACCGCACAAGATCTATTGTCGGCGATTCACCTGGTCGCTGGGAAAACGGCATCCCAGTCACCAAAACACCAACGGGGAAACAGGAATGAAAAATCAAATGAATCTAGTGCGTCGCGGCTTTCTGGCTAGTTCGATTGCCCTGACGGGGCTGGCCCTCGCGCCGCTCGCCGCCAGCGCAGATGAATTGGCAGATATCACGGAACGCAGCGTGCTGCGCATCGCATGAGCGGTCAGTAACCTCCGTTCAACTTTGTGAACGAAAAGAACGAAGTTGTCGGCTTTGACCCCGCCATCGGTACCGAGATCGCCAAACGCATGGGCCTGAAGACAGAGATCATCATCACCACCTGGGATGGTATCACCGGTGGCTTGCTTGCCAGTAAATATGACGCCGTTGTCGGGTCCATGTCGATCACGGCAGAGCGTGACGAGGTGATTGATTTTGTCGGCCCCTATTACAACACCAAGCGAGCGATTTTCACCAAGGCCGGATCGGACGTCACCACGGTTGCTCAACTGGCTGATGGCAAGGTCGGCGTAACCTTGGGTGAAACGCATGAACAATGGGCCCGCGATCAGGGCTATGACATCAACACATACAAAGGCCTGCCAGAGCTTCTTCTTGAGCTTGAGAATGGTCGTGTGGAAGCGATCGTCAATGACTCGATCCCGGTGATGCTTGCGATGAAGGCCGGTCAATATGATCTGGCCGTCGTCAACGACCCCACGGCGGAACCTATTGGCGCCGGCATCGCGATCCGCGAGGGCAATCCCGATCTTGCTGCTGCCATGCAAAAGGCGCTGGACGACATGATGGCCGACGGCACCTACCTTGCGATTGCCAATGAATGGGTCGGCGGCGACATCCGCTAACCATGCCTGCCTGCTGGGTTTTCCTGGCGGGCATCCGTTGCAAGGATGTTTCCGATTACAGCGACCGATCGCCTCTTCGCCTGAGAGCGATACATCAATGCGACGACTATCTCTGAAAGGCGGGTGATTTGGACACTGAACTGATCCTGAGGGTCTCTCCGTTCTTTATCGAGGCTGCCTGGATGACCATCAAGCTGTCGATCCTGACCGCCATTCTTGGTCTGACCTGCGGTGCGCTGGGGGCAGCGGCCCGCCTGTCACGGCTGGCGGTGCTGCGCTGGATTGCCGCCATCTATGTCAGCGTGTTTCGCGGCACGCCTGCGCTGATCCAGATCTTTATCCTTTACTTTGGCGGCCCGCAGATTGGCATCCAGCTGGACAGTTTTTCCGCCGGGACCATCGCCCTTGGCGTGAACATCGGCGCCTACATGACCGAAACCATCCGAGGCGCCATCCTGTCCGTGGACAAGGGCCAGACAGAGGCTGCGCGAACGCTGGGAATGAGCCGCTGGGAAACCATGCGCAAGGTGGTTCTGCCGCAGGCTGCGCGCATGATGATCCGCCCCCTTGGCGTGAACATCAGCGCTATGATCAAGGGCACGGCCCTGATCGCCCCCATCTCGGTGGTCGAGCTCACCTATACGGCGCAGCGCTTTATCGGCTCAACCTACAAGCCGTTCGAAATGTTCCTGCTTTCTGGGATCCTCTACATGATCATCATCTATGTGGTCGGTCAGGGCATCAGCTTGCTCGACCGTCGGGCACGGATCACATGAGCCATGCGCACCACATGACAGGAGGCACCCATGGGGCTTGATTTTACAGTGGTGCCGGACTACTTCGGCGCGCTTTTGATGGGTGCGGGCTGGACTGTCGCCATCACGATCTGCGCCGGTCTGCTCAGCTTTTTCGGCGGCATCGTTTTTGCGGTCATCGCGCTTTATGGCCACTGGGCGCTACGCCTGCCTGTGCGTGCATTTGCCTTTCTGTTCATGGGCACACCACTGCTGCTTCAGCTGTTTTTGATCTATTTCGGGCTTATAGAGGTGGGCATCGACCTGCCGGCATTTGCTGCAGGGGTTATCGGGCTGGGGCTGCACTTTGCCGTCTACAATTCCGAACTTATACAGGCCTCAATCCCTGCCGTGGACAAGGGACAGTACGAGGGTGCGCGCACACTTGGCCTGTCGCGTGGACAGACCTTGCGCCGGATCGTGATCCCGCAGGCGGTGCGTGCGGTGATCCCACCCATGGGCAACAACATGATCGCGCTGCTCAAGGATTCCGCGCTGGTCTCTGTGATCGGCGTTATGGAACTCAATCTGTCGGCCCAGCAGGCCATCAGCCGGACCTATCGCCCGTTCGAATTCTACCTCGCCGCCGCCTTTTGCTATTACATCATCAACCTCGCGCTGGAGGCGGGACTTCGCCATCTGGAACGCCGCATCGCCGCTTCGCGCTGAGAAAGGAATTTTGCGATGACAGATCAGGCCTTTGTCACCATAAAGAACGCCGCCAAGAGCTTTGGCAAGCTGCAGGTCCTGCGGGACATCAACCTGAGTGTAGAGCGCGGCCAGATCGTAGCCATCATCGGGCCGTCGGGGTCCGGCAAATCGACGCTCCTGCGCGCGATCAACGAGCTTGATCCGCTGACCTCGGGTGAGGTCTGGCTGGAGTATGTTCAGATCAACAAGACGCTGCCGCATCGCCAGCACGAGGCGCATGTCAATCAGGTGCGCCAGAACATCGGCATGGTGTTTCAGCATTTCAACCTGTTTCCCCACCTGACTGTGCGCGGCAATATCACCCTCGCGCCTCGCATGCTGAAAGGTCTGTCAGAGGCAGACGCGAACAAACTGGCCGAGGAACAGCTGGCCAAGGTCGGCCTGACCGAGAAAATCGACGAACACCCCTCGCGCCTGTCCGGCGGGCAGAAACAGCGCGTCGCCATCGCCCGTGCTCTTGCGATGAAGCCCAAGGTGATGCTGTTTGACGAGGCGACATCGGCGCTTGACCACGAACTCGTGGAAGAAGTGAACCTCGTAATGAAGCAGCTCGCCGAAGAGCACATGACCATGATCATCGTGACGCATGAGATGGATTTCGCCGCCTCTGTCTGCGACCGTGTGCTGTTCATGGATCAGGGCGTCGTGGTCGAAGAGGGACCACCTGCTGTCATTTTCCAGAACCCAAAAGAAGAACGTACCCGCAATTTCCTGCGCAAACACCTCAGTCGCTGAAAGCGTGACCCAAATAAGCAAACTGTTCTATCAGACGAAATCGCCCCGACCCATGCTCGACCGTGCCGAGGGCATCTATATGTGGGACACGGACGGCAAGCGCTATATCGACGGGTCGAGCGGCGCGATGGTCAGCAATATCGGTCATTCCAACCCCGCCGTGCTTGACGCAATGCGCGCCCAGATGAAAAAGTCCACCTTTGGCTATCGACTGCATTTCCAGACAGAGGCATCTGAACTGCTGGCGGCCAAGACTGCGGCATTGGCCCCCGAAGGGCTGAACAAGATCTTCTTTGTCTCTGGCGGGTCCGAGGCGGTGGAAAGCACGCTGAAGATGGCGCGCCGATATGCTCTGACCCAAGGCCAGTCACAGCGCTTCAAGATGATCTCGCGCTATCCCTCTTATCATGGCTGCACTTTGGGTGCCCTCGCTATCACCGGCTATGCCCCGATGGCCGCGCCGTTTGATCCTATGATGATGCGCATGCCCAAGGTGGCGGCACCCCGCGCCTATCTTGACGGGCTGGATGCCGACGATCCGGCAACCGGTCTGCATTATGCCAATATGCTGGAAGCGAAGATACTGGAAGAAGGCGCCGACACCGTGCTGGCCTTTATCGTCGAACCTGTTGGCGGGGCATCGACCGGCGCTTTGGTGCCGCCTGCGGGCTACATGCAGCGCATCCGCGAAATCTGCACGCACTACGGTGTGCTGCTGATCCATGACGAGGTGATGACCGGCGGTGGGCGCACCGGCCACTTTTTCGGCGCCGAACACTGGGGTGTGGTGCCTGACCTTGTCTCTATCTCAAAAGGCTTTGGCGGCGGCTACGTGCCGCTTGGTGCGATGATCGCGCGGGATGATATTGTCGAGGCGGTGATGAGCGCGGGTGGGTTCATCCAAAGCTTCACCTATGCGGGCAATCCGCTTGCCTGTGCTGCGGGCTGCGCTGTGCTGGACGAGATCGAAAAGCACGACCTGACCGGCAACGGCGCCCGCATGGGCGACGTGCTGGCGCAACGTCTGCATGGCCTGATGCAGCGTTATCCGCTGATCGGGGACGTGCGCGGCAAGGGCCTGCTGACGGCGTTCGAGCTGATGGCCGACCGCGACACAAAGGCCCCCTTGCCTGCCGCCCTCAACGCCCATTCCCGGCTGGTCGACATCGCCTATGACAACGGCCTGATCATCTATTCCCGCCGCACGCGCGGGGGCACTTCGGGCGATCACTTCCTTGTCTGCCCGCCGATGATCTGGTGTTCAAGAACACGCCCCGCGACATGGCTCATATCCTGCAGGAGTTGGGCGAAAGCCGTGGCGCCCGTTTCGAATTCGAATGTTATGACATCAGCCACCTTTACATGCTCAAACATTTTGTAGATCGCGGGCTGGTGCAGGGACCTCTGTTCATTCAGTTCGTCTTTGGTGTGTTGGGTGGCATGGGGGCGGACCCGGAAAACCTGACACATATGAAGCTGATTGCTGACAAACTGTTCGGCGACACCTATGCCTTTTCGGTTTTAGCCGCAGGACGGCATCAGATGCCGTTTATCACAATGTCCGCCATTCTGGGCGGTCACGTGCGCGTCGGGCTGGAAGACAGCCTGATGATCTCGAGCGGGGTTCTGGCCCGCAACAATGCCGAACAGGTCGCCAAGATCCGCCGCATTGCAGAAGAGCTGGGACGCACAATCGCCACGCCGGACGAGGCGCGCGAGATGCTGCACCTAAAAGGTGCCGACCGGACCGGGATCTGAGCGATGGAGGCGATCACCATCGCATTGGTGCGCAATGCGCAAATTCCCATGCTCGACACTGCCCTGCGGGCGCGACCTGTCTTGCGTTGATCGCGACCCGTGATGACCAGCCGGTTGGTGCCGTCCTTGCCGCGCCCGTGTTTTCCACTACGCGCGGCGGCGCGGGCCTGTTCGTCAGTGAGCTCTGGGTCGCGCAAGACGCGCGTGGCCAGTAGCTGGGCCGCAAGTTACTCGCGCGGACCCTTCAGGAAGGTGTGATTCGCAACATGGGACGTTTTCTGAAACTTTCCGTTTATGACGAGATTCCGGACGCACGTGCCGCCTATGCCTGGCTCGATTTAACCGCGCAGGTGGGTGAGACGACCGTGTTCCTGACCGGCACGCCGCGAGATTTCTTGATTGAAACAGCCTGAGATCCGTTGCGTCCGTCACCAGTGGAAACCCGGCCCCGTTGTTGGCTGATAGTGCCATCGCCGGGGACAAGCTAATCCCTGGCCGCGAAGAGTTGACAGTGTCGTCCCATTCAAATGTGCAACGACACCGTCTCATACATCACCCCAGCTGCATCAGCAGTTCGCGCGAGGGCTGGCCGGTTACAGCAAGACCGAAGCGTGTCTGATAAGCCCTGATCGCATCTTCACTCTTTGGCCCGATGACGCCATCAGAGCCGCCGGTGTCAAACCCGCGCGATGTCAGGCGCTGCTGCAGTCTCTGGCGATCATCCATGGTCAACCCGAAGCGATCCGGCGGAAACCGACCCACAAGGGGCGCGGCGCCAGCGATGCGGTCGGACAGGTAGCCGACACCGATGCCATAGTTCTCGGAGTTGTTGTACCGAAGGATCACGTCAAAGTTGCGATACACGAGGAACGCCGGGCCAACGACGCCCGATGGCAGCAGCAACGCGGCCGGACCATGATCCGGCAGGCTGCCACCCGCGACAGAACGCACCCCAAGCGCAGTCCACTCTCCCACCGACCGCTTTCTTGCCCGACCGGCCAGAGAGCCTTCGAAACCTGCGGGCAGACGCACTTCCTGCCCCCACGGAACACCCCGACGCCAGCCAGAGGCCGACAGATAGGCTGCGGTCGATGCAAGCCCGTCGGTTGGATCATCCGACCAGATGTCGCGCCGTCCGTCGCCGCGGAAATCCACGGCATATGCCTGATACGTGGTGGGGATAAACTGCGTGTGACCCATCGCCCCGGCCCAACTGCCGACCAGACCGGACGAGGTCACATCGCCGTTCTGCAGGATTTTAAGCGCGGCGATCAACTGCTTTTCAAAGAATTCCCCGCGGCGCCCATCATAGGCGAGCGTAGACGTTGCGGAGATCACCGGGATATCGCCGCGACGTGTGCCATAATTGCTCTCCATCCCCCAGACAGAGGCGGTAACGCGGGCAGGCACGCCGTAGCGCGCTTCAATCTCACCAAGCACGCCGCTCTGTTGAGACAGGGCAGAACGGCCCGTCGCCACCTTGTCGGGCGAAGCAACGATGGCAAGGTAATCCTCTAACGAGCGGGAGAATTCGGTCTGGTTCCGATCGCGTTCAACAACCCCCGGCAGATAACCCGCCTTGCGAAAAGCGTCGGAAAGTATCGGACTTGATATGCCCTGAGCGCTGGCACGGCTTCGGAATGCGGCAACCCAAGCGTCATACGCCGCGTTTGGCTGGGGCTGCAAACCAGGGTCCGGAGCGCTGCTCCCGGAGGGTGCCCCGAACCTTGTTCCGGCGCTCAAACCGCAACCCGAAAGCAAGGCCGCCGCACCTGCCAATGTCATAAAACGTCGAGATATCTGCATACTACTGCCCCTTTTCCAGGTTCTACCTGTTTTGCGATCAGAGTGTGCGTTTCGCAGTACGCGCGCAAGGGGGGAGAGATCACGAGCTGGTATTTGTAAAAAGAGCATTTCGAAGCGCCCCGGCGCAAGCTTTTGAGCCGGGGCGAGGCGCGAACCTAGGTCGTGTTGACAAAAGGGATTCACACCATTCGCTGACCATGATTCAAGCTGGTATCTGCAATGGAGATCAGCTTGGCACGAGACCTCATGTCGGACGAAGAGTGGATTTTCTTTGAACATTTCATCCTGACCGTCCGCGCTCCGAACGGACGCAAACCCAAGAACCACCGCATTGTTCTTGATGGAATTTTCTGGATCGCACGGACCGGTGCGCCTTGGCGCGATCTGCCGGAAGAATTTGGAAAATGGTGCAGCGTCTACCGGCAGTTTCGGCGTTGGACACTTGTAGGACTGTGGGAACAGATCATGGACGCATTGAACGAAAGCAAGGCTGTGCCAGACGCCCTCCAAATGATCGACAGTACCGTGATCCGAGCGCACCATCAGGCAGCGGGCTCAAAAGGGGACTCCGCGACAGGGTTTTGGCCGCTCAAGAGGTGGCTTCACGACCAAGATCCATCTTCGCGTCAATGCAGCAGGCCTGCCAATGAGGACCGAGATCACGCCAGGCCAGACATCCGATTACCTGGGGTTCGATCTAGTCATGGTCGACAACCTGCCAGAACCGAGCGTCCTGTTGGCAGACAGAGGCTACGATGCTGACAGCATTCGTAAAAAGATGGAGGCGAGGGACGTGCTCACCCAAATTCCTATGCGCAAATCACGCAAGATGCGTGTCGGTGTCGATCATGCGCTGTATTCATTGCGCAACTTGGTCGAGCGGTGCTTCAACAAACTGAAAAATGCTAGCCGCATCGCCACACGCTACGATAAAATCGCCGCGAGCTTCTTGGGCTTCATAGACATCACGTCCATTCGCCTCTGGGTCCGTTTTTTGTCAACATGACCTAGCACAAGCTGGCTGATGTCCGGGGCTCTCCTTTCCCCAGACGGATTTACGCTACAATCTCTGTGACGTTGCCCCCTGCAGCTAATCCAGTTTGAGATAGACTCTGGCCCAACCGAAAGGACC
>NZ_AWWI01000095.1 GCF_002760615.1 Puniceibacterium antarcticum | reverse complement strand
TCGACATCACAACCGTCTTCACGGGCACGGAGGCGTACTATTTGCCGCCCGTGGACAAGGTCTACATGCCGTCCATCACGCGGTTTCAGGACCCGCGCAATTTCTACGGGGTCTGGGCCCATGAACTGGCCCATGCCACAAAAGCCCCGCATCGACTGAACCGTGATTTCGGCCTTTCGCGATTTGGCAACACCTCCTATGCCCGCGAAGAGATCGTGGCCGAATTGTCTTCGGTGTTTCTGGGTCAGACGCTTGGCTTCACGGCGCATACGCTCGAGATGAACGCGGCGTATCTCCACAACTGGTTGCGCGTTCTTCGATCGGACAAGGGTGCGATCTTCAAGCACGCCGCGGACGCGCAGCGCGCCTGCGACTATCTGATTGCCAGATCGGAGACGGGCAGGGCAGGGCGCAGTGCCGAGGCGGCCTGACCGCACGGAGAACGGAGGCTCGCATGTCACGCAAGGAACCCAAGACGCTGCGGGTGGCCTGCTTCGAAGACGGCCGCCGCAAGATCATCACCTTCAAGCGCGGTGCCTATTGGTGGAGCCAGTCTGATGGCGCTTATCCGTTCTCGGCAGCGCTCGAGAGCATTAAAGAACAAGGCGGCTGGATCGAAACCATCCCCAACCCGAATTACAGACCCAAAGGGCTGTTCGGGTAGGGCGCCTTCGGCCTCAATTCATCCGCCAGGCGGAAAAGTGAAAGCGGGCTTTGAGAAGGGTGTTTCAAACCTCTCAAAGGAGATCCCCATGTCCATGACCGTTCAACCCCTGCCAGACCGTCCGGATCCGACCGTGATCGCGGCGCAGAACGACGCGTTTCGCAAGCTCGCGTGCCTTGGCGTGCCGCCCGCGCAGCCCATCCAGGGCCGGATGCATGTCACCCGCTCGCTTATGGAGGCCGGTGACGGCTTCATGGCCGAGGCGGTGAAGGCGACCGGTGCGTTCGATACATTCGAGCCTGAGAATGATCCCGAGGGCTGGCACGATTTCGGGGCGGTCGAGATCCGGGGCGAGACCGTGTTCTGGAAGATCGATCTCTATGAAGCAGACTCGGATTTCCGCTACGGCGCTGAGACCCCGGACAATCCTGCCACCACCATGCGCGTGCTGACCATCATGCTGGCGCGCGACTGGTAGAAGGGCAGGGGACACCCCCTCCTGACACCCCAGGCGTTGAAGGCCCACTGACCCCCAAAGGGAAAGTGGGCCTTTTGTCGTGGTGATCCCTGAAGCCGGGGATTGGTCGCGCGCAAGCGCGCGGGCCGCATCTCACCCACCTGGAAGGATATCCCATGACCACAAGCTTTGCCCCTCTCATCGTCGCCATCGGCGATCTGGTCCCGCATCCCGCCAATGTGCGCAGCAACTCGCCGGAAACTTATGACCCCGAGAACATCGCGCATCTGAAGGCCAGCATCGCTGTGCTGGGCCTGCTCCAGCCGCTCCTGGTCCAGAAGCTTGACGGCAAATATGCTGTCCTCGCCGGTGGCCGGCGGCATGCCGCGCTGAAGGAGCTGGCCGCTGACAAGGCCACCAAGGGGTTCACGGCGAAGACCAAGGTGGACTGCCGCCTTGTGCCGGAAGACTGCGACGTCACCACGGCACTGTCGCTCGCCGAGAACATCACCCAGGCACCGATGAATGCCATCGACGAGTTCGAGGCCTTCGCCCGGATGATGGAGGTCGACGGCCAGACGCCCGAGACGATCGCAAAGACCTTCGGCACCACGGTGGCGGCCGTGAAAGGCCGGTTGCGCTATGGCCTGATCCACCCCGACATCCGCGCCGCGGCCCGGGGCAAGGTGATCACGCTCGACACGATGAAGGCTTTCGCCGAGCACCCGAGCCAGGAGGTACAGCGCGAGGTTTACGAGGCTCTCACCAAGGAAGACAGCTACCTGCAAGCCTACACGGTGCGTCAGGCTCTCAAATCCCGCGGCGTGCAGGTCAGCGACGACATCGGGGCTTTCGTGCGCGCGGACTACGAGGCCCGCGGCGGCGCTGTCGCGGCCGATCTGCTGGAGGAACATTCGGTGCTCGAGAATGCGGCGCTGGTCGAGACCATCCTGCTCGAGAAGCTCGGTGCCGCTGCCGAAGAGGCCCGTATGAGGTTGGGCTTTGCCTGGGCCGATGCGATGGTGCGCTATGATTACGCGACCATGGCCGACTACGGCCGTGTCTATCCCGGCCCGATCGAGCCCGATGAGGCCGCCCAGACGCGCGTGGATGAGATCACCGCCGAGCTTGAGCAACTACAGCTCGAGATGGAGGATGAGGGGCTCGAAGACGATGCCTACAATGCGCTTTACGACCGCGTGGACACTCTGGAAGAGGAAGCCCGCGATCTGCAGGAGGCCTACAGCGCTGAGGACCTCGCGCGGTCCGGGGTGATCGCGTCGTGGCAGGGTGGGCAGATCACGCTCCATGTTGGCCTCGTCCGCCCGGAAGACACCGTCAAAGAGGAGGGCGCGCGCGGCTCCTCGGCCAACCCGACCGGGGAGGAGGCCCCGGACGCCGGCGAAATCACCTATCCAGCCTCACTTGCTGAGGACCTCAAGACCGAGCGGGCCATGGCGCTTGGGGCCGCGATGGCGCTGCATCCTGAGGCCACGCTCGATTTGACGCTCTTCAAGCTGGTGAGCGACGTTCTGGCCAGCGGCATTGCCGTGACTCAGGCGATCAAGGTCGATGCCCGCAAGGAATACCGCAGCCACGCTAAGATGGACGAGATCGACGAGACCTCGCTCGAGCAGGTGGCGGCGGCGCATGATGCGCTTGATCTGTCCTGGCTAGATGACGCCCGCGCGCCCGCTGATCAGTTCGCGGCGTTTCGCGCGCTGGAGGCCGGCGAGAAGGCCAAGCTCGTGGCCTATGCCACCGCCAGCACCACGCAGTCCTGCTTCGCGCGGGACCGATCGCGCGACAGCCTGATGCATGCGTTCGAGATCGAGATCATGCCCGATATCCGCGCCCACTGGACGCCGAACGCGGCGCTCTTCAATCGCTTTAAAAAGGCGTGGCTCCTGAAGATCCTCGGTGAGGATCTGGGTCTCGCCCAGGAGGCGGTGACGCTGGCCTCGTCGAGCAAGAAGGAGATTGTCGCCTTCTGCGACAAGCTCTTCGCCGAGCCTTTCGCCACGCTCACGGACGCGCAGCGCGCTGCCGTGGCCGCCTGGTGCCCGTCAATGATGCAGACCGCCGGTGTCGCCTGTGATGAGGCGGAGCCCACTGCGGACACCACGGAGCCTGACAGCGAGGTCGCGCAAGCGGCCTGACGCATCAAGTGACCCGCGCGGAGCATCCCGAGCGCGCGGGTCGACCCTTCCAAACCGAACAGAAAGACATCCCCATGGCTATTCTCAAGTTCTCTGCCTCCGCAGTTGCGGCGCAGATCGCCCATGCGCGCGCCTGCAAAACCTTCCTGCCCAACTGGAACGGGCCCGTGGACAGGCCCGCCCTGATCCTCATCGTCGGCAATGGTGTGCATCTGCGCTCGAACGGCATCGATGGCACGACCACCCGCATCGTCTCCACCGAACAGGCCGATCCCTCCTTCGCCTTCGCCGACGGCATGAACCCGTTTCGGGACACCGACTGGATGGCGCAGCGCCGCATGGCGTTTCGCGATCTGATCGGCCAGTTCTATACCGACATCCTGGATGACGTGCAGGTGCTCATCGACCGGGGGCAGGGGACGATCCGGCTCGCCACCGATGGCCACAGCATCCGCGTCTTCGTGCGCCGGGCCTCGGATTATCTCATAGGCGGGACCTACGACGTGCCCTCGGGCCTCGGCGGCACCTTCCGGGTCATCCTCAAGGATGCCTGCGACACCTTCGCGATCGTGCAGAACTGCGGTGTCAACGGCGGAGACAAAACCGGCCAGGTGGCGGCGCAAAATCAGGCCAGTGGCGGGGTGCCAAGCGCCATGGCGCGCGCGCTCCCCAGATAGCTGGCGCGTGCCATGGCGCATTGGCCCGCAGGGCCAATCCTGCGACGGGTGATCAGGCGCTGGCTTCAGTCTTTCGGGCGCGGCTTTGGCCGAGCCGATAGCTGTCGCCGTTCATCTCGAGGATGTTGACGTGGTGGGTCAGCCGATCGAGCAGAGCGCCGGTCAGGCGTTCGGTGCCGAATGTTTCGGTCCATTCGTCGAATGGCAGATTGCTGGTGATCATCGTGGAACCGCGCTCGTAGCGCTGCGAGATCAGCTCGAACAAGAGTTCGGCGCCTGTCTTGGATAGCGGCACGAAGCCCAACTCGTCAATGATCAGCAATTTGACGCTGGCCAGCTGCTTTTGCAGACGGAGCAGGCGGCGTTCGTCGCGGGCCTCCATCAGCTCGTTGACCAGCGTTGCGGCGGTGGTGAAGCTGACCGACATGCCCTTCTGGCAGGCGGCCAGCCCGAGACCCAGAGAGATGTGCGTTTTGCCCGTGCCGCTGGGGCCGAGCGCGATGACGTTTTCGCGGCGGTCGATCCATTCGCAGCGGGCGAGTTCCAGCACCTGCATCTTGTTCAGCTTCGGGATCGCCTTGAAGTCGAAGCTGTCGAGGCTTTTGGTGGCCGGGAACTTCGCCGCCTTGATCCGACGCTCGATCATCCTGCGCTCGCGGTCGATCAACTCCAGCTCGACCAGCCGCGCCAGGAACTGGACATGATCGCGCCCCTCAGTGGCACATTGGCGGGCGAGCTTGTCGTATTCCCGCAGGAAGGTAGGCAGCTTCAGTGTCTTCAGGTGATCCGCCAGCAGGATCTTCGGGGCCGCTGTCATGCAACGTCCTCCGACAGCAAGGCCATATAGCTGGCCGCGGACGTGGTCTCGACGTTCGCCCGCGGCAGGTAGGGGTAGATGTCGAGGTCCAGCTTCGGCGGCCGCTTCTCGACCTGACACAGCACGAGATGCTTGATCGCATCGAATCCGACCGCGCCCAGTTGCAGCGCCTTCTTTACTGCCGCATGCAGGTCATCGATGCCGAAGCTCTCCAGCAGGCGCAGCACCTGGACATACTCGCGGCGTCCGGCCTTGTTCATTCGCGCCTCCATCAGGCGGCGCAGGGTCGCGAACTCCGGCGGCAGGTCCCATTCCGCCAGAGGCGCCGCCTGGTCCAGGGCGTTGATCTTGCGCTCGATGAGCGGAAGGTAGTGGACCGGATCGAAGACCATGTCCTCGCGGTCATAACAGCGGGAATGGCGTGCGATGACATTGCCACCGCAGCCGATCACGACGGCGTCGACATAGCCCCTGATCCAGACGTCACGGTGGCCATAGGCGACCGGCACCGAATAATCGTTGGTTTTGTAGCGCACCAACGCCTGGGAACTGACCCGGCCAGTGGCCTGGTCGCAGGCATCGAACGGCGCCGCCGGCTGGTCGGACATCGCGGCCAGATCCCGCACGAGGCGCTGGCCGATCGTCTCGGACTGGCCGCGCAGGACATCCGCCTGACGCCTGCGGCACTGCTCCTCCAGATGGGCGTTGAACGCGTCCCAAGTCGCAAACCGCGGGATCGGCACCATGAAGTTGCGGCGGGAATAGCCGACCAGGCCCTCCGCGTTGCCCTTGTCGTTCCCCTTGCCCGGGCGGCCGTAGCGGTCGCGGAACAGGTAATGCGACAGGAACCCATTGAAGAGCGTGGCTCGCTGACGCGTTCCATCCGGGAGGATCTTCGACACCAGGCAGCGGTCGTTGTCGTAGACCACCGAGACCGGCACCTTCCCGAAGAATGCGAAGGCGTGGACGTGGCCATCCACCCAAGCTTCTGCTGTCGCCGCGGGATAAGCACGCACGAAGCAGGCATCGCTGTGCGGCAGGTCGATGACGAAGAAATGCGCCTTCTGCTCAACGCCGCCGATGAAGACTATGGCTTCGCCGAAGTCAGCCTGCGCATGTCCGGGCGGATGCGCCAGGGGCACGAACATCTCGCGGCCGCGCCGTTCGCGCTCGCGCATGTAGTCCTTCACGATCGTGTAGCCGCCGGTGAACCCGTGCTCGGCACGCAGCCGCTCGAATACGCGCTTCGCCGTGTGTCGCTGCTTGCGATGAACCTCCCGATCGTCCTCCAGCCAGCCGTCGATGAGTCCGGCGAAGGCATCCAGCTTTGGCCGCTTCACGGGAGCCGTCCGCCGATATCCGGGCGGAACCGAGAACGCCATCATCTTGGCTACGCTGTCGCGCGAGATGTTGAAGTGCCGCGCTGCCTCGCGCTGGCTCATGCCCTCAGCACAAGCCAGCCGCACCTTCCGATACAAGTCCACGGTGAAAATCCTCCCGCCCTCCCTGTCGCCAGAAAGGGTAAAGGTGGACGACTTTTACGCCGCCCGCAGCAGGCTCATCCCGCCGCTACCGTGGCCGACTGTTGCACCGCCGTTCTCATGCGGCAATTGCGAGGATTTCGACGCCATGCAGCCCTACCGCGTGCCGCTCGATGCGCTGATGGAAATCGATGACCGGAGGGCGGCGTAACGCGCCCTTTCTCAAACAAGCATCGCCAATACCCTGCCGGGCCTGCGGCCCTCTCGGGACATTGGCGACAACAATTTCCCCAATGAGAGAAAGGACTCTGAGATGGGATGGCTCTTCTACACCGACGGCCGCGTCCAGACCTACGCGGATGAGAAAGCGGAAATCGCCCGGCTCTGCACCTCTCATGGCGACACGCGCAAGACGGAACTGGTCAAGGCCTGCAAGGTCGGCTCAACCTGGTATGCGGCGGCAAAGGTCACCAATCTCGACGGCACCCCTGTCGAAGACACGACCTATGTCACCGATGCGGATGGCTCCATCACTTTCGGGGCTGTCTTCCTCACCCGATACGATGACGGGTGCTGGGGCTACAAGGACATGGAGGAAAGTGCTGGCCCGAACGAGTCGCGTGCTCCCCTTGGGCTGATCGAGCTCCTCTCCGAGCTGAAAGACCCGGACAGCTACGCCCAGGACTGGCGTCAGCGCTGCCGGAATTGGGCTGCGATCCCGGACTACGAGGAAGGCGACAAGATCAGGCTCGCCACGCCCGTGACGCTCACCGATGGCAGTACATGCCAGATCGTCACCGCGACGCACTACAGGCGTGGGCGGCAAAAACGCCGCTGCTACCGCATCGAGGAAACCGGCGGCCTCGTGCGCCTGTCGAAAGCGACGCTCGCGGGCTCGGAGCTGCTCAGCTCCGCGAAAGGCGCGGCCAGTCCCGTGCTGGCGGAGTTCCTAGCGAGGCGAAATTAGGTGCTGCGCCGGACGGTTCATCGGCCTGCCCGGCGACAGCAGATCCTGCGGCTTGTCTTGACAAGGCAATGCAAATGCATTACCTATCGCAGGCAGAAAAGACCCCCCGTTCTTTCAGGAGACTGCCATGACAGCGCTCGCACAAGATGTCTCGAAACTCACGGATCGGT
>NZ_AWWI01000094.1 GCF_002760615.1 Puniceibacterium antarcticum | reverse complement strand
GCGGCCTCAAAACCGGCCAAATTGGTTGTCGCCCGCGGACAAGGTGGTTGACGCTCTACACACCAGCATTGGTGGCTTGCGCGTCAGGATCCCGGCCAGCCACGTGCCTGGTTTGGCTGCCGCATGTACATGCCGTTTGATGACGACGCTGTTGGCTCCAGCGATCAGCAGGCGCCTCAGTGATCGCTCGCACATCTTCGTCGTGGCCCCGAGCCTTCGTTTGCCGGCTGTCCAATCCTGGCGGGGCGTGAGACCGAGTGTCATGTCAATGGCGTGCTTTCAGCATGACGCATTGATGGCCTGGGTCCGCTGCCGGATCAGAAGTTTGCGCACGCGAAACACCATCGCCGCGCCTTCGGTTTTCTCGCTCTTCACAGGCACGAACCGCATCGTGAGGCGCCCCTCAAGAACGCAAGGGCCAGCCCCTGCCCCTGAGGAGCGCCCCTTCCTGATCGAGAACATCGCTAAACCGTCACTCTCCGCCAGCGTCCATCTTGCGATGGGCGATCACCTCTTCCAGCCACCCAAGGCGCATTTCCGGGACGGAAGACAGCAGAAGATCGGTGTAATCATCAAAAGGCGGTGACAGCACGGTATCACGACCACCATCGCGAACGACTTCGCCGCGATACATTACAGCAATCTTGTCGGCGATGGCCTTCACCGTCGCCAGATCATGTGTGATGAAGAGATAGGCCACGCCTTCCTCTTTTTGCAGGTTCAGCAACAGCTTGAGGATACCGTCTGCGACCAGCGGATCGAGGGCCGAGGTCACCTCGTCACAGATGATCAGCTTTGGCTTGGCGGCCAGCGCCCGCGCGATGCAGACCCGCTGTTTCTGCCCACCGGACAGTTCCGCCGGATATCGGTCGGCAAAGCCCGCGCCCATCTCGATCTCGTCCAGCAGTTCCTGCACGCGCTTGCGCTTGGCGGCACCTTTCAGGCCAAAGTAGAACTCCAGCGGCCGCCCGATGATCGCGCCTACGGTCTGGCGCGGGTTCATCGCGGTGTCGGCCATCTGGTAGATCATCTGCAACTCGCGCAAATCCTCTTTCGACCTGCCCTTCAGCGAAGGTGAAAGGGTACGTCCGCCGAACTCGATTGACCCGCCATTGGGCGGCAGAAGCCCGGTGATCACACGGGCCAATGTCGATTTTCCGGACCCGCTTTCGCCTACCACGGCGAGTGTCTGCCCGGCGGCCAGCTCCAGCGTGACCTGTTTGAGCACGTCAAACTTCAGCCCGCTGTAGCGCGCCGAGATATCGTTGATCTTCAGTACCGCCTCGCCCTCTGCAGGCTTTTGCGCGTGATTGACCTGACGGACCGAGACGAGGTCGCGGCTATAGTCCTCCCTCGGGGCATGGATGATCTGCTCGGCGGTGCCGAGTTCGACCATAGCCCCGTGACGCAGCACCATGATCTCATCCGAGACCTGCGCGACCACGGCAAGGTCGTGGGTTATATAAAGCGCGGCGACGCCGGTATCCCGGATCGCTTCCTTGATCGCGGCAAGAACCTCAATCTGGGTGGTGACGTCCAGCGCCGTGGTCGGTTCGTCAAAGACCACCAGTTCCGGCTGCGGACAGAGAGCCATGGCAGTCATGGCGCGCTGCAACTGCCCGCCGGAGACCTGATGCGGATAGCGGTTTCCGATGGTTTTCGGCGACGGCAGGCCGAGCTTTTCAAACAGCGCAACCGCCCGCGCCTCGGCTTCTGATCGGGGCACGCCGAGCGCCAGCGACGTCTCGATCACTTGATCCATAAGCTTGCGCGCGGGGTTGAAGGAGGCCGCGGCAGACTGCGACACGTAAGTGACCGTCTTGCCACGCAACTTGCGCAAGCCAGCCGCCCCACCCTTGAGGATATCAATGCCGTTGACCAGCACCTCACCACCCGTAATGCGCACGCCACCCCGACCGTAAGCCATTGAGGACAGACCAATCGTCGACTTGCCCGCGCCGGACTCACCGATCAGCCCCATGACCTTGCCCTTCGCCAAGGTCAGTGAAACGCCTTCGACAATTGTGATGTCGCGGGGGGACTCGCCGGGGGGATAGCTTGTGGCTTCGATCTTCAGGTTGCGAATTTCGAGTACCGGGTTTTTAATGTCGCTCATCCGCGGCCTCCTTTCAGGCTGGAGGTGCGTGTCAGCACCCAGTCCGCCACGAGGTTGACCGAAATGGCCAGTGTGGCGATGGCCACCGCCGGGATAAGTGCGGCGGGAATGCCGTAGACGATACCTTCCTTGTTCTCCTTTACGATGCCGCCCCAGTCGGCCAGCGGCGGTTGCACGCCAAGGCCAAGGAAAGACAGGGTCGAGATGAACAGCACCATGAAGATGAAGCGCAGGCCCGCCTCGGCCACCAGCGGCGACAGGGCGTTTGGCAGGATCTCGCGGAAGATCACCCAGATCGTGCCTTCGCCACGCAAACGGGCGGCCTCGACATAATCCATGACGGCGACGTCAACCGCGACGGCGCGCGAGAGCCGAAAGACGCGGGTGGATTCGATCAGGCCCATCACCCCGATCAGCACAGGGACCGACACGGGCAGCACCGACAGGATTACCAGCGCCAGGATCAGCGCCGGGATCGACATCAGCAGGTCCACCAGACGCGACAGCACCTGATCGACCCAACCGCCTGAAACGGCAGCCAGAAAGCCGAAGAAGGCCCCGGTGGCAAAGGCCAGAACCGTGGCGGCAGCAGCGACGAAAATGGTGATCTGACCGCCATAGATCATCCGGCTCAGCAGGTCGCGCCCGATAGAGTCGGTGCCCAGCCAATGCTCAGCGGACACCGGGTCCCATACGTTGCCGACCACATCGGCATATCCGTAGGGAGAGATGACATCGGCGAAGATCGCGGCAAGGAAATAGGCCGCGGTCACCACCATCCCGATCAGGGCGGAGAGAGGGATGCGGCTCATTTCGGGTGCCTTAGACGGGGGTTGGCAAGGATGGAGACGACATCGGCAATCATGTTCAGACCAATATAGACGGCGGCGAAGACCAGCCCGCAGGCCTGTACCACTGGAACATCGCGCTTGGCGACGTGATCGACCAGATACTGGCCCATGCCGGGATAGACAAAGACGACCTCCACCACGACGACACCGACGACGAGATAGGCAAGGTTCAGCATCACCACGTTGACCACCGGCGCGATGGCATTCGGCAGCGCATGACGCCAGATGATGCGGAACGGGCGCAAGCCCTTCAGCTCGGCCGTTTCGATATAGGCCGATTGCATCACATTAAGGATCGCGGCGCGGGTCATGCGCATCATATGCCCCAAGACCACCATCACTAGGACGATCACCGGCAAAGCGATGGCATTCAGCCGCTCGAGCAGGGACATGCTGTCATAAACGGTCGATACCGACGGGAAGGCGTGCAGACGCACCGCCATGATGAACATGACGATATAGCCAAGTAGAAATTCAGGAACGGACACCGAGGCCAGCGTGACACCCGAGATCACCTTGTCGGGCCAGCGGCGGTGATAGCGGACAGAGACGAGGCCGAGTATCAGCGCCATCGGCACCGCGATGATGGCCGCGCAACTGGCAAGGAACAGAGTATTGCCCAGACGGCGTCCCATCGCCTCGGCAATATCCTGACCATTGGTCAGAGCCGTGCCCAGATCGCCATGCATCGCGCCCACCAACCAGGAGATATAGCGCGTGACGGCAGGTTCGTTCAGGCCCAACTCGGCCCGAAGATTGGCTAGGGACTGGGGCGTCGCTGATTGCCCGAGAATGGATTGTGCTACGTCACCGGGCAGGATCTGTGTCCCAACAAAGATCAGCAGCGAGGCCGCGAATAGGAGCACGAGGCCCATCGCAATACGATGGGCCACGAGCCGGACAACAGGATGTCCAAGGAGGGTTGTGATCAAGAGCCCGCCCTCAGGCAAACCAGCACTTGTGCGCGACCAGACCGTTCATCAGATCCTGGTTCGGATCTTCAACCCAGCCTTGCACATCGGTTGTGATGGCACAGATAAAGTCGTTGAACATCGGCAGGATCAGACCCCCTTCGTCGCGCACCAAATAGGCCATCTGGCTGTACATTTCCTTGCGCTTTGCGGTGTCCAGCTCACCCTTGGCCTCGATCAGCAGCTTGTCGAAAGCGGGGTTGTTGAACCGGGTGTCGTTCCAGTCTGCGCTCGATAGGTAGGCGGTCGAATACATCTGGTCCTGCACCGGGCGGCCCCCCCAGTAAGAGGCGCTGAAAGGCTGCACGTTCCAGACGTCGGACCAGTAGCCATCGCCTGGCTCCCGCTTGATCTCCAGCGGAATACCTGAAGCCTCTGCGGTCTGCTGGAACAGCGCCGAGGCGTCGAGCGCACCGGCAAAGGCCACGTCAGACGTGCGCATCACAATCGGAGTGCCGTCATGGCCGGACTTCTTGTAGTGGAAGGCCGCCTTGTCAGGATCATAGGCACGCTGTTCGATGCTATCGTCGAACAGCGGATAAGAGGCATTGATCGGGAAATCGTTGCCGATGGTGCCATAGCCCTGCAGCACCTTGTCGACCATTTCCTGACGGTTGATGGCGTATTTCAGCGCCAGCCGCAGGTCGTTGTTGTCAAAGGGCGCCGTGTTGCAGTGCATGATGAAGACGTAATGGCCCTTGCCGGAAACATTCTTCACGTCGATGGTTGGCGCGCGGCTCATCAGCCCGGCCACTTTTGGGTCGATCCGGTTGGCGACGTGGATCTGCCCCGACTGCAGTGCCGAGGTCCGCGCGGTATTGTCGTTGATCACAAGGATCTCGACACCCGCGAAATGGCCCTGACTTTCGTCCCAGTACTCGTCGAACTTTTCAAAAACGTAGCGCACGCCGGGCTCATTCACGGTGATCTTGTAGGCCCCGGTCCCAACGCCCGATGCGGGATCATCCATGCCGCCATTTGGTTCTATAATCAGGTGATAGTCGGCCATCAGATATGGCAGGTCGGCATTGGATTCGGTCAGGCTGACCACGACATTGTCCCCATCGACCTTCAGCGACTCGATCCCCTGCATCACACCAAGTGCGCCTGATTTCGAATTCTCGTCCGAGTGGCGCTTCAGCGTCGCCAGAACGTCATCCGGGGTCAGATCCTTGCCGTTGTGGAACTTGACACCCTTGCGGATCTTGAAAGTCCATTGCTTGGCATCCGGGGTGCTTTCGACCGCTTCAGCCAGACGCATCAGCACGGGGCCGCCTTCGGGGTCCAGCTCGACTAGGGGATCGCCAAACAGCTTCAGCAGCTGAAAGGTCACCTGGTTGGCCGCCAGCGCCGGATCAAGGGAGTCGGTCGAACCGCCGCCCTGCATGCCTATCTTCAGTACTCCCCCCTTCTGGGGCGTCTGGGCCTTCAGACCGGTCGCCAGCATCGTGCTGGCAGCACTGGCCGTCAGGCCGACAGCAGCAGCACGCCCAAGAAAGTTACGGCGGTTCATCTTTCCCTGCACGGTACGGGCGAGCATATAGCGAAGTTCGTCGTTCATTTTTGGTTCTCCCGGAAGGTCATGCGGTCGCAGACTGCGCCGCAAGGTTTTTTGATTGACTGATCAGTAAACTGCGGCACCCAGCCACAGACGCAACGATTTTCTTGCCAAACCGCGCGAAAAGTCTGGTTTTGTGTTCACAAATGGTCCCGTGGCACCTCGTCCTTGAAATCTCGCTCATAGATCAGGACATCATCCTGCCACGCCTCAAGGCGACCGGTCAGATAAAACGTCGCCGAATCGCACCACATCTCCTGCACGGCTTCGGTGCGCAGGCGGGTTCCGTCACGCTCCAGCTCCTGCGTCCAGTGGGTCCAGCCCCGTGCGGACAGCGGATCGTCGGGGTGAATGGTCCAGCGTTCCCGCGCGACCGACCCTGCGATCAGGCCATGATCACCGTTGCCGCTTTTGCCGAAATCATCCTCGATCACCAGCGCGACAGTGCCGGTCTGATGGTCCGTCTCGCTGCGCCGGACATGCGAACCGGGGCGCAGAATGTCATCCTTCAGCGGCGCGGCGCTTTCGGCCGGGGCAAAGGTGATTTCATCGCCCCTTGCCGCAGGCCGCACCGGCAGCGTCAGCGCCCCGTCGCACAGCGTCAGCACCGTCGCCTCGGGCGCGGGCCAGATCATCGGCCAGTAGGCAGACGACACGGCGACGCGCAGGCGGTGCCCGTCCGGCAGGCGATAGGCGATGTGATCCAGCGCGAGGGTGACCTCGAACTCTGCCCCCGGCGTCAGCGCCTGCGGATCGGCATGTGAGGCATGATGCGTCAGGTTCAGCACGCCCCAGGTGATCCGGGTCGAGGCCCCATCGGGGTGGACGTGGTTCAGGCGCACGGCGATCTGACCCGCCGCCTTGTCGGCACGCAGTTTCAGACGCAACGTCGGCGCGCCAAGGATATCGGTCTGCCCCATCGCCGCAGTGTCAAAGCAGACGGACAGCGCGTCATCGGTGCGCTGGTCGCCGGGCATTTCCGGCCCCAGCCAGATGGCACAGAACTCGCCCCCCTGCGCGCCGCAATGCTGCGGCGAGGAAAGCGGCAGGTCCAGCGCGTCCGCGCCCTTCCCAAGTCCAAGCGGCGACAAATCCATCACGCGGTTTTCGATAGTGGCCGACGGCCATGCGGCCTCGGTCACCCAGCGCCCCGGACGGGTCTCGTACCATGTTGCGGGGCGCACGCCGTCCATCAGATAGGCGGCGTAGGCCGGTCCCTCCATGACGCCTGTGTCGACGCCCTTCAGGTGTTGATCCCACCAGCGCAGTGCTTCCTGCAGAAAGCCGATGCGCGGCTCCGGCACGGCAAAATGCGGGTATTTGTGCACCCAAGGGCCGACGATGCCGCGCACCGGGCCGGTGATATTTTCCACCAGCTGCGGCACGGCATTCTTGTAACTGTCGCCCCAGCCGCCGACGGCCATGACGGCGGCCTTGATCGCCCCGAAATCCTCGCAGACCGAACCGTGCTGCCAATAGGCATCGCGGCGCTGATGGCTCAGCCAGGTGGTCGCCAGAAACGTCTGATGTTCCAGCCGTTTCAGCCATTCTTCGCGCCAGTCGCCCCGCATCGCCGGATCGGGGGGCCGGGAGGAATAGGACAGCATCGTCCCCGCCCAGCCAAGGTTTTCGTTCAGCAAGCAGCCACCCTTATAGTGGATGTCATCCGCATAGCGGTCGACGGTGGAACACAGCGTGATGATGGCCTTCAGCGCGGGCGGCTGCAGCGCCGCCACCTGAAGCGAGTTGAACCCGCCCCAGCTGATCCCCATCATGCCAACATTGCCGCTGCACCAGTCCTGCGCGGCGATCCAGGCGATCACCTCGCAGGCGTCCGACAGTTCCTGCGCGCTGTATTCATCGTCCATCAGCCCGTCGCTGTCGCCATTGCCACGCATGTCGACCCGCAGGCAGGCATAGCCGTTACCGGCGACATACGGATGGGTCAGCGCATCGCGCGCCGTGGTGCCGTCGCGCCGCCGATAGGGCAGAAACTCCAGCACCGCAGGCACCGGCCCTGCCCCTTCGGACAACCACAGCCGCGCCATCAGCCGGGTGCCGTCGGCCAGCGGGATCCAGAGGTCGGGCGTTTCCGTGACCGGAAATGGAAATTCGGTTCGTATCGTCATGCATCATCCCTGCCCTGGCCAACATGCCGTCCGGCCGCGGCGGGGCGCGGCAGACCGGCTTGTGTTCTGGCAATGTCATCAAGTGTTTTCAGCACGCGCGCCTCTGCCGCGCAGGTGCGCCCGGCGGCCATGTCGACATGCAGCAGCATCTGTTCGATGGTCGCAACCTCGGCGCCGTCCGTGTCACGGGTCAGCGTCATCCAGATATGCAGGCGTTTTTCGTCATGGCTCAGCACCTGCACCGTTCCGGTCAGATGTGCGCCCAGTTTCGCCTCGCCCAGATGGCGGATATGGGTCTCGGCAGTGTAATAGCTGTGTCCGGCGGCCACATAATCGAGCCCTGCCCCGATCCGGGCCAGAAAGGCATCGACGATTTGCGACCCCGCGAACAGATAGCGGCTTTCCGTCATGTGACCGTTGTAGTCAATCCAGCTGGGCAGCACCACCAGCTTTGTCGCCGCCAGAACAGTCTCTGTCGTATTTGTTATATCACCCTGTGCGGCAAGCCTGCGGTCGTGGTCGTTGAAGACCTTGCCCGCCCCCCAGTCGCGGTCCTTCAGCGCCCGCAGAAACGCCACCAGATTGCCATCGCGAATGCGTTCAAGATCGCGGATCGTATGGTGGCCGGACTGCGCATCGGACTGGCCGGCGATCAGATCGACCAGTTCGTCCGTAAACTCGGGCACGTCCATCAGCTTGGTCCAGGGCCAGGCCAGCGCGGGGCCGAACTGCTCCATGAAATGCTTCATGCCCGCCTCGCCACCGGCAATACGGTAGGTCTCGAACAGGCCCATCTGCGCCCATCTGAGGCCAAAGCTCATGCGGATGACATCGTCGATTTCTTCTGTCGTGGCGATGCCATCCTTGACCAGCCAAAGCGCCTCTCGCCAAAGCGCCTCAAGCAGACGATCCCCGATATGGGCGTCGATCTCCTTGCGGACCTGTAGCGGGAACATCCCGATATCCCGCAGCAGCTCCAGCACGCCGTCGGTGAACCCTTGCGTGCTGGCGACGGACGGCACGATCTCGACCAGCGGCAGCAGGTAGACCGGGTTGAACGGATGCGCGACGAAAATCACGCCCGGCGACACCGCGCCCTGCTGCAACTCGGACGGCTTGAACCCCGAGGTCGAGGATCCGAGAGGCACATCCGGCGCCGCGCCCTGGATCTCGGCGAACACCCGGTGTTTCAGCGCCAGCTGCTCCGAGACGCTCTCCTGAATATAATCCGCGCCCGTCACCGCCTCGGCCACCGACCCGGCAAAGCTGAGGTGGCCCTCCGCCGGCAGGCCGGTATCGGAGAGCTGCGGCAGAGCCGCGCGGGCATTTGCCAGCACCTCACCGATCTTGCGCGCCGCCTGCGGATCGGGGTCAAAGACCGCCACATCCCAGCCGTTCAGCAGGAACCGCGCGGCCCAACCGCCGCCGATGACACCGCCGCCAATGATTGCCGCCTTCATGCTGCCACCTTCGGCGCGCGCTTGGTCAGCCCCAGCTTTTCGCGCACGGCTTGCGGCCCCATGACCCGCGACCCCATCGCCTCGATGATCGTCACGGCGCGTTCGACCAGCTGCGCATTGGTTGCCAGCTGCCCCTTGGCCAGCCAGAGGTTATCCTCCAGCCCGACCCGCACATTGCCGCCCGCCAGCACCGATGCGGCGACATAATTCATCTGGTCGCGCCCCAGCGTGAACGCCGACCAGGTCCAGTCCTGGGGCACGTTGTTCACCATCGCCATGAACGTATTCATGTCATTCGGCGCGCCCCATGGCACCCCCATGCAAAGCTGCACCAGCGCGGGCGAGGTCAGCGTGCCCTCCTCCACCAGCTGCTTGGCAAACCAAAGGTGGCCGGTGTCAAAGGCCTCGATCTCGGGTTTGACGCCAAGCGCCGTCATCATCCCGCCCATGGCGCGCAGCATGCCGGGCGTGTTGGTCATGACGTAATCGGCCTCGGCAAAGTTCATCGTGCCGCAATCGAGCGTGCAGATCTCGGGCAGGCAGTCGGCGATATGCAGCATCCGTTCGGTCGCGCCGACCATGTCACTGGCGGCGGCATTCACCGGAAAGGGCGCCTCGACCCCGCCAAAGACGATGTCGCCGCCCATCCCGGCGGTCAGGTTCAGCACCACGTCGGTGTCGCTATCGCGTATGCGTTCGGTCACTTCGCGGAACATCGCCGGATCGCGCGACGGCGCGCCGGTTTCTGGGTCGCGGACGTGGCAGTGCACGATCGCAGCACCTGCCTTGGCCGCCGCAATGGCGCTCTCGGCAATCTGCTGGGGCGAGCGGGGCACATGCGGGCTGCGATCCTGCGTCGCGCCCGATCCGGTGACGGCGCAGGTGATGAAAACGTCTTTGTTTGCGGCAAGTGGCATGGGAAACTCCTATCGGTCTTGCCGACAAGCGTAGAGGATTTGCCATCGGGGATTTGACAATATAGGCAGATTTCATGACAGATCGCGTCAATATTTTTTTCCCCATCCCACATCCCGGCCCAAAAGAGGTGCTGGAGCTGGACGTGCTGGTCATGCCCCAGGCCTCTCTGCTGACGCTCGGTTCGGTGATTGACCCGCTGCGCGCTGCCAACCGGCATCTTGGGCGGCAGGCATTCCGCTGGCGGATCGTTTCGGTTGACGGCGACCCGGTGGCGCTGACCTGCGGCATCCACCTGCCCGCCGATTGCGCGCTGGCCCAGACCGCGGGCGCCGTGCTGCTGGTTCTGGCGGGCTACGGCGCCGCCGCGATGGCGCGTGGC
>NZ_AWWI01000093.1 GCF_002760615.1 Puniceibacterium antarcticum | reverse complement strand
CGAACATGGTGCAGGAGGTGCCTTCCGAGTATTCCCCGATGGTGAAACTCTTGCCGTAGCGGTGGCCCACGACGCCCTCGGAAAGCTCGAAATGGTCGCCGTGAAACGTCACGCGGGTATTGGCGACGTTGAAGGACAGAAAGCCGTAGGTGTTGGCCGGGTAGAGCGGCAGCTCGGTGCCCGTGTTGAGCGCGCCCAAAAATCCCACCAACTCTCCCGATCCGGCTGACAGCAGGCGCGGCCTGAGCTCGGTCAGCCCCGAGAGGAAGACGTTCACAGCCTCACCGAGGCGCTGCAGGCGTTTGCGGGTCTCCTCCTTCAGTCGGTCCGGCGCGCTGCGGCTCAGGAACGGCAGGAGGCTTTTCGGGGGCGGGCGGTGAATGACGGTGAGCGTCAGGGTCTTGTCGCGGAGCCCGCTGGTCTCGAGTTTCGCGCGCCAGCGCCGGTCCACCTCGCCTGCGAAGCTGTCCTCGCGGATGGGGTCGAGATCAGGTTTGATGGCCTTGGAGACCTTGTGGACGTAATAGCTGAATTCCGGCCCAAGTTGCGCGACGATGCGGGCAAAAAGCGCCGTCACCTTGTCGAGATAGGCATCGTCCGTCGTGTAGCTGTTGATCCCCTCGAGCCGGATGCAGCGGAAGAGCTCATTAACCCGGGTGCGCACGGTCTGGCCATCGACGAGGCTCACATAGGGCAGCATATGCGCAAGGCGGGTCTCGCGCGCATACCATTCCGGCGTCATCGTGCGGGGATCGAGCGCAGCATCAGGGGCTTCATCACGGGGCATAGCTGTCCCCGCCATGGATGGACCTGTTGCGCGTGGGCGGTGTCTCCTGCAGCGACGTCATCATCACATCGATGAAGCGCGGGTCCCAATCTGCGGCCTTCCAAAGCACCGGATAGAGCAGAGCCGCGACAGCCAGCATCGCAATATGCTGGACCCAGACGAAGAGAAGCACCGAGCCGAAGAGCCAGACCATCGCATACATGATGGGCAGGCCCAGGAGCTTCGGCGGACGCACGAGGCCGAGGAAGAGAGGCGCGCGCTCAGCCACCGGCAAAGACCGCGGCAACGATGGTGGGGGCGGCGGCGACACCAGCGATCCCGACAAGCACCCAAAGCGCCTGGCGCAGGTCGATGATGTTGAAGAACCAGCTCAAGAAAACGCCGAGGACCGCGAGCGTCGCGATCACAACACCGAGCGGACCTGTCAGCGCATCGACGATACCCTGCAACAGGCTCTGGATCGGGGAGAGATCGATGCTTTGAGCAAGGGCCGGTTCGGCAATGAGCAGGAATAGCGCCAGCGAGGCGACAAAGAGGTTTGAAATCTGTTTCATGAATTTGATCCTTCCAATCGGGCTACGACAGCCATGACGCGGGCCACGTGGTTCTGGGTTTCTCGGTAAGGGGGAATGCCACCGTGTTGGCGCACGGCGTCGGGACCGGCGTTGTAGGCCGCCAGCGCCAGATGCGGATCGCCGAAGCGCTCCAGCATCATCGCGAGGTAGCGGGCAGAGCCGTCGAGGTTCTGTTGAGGGTCACGCGGGTCAACGCCGAGGTCGCGCGCGGTGTCGGGCATCAGCTGACCAAGGCCAATGGCGCCCGCATGTGAGATCGCATCCTGCCGGTAGGCGCTCTCAACCTCGATATTGGCGCGGTAGAGAGCCAGCCAATCCCTCACGGAGAGCTCTGCGCGCCGCAGGCCCGGATGGCCGGCATAGCGCAGGGCCGTTGCCTCGATGCCTAAGAGAACGTCTGCGCGGGGCAGGGGTGCTGGCTGGGCGAGTGCCGCAAACCTCAGCGCGTCAGGTTCGGAAGCTGCTTCAGTCTCGCCAAGAATGGCCAAACCATCGGACGCCGATCCCTGACCAATGCCGTCATTGTAGTTTCGAGCAAAGCTGCTTTGGGAGCGTGACGGGATCAGGGAGCCGTCGCTCTCCATGACCAGGACCATTTGAGCTGAGGCAGGTGCTGCGACCAGCCAGAGACAGACGAGGTTAGCTGCCAGCGCCCTTGTCTGATGGGGCTTTGTCTGGCGGCGCAAGTTTGTGCGTACGGCTTGTCCCCGCCTCAAGCGGCAGGTCGACATGCGCAAAACCAAGGCCAATGAAGAAAGACACCACGCCGGAGATCGTCTTGAACTCGCGGATCTTGATATCGTTGTAGGTCGTCCGCGTGCGGGCGGTGACCAGGAGCTTTTCCACCCCGTCATCAGAGACAACGCGCATGATCCAGACCCCGTAATAGCTGGGGCCTTTCTTATGTGCCGACTCCTGGCACAGGA
>NZ_AWWI01000092.1 GCF_002760615.1 Puniceibacterium antarcticum | reverse complement strand
ACGGACCGGCCCCGCATCCCCGCGCAGCCCACCGCCAAGCGCAAAGACCGCCGCCGCCGCCGCCGCAGCCCCCGGAAAGGCCAGCAGCGCGATGGTGGTCTGATCGGCCCGCCCCAGCAAAGTGGTGCCAAGGATCAGCGCAAAGGCCGCCCCGGCGTTCACCCCCAGCAGGCCTGGATCGGCCAGTGGGTTGCGCGTCAGCGCCTGCATCATGCTGCCCGCCACCCCGAGCGCGCCCCCCGCAATCAGCGCAGCCGCAAGCCGGGGCAGGCGGATCGACATGAGCGTGATATGCGCCGGATCATAGGGATCATAGGCGGTGAAGGCCGCAATATAGTCGCCTGGCAACAGGCTGCGTACGCCCAGGCTCAGCGACAGCACCATCGCAAGGGCAAGCAGCAGACCAAGGCCCGCCCATTTCATGGCGCGAGCCCGGCGTCCCGGGCAGACGGCACGACGGTCCCGGGGCTGCCATCCAGCGCTGCGATCATCTCGGCCTCCAGCTGTTGCAGCGCATAGGGCAGCGACAGCACACTGCCAAAGGACAGCGCCCCCGCCACCAGCGGTCCGGCAAGGACCTCGCGCCCCTCTCGGTGGGCGCTCAGAGTGCGGCGCATCGCCAGATCCCGGATATCGGGCACCTGATCATAGGCCGAAATCCACACCAGCAGATCCGCATCAAGGGGCGACAGATCTTCGGGGGATAGGGTAGTGTAGAACCCATCTTTTGTGTCCAGCTGCGCTAGCGCCTCGGGCGGCTGGAACCCAAGCTCGGTCAGGAACTGCGCGCGGTTGTCACTGCGCATGAACGCGCCGGTCTGGCCGCCATTCTGCCAGGCGGCAACGGCAGTCTTGCCGGTCCAGTCGGGATGGCGCCCGCGGGCGGCGGCAAAGGTGGCGTCAACCTCGGCAATCAGTGTTTCAGCAAGTTCGGCCTTGCCCACGGCCTGCCCGATTCTGCGGGTCGTTTCCTGCCAGGGGCTGCCGTAGGTTGCATATTCCGGCGCCTGCATCAGCACCGGGGCGATGCGCGACAACAGCGCATATTCCGCCTCTGAAATCCCGGAACCTATGGCGACGATCAGGTCGGGGGCCAGCCCTGCAACCGTTTCCATCGACACCTCGCCAATGATCAGCGCGGGTTGCGCCGTCCCCAGCGCCCCCTGCGCCCAGGGCCAGACGCCATAGGGGAAATCCCCGAACCAATAGCGGATGCCTACCGGCACAACTCCCAGCGCAAGCAGCGGGTCCTGCGTGCTGTAGCCGATCGACACGACCCGCTGCGCCGGTTTGGCCAGTACGGTTTCGCCGTAAACATGCGCAAAGCGCAGCGGCGTATCCGCACTCAGCGGCGGGGCTGCCAATGCGGCACAGGTGCCAGCGACAAAGCTGCGGCGGGTCATCAATGTGCGGGTTTTCGACGTGCATGCCATGTAGGGCTCTTTCAACGGGACCGCTCCACGCGGCCACACGGACCCCGCAAGCCGGGCAGGAATTCTGGATGATGTCCGGTGGCGAATTCGACCGTCGAGGGAACCCACGGCGAATATGGCTGCCTTAAGGCTGCGGAAATAGAGGATCGCCGCCGGGAAAACAAGCGCTGACAGAAGGCGGCATCCCAAATGTAAAATACCGGGTGTGTCGCGGCACCGTGATGCTTGACCCTGCAAGACATCCATTCTAGGCGGGTTGCGTTGCAAGCCAAAGCCGCTCATCGCGGTGACGAAAACGTCAGCCAGCCCTTGTTCGACCCCATCTGACAGGACAGGCCATGGCTTATTTTTCCAACGTACCGCTATCACGGTTATTCACGAAACATATGGACAGCCGTATTCCGCAGCGCCTGCTTTTTAGCACCTGCCTGATTGCGGGCACGCAGGCGTTTGCAGAGCAAACAGCGGACAGCTTTGTACTTGAAGAAATTACCGTCGATGCCCCGTCGGACACGGCCATCGGCCCGGACGCGGGACTTGTAGGCGAACGCACGACGACAGGTAGCAAGACCGATACGGCTCTGATTGATGTGCCCGCGGCAGTCTCTGTCGTGACACAGCAAGAGCTGACACGCCGCGGAGTTGGCGATACGGTTCAGGCATTGGCCTATACATCGGGTGTGACGGTCGACGAATATGGGGGTGATGATCGCTATGATTACATCCGGATCCGGGGTTTCTATCAGACTGGAATGGGCACCTATCGCGACGGGCTGCCAGTCCGTACACTCAGCTTTACCGGAAGCAAGTTCGAACCCTATGGTCTGCAACGGTTCGAGGTCCTCAAGGGATCAACCTCGACCCTGTTCGGCCTGAACGCGCCCGGCGGGCTGGTAAACGCCATCACCAAACGGCCGCAGGACGACCCCTTTCACGAGGCCTATGTCATGTTAGGCCCCGATCAGCGGGAAACCGGCATCGACATTGGCGGGCCGATTGGTGTGGGCGACACATGGTCCTATCGTTTAACCGCGAAGGCGCAGAATGGCGCCAACGGCAGTGACCACACTGAAGACGACCGCCTTTATGTGGCACCCGCCCTTACCTGGCGGCCAAGTGCCTTTACCGAACTGACCATTATGGCCGATTATAACCGGCGCAACACCAATTCCGGCCACGCTATTCCGCTCGGATCTGGAATCGATCCGGACACCTATCTGGGTGAACCGGATTTCGACGCGATGGATCGCGAGGAGTATAATATCGGCTGGGATTTCTCGCACAGGTTTGGCAATGGTCTTAGCTTTCGTCAGGTCGCGCGCTACACGGATCTGGATCTGACCTACGAATCTGTCTACGGTGCCGGGGCTACTGCGGCGACGCGGCGTTCTGTCTATGCCGTTGATGGGCAGCTCGAACGTTTTGCAATCGACAACCAGCTGCAATACGATTCCAACCTTGGCGCTATTAAAACGCGCACGCTGTTTGGCCTTGATCACGTATATGAAGACGTCCGCGAAACCTTCAACATCGGCACCGCGGACGGGATCGACATGAATGACCCGAGTTACTGCGGTCGCTCTTGTGTAGACATCAGCTATGTTGCCGATCAGGTGACCACGCAGACGACGACAGGCCTTTATCTGCAGGAAGAGTTGACCTTTCAGGATCGCTGGATCCTTACACTCGGCGGTCGGTATGACTGGGTCGAAAGTGAATCAGGTGCGCCGGGGGCCACCGTCCGTTACGATGATGAGGCGTTTACCGGACGTGTCGGACTGACCTACAAGGCGACGCCGGACCTGTCGCTCTATGCGAACTATTCCCAGTCATTCCAGCCCGCCGACACGTCGAGCCGCGCCAGCCTGAGCGGTGACGCTGATCCGCAGAAAGGCGAACAATACGAGATCGGCCTGAAATTCCGTCCAGGCAATGGTAATGCGCTTTTGTCGGCGGCCCTATTCGATCTGACTCAAACGAATGTCGTGACACAGACATCAGCCAACACATATGAACAGGTCGGCAAGACCCGTGTGCGGGGCGCTGAGATGGAAGCGAAATGGACGATGTTCAACGGTTTGAATTTGACCGGGTCCTATGCCTACTGGAATGCCGAAATTACTGAAGACGGCGTCGGCGGCAACCGTGGCAACCAACCGGCGCTGACGCCGAAACATTCAGCGTCTCTTTGGATCGATTACACCTTTGCCGATGCGGTCCTGAAAGATCTGAATCTGGGTGCCGGTTTGCGATTTACCGGCGAACGGTATTCAGACAACGCCAACGCAACAAAGCTGAAGGATTATGCGGTCGTTGACATGTCGGGCAGCGCCATGATCACGGATGCACTCAGGATGAACGTCAGCGTAACCAACCTCTTCGACAAGCGTGAGGTCGTGTCAGTCGATAGCTTTACGAGCAGCGCGTATTACAATGATGGACGTGAATACAAGCTTGGCCTGTCCTACGCTTGGTAGCTAGGGCATTTGGCAAATTCACACACGATCTGCATGACCTTGCCGTTTGGCTTAAATCTCACGGTGTCACCAGCATCGCGATGGAATCTACCGGTGTCTATTGGATTCCAGCATTTGAGATACTCGAACATCATGGGTTTGAGGTGATACTTGTAAACGCCCGTTACGCCAAAAACGTACCGGGTCGGAAGATAGTTGTCAGAGATGCCAGTTGGCTGCGTCAACTTCATTGCTATGGCCTGCTGAGTGGTAGCTTCAGGCCGACCGCACAGGTTGCCAAGCTGCGCGCCTATCTGCGGCAGCGGGAACGCTTGGTAGCATACGCAGCCGCTCACATTCAGCACATGCAAAAGGCACTGATTGAGATGAACCTTCGGCTTCATCATGTCGTGTCGGATATCACCGGCGTCACAGGCATGCGGATCATCCGCTCCATCGTTGCAGGCGAGCGCGATCTGGATGTTGTTGGCATCATATCGCGTTGTTCGTTGCCACGGCTCAGTTAAGACAATCAAAGCGGCGTTGAACGGCAATGACCGCCCTGAGCATGTCTTTGTCCTAACCCAATCCTTGGACCTTACGACGTCTATCAGGCCAAGATGTTGGAATGTGACCGCATCCTTGAAGCCGTTCTGGACACATTGGCCGCAGATCAAGATCACGACCCCAGTGATCTGCCCCGGATCCGAACGAAGACCATGCAGGTCGGCACTCCCTCATTTGATGTGCGCGCAGCGCTCTTTGGGGTTTTTAGGCTTGACCTGCCCCAGATCCACGGTCTGGGGCCATCCCTCTCCCTCAAACTGGTCGGAGAATGCGAAACCGATCTGCGCGCTTGGCCAAGCGCCAAACTCTTCACATTTTGGCTTTGTTTGGTACCAGGCAACAAGAGCTCGGGCGGAAAGGTATTGTCGTCACTCACAAGGCGGTCATCCAGCCGCGCGGCAGCACTTTTGCGACTGACCGCAGTCACGATCTACCGCAGTGATACCGCACTAGGCGCCTTCTATCGCCGCCTTGCTGCGCAGGCAGGTAAATCCAAAGCGGTGACTGCCACAGCGTGCCATCTCGCTGGTTTGTTTTACAACAGACTGCGACATGGCATGACCTATCACGACCCCGGCGCATCCCATTATGAAGACCAATATCGTAGCCGCGTCATCGGTGATCTCAAACGACGCGCCAAGTCATTGGGCTAAGATTTGAAGGAGTTGACCAAAGAGATCCATATGGCCGTCTCTTAGGAAGGCGACGGTGTTTTTCGCGAGCCAAAAGCCGTGAGGTTTAGGTTCGTCTACTCCCCTCTCGTGCATGTCTACATGCGCGAGAGGGGAAGAGCAGCAATCCGTATTTGCCATCCGGCGGATGTGTCGTGTTATGAATATCAGCTCGCGCGATTTGCGGGCGTTCCGCAATCGCACTTCCAGCCGCAGACAGCGATCTGATTTGGTCACTTTGGCGCATATCAAAGAACAATCCCGTCTTAGGCTGAGCAGTTATGGTAGGCCACGGATGACGGAAGAGCTGAAGAAAATTGCCTTGGACGTTGGGCATCGCCGCGTAGGCCGTTTGATACGTCAGAACGGCATATCGGTCGTGCGAACGCGCAAACACAAGGTGAGGAGGGAGCAGCTATGTCTGGACCTGCGAAGGTTGGTTGTATCTGGAAGTGATGATGGACCTGCACTCACGTCGTGTCATCGGCTGGGCAGTGAGTAACCGGATGAAACGTGATCTGGCGATCCGTGCGTTGAAGATGGCCACCGCGTTTCGTTCACCGCCCAAAGGCTGCATTCACCACACGGATCGCGGCAGCCAATACTGTTCTCACGATTATCAGAAGATCCCGCGTCATCATGGGTTCAAGATGTCCATGAGCGGAAAGGAAAATTGCTATGAAGATGCCGCCGTTTTACGTAGGGCAAACAGTCCCCCGGACTGTTTGCTGAACCTCCTCACCTGCTTCAAAACCATCAAGGCAGAACTGATCTCGCGGTATTCATGGGATACACGGCGGCAGGCTGAAATGGGGATCTTCGGATACATAAACGGGTTCTACAATCTACGCCGCCACCAATCAGCATTGGGTTGGAAACGCCCTGTGGCTTTCGAACGAAAGGTGGCCTAAACGAGCACTTGGGGTGGCATCAAATCGCCAAAGGTCCATTCAGCGCCTCATTGTAGGCAGGCCAGTTCGTAGTCTTGTAGGTCGGCGATGTCGGTTTGCTCATTCAGATAAGCTACCACACTGGATTTGTGCAACATGTATAACCGCCTCTCGCGCAAGAGGATTCTTCAGAGTTGATTTTGGCGCGTCACCGGATGCTGACATGTATCCGGCCTCATGATGCGACGTTCCAGATAAAGCAGGCCCGTGTGGTGTTCGAAGGTCCGGTCCAGATCAAAGCCGCGTGCTCGATGGCACTCTGTTGCACACTGGTTCTCCCGACCCCGTCTCACGACTGTTGCGCCAAACGTCTCCTTGCCCTCTTCCGCGCCGACGTCCTCGCGACCTGCAGCTGGCTCATGCTGCCGCGGCCGGAGACTGGTAAACGCCACCGCGGGCTATCATGGCCCAGACGATCCGCGCCATTTTGTTCGCCAGCGCAACACGCACCAGCATTGGTGGCTTGCGTGACAGCATCCCGCCCAGCCATGTATCTGGCTGGGCTGCAGCATGGGTATGCTGCTTGATGATGACGTTATGGCTCCGATCATCAGCAGGCGCCGCAGAGGCCGCTCGCCTGTCCTGCTCGTACCTCCGACCCGCTATTTGCCCCCAGTGGAATGTTGTCGTGGTGTGAGCCCGAGCGTCACGCCGCGGGCGCGTTTTCAGCACGACGCCGCAAAATCCCGAGCCTTGTGGAAAGTCTCGGGCGGCGGCGCAAGGGTTGCTATGGCCGTGGTGATCAGCGGGCCGATACCGGGGACCGTCATCAGACGCCGCGCCACGTCGCTTTCCTTGGTACGACGGGCGATCTCGCTGTCCAGCGTCCTGATCTGGGCCTCCAGCTGGGCCAGCGCAGAGATCAGCGCCTTGAGTGTAGGGACTGCATCGGCGGGCAATCAGTTTCCGCGTTTTCGACGGTTGCTATCAGCTTCGACGCGTTGGCCGCTCCCTTTGGCACGACTTGTCCGAATTCGCACAAATGTCCTCGTCATGCCAAAGGCCTGCTTTCTGCACGACGCATTGATGGCCTGGGCCCGCTGCCGGATCAGAAGCTCGCGCACGCGAAACACCATGACCGCGCCTTGGGTTTTCTCGCTTCGCGCACGGCTTGAACCCTCAGAAATCGCTTCGACGTCGGCCGCATCGTTCGGCGGGAAAACGGTCCACGGGATCGTTTTTTTGCCCGCCTCACTCTGGCGCTTCACGAAGGGTTTGACGTAAGCGTGCGGCATGAGTCGAACGTCATGGCTCAGCATGGGGATCTCGCGACCCCAGAAAGGCGCGCCGCCTCAGGCTTCCATCGCAACGACGCAGGACGGCAGGCGTCCGAAAAACTCGAGGACTTGATCCCGTCTCAGTTTCTTGCGCAGCACAGCCCGAGGCATCGGCCCCAAGCGCTTGGAGCACAGTCCTCGCAAGGTCGAGCCCGACCGTGATTATCTCCGACCTGACCGACCTCCTTTGTGGATCATCGCAGACCTACCTTGGCACATCAATGCCGTCGGGGAGCAGTCACATCATCAGATCCGATTCTGGCGCAAACTTTTGAGAAAGTGTGCCTGTCGCGCCGCTCGTAATATTCGGAGCCTTTGAGATTTAAAAGTTCACACGGACGTGGCGATTGATTTCAACGGCGTGCATTATCCGAAAGACGAGATCCTTTTCGCCGCGTTCTTCTACATCCGCTATGTCGTCTCGTACCGCGATCTGGAAGAAATCATGGCCGAGCGCGGCGTGGGTGGACCATGCCACCCTGAGCCGATGGTTCGTGAAATTCGCGCCAATGGTCGTTGCTGAGGCCGAGCGGCGCAAATAATCGACCAGCAGATCCTGAAGCATGGAAGAGACTCATATCAAGGTCAAAGGCCGGTGGACGTATTTGTACCTTGCAGTTGATAGAAACGGAAAAACCATTTATTCCTTGCTTTCTGAGGGTCTTGATGAGGCGGTAGCCACGCCTTTCTTTGCGCTTGCAATCAGGATCAATGGCTGGCCCGAGATGGTCTTGATCGACAAAAGCGGCGCTAACCTCGCCGTGCTCGGGAACCTAAATTGGCTGCCGATCTTGCAGGGGTGGTCCTGGTTGATCTACATATGTCAGGTTAAATTCCGGAATGACGTCAATGAGCAGGTACACCGGTTCATCAAGAAACTGACCCGATAGATGAAAGATTTCGAATAATTTCGGTTGGCGTCTGCAACACTCGCAGATATCGAAGTGGCGCAGATGATCCACAAGGACAAGATCAAGACGTTTTTTCCTTTCCCATCAACATTTCGCGCAGCTTCAGAACTGCCACGTAGAACACCGGCACGAGAAATATGCCTAGGACGGCCGAGGAGGCCATGCCCCCCAGCACCCCGATGCCGATAGAGTTCTGCGCGCCAGCCCCCGCGCCAGAAGCAATGGCTAGCGGCAGGACTCCCAGCATAAACGCGAAGGTCGTCATCAGGATCGGGCGCAGGCGCTGGCGTGCTGCGATCAGCGCAGCATCGACCACTGACTTGCCCTCGTGGACTTGGGTCTGGGCGAATTCCACGATCAGGATGGCGTTGCGGGCCGCAAGCCCGATAGTCGTCAGCAGACCGACCTTGAAATAGACGTCGTTCGACTGTCCGAAGTAGAGTGCCGCTCCGAGGGCGCCCAGAACGCCAACTGGAACGGTTAGCATCACGGCCAGCGGCACGGCCCAGCTTTCGTACAAGGCAGCCAGCGCCAAGAACACGACCAGTGCGGAGAGGGCAAAGAGCAGCGGTGCCTGGTTGCCAGACAGACGTTCCTGATAGGACAGGCCCGTCCATGCGGTACCGTAGTTGCCGTCCAGATCTGCCACAAGCTCCTCCATCGCAGTCATGCCGGCGCTGGAGGACAGACCTGCAGCGGCAGTCCCGCTGAGTTCCATGCCTCGGGTCCCGCCGTAACGCGCGACAGCTTGAGGTTCCTGCGTCCATCTCTGTTCCGAGAAGGCCGCGAAGGACACCATCTCACCTTGGCTGTTGCGCGCATACCAGCGATTTATGTCCTCCGGCTGAGAACGGGCCTCGGCTTCGCCCTGAACGATGACGGGACGCAGATCGTTGCCCAAAGCGAAGTCGTTCACGTCACGACCGGCGAAGATGACCGAAAGCATCGCGTTCACCTCCGGGATCGACAGGCCAAATGCAGTAGCCTTTTGCTGGTCGATATCAAGGCGCAGCGCGGTCTGGGTCGCGGCTTCGTTGCCACGCAGGCCCGTGACGCGGCCATCGGTCTGGGCATCGGCGACAAGTTGGTCGGCCGCAGCCGCCAGAGCTTCCTGTCCCTCCCCACCTTGGTCTATAAGGTACATCGTGAAACCCGACGAACTGCCCATGCCTTGGATGGCGGGCGGTTGCAGCACAAAGATGTTGCCCTGCCGGTTGGTCGTGAAGAAATAGCCATTGGCCCGGTTCACCAGAGATGCGATGTCAAATCCTTCGCGATCCGCGTAGTCGCGCAGCTTGACGAAGACCATCGCATTGTTCTGACCACTGCCGCCAAAGCTGAATCCAAGGGCTGCAAAGACGGATTCGACCGTATCGCTCTCTTGGTTCAGCAAGTAATCCTCGACCTTTTCGACCAACGCTTCGGTTTGCGCAGTTGTCGACCCATCGGGGCCTTGTATGATGACAAGTGCAACGCCTTGGTCCTCATCAGGAAGGAAAGAACCAGGCAGTCGGTCAAAAAGCGCGAGTACGCCAAAGCCGACAGCACCAAGGACCAGAAGCATGCGCAGCGGGCGCTTGACCAGTCGCGTCACGACACTGACATAGCCATTGTTGGCACGGTCAAGGTTACGGTTGAACCAGCGCGCCGGAGCGATTCCGGCGCCATGACCGCGCGGTTTGAGAAGGCTCGCGCACATGGCAGGTGTAAGGATAACCGCAACGCCCAGTGACAGGACCATCGCCGTGATGATCGTGACCGAAAACTGACGATAGATTACGCCCGTCGCACCGCCCATGAAGGCCATGGGCAGGAACACTGCCGACAATACCAGCACGATGCCGATCAGCGCAGAGGTGATCTCGTCCATGCTCTTCTCGGTGGCTTCGACCGGGCCGATGCCGTCTTCCTCCATCACGCGTTCTACGTTTTCGACAACGACGATGGCGTCATCGACCAACAGGCCGATGGCCAGCACCAGTGCGAACATGGTCAGCGTATTGATGGTGTAGCCGGCCGCCGCAAGGACCGCGAATGTCCCAAGCATGACCACCGGGATCGCGATGACCGGAATGAGCGTCGCACGCCAACTTTGCAGGAAGACAAGGATGACCAAGAACACCAAGACTACGGCTTCGGCAAGGGTGTGGTAAACCTGAGAAATGGATTCCTCGACGAAAGGCGAGGTATCGTATGGATAGACGACATCGACGCCCGCAGGCAGGACATCGGCCACACCAGAAATAGTCTGTCGCACGGAGGCGGCAGTGTCGACCGCATTGGCGCCGGTGGCCAGATTCACGGCGAAGCCTGCCGCCGGATTGCCGTTGAAACGCGCAGCACCGCCGTAGCTTTCCTGCCCGATCTCGATCCGCGCCACATCGCCCAGAAAGACGGTCGAGCCGTCTGGGTCAACGCGCAGCAATATGCCTTCGAACTCGCTGACCGAGGACAGTTGCGACTGCGCCGAAATCGGCACTGTCATCCGCTGGCCTTGGGCGCTTGGCTGCGCGCCCAGATCGCCGACGGTGACGTTCGTGTTCTGCGCCGCGACGGCGGCCGTGACGTCAGCTGGAGTGACTTGGTATTGGATCATCTTTGCCGGATCCATCCAGATCCGCATGGCATACCCCGACCCAAACGTGCTGATCGAGCCGACACCGGGGGTGCGCTTGACAGGTTCTTCGATCAGCTGCGCGATCAGGTCACCCAATTGGACGGTGGAAAGGCTTTCATCGGACGTGGTGAGCGCCCCAACCAGAAGGATCGAACTGGTCGAACGCGACACGTTTACGCCCTGCTGTTGCACCACGTCCGGCAATTGCGATGTGACCAGCTGCAACTTGTTCTGTACCTGCACCTGCGCGATGTCGGCATCGACACTATCATCAAACGTCAGCGAGATTGACGCAGATCCCGGCGTCGAATTAGAGGTCATGTAGATCAGCCCGTCGAGTCCCGTCATCGCATCCTCAATCACCGTTGTGACAGAGGATTGAACGATTTCGGCAGAGGCGCCGGTGTAGCTCGCGCTGATGCTGACGCTGGTCGGCGCGATCTGTGGATACTGCTCGATAGCCAGAGAATTCAGGCCGATGGCGCCTACCAGCATGGTGATGAGGGCAATCACCCAGGCAAAGACCGGGCGGTGAATGAAGAAACGGGCCATGGTTCGGGTTATTCCTTCGCGGGCGCGTCAGAGGGCGCTTCAGTTTCGGGCGTCAAGGCAGCGGCCCCTTCTCGGTGAAGAGCGGTGTCGCGCACCACGCCGTTCTCGTCGAAGGTGACGGGCACGGAAACAACCTCGGCGCCTTCCGAAAGGCCTGTCAGCCCATCCACGACCAACATGTCGCCGTCCTCAAGTCCGTCGGTCACGATCCATTGCTGGCGATAGCTGCCGTCCTCAGTAAGGTTCCGTTGGCTCACCTTGCCGTTAACAAAGACCCAAGCCGACAGGTTACCAAGTTTGTCTCGGCTGGCTGCCGATTGTGAGACGAGAAAGGCCTCGGTCACGCCAAGATCGACCTGACCGCGCAGGAACATTCCTGGAAGAAGACGATTTTCTGGATTGTCGAAGCGAAACCGCGTATCAATCGAACCCGTCGAGGTCGAAACCGTGACACCCGGTGCTACAAGCGTGCCCACGGCCTGATAGGTGCGCCCGTTTTCAAGTGTCAGCGTGGCATTCAGCTCTTCGTTCATGCGCAGGCTGCCATCCGCGATATCGTCCATGACGCTCATAAATCGGGAGGAAGGGCCATACATATCCACCTCGATCGGATCGAGTTGGGTCACTGTTGCCATGGCATCGGCCTGCCCCTCGGTCACGAGGTCACCAACCGAAATGGCCGAAACGCTGGCAGAGCCGGCCAGCGGGCTCGTCACTGTCGTCCAGTCAAGCTGCGCCTTGGCCAATGTCAGGTCTGCCTGCGCAGACTGCACGGCAGCCTTAGCCTGGTCCAGCGCGGCGCGCGCGGAATCAACCTGGGCTTGAGTGCTGCCGGATCCCACCAGCTGCTCCGTACGCGTGAAGGAGGCCTGGGCCTCGGTCACCTGCGCTTCGGAACTTGCGAGTTGCGCCGCAGCACTGGCTGCATTGGCCTGATAAGTGGTGTCGTCAATTCGGAACATCGGATCGCCGAAGGCGATGGCCCGTCCTGGCTCATAGAGAATCTCTAGCACAAGTCCGCTGACTCGTGGCCGGATTTCCGTGGATGAGACCGCAACCGCACGTCCCGGAAGGGTCACGATCCGAGGGACATCCTCGCGTGACACTTTGACGACACCGACCTGCTTTGGTGGCATGCCGCCAGGGGCCTGCGCCCAGACCGGTGCGGCCAGAGAGATCGCTGCCGCGAGAACCATTCCGCTGGAGAAGTTGAACTTGTACATCATCTGAATTTCCGATTTTTCGGCCATCGAGGCGCTACATGCCAGTAGTTGATTGCATATAATTGCAGTCTATGCAATGTTTACGTAGAATGTAATCCCAGATTGAGCAATGAATGGCAACGAATCTTCGAGAGAGGCGCCGTCGGCAGACGTCCCGCGAAATCCAGATGGCCGCAGTGGTGGTCACCCTGCGCTGCGGTTACGAGCACACCACAACAGAGGCGATCGCGTCTGAAGCTGGCATAAGCACGCGAACGTTCTTTAACTACTACAACAACAAAGAGGCTGCGATCCTGGGCGAGACAACTCCGCCCGATCCTGCGCAGGCTGATTGGTTCATCACCTCTGACGCGCCAATCGTCGACGATATAGCACATCTGCTTGGTCAAGTGTTGAAGGATGACCAGGTTGATCGCAATATGATGCGCAAAATCATGGACGTTATCGAGACAACCCCTGATTTTTTGCCTTTGTTCCGCAAGAGAATGGACGACACCTCGCTGGTTGTCTCGAACCTTCTCGTGGCGCGCTTTGGCGCCGCGTTTGCAGCCGAAGCGCAACTTTTGGCTGAACTAGCGACTCACGCGATGATTGATGCCCTCCAAGTATGGGCAGTCGACGATAATCTGGTAGTCGACGATGTCACGACCCTAATCCGGGAGAAGCTGCACAATGTCGGGACGCTTCTAAGCAGAGGGGGGCGCGGAGCCTTAAGATAAATCGTGATAGCGAGACTCGGCTTGGCACTGCATTTTGCAGGCAGTTACTGACTCAAAATTATTGTCAAAGCGTTTTGCTTTTAATCTGATGCATATCCTGCAGCATTGAAGAAATTCCAGCGCTCCGCGGTATCGAAGAGGGCGCAGACGTCGCAGAGAGCCTGGATGAGGGCATCTTAGGTTCTGGCGCCAATGCAGCGGAGATGTGCTTTGAGAAGGCCATTTCGATCAGGGTGAAAGGCGTGTTGGAAATGATCCAGCGGATCATTTCAGCCTTGAAAGGACGGAGCCCCGTTTGAGGTCTGGGGAGGCAGCGGGCAGGAAAGCATCCAGCACCCGTTTCTTTTGAGGGCACCTCGATTTTTTGACCTTTTCTGGTCGCCCGGAGCAGGTTCAGCGGTTTGATGCGGGCCTGATGCCTGCATTCGTTGTCCTTGCGCTCTCTGGGGTCTTGGGTGCTCCGGCTGCCCCGCTGCCTGATCGCCGAGCCTTTCGGTCATGCCGGGCACGGGTTCAGGTGGCGCAATTGGCACAGACGGCGCCTGTTGCAGGCGAGGTTTTTCATCCCGATCCTGGCCTTGGCCCACGCCATGCCGATCATGCGCACCAGCGTTCCGCCCATGTCGTTTGCCTGTGCGCTAAACACCTGCTCGACACGCGCGCGCACCGTGGATTTCGTCCGATTGCTGCCCTTGGCCTGTTCGGTCAGTGGCGTGCCGCGCTTGGCCTTGCGGTGGGTGTGGCTCTTCAGCTTAAGGGTGCGCAACGTTGCCTCCATCTCTTCCGACCGATAGGCCGCATCCGCCCATACGCCGCAGCCGCTGTTGCCCCGCCTCAGCAGGTGTTGCCCCGCATGGCTGTCCACTGCCCGGCAGTGTTTGGCCTGCAAACCATGAGAGGGATGTTGCGCGGCGTCACTGACGTGGTAGCGCCGCACCAGCTTGTGCATGCGGTCCGCGTTGATGTGGTTCTTGTAGCCGTAATGGCTATTGCCATGTTTCCTGGTCCAGCGCGCGTCGACGTCCTTCTGAGACCGCTTTGCGGGCTTGTCCGCCCAGCCCTCCGGCAGCGCGCCGTTCTTGATGTCCTTGTTTTCCTCGCGTGTGTTATGATTGCGCGGCACCGGAACAATGGTTGCATCCAGGATCTGGCCGCCCCGCGCAATGTAGGTCTGCCACGCCAGATAGCCCCCTCTCGGCAAATTGCTGCGCAATCGCCTGCCGGGCAAGGGTCGAATTGCATGAACAACACCTCCACCATGCCCGCCTGCGCAAGGGCCTCGCGATAGCGCCAGACCGTCTTGGCTTAGAGCACCCAATCCATTTCGCCGCCGACGACCCAAGGCGCGATCAACGCCCCTCTGGTGAACCCTGCGATGGAGGTTGGTCTGCCAGGGGCCTTGTTGCACAAATCCTGCGTGGGATTCACTAGGTTAATCCAATGTGGTAACT
>NZ_AWWI01000091.1 GCF_002760615.1 Puniceibacterium antarcticum | reverse complement strand
CATGCCAACATCCTATGCCCTTCGGGCTGTGGGTGTCGCACTTCAATCTTGAGACCAAGAACATACGGTATCTGAAACCATGATGAAAAAACCCGCCCTTCTGCGGCACGTACTAATCATAGGAACGTCCGTGCTGACGGGATACCTGCTGCTTGCTTCGCGTGCCGAGTGGTCGGAGATGCACCGCTACAACCGAGCGCTGGGGGATCTTTCACTGCTGCTCATCGTTGCTGCAATGGCGATTGGGCCGCTCGCACGCTTGTCGTCTGCGCCCTTTTTACGGAAGCTCATGCCGTACCGACGCGAGCTCGGTATTTATGCGGTTCTGGCGGCGACGGTGCATACCATCATCATACTGATCGGCTGGGTCGAGCTTGATTTTGCACGGCTGTTCGGTTTTGAGTTTCACCCCCAGCTGCAACGCTACGTGATGCTTCAGCACGGGTTTGCGCTGGCCAATGTGGTTGGGATCGCGGCACTGCTCTACGGCTTTGTGCTTGCCGGTACGTCGAATAATTTCAGCCAAAGGGTACTTGGCACGTCCGTGTGGAAATACATCCAGCAGGGCGCTTATGTTCTGTGGTGGCTGGCAGTGCTGCACACGGCCTATTTCTTGTTCTTTCATTTTCTTGATTTTCACCGCCAAATGCCTGAGCCGAACTGGGCGCGATGGCCGTTCGTTGCCCTTGTGGCGTCAGTTATCGCTCTGCAAGGGGCCGCCGTTGTAGTCACATGGCGTTCGCAAACTTCCCGGCGGATCTACGGCGCACCCTCGCAACGGGAGTAGTCGCGATTTCATCAGACGCCCAGGGTCGGGACTTCTGGCGGCCTGAAACCTATCGGGTGGGCATGCGCAGAGGCGTAACGACCTAAAAAGCAACCAAGGCAGATCGAAATGCAGAAACACAATAAAAACCACGATGGGAACGACGGCTACCGTGAAGGCTCGATCAGCCTTGGCGGAGCTGTTGCCATGGGCACGGGCGTGATGATCGGTGCGGGCATCTTTGCCCTGACCGGACAAATCGCCCAGCTGGCTGGACCACTATTTCCACTCGCGTTCATCGCTGGTGCCATCGTGACCAGCTTCAGCGCTTACAGCTACATTAAGATGTCGAACGCCTGGCCCTCGGCAGGGGGCATCGCGATGATCCTTCAGAAATGCTATGGATCGGGGGCGGTCGCGGCGGGAGCGGCGCTTTTGATGGCGCTCAGCATGGTGATCGCGGAAAGCCTCGTCGCACGGACATTCGCCACTTATGTCTTGCGGCCTTTCGATATCACGGGCGGGCCACTTGTGCCCGTTCTGGCGGTTGCCGTGATCGTGTTCGCATTCTTGGTCAACATCGCAGGAAACCGCTCCGTCGGGCTATTCTCTCTAATCATGGCGGCGATCAAGATCGGGGGCATCGCGCTGTTCGGTATCGCAGCACTCTGGTCAAGCGGGTTTCAGTTCGCAGCCGCGTCAGAAACGGCCGAGACCTTTGGAGTGACAGGCTTCATCGCGTCCGTTGCGCTGGCGATCCTTGCCTTCAAGGGCTTTACCACGATCACCAACAGCGGCGGCGAAATCACCGATCCCCACCGCAATGTGGGCCGCACTATCATGCTGTCCATCGCGATCTGCGTGGTGGTCTACCTGCTTGTGGCCTTTGGCGTGGGCGCGAGCCTGACAATCGACGAAATCATCGCCGCGCGCGACTATTCGCTGGCCCAGGCGGCTGAGCCCGCACTCGGGCAGGTCGGCTTTTACTTGACGGTCGTGTTGGCGGCCGTGGCCACGGCATCCGGCGTGCTGGCCAGCGTTTTCGCAGTGTCGCGGATGCTGACCATGCTGACGGAGATGAAAATGATCCCGCACAGCCATTTTGGCATGTCCGGGGCTGTCCAGCGGCATATGCTGGTCTATACAGTCGTTATCGCCTCGACGCTGGCCGTGCTCTTTGATTTGGGACGGATCGCATCCCTTGGTGCCTTCTTTTACCTCGTCATGGACATGATCATACATTGGGGCGTGTTCCGCTATCGTCGAACCGAAGTTGGCGCCTCCAGTATCGTGCTTTTGTCTGCGCTTTCTCTCGATGCAATTGTATTGGCAGCTTTCACCGTAATGAAGCTTCAAAGTGATCCAATGATCGTTCTGTATGCGGCTGTCGGAATGATCGCTGTCTTCGCTTTCGAGCGCGTTTACTTGTCGCGATGGTTGGCACCTCAGGCCGCGCATTCCCACGGTGAATAGCCAGCCATCATCTAGCCCTGAAGGTATGCGATGCCTTGTGCACCGATTGCGATCAATCCGACCGACAGGGCAAACGCAAACAAGGCGAGCAGCATCAAGCCCGCTTTTATTGGCAAGCGACGAACAGTCGGTCCAAGAAATTCCGACTGCCCGAAAGCTGAAACATATAGCGGCAGCGCGCTGATCATTGTCGCATAAAGATAAACTCCGGAGATGTTCTCAAATAACGCCGAACGCGCAAGGGTTGGGGCAACGACCGACAACGCGGTTGCACGACTGCCCCCGAATGACTCGAACCAGTCGGCAGACAAAACGTAGATCAATGCGTGGAGGCTTGGAAAGAGAATGGCTCTGAGCAAGATATCCACCAGCACGAAAAACGCCATATCTCGGCGGGCGACCTTTGGTTTCTGTATCACCGCGAAAAGAAAAAAACTGACATAGTTTACGGCAAAAACTACGGGCAGACCGTTGGTCGTAACTTGCCTCAGAAAGCGGGCCAGCGATGGCCCGCCGGCGGCAAGAGCCGCTGCAAAGCCCGGCGAAAGCAAGATATAAAGGCAGAGGACCGGCAGTAACGCTGCGAGGCTGAATGCCAAGACAATGCTCACAAACTGAATACCGGGCATGTCGACGGAGAAAAACCTCTGCATGTAAGAACGTTGGCACATATACGGCTTGAGATCGAGGATGTTGAACCTGCGTTTGGGAACCAAGCATTCGCTCCAGCTCTTTGGAACGAATGAAATTTAAGTTTCGAAATCTCCTGAACCGCGTTCCATGTCTCAACTGCAGGCCGAGCGACATAACAAATGGTAGGTTACTGCCGGACCTAGTTGCGGAAATGTTGATAGCATTGGAAAGTAGCTTTTCTGCATGTCTTACGCTGGCGGTAATTTTCAGAACGGAATATTCCTATCCGAGTGGGCGGGCTCCTTTCAGGGTCTATTGCAATCTGCGCGGAGATCGCGGCCATCGTGCCGCTTCCATGCAAAAGCCCATCATGGCTGCCGACCCAGATGCAAAAGTTTCGTGCGATCTGACTGCACCTATCGTCGGCGTCGACAGCACTCTGGATGAAACTGCATTGGCCGCAGCGATCAGCGCTGCGGGCTTTGTCTCCGAAAAACTGGCTGAAGTTCGGTAACACAAGACGCGTCAGCAACGCTCCGCTGAGCGGGAGCGAGGCTTTGGCCCTTTACATGTTTCCGATATGCAACATTTTTAACAGCAGCGACCGTATTTCGCCTGTTTCACAAAAAAGCGGCAAACCTTCCTGCGCTGGACGGATTGACGACATGGTTCCGGTATCCGATATCTTGCTCATGAACTTTCGAGTTGTCATATCAAGCTGGTCAAGGGCGTTTACGTGCATTGCGTTTGCGCTGGCATTGGTATTGTCACCACCTTCTGCCGCTCACGCGGCGTCCGGCATGCATGACGGACATCAAGCCAAGTCTGTTGGTGTCGTTGGTGCTGCAGAGGCCCATCACACTGGAAGCGGTGCGCATCACGCGCATGAGACGCTTAAGGTCGCAAGCGACATCGGCATGGCAGCGTCAGACAAGGATGGCAAAGAGCAACAAACCCAAGAGTGTTGCAACGGCATCTGTATTTCTGTCGTCTTCATCGAAGACACCAAGATCAGAGCAGAGCCGGTTGGTACAAGTGAATATGTCATTCTGGACGGTCAAACGTATTCGGTAGAAACAGCAGGGTTTCTTCGGCCCCCTCGATTCCTGATCTGAACCGGCGCCCAAATCGGGTGTGAGCCTTGCGCAGATTCTGCGTGAGACAACGTTCACCAATCAGGTTACTTTCATGAAAATTCATCTACTTATGGGGGCTTCGGCCCTCGGGCTTGGCGCATGCGCCTATGAGCCCACCCCGTTGCCGTCCGTCGCGACCCAACAGGCCGTCGTCAACACGGCAGTTTCATCGCCGATCAGCTATCAGGACCCCTTGGCGGGCTACACCTATCGCGGCCCTACAGGTCCCCGCGACTGGCGTTCCGTCAATCAAGAACAGACGGAGGGCAACTGATGCGGGTATCGAAGTTTCCGCTGGTTTTCGGCTTTCCGCTAATCTTGGGTGCCTGTGCTACAGCTGTGCCGGGCATCTACACGGAACCAAAAGCTGGCTTCGCCAATATTTCCAGCCAGGTCACACCAGCCATTGGCAAACGGACAGCCTTCGCCGAAACCCAGGCCGAAAACGAGGCACTGAAAAAGCAGGTGCACGCAATGGTGCATCGCAAGACCATTTCGGCGGACACCGCCGTTCAGGTCGCGCTTCTGAACAACAAGGGGTTGCAGGCGTCCTATGCGAACGTTGGCCTATCGGCCGCAGAGGCCTGGCAGCAATCGACGCCGGAAAACCCGATCGTCGCAATCGGTATACTGGGCATCGGTGCGCCCGAACTGGGTGCCTACAGGGCGATCGAAGGACTGATCCGGTCGAACGTGCTCGATGCCACCACTCGCAAGCAGCGTACGGCCATTGCAGACGCAAACTTCCGGCAGGCTCAACTGAGCGCCGTGAACGACACACTCGCACTGGCCAATCAGACGCGGAAGGCATGGGTCGATGCCGTAGCCGCCTTCGAGGCCGTGAGCTATCTGCGCCGTGCGAAAGCGACGTCTGACGCCGGATCGGAATTAGCGATGAGACTGGGCGAGACCGGCGCGCTTAACACAGCCGGGCAGGCCCGTGAACAGGCATTCAATGCCGAACTCGCCGGACAACTTGCCCAGGCACGCTTGAATGCTACCCGGTCCAAAGAGCAGCTGACCAGGCTCATGGGGCTGTGGGGCACCGAAGTCGACTATTATGTGCCCGATGCCCTTCCTGCGCTGCCGCGTTCCGTCGGCCGTGTGACTGACATCGAAGCGAAAGCATTGCGAAATCGGGTTGATCTGCGCGTTGCCAAACTTGGCCTGGAAGCACAGGCCAAAGCGTTTGGTCTGACTGATCAGACTCGCATTATCAGCGATCTCGAATTCATTGCCGGGTTCGAAGCGGAGCGGGAAATTGAGGACGGAGAAACGGAGACCGTGACCACCCCTCAGGTGGAGGTGGAGTTCGCAATCCCGATCTACGACACCGGGAAGGCACGGATGCGCAAGGCGGAATTGTCGTACCTGCAAGCAGCCAACGTGCTGGCAGAAAGAGCCGTCAACGTCCGGTCCGAAGCGCGTGGTGCTGAAGCCTCCTATCACGCCGCGTATAAGATCGCCCGCCACTATCGCGACGTTCTGGTGCCGCTACGCACGACCGTCGAAGAAGAGGGTCTGCTGTCCTATAACGGCATGATCACCAACACTTTCGAGCTGCTGACAGACGTGCGCGAGAAACTGGGCGCATCACTGGAAGCGGCAAACGCAAAACGCGAATTCTACATGGCACAGGCTGATCTGACCGCTGCGATCTATGGCGGCGGCGAAGGCGGTGGCGGTGCTGGTGGAGAAGGCGCGACACTTGCCGCCGGTGGCGGCGCAGGACACTGAAAGGAACTGACATGCTAAATAGACGTCAATTACTCGGAGCCGGCGCGGCAGGTGCAACGCTGGTCTCTTCGAAAGCCTGGGGTCAAACCCTGAACATGGGCCTGCCCGAAGCTGCCCAAATGGATAGCGCAGCAACGGCGATCACGGCGCGTCCCAATTCCGGGCCGGACTACACACCTGTGGTCACATTGAACGGGTGGACCCTGCCGCACCGGATGAACAACGGGGTGAAAGAGTTCCACCTCGTGGCCGAACCGGTAGAACGCGAGCTTGCCGACGGCATGATTGCGCATTTGTGGGGCTACAACGGCCAATCCACCGGCCCGACGATCGAAGCTGTCGAAGGCGACCGGGTGCGCATCTACGTCACCAATAAGCTGCCGGAAGGCACAACGGTGCACTGGCACGGGCTCATTCTTCCCTCAGGCATGGATGGGGTCTCCGGGTTGAGCCATCCAAGCATCCCGCCGGGCAAAACCTTCGTCTACGAATTCGACTTGGTGAAGTCCGGAACGTTCATGTACCACCCCCACGGCGACGAAATGGCGCAGATGGCGATGGGGATGATGGGCATGTTCGTGGTCCATCCCAGGGATCCGGCCTTCATGCCGGTGGATCGCGATTTCCTGATTATGCTGAATGCTTTCGACATCGATCCGGGGACATATGTACCCCGCATCATGACGATGACGGATTTCAACCTTTGGACCTGGAACAGCCGGATCTTCCCCGACATCGATCCGCTGGTCGTGAACAAGGGCGACCGGGTGCGAGTACGGGTTGGGAACCTTACGATGA
>NZ_AWWI01000090.1 GCF_002760615.1 Puniceibacterium antarcticum | reverse complement strand
CGCGCGCAGGCCGCCGGGGCCGAGGCGGTGATTATTGGCGGTGGTCCGCTGGGAGAGGCGGCAGAACGCTTGCGTCCGCGCGCGCCCTGCGCTTTGGTCGCGCCGATCCCCGAGGCGGCACGCCGCCTGCTTTCCCTTTTTCAGGACATATCATGACCCCATTTGATCCCTTTGCGGATGCGTTGATTGCCGCCCACCGGAGCGGCATGCGCTCTGCCCCCGACGGCGCCGTGCCCACGACCGTGGCCGAGGCCTATTACGTACAGTCCCGGGTGATTGCCGCCCTTGGACATGTGGCGGGGTTCAAGGTGGGGCTGAAACCCGGGGAGGCCGCGATCATGGCCCCGATCCGCGCGCAGCATGCGCTGCCTTCGGGCGCGACGGTTGCGCTGGGGGATCGGATGGGGATCGAGCTGGAGGTCGGCTGGAAGATCATCGCCCCCCTGCCCGCGCCCGGATCAGACGATTTTGACGCGGCGCTGGAGCGCTGCGTGCAGCCAGTACCGGTGATCGAGCTGGTGGACACGCGGCTGAGCGGGCCGCTGGCCGAGGATGCGATTGCGAAGCTGGCGGATTTTCAGATCAATTACGGCCTGATTGTCGGCCCGCCGCTGACCGACTGGGACGGGCGCGATTTCGGCACAGTCACCGGGCGGATGCAGGCCGGGGAAAGCCTGTTTCTGGACGGGCCGACCGAGGTGCCCGGGGGATCAGCGCTGGCGACATTGAAGGCGCTGATTGCGGCAATCGGCGATCACTGCGGCGGTTTGCGGGTGGGTCAGTTTGTGATCACCGGATCGCTGCACCCGCTGAGCTATGTCGACGCGGCGGGCGAGGTGACCGGTCATATCGATGGGCTGGGCGCGGTGTCGTTCACCCTGAGCTGAGGCAGGTGCGTGACCCCTGCGGGGGTCACAACTTGCGCAGATAGGCCCAGGAGACGTAGCCCTTGAGCCCGCGCGCGCGGTCCAGGGCGACGCTGCACCAGCGGGTGCTGCCAGTCTGCTGGCAGCTGTAGACGCGCAGCACGCTGCCGTTGGGCAGGCCAACGATCACGCTGTAGCCCGTGCCTGGCCCGCCCCGCATTTTCAGCATATCTTCGCCTTCGACGCCAAAAACCTCAAAGCGGCCAAGCCATGCGGCCGCTGCAGGTTTGGCGCCAAAGGCAGTTCCCAGCGCAACTGCCGCCAGCGCGACAAAGATGGCTCTGCGCATCGCGTTCTCCTGTTTTCCTGCGGGGGTTGTAATCTGTCAGGACGGCGAAAGAAACCGCCACTGGATCACAAAAATCGCGCGCGCCAGAGTTTTCAGTCCGATGGCTGATCTGATGGGCACCACGGGTATCCGACGCAGAAAACAGCCCCCGCGGAAATCCACGGGGGCTGGAAGGTCATTGTCAGGGCGCGCCCTGTCTGGCGAAGGGGTCAGTCAGAGAGCGAGGATTCGTCGTCCCGGCGCATCTTGGACTTGATCACCTTGCCCACCAGCACCGGCAGGATGAAGCCGATGATCGCGATGGCCCAGAGCGTGAGGGCCAGCGGGCTGTCCACCAGTGTCCACCAGTCGCCGTTGTCGATGGTGATCGCACGGCGCATGTTGGACTCCATCGCGTTGCCCAGCAGCGTGCCGAGGATGATGGGCACCAGTGGCACATCGAACTTGCGCAGCACCCAGCCGAGCAGGCCAAACCCGATCATCACCTGCAGATCGAAGGTGGAGCCGGAAATGCCGTAGATCCCGACAAAGCTGACCATGGCGACGATGGGCATCAGCACCTTGGGCGGCACCATCAGAATGCGAGTGAACAGACCGACCATCGGGATGTTCATCGCGAGCAGCATGAAGTTCGCAATGAACAGCGCCGCGATCAGGCCCCAGACCACATCCGGGTTCTGCGTGAACAGCAGTGGGCCGGGCGTGATGTTGAGCGACAGCAGCACGGCAAGCAGGACGGCGGTTGTACCGGATCCCGGCACGCCAAGCGCCAGCATCGGCACCAGCGCACCACCGGCGGCGGCGTTGTTGCCCGCCTCGGGGGCCGCGACGCCGCGCGGATCGCCCTTGCCAAAGGTGCCCTTGTCCACCAGCTTTTTCTCCATCGAGTAGGAGATGAAGGAGCCGAGCGAAGCGCCGGCACCGGGCAGGACACCGGCGAGGAAGCCAAGGAAGGTCGCGCGCAGCATGGTGGGTGTGCACTGTTTGATCATCGACATGGGCGGGGTCAGGCGGCCGATCACCACCGCCTTCTTGGCGGCGTCGGCATTGCCGTGGCGGTGTTCGAGGAAGATGAACACCTCGGACAGGGCAAACAGGCCGACGATGGCGACGAGGAAGTCGAGACCGTCATAAAGATGCACCTCACCGAAGGTGAAGCGCGGCACGCCGGTCTGCGTATCGACGCCGATCATCGCAAGGCCGAGGCCCAGCGCTGCGGCAAAGGCCGATTTCGCCTGATTGGTCGAGCTGACGCCGCCCAGGGTCGCGAAGGCCAGTGCGAAGAGCGCGAAGTATTCAGCGGGGCCAAACAGCAGCGCGATCTTGACCAGTTGCGGTGCGAGGAAGATCAGACCCCAGGTGGCGAAGAACGACCCGACGAAGGAGGCGATGCCGGAAATGGCCAGTGCTTCGCCCGCCTGGCCCTTTTGCGCCATGGGATAGCCGTCAAGGCAGGTCATCATCGCAGGTTCATCCCCGGGGATGTTGAGCAGGATCGAAGATATGCGCCCGCCGTACATTGCCCCGTAATAGACCGAGGTGAGCAGGATCAGCGAGGGCGTGGCGCCAAGCCCGAGGGTGAAGGCGAGCGGGATGAGGATCGCGACGCCGTTGGACGGGCCGAGGCCCGGAAGCGCGCCCATGATGGTGCCCAGAAAACAGCCCAGCAGGGCCAGAAGCATGTTTTCCCAGGTGATAGCGATGGCAAAGCCGTCGGCAAGAGAGGAGAGCGTGTCCATGTGGGGATCTCCGGATCAGAAGCCGAACGGGCCGCGCGCAAGCGACAGACCCAGAACGAGGTGAAAGATGACGTAGATGCCGATCGACGTGCCCAGACCCGTCAGGACCGACCCGAGCAGGGTCGAGCCGAGACGCCAGGCAAGGTAGGTGGCGGCGAGGATGGTGGCAAAGATGAAGCCGATTTCCGGCAGCAGCATGGAATAGAGGAACATCACCACGGCAGCAGCGGCAATTTCAGCCAGCTGGCCCAGCGGCGGCCAGACCGGTTCTGGGTCGGGCCGCAGGGCGATGACGATAGAGGACAGGCCCAACACGCAGGCGATGATGATGGGAAAGGCCTTGGGCCCGACGGCGTCGGAGAGGAAGCTTTCCTCGATGATCAGGGCGGCCCAGATGTAGAACACGGACAGCAACAGCCCGATCACGCCAAAGATACGATCGCTCATGGCGGTCTCCTTGAGTGCGGCGCCTGCAGTCTGCGGGCCGCGGAAATGGGGTGACGATGCGGGAAAACAGGGATGCGCCCGGACGGATGGTCCGGGCGCAGGGGGATAGGCTGGCTTAGCGGATGATCCCGATCTCTTTCGAGATGGTCTGGATCTGGTTCACCGAATCCGCCACGAAGGCCTGAAACTCGGCGCCTTGCAGGTCAAGCGGGGCGATGCCGTTGGCCTCCATGGTCGCTTTCCATTCGTCTGAGGCATAGAGCGTCGCGATCTTGTCCACCCAATAGTCATAGGCAGCGTCAGACATGCCGCCCGGTGCGTAAAAGCCGCGCCAGTTGGCGCCAACCGCCTCGACACCCTGTTCGCGGGCGGTGGGGAACTTTGAAAACTCGCCTTCAAGGCGTTCGGGCGCGAGCACCGCGATCACCTTGATATCGCCCGAATCGACGAAACCCTTGGCTTCGGAGATGTCGCCGGTGAAGGCCTGCACGGAACCGGCCAGAAGCTGTGTCACAGCTTCGCCACCGCCATCAAAGGCGATGTATTTCACGGTGCGCACATCTTCGATCCCGTAAGCATCGGCAGCGATCAGAACCTTGAGGTGATCCCAGCCGCCCACAGCAGACCCGCCGGCGACGGAAATCGCCCGGGGGTCGTTTTTCATGATGTCGAGCAGTTGCGGCAGCGTTTCGATTTCGCTGTCGGCCGCCACGGCGATCACGCCGTAATCGGCACCGACGGAGGCCAGCCAGCGGACCTGATCCATGGTGTTGCCCGGAAAGGCCCCCTGCGCGAGGCGGGTCGAGGTTGCGGAGGATGCGGCGACGATCAGGTCATTGTCATCGTTGCGCTTGTTCACAACTTCCGCATAGGCCACGCCACCGCCGCCCCCGGCGAGGTTGACGACCTGCACGGTCTGATCGAGCAGGCCAAGGTCCTGCAGCTGCTTGCCGACCTGACGGCAGGTGAAGTCCCAGCCGCCGCCGGGGTTTGCGGGGGCGATGCATTCGGGGTTTTCGGGGGTGAAGCCCTGCGCGCCCGCACTCAGGGCGGACAGGCCCAGGACAGCGGCGGCAAGCGTCAGGCGGGGTGTTGTCATTGTCATGTCGGTGACTCCTCCAAGTCGGTCTGTGTCGGCAATGCCGACTGGTCCAGCAGGCGCTCCGGAAGGGATACCGGTCTCCTCGCGCCTTTCTGGTTGAGGGGTGATAGGCCTTGAACCTGTCACCAACCTGTCACACCCTGCGTGGACTGCGAAACCGGGGGTCCCTTTGGGGCGCAGCATGGGGGGGGGAGGCCAAGAAATGCGGGTGCTGCTGGTCGAGGATACGCGCGACATGGCCGAGGCCATCGTGATCCGGCTGGAGCGCGCGGGCATGGCTTGCGACATGGCGGGCACGCTGGACGGGGCGCGCGGTTTTGTAGATGTGCAGGATTATGATGTGATCGTGCTGGACATAAACCTGCCCGACGGTCTGGGCACCGATCTGCTGCAGGAGCTGCGGGCCCGCGGGTTGCGCACGCCGGTGATCATGCTGACCGCGTTGTTTTCGGTGGATGACCGGGTGTCGGCGCTGAACCTTGGGGCGGATGATTATCTGGTGAAACCCTTTGATCAGCGCGAGCTTGAGGCGCGGATTCACGCGCTGTATCGCCGCGAGCAGGGACAAAAGAGCGAAGATATCACGCTGGGGGATCTGGTGTTCAACCCGACAGCCAAGGTGGTGACGGTGGCGGGGCAGATGCTGGCGCTGACGCGTCGGGAATTTGCGCTGCTGGGGGTGCTGATCCGCAACCGGGGCACGCTGATGGACAAGGAGCGGCTGTATGAGCGGCTGTTTTCCTTTGACGATGCCGATGTGGGGCTGAACGCGATCGAGCTGTACATTGCGCGGCTGCGCAAGAAGCTGTCGGGCAGCGGCGTGCGGATCGAGACGCAGCGCGGGCTGGGCTATCGGATCGTGGTGGATGAATAGCCACATCCCGCCCTGGCAGATGTCGCTTGTCGCGCGTGTGGCGCTGGCGGTAGCGTTGCTGCTGGCGGTGGGGGGTGTGCTGGTGTCGGTGGCGGCCTTTGCCTATGGGCGGCAGGCGGCGCAGGATGCCTATGACCGGCTGCTGGTCGGGGCGGCGAATGAAATCGCGGCGTCTATCGCGGTGGAGGGCACGGAGCTGCTGGTGGATCTGCCGGTGTCGGCGTTCCAGCTGCTGGCGCTGGCCCCCGAGGACCGCATTGCCTATCGCGTGACCGGCCCGGCAGGCGAGTTGCTGACCGGCTACGGCGATCTGCCCGATCCCCCGGACAGCCCGGCGCGCAGTCTTGATTTCTACGATGCCACCTTTTCCGGAGAGGCCGCGCGCTTTGCCGCCGTCACCCGCCGGTTTGCAGAGCGCAACGTATCGGGTCCGGTGCAGGTGATCGTGGGCCAGACCCTGCGGGCGCGCCGCGCGCTGGCGCTTGAGATCACGCAGCGCGCATTGGTGGTGTTGGCGGGCGCGGGGGTGCTGATGTCGCTGCTTGCGGTGTTTGTGGTGCGTTCGGCGCTGCGCCCGCTGGACAGGCTGGCCGAGGCGGTGGCGCGGCGCGATCCCTATGATCTGACGCCCATCGCGGTGCCGGTGCCGAAAGAAACCGAAGCGATGGTGGGCGCGCTGAACGGGTTCATGGGCCGGATCGATCAGCAGGTGCGCGCGATGCGCGGGCTGATATCGGACACGGCGCATCAGCTGCGCACGCCGGTCGCGGCCCTGCGCGCACAGGCGGATCTGGCGGCGGGGGAGCCTGACGGCGCGCGGCGCGATGCCATCGTCACGCGCATCCACCGGCGCACGCTGGATCTGGGGCATCTGCTGGATCAGATGCTGAGCCGCGCGCTGGTGATCCACCGGGGCGAATCCGTGCGCCGTGAGACGGTGGATCTGCGCGATGCCGCGCTTGAGGTGGTCGAGGCGGGGGATGTCGCGCTGACGGCGCCGGGGGTCGAGATCCGGCTGATGATCGGAGAGCGCGCGGTGATGGTGCGGGGGGATCTGCTGTCGCTGACCGAGGCGGCGAAGAACTTGCTGGGCAATGCGGTGAAATACGGGCGCGCGCCGGTGCGGGTCGGAGCGTCGGTCGAACAGGGACGTGCGGTTCTATGGGTCGAGGATTGCGGGCGCGGGCCGTCGGCGGCCCTGCTGGAGCGGCTGGGTCGGCGGTTCGCCCATGACAGCGTGACACGGGGCGAAGGGTCTGGTCTGGGTCTGGCCATCGCGGCGGCAGTGGCGCAGGCCTATGGCGGTGAGTTGGTGCTGGAGCAGGTCGAGGCTGGGTTTCGCGCCGCCCTGATTTTGCCGCTGGCGGAGGGGTTGGAATGAGAATCCTGTGTGTGATCCTGTGCCTTCTGGCCCTGCCCGCCACCGCGCAGGAGATACGGCGGTCCTTTGGCCGCCAGACGGCCACTGTGCGCCTGCTGGTGCGATCAACCACGGATATCGAGGTGTTCAGCCCGGTGATCGACGCCTTTCTGGCGGTGCGGCCGGATCTGGCGGTGGATTACGAACAATGGGGGTCGAACCTGCTGTATGATCTGACGCTGTCGGACTGTGCGTCGGGGCGCAGGGGCGCAGATGTGGTGATTTCGTCCGGGGTGCATCAGATGGTGCAGCTGGTGAACAACGCCTGCGCTGCGCCGCATGTGTCGGCCCTGACCACCGCCCTGCCCGCAGCACTGCGCTGGCGGGACGAACTGTGGGGCATCACCCGCGAGGCCGCCGTGATCGTCTACAACCGCGATCTGGTGCCGCCTGAGGATGTGCCGCTGACGCGGTTCGATCTACTGGATCTGCTGCGCCCGACCGCGTCCCCCTATGCCGGCAAGGTTGCAACCTATGATGTGGAATCCTCGGGCCTTGGGTATCTGTTCGCCTTTTCGGATGCGCGCGAGGCGACCACATTCGGTGCCCTGCTGGAAAGTCTGGGGCGGACAGGGGCGGTGGCGACCTGCTGTTCCGCCGAGATCATCGACGGTGTAGCGAATGGCACCTATCTGATCGCCTATAACGTGCTGGGATCCTACGCGCAGGTGGCCGCGCAGAGCGATCCGCGCATCGGCATCGTGCTGCCGCAGGATTACACGCTGGTGCTGTCGCGCGCGCTGATGATCCCGAAGGCGGCGGCCCACGCGGATCAGGCGGAGGCCCTGCTGGATTTCCTGCTGTCGGCGGCGGGGCGGGCGGCGCTGAGCGATGTGCTGCTGATCACCGCGCTGAGCGACAAGGCCGGCGCCGAAGATCGCCCGCCGCTGTCGGAAACCGCGCTGCGGCCCATCGGGCTGTCGCCCGCGCTGATCGTGGCGCTGGATCAGCAGAAGCGCGCGCAGTTCATCCGCCGCTGGCGCGAGAACCTTTCGCGCGGGGTACGCCCCTAGGCCATCCCGCCTTTGGCCTGAGGTTCGGGGGCTGACCCTTTCGCGGTCAAACCCTTGGTCTGAGTCTGCTTGGGATGATCGGGTGTCAGGTCGGACGGCCCTGACAGCGACGGGGCGACGGGTGTGTGTGCCGTTTGTTCAGGCAATCGGGCAACAGGGTCGAACCACCGGGGAAGAATTCGCCCCGCGCACCGCTGTCATCCGACCTCTGCAGTTGCCAGCCTGTGCGGAAACTTGCCAAGGTCCGGGCGACGGCGCTGCGTCGCAAGGCGCGTGGGCGTAGAAGGTGCGGGACACGGGGGCCGGGGATGGCCCTGCGACGAATAAGAACAGGGAACACCAGAATGAAAACGACGACCCGACTGCTGGCCGTGCTTGCCGGCACCACGCTTCTGACGCAGGCCGCCGCCGCGCAGGAAAAGCAGCTGAATGCACTGGTGTGGTGTGACCATACCGACGAGGCGCTGATCAAGCCGTTTGAGGACAAGTTTGGGATGAAGGTGAACCTCAAGGAATACGAGGGCACGGGGGCGGCGCTGTCGCTGATCGAACAGAGCCAGCCCGGCGACTGGGATGTGCTGGTGGTCGATGGGATCGACGTGCCGCGCGTGGTCGAGGCGGGAATCCTGGGACCGCTGCCGACAGATCAGCTGCCCTATGATTCGCTGTTCCCCGAGCTTGTGATGGAAGAGAACCACGTCATCGACGGCAAGACCTATGCGATTTCGGAAAAGTTTGGCTACAACACCGTGTCTTATAATTCGGCGGTGATCAGTCCGGACGATCTGGCGGACATGACCCGCCTCTGGTCGGACAAGGCGCCGGGCAGCATCGCAGTTTATGACTATTACCTGCCGGTGATCGGCATGGTGGCGAAGGGTCTGGGCCTTCACACGGATGAGATCACGATGGAGGATCTGCCTGCCATCGAAGAGGCGCTGATGAAGCTCAAGGACAATGCATCCTTGGTCGGGGAAGTGGTCGCATCGCAGACCGCGATTGCGACCGGAGAGGTGGATATCCTGTTTGGTGGCGGTGAATGGGTCACGGCAGGGCTGACGGCGGATCTGCCGGATCTGGACTGGCTGATCCCCGAACAGGGCGCGGTGCGCTGGTCGCAGTCGATCGGGGTCTTTGCCGATAGCAAGCAGCCCGATCTGGCGGTGGAATTCGTCAAGCATGTCCTGTCCCCCGCGGGTCAGGCGGCGCTGGCGACCTCGTCCTGCTACTGGGCGATGCCCGCCAACAGCATGGCCGGGGCGATGATGACGGATGCGCAGAAAGACGCGCTGCGCTGGGATCAGCAGACCGATTACCTCAACAAGACCGAACTTTACCCTGCCCCGGATGCCGAACTGGACGCCGCGATGCAGGATGTCTGGACGCGCTTCCTTGCACGCTAGGGCAACCCGCCTTGAAATTGGACCCCTTGTTCGCTGTCTGTCGGCAGAACCTCCAACGCGAAAGGCGATGCGTGTATTTCAGGTCAAAGGCGGGACGGTGTAGAGCATGAGGCCGCCACCCAGCATCGAGGGTCGCGACCGGCGGCGCGCGCTTGCACTGGCCGCGCCTGCCCTGCTGTGGACGCTGGTGTTCTTTGCCCTGCCCTTTGGCGTGATGGCGGTGCTGAGCCTGTGGCAGCGCACCGATCAGGGGCTTCAGGCGGCCTGGACGCTGGCAAATTATGCGCAGTTCCTGAACAGCCCGGCCTATCTGCAGGCGGCGCTGAATTCGCTTGAGATCACCGTGGTCGTCACGGTGCTGTCTGTCGCGCTGGCCTATCCGCTGGCCTGGATCATCGCGGTGGAACTGCCCCCCCGGTTCCGCCGTCTGGCGCTGGCGCTGGCGGTGGTGCCGTTCTGGACCTCTTATGTGGTGCGCTCTTACGCCTGGTCGCTGGTTCTGGCCAAGCGGGGCGTGCTGAACGGCTGGCTGGGGGATCTGGGTCTGCCGTTGCTGGATCTGGCGAATTCGCGCGCCGCGACGGTGATCGGGTTCACGCATTTTTTCACCATGCTGCTGACGCTGACGATCTATGCGAGCCTTGTGCAGCTGCCGCCCAACCTGCGCCGTGCAGCGGCGGATCTGGGGGCGGGGCCGCTGCAGATCTTTCGCTTTGTCGTCTGGCCGCTGGCCCTGCCTGGGGTGATGGTCGGCGCGTTTTTGACATTTGCGCTGTGTATCGGGGATTACGTGACGCCGCAGATCCTGGGCGGGGGCAATGATCTGGCGCTGCCGCAGCTGGTGATGCTGCAGATCGGGCGGCGGGCGGATCTGCCGATGGCGGCGGCGCTGTCGATCATCCTGATGGCGGCGGTGACACTGGCCTATCTGTGCATGGCGCGTTGGATGAAGGCGCCGGCGCCATGATGCGGTTCCTGATCTGCGCCGGTTACATGGCTCTGCTCTATGGGTTCATCTTTCTGCCGGTGGGGGTGCTGGCGCTGTATTCGTTTCAGGACGGGCGGTTCCCGATTCCGCCGTTTCAGGGGTTTTCCCTGCGCTGGCATATCGAGGTTCTGGGTGACAGCGATCTGATGGCCGCCCTTGCGCATTCGCTGATGGTGGCCTTTGCCTCCTCTGCCGTGGCGGTCACGCTGGGGTTTCTGGCCGCGCGGGCGGTGGCGGGGGGGCGTTTGCCCGGGGCACGCGCGATCCGTGCCGCGCTGACCGCGCCGCTGTCGGTCAGCTATCTGGTGATTGGCCTTGGGCTGCTGGCGAGTTTCAACCTGATGGGACAGGGGCTGTCGCTGAGCACGGTGGCTGTGGGGCATATCGTGATCAACACGCCGCTGTGTTTCGCCATCTGCGCCGCCGCCATCGGCCCGGCGCAGATGGCTGCAGAGCGGGCGGCGCGGGATCTGGGCGCATCAGAACTGCGAGTGATGTGGCTGATCACCGCGCCGATGATCCTGCCTGCGCTGCTGGCGGCGTTTCTGCTGAGCGTGACCTTCAGCTGGGATGAATTCATCATCGCCTTTCTGCTGTCGCGCTTTGACGTGACCCTGCCGGTCGAAATCTGGTCGCTGTTGCGATCAGGGCTGAACCCGAAGACAAACGCGGTGGGATCGCTGGTTTTCATGGTCTCGGCCGTGGCGGTGCTGGGGGTTGAACTGACCATGATGAGGCGGCGATGACGGCACCGATCGATATTGTGGACGTGACCAAGCGCTATGGCGATGCGATGGCGCTGGCGGGGGTCACCCTTGGGATCGAGGCGGGGGAATATTGCGTGCTGGTGGGGCCGTCGGGCTGTGGCAAGACAACCTTGCTGGACATCCTTGGCGGGTTTTCCGACCCGACCGGTGGCGCGGTGCGGATTGACGGGCGCGAAATGGTGGGTGTGCCCGCAGCGCGGCGCCCGACGACCACGGTGTTTCAGGATTACGCGCTGTTTCCGCACATGAGCCTGCTGGACAATGTGGCCTTTGGCCTGCGGATGCGCGGCCTGGGGCGGTCCCGGCGCCTTGCCCGCGCCGAAGAGATGCTGGAGCTTGTCGGCCTTGCCGGGGCGGGTGCCAAGCGCCCCACCGCGCTGTCAGGCGGTCAGCGGCAGCGTGTTGCGCTGGCGCGCGCATTGGCGGTGGAGCCCGATGTGCTGTTGCTGGACGAACCGCTGGGCGCCCTGGATCTGAACCTGCGCCGCGCCATGCAGGACGAGCTGAAGGCGATTCAGCGCCGGGTCGGCGCGACCTTTGTGCATGTGACCCATGATCAGGAAGAAGCCATGGCGATTGCCGACCGTATCGTGGTGATGAATGCGGGCCGGATCGAGGATCAGGGCCCGCCCGAACGGGTCTATCGCCGCCCCGCCAGCCGCTTTGCCGCCGCCTTTCTGGGCGAGATGAACTTTGTGCCCGGTGTGGTGCAGGGCGGGCGGGCGATGACGGTCTTTGGCGCACTGGGACCGGCGACGCAGCTGCCCGAGGGCGCGCGCGTCACGCTGTGCGCGCGCCCCGAACATCTGCGCCCCGGTGCGGGGGTGTCGCTGGGGGTGGTGCGGGTGATCGAGGCGGTCTTTCAGGGGATGCACCGCAAGGTGACGGTCCTGCCCGAAGCTGCGCCGGACACCCCGCTGCGCGCGCGTCTGCCGGTGGGACTGGCGGCGGATGTGGGCGATCTGATCACATTGGCGCTGGACGCCGAACATCTGACGCTGCTGGAGGATACATGATCCGTGCAAGACCCGAGGACTGGTGGCGTGTCACCCGGCTGGACGACGGCATCAGCCTGATCGACGAGCCGCATATCCTGCCGTTTTACCGCTGCAACTGCTGGCATGTGCGCGGGCCGGACGGCGATCTGCTGGTCGACAGCGGCATGGGCGTGGTCAGCTTGCGCGACTGGGTGCCGCTGGTCAGCGAACGCCCGCTGCTGGCCGTGGCGAGCCACACGCATTTTGACCATATCGGCTGCCATCACGAATTCGACCATCGCGCCGTGCACCGCGCCGAGGCGCATCTGCTGGCCAACCCGGATCGGCGCGCCGTGCTGGCCGATCCCTATGTCACCGACGAGATCTTTGAAACGCTTCCGCCCGAACCCTACCGGTCCGAGCGCTATACCGTGACCCCTGCCCCCGCGACGCGGCTGCTGGAGGATGGCGAGGTGATCGATGCGGGCGGGCGGCTGTTCGAGGTGGTGCACACGCCCGGGCATTCGCCGGGAGGCATTGCCCTGCTGGAACGCGCGACGGGGGTGCTTTTTTCCGGCGATATCGTTTATGATGGGCCGCTGATCGAAGACACCTATCATGCGGATGCTGCGGATTACATCGCGTCCATGCGGCGCCTGATGGATCTGCCGGTGCGGGTGGTGCATGGCGGGCATTTCCCCAGCTTCAGCGGCGCACGCCTGCACCGGATCCTGCAGGACTGGCTGAAAGTGCATGACGTCTGAGAGAGGTCAGCGCGGCATCCTGGTTCCAGAGGTACCAAAATTCGGGCAAGTTGCGACGTAGGGGCGGCATTTGCCCGTATAAGTCCACAACAGGCGCGCGCAGGCGGCTCGGTAACGGTAATGTATGCGTGACATACTGTCATTTTGCCGTCACCTGCTATGTGCCTATCCTGTAGCGACGCCGTATTGAGGAATGACCCGACCGATGGCCATCTTGAGACAGATCCTGCTAGGCGCAGGTGTGATCGCCGCAACGCTGACGCTGTGGATCACATATGTGCCCTCTGCCGCGCAGTGGCTGGAGAAAACCGGGCTGCCAGACGCACTTGGCATCACCATCGCGCAGGCGGCGGAACCGGCCGCGCAGGAAGGTGACAGGCGCGGGGGCGGTGCCACACAGGTGATCACCGCCGAGGTGATGCAGGGCACGCTGAACGACCGGATCACCGCCGTGGGCGACGGGCGCGCGCTGAAATCGGTCACCGTGCGGTCCGAAGCCACGGGGCGCATCCGCGAGATCACATTTGACGCGGGAAGCTATGTGGATGCAGGCGCCGTCATGGTGCGGCTGGATGACGAGGCCGAGCAGATCGCGCTGGACCGCGCCCACCTGACCCTTGAGGACGCCAAGGTCGAGGTCGGGCGGCTGGGGTCGCTGCAGAATTCCGGCGCCGTCACCTCGGTCCAGATCCGCGAGGCAGAGCTGGCGCTGCGCAATGCCGAGCTGGAGATCCGCCAAGCGGAATTTGACCTGTCGCAGCGGGTGATCCGCGCGCCCATTTCGGGCTGGATCGGCATCTTCGCGGTCGATCAGGGCGACCGCGTTGCCGCGCAGGAAGAGCTCGCAACCATGACCGACCGGTCGCAGCTGCTGATCGATTTTCGCGTGCCGGAACGGGTGATCGGCCAGTTGAAACCGGGCATGCCGGTGGAGCTTTCGCCGTTGTCCAACCGCGCGCAGGTCATGACCGGTACGGTGGCCACATTGGACAACGTCGTTGACCGCTCTAGCCGCACGCTGCGGGTGCAGGCCCGGATTGACAACGCCGATGACCGGCTGCGCGAGGGCATGGCCTTTTCCGTCCTGCTGCATTTCGAGGGCGAAAACTATCCGGCGATCAACCCGCTGGCGGTGCAGTGGTCCAGCGAGGGATCGTTCGTCTGGGCCGTGCGCGATGGCAAAGTCCAGCGCGTCGCCATCGTGATCCGCCAGCGCAACAGCGACGCTGTCCTGGTCGAGGCGGATCTGGCGCCCGGGGAGCAGGTGGTGACCGAAGGTCTGCAGACCCTGCGCCCTGGGGCCGAGGTCGAGCCTGCCACGGACATCAGCGCGACTTTGCAGCAAAAACAGGGCTGACATGACAGATACCCCACAAAAGACCGCCGGCACGGCACTGTTCGTCCAGCGGCCCATTCTGGCCTTTGTGCTGAATGCGCTGATCGTGATTGCCGGGATTGCCGCCCTGTTCGGCGTCGAAATCCGCGAGCTGCCGGATGTGGACCGCCCGGTGATCACGGTGACCACCGAGTTCGAGGGCGCCTCTGCCGAAACGGTGGATCAGGAGATTACCTCGCGCGTTGAGGGGGCTGTGGGGCGGGTTGCGGGTGTGCGCGCTATATCGTCCAATTCCCGCTTTGGCCGCAGCCGGGTCACGCTGGAATTCAACGATGACGTGGACCTGGATGTTGCTGCGAGCGACACTCGCGATGCGGTGGCGCGGATCGCCAACAACCTGCCCGATGATGTCGACGACCCCGAAATCGTCAAGGCCGACGCCAATGCACAGCCGGTGATCCGGGTTGCCGTCACATCGGCCAGCCGGTCCCCTCAGGAGCTGACCCAGATCGTGCAGGACCGGGTCGAGGACCGGATGATTTCGATCAACGGGGTGGCGGATCTGCAGATCTATGGCGACCGCGAACCGATCTTTCGCGTCGACATCGACCAGATGGAACTGGCAAGCCGCGGGCTGACCCTGGCGGATCTGCAGGAGGCGTTGCAGACCATCGCCTTTGATGCGCCTGCCGGTGATCTGACCGGAGAGCGTCAGTCGCTCAACGTGCGCACAACGGCGTCGGTCAATACCCCTGCCGCGTTTGAGGCGCTGAAGATCAAGGATGACGTGATCCTGGGCGATGTGGCCTCTGTCACGCTTGGCCCGGCCCCGAACGAGACGATCCTGCGTGCCAACGGGCAGACCGGACTGGGGCTGGGCGTGATCCGTCAGGCAACGTCGAACACGCTGGAAATCTCGAGCTCTGTGCGCGAGGTCGTGGACGAGCTGAGCAAGACGCTGCCGCCGGATGTGAACATCTTTGTCACCTCGGATGATGCGGTTTTCATCAACGGGTCGATCAAGGAGGTGCTGAGCACGCTGGGCATGGCCGTCGCAATCGTGGTGGTGGTGATCTTTCTGTTCCTGCGCAGTTTCAGCGCGACGCTGATCCCGACGCTGACCCTGCCGGTGGCGCTGATCGGCACGCTGGCGGCGATCTATATGGCGGGGTTTTCCATCAACATCCTGACGCTGCTGGCGCTGGTGCTGGCGACAGGGATGGTAGTGGATGATGCCATTGTCGTGCTTGAAAACATCGTGCGTCAGCGGGCGGCGGGGATGGGGCCACGGGCGGCGGCGGTGCTGGGCACGCAGCAGGTGTTCTTTGCCGTCGTGACCACCACCGCGACGCTGGCGGCGGTGTTTATTCCACTGTCGTTTCTGCCCGGTCAGGCGGGCGGATTGTTCCGCGAATTCGGCTTTACGCTTGCGATTGCGGTGCTGTTGTCATCGGTTGTGGCGTTGACGCTGTGCCCGGTTCTGGCAAGCCGCCTTTTGACCGCGGAGCCGGAAAAGGACCCGCGCGGGCCAATGATCTGGCTGGGCAACCGTCTGGCGGCATTTTACAAGACAACGCTGAAAGGCGCGCTGGCCGTGCCGTTTGTCATCGTGCTGGCGGCGGGGCTGTTTGCGGCGACGGCGGTGTTTGTCGGCGGCGGCATCCGCCAGGAGCTGACCCCGCCCGAGGACCGCGCCGTGGCGTTGCTGCGCGTCAGCGCACCGCAAGGCGTGTCGCTGAACTACACCACCTCAAAGATGCAGGAGATCGAGCGTGCGATCCAGCCTCTGGTCGATACGGGCGAGATTCGCAGCGTGTTTTCGATCACCGGATCCGGCGGGTCGGACAACAGCGGTTTCATGGTGATGTCGCTGGCCCCGTGGGGCGAACGCAGCCGTGGACAGTCCGAGATCGTGGAGGAGATCAACGGCAAGCTGCGCAACATCATCGGTGTGCGCGCCTTTGCCATTCAGCCCAACAGTCTGGGCATCCGGGGCGCGGGGAGCGGTCTGAGCTTTGCGATCACCGGGGACAGCTATGCGCAGCTTTCCGAGGTGGCGCAAACGCTGGTCGCGCGGATGGAGCAGAACCCGGCGTTTGGGCAGGTGCGGCTGGATTACGAGACGACACAGCCGCAGCTGTTCATCGAGATCGACCGCACGCGGGCCTCTGACCTTGGGATAGATATCAGTGGGTTGGGCGATGCCCTGCGCGCCGTTCTGGAAGGGCGGACCATCGGCACGGTCTTTGTGCAGGACAAAAGCTACGATGTGCAGATGCTGTCCACCACCGACCCTGTGAACGACCCCGGCGACCTGGAGAATGTCTTTGTCCAGGCGGCGGACGGGCAGATGGTGGCGATGTCGACATTTGTGCGGCTGGAAGAGCGGGCGATTGCGCCCGAGCTGAACCGCGAGGGGCAGAGCCGGTCGGTTTCGATCAGCGCCGGGCTGACGCCGGAGCTGGCCCTGGGCGATGCGCTGGCACAGGTCGAGGCAATGGGCGCAGAAGTTCTGGCCGAGAACAACCGAATCGTTCCGCTGGCCGAAGCGGCGACGCTGGATCAGACCGCAGGGGGGCTGTTGGTCACCTTTGGCTTTGCCATTCTGGTGGTGTTTCTGGTGCTGAGCGCGCAGTTTGAGAGCTTTATCTCGGCCATCGTGGTGATGGCGACGGTGCCTTTGGGGTTGGCCTGTGCGGCCTTTGCGCTGGTGTTTTCAGGGCTGAGCCTGAACGTCTACAGCCAGATCGGGTTGGTGATGCTTATAGGAATCATGGCCAAGAACGGAATCCTGATCGTCGAATTTGCCAATCAGCTGAGGGATGAGGGCGCATCGGTTCACGACGCGATACTTGACGCGTCGACCATCCGGCTGCGGCCGGTGATGATGACGATGATTTCGACCGTGCTGGGGGGTGTGCCCCTGATCCTGTCCGCCGGTGCGGGGGCCGAGGCGCGCGAGGCGTTGGGCTGGGTGATCGTTGGGGGACTCGGTCTAGCCACTGTTTCGACGCTCTATCTGACGCCGGTCGCCTATCTGCTGCTGGCAGGATTTTCCAAGCCCAAGGCCGAGGAAGCCAAGCGGCTGCAGCGCGAATTGCGGGACGCGCAGCCTGTCTGAAACACCCGGAAACCGGCGGCTGGAAAGCGTATGGTTTGCGTATGGAAACCGTATGGCTGGTGGTATGTTTCGGCGGGCTTAAAGCGTCCCGCCTTACAGCTTTTAGGGTGAAGGGCGGAACGTTCTAAACCCGCCACTCATCTTTCAGGCAGAGGCCAGAGTTTCAGGCACGATCAGCCGGCTGCCATAGGTGATGCCCTGGGCGATCTGCCACAGATCTTTGCGCGAAAAGGCGACGCAGCCTTCGGTCGGGAACCCCTTGCGCCGCTGCTGGTGCAGGAAGATGGCAGAGCCGCGCCCACGGACGGCGTAGGGCCAGTTCCAGTCGGTCAGGATCACAAGATCATAGAGCGGATCAGCGCGGCGTAGGCGTTCGTGGCTGTGCGCATAGGGCGCGCGGACCATCATGTTGTAGTCTTCATGCGCCGGATCATCAGACCAGAGATCGCCCGGCAGGATCGGCACCGCCCAGTCGGTGGGCGGCGCAAGCCTGTCGGGGCGATAGAGCATGCCGACGATCCGGTGTTCGCCCACCGGGGTCGCGCCGTCGCCTTCACGCTTGCGCGCAGAGACGCCGCCGCGCCCGATGGTGCAGGGCCAATAGCGGCCGCGAAACCGCAGGCCACGCCGGGTCAGAACCAGATCGACAGGCGTCACGCAGCGAGGCTTTCGTTTAACCCCTGAAGAGCCTCTGCCGCGATTTCGAAAGAGTGCAGGCGCGCGGCATGGTCGTGGATCTGCCCGGTCAGGATGATCTCGTCCGGACGGTGCTGCGCGATCAGATCCCCGAGCTGACGGCGCACCGTGTCGGGGCCACCGACGGCGGTGATGCGCAGCGCCTCGTTCACCGCAGGCAGGGCGCTGGCGGGCATTGCATCCTCGATCCGGTCCACAGGGCGGGGCAGCTTGCCCGGGGTGCCGGTGCGCAGACGATAAAAGGCCTGCTGCATGGAGGTGCGCAGGCGCGCACCTTCGGCGTCGCTGTCGGCGGCAAAGACATTCACCGCCAGCATGAAATGCGGCTTTTTCAACGTTGCGGAGGGCTGGAATTTGGCACGGTAGATCTGCGCCGCCTGTTCCAGTGCCGCAGGCGCGAAATGTGAGGCAAAGGCATAAGGCAGACCAAAATGCGCCGCGACCTGTGCCCCGTAAAGCGATGAGCCCAGAATCCACAACGGCACGTTGGTCCCCTGCCCCGGATGGGCGGCGACGGGGGCGTTGGGGGCCTCTGGTCCGAAATAGGTCAGCAGCTCTGCCACATCTTCAGGGAAGCGGTCACCCGCATCCTGACGCAGGCGCATGGCGCGCATGACAGCCATGTCGCCGCCGGGCGCGCGGCCCAGACCCAGGTCGATCCGGCCCGGATAAAGTGTGGCGAGCGTGCCGAACTGTTCGGCAATGGCCAGCGGCGCGTGGTTGGGCAGCATGATCCCGCCCGCACCGACGCGCAGTGTTTTCGTAAGCCCCGCCACATGGCCGATCAGCACAGAGGTGGCTGCGCTGGCGATGCCCTTCATGTTGTGATGCTCGGCCAGCCAGTAGCGGTGATAGCCAAGGCGTTCGGCGTGTTGCGCAAGTTCACCGGTGTTGTGCAATGCGTCAGCGGCATCTGATCCTTCGGGGACCGGGGCAAGGTCGAGGACGGAATATTTCATGGCGGAATCCTTCTGTTGTGTCAGAAGGTAAGCAGCCCAAGGCACCCTGCCAAGACCCCACGCAAAGAGAGGCGTCACGAGCCCCTTGGAAACACTGCGGGGCGGGCGCCATCCATGTCACGTCTCTGCAATGTCCTTATAGAAGATGCCCGGATTTCTTGGCCTTCGTCGCCAGATATGCCTCGTTAAACGGGTTTTCGCCGACCCTGAGCGGCACGCGTTCGGTCACATTGATATCGCAGGCGCGCATCATCTCGATCTTGCGGGGGTTGTTGGTGAGCAGGCGGACCTGCGAAAAGCCCATCTTGCGCAGGATCTGCGCGCCAAGGCGGAAATCGCGTTCGTCATCTTCAAAGCCGAGACGGTGGTTGGCCTCGACCGTGTCAAAGCCCTGATCCTGCAGGGAATAGGCGCGCATCTTGTTGGCAAGGCCAATGCCGCGCCCCTCTTGATTGAGGTAGAGCAGGACGCCTGCCCCCTCTTGGCCCATCTGGGCGAGGGCGGCGTTCAGCTGCGGGCCGCAGTCACATTTCAGCGAGCCGAGCAGATCGCCGGTGAAACAGGCAGAATGCAGCCGCGCCAGAACCGGTGTGGCGCGGTCCGGGCGACCGATTTCGATGGCGTAATGTTCATCAGAGCCATCTTCGGGGCGGAAGATGTGCAGGCGGGCATCCTTGGCCGCGCGCAGCGGGACACGGGCCGAGATCACCCGCTCCAGCCCGCTGAGGGTCAGCAGATGCGGCGCGGCCACGGCCGCGTCGATCACGCCGAGGTCATGGGAGGCGGCAAAACCGGCGCCATCCTCAAGCGGGACCACAAGGGCGGCGGGCAGCAGGCGCGCGCTTTTGATCAGAGTCAGGGCCAGGCGGTGCAGATCGGCGTCGCCGTCGCGGCGGGTCTGGAGCGGGCCTTTCATCGGGGCCGACAAGTCATTGGCGGGATCGGCAAGGCCCTGCACCCAGGCCAGATCAGCACCCTTGGGCAGCGCCACGCGCGCCAGATCGCCATCGTAGGCGCGCGCCTTGAGCGTTTCGGCGCGCCAGCGGGTCAGCGCCAGATCGGTCTGCACGCCCAGAGAGTGCACATCGCGCAGCCGCTGCGCCGTCAGGGTTTCGACCGCCAGCACCAGAACGCTGGCGCGGGCCACACAAAGCACCACCGGCACACCCATGCGCAGATCGGCGCGGGCACGGGCCAGAACCTCGGTCAGATCAGGTCGTAGGGTCATGCGCTCCTCGGGCCTTGTTGCGGCATTTCCTGCATCCGGTTGAAACAATCAGACGCAAATCTGTAACATTTGGCCCTGTGATACACGAGGCCGTGAAAGCATTGCAGCAAAACTTGCGCCGCAGCGTTGCGCATCACATCTGCATCACAACACAAGGAGAAGGCAACATGGCGCAGCTCAAGAATATCCTGCTGGTCGATGACGATGACGACCTGCGCGAGGCGCTGGCCGAGCAGCTGGTGATGACCGAGGATTTCGAAGTTTTCGAGGCCGAGAACGGGTCCAGCGCCATGAGCCGCGCAAAGGAACAGAATTACGATCTGATCATTCTGGATGTCGGTCTGCCCGATACCGATGGCCGCGAGCTGTGTCGTCTTCTGCGCAAGCAGGGGGTCAAGACGCCGATCCTGATGCTGACCGGGCATGACACCGATGCCGATACGATTCTGGGTCTGGACGCGGGGGCCAATGATTACATCAGCAAGCCGTTCAAGTTTCCGGTGCTGCTGGCGCGCATTCGTGCCCAGCTGCGTCAGCACGAACAGTCCGAAGACGCCGTTTTCACGCTTGGGCCGTATACGTTCAAGCCGTCGATGAAGATGCTGGTGACCGATGACGACAAGAAGATTCGCCTGACCGAGAAAGAGACGAACATCCTGAAGTTCCTCTATCGGTCGACCGATGGCATCGTGGCGCGCGATGTGCTGCTGCACGAGGTCTGGGGCTACAATGCCGGGGTGACCACACACACGCTGGAGACCCACATCTACCGCCTGCGCCAGAAGATCGAACCCGATCCGTCGAATGCCCGTTTGCTGGTCACCGAGTCCGGCGGATACCGGCTGGTGTCATAAGGTCTTGCTTTTTCTTTCGCCTCAAGGAACCTATAGGTTGAACAGGCGTTAGCCAACGAACCCCGTTGCATGTGCGGGTAATCACATGCACCTCCCTGTTGGACTGGCCCGGGCTGTTGCCCGGGCCTTTTTTTCAGATATCTGGGGGTGCACGCCAGAGGACGAGCGCATCAGAGCCTTTACACAAGGCAAGTCCGCACGCGCCATGAGCGTCAGATATCCGAAAGTACAAGCACCAGTGCACAGCTGCGGACAATACACTGGCGCAATAAACTCCGGTTCAGGTCTTGCGGCGAAAGCCAGCGACCTGTTCAGCGGATAGAGGAAACTCGTTAATACTCAGGTAGGTAGCCTGACCCCGGGTCGCGGTAACCGCCACTCAACTCGCTACTCAACACAACACAACCAGGGAGGACCGGAAAGGTGCGCAGATCGTTTCAGCACATCCGCTCAGAACCAAACTACTTGAGCTTTTTCTAACCCTGCAGCGGTAAGAATGCATTCGCGCATAGGGAGGGCCAAGCGACCCGTTCGGCTAAGGTCCTATCCTTTCGGATAGGATTTTGCGTAATTTTCGAAATTCAGGCGGCGTTTCCTGCGCACATGAAAAACCCCGACGCGAGCGCGCCGGGGTTTTCTTTTCTTCAGGCGGTAGAGCCGTCAGAGATCAGCTTTCGGCAGCTTCTTTCTGCTGCTCAGGCGTCATCTCTTCGCCAGTTTCCTGGTTCACAACCTTCATCGACAGACGGACCTTGCCGCGTTCGTCAAAGCCCAGAAGCTTGACCTTCACGTCCTGACCTTCCTTGAGCACATCCGACGGATGGTTCAGGCGGCGGTTTTCGATCTGGGACACGTGGACCAGACCGTCACGCTTGCCAAAGAAGTTCACGAAGGCGCCGAAATCGACGATCTTCACAACCTTGCCGTCATAGACCTGACCCTCTTCGGGCTCAGCCACGATCGACCAGATCATGTCGTAGGCTTTCTTGATCGCTTCACCATTGGCAGAGGCGATCTTGATGATGCCTTCGTCGTTGATGTCGACCTTGGCACCCGAGAGTTCGACGATCTCGCGGATGACCTTGCCGCCGGAGCCGATGACTTCACGGATCTTGTCGGTGGGGATCTGCATGGTCTCGATGCGCGGTGCGTGGACGCTGAATTCAGCTGCACCGGTCAGGGCCTTGGACATTTCACCCAGGATGTGGAGACGACCGGCCTTGGCCTGCGCCAGTGCCTTTTCCATGATTTCCTGCGTGATGCCGGCAACCTTGATGTCCATCTGCAGCGAGGTGATGCCGTTTTCGGTACCCGCAACCTTGAAGTCCATGTCCCCGAGGTGATCTTCGTCACCCAGGATGTCGGTCAGAACCGCGTAGGAGCCGTCCTCTTCGAGGATCAGACCCATTGCGACACCGGCAACGGCGGATTTGAGCGGAACGCCCGCATCCATCATCGACAGCGACCCACCGCAAACCGACGCCATCGAGGAGGAGCCGTTGGATTCGGTGATCTCGGACACCACACGGATGGTGTAGGGGAAATCGGTGGCAGCAGGCAGAACCGCCTGAAGCGCGCGCCATGCCAGTTTGCCATGGCCGATTTCACGACGACCCGGGCTGCCGACGCGGCCAACCTCGCCCACCGAATACGGGGGGAAGTTGTAGTGCAGCAGGAAGTTGGACTTGTAGGTGCCCTGCAGCGCATCAATCATCTGTTCGTCATCGCCGGTGCCCAGCGTGGTCACGACGAGGCCTTGGGTTTCCCCACGGGTGAACAGAGCCGAACCATGCGTGCGCGGCAGCAGGCCGGTTTCGCAGACGATCGGGCGCACGGTGTCAAGCGCGCGGCCATCGATCCGCTTGCCGGTTTTGACGACATCGCCGCGCAGAACCGAAGCTTCGAGCTTTTTCAGCGCGGTGCCAAGGTTTACATCTGCAAGCTGCTCTTCGCTGAGCGTTGCCTTGATCGCGGTCTTGGCGTCGGAAACGGCGGTGGTGCGTTCCTGTTTGTCCATGATCGCATAGGCGGCGCGGATCTTGTCCTCGCCCGCGGCTTTCACAGCGGCGTAAAGGTTGGAGTAATCCGGCGCCTGGAAATCGAAGGGCTCTTTCGCGCAGGCTTCGGCCAGCGAGATGATCAGGTCGATGACCGGCTGAATCTGCTCGTGGGCGAATTTGACGGCGCCCAGCATTTCTTCTTCGGTCAGCTCATACGCTTCGGACTCGACCATCATCACGGCGTCTTTGGTGCCGGCAACAACCAGATCAAGGCGCTGATCGGGATTGTCCTTGAGCTTGTGCATGTCGTCGATTTCAGGGTTCAGGATGTAGTTGCCACCCTCATACCCGACGCGGCAGCCCGCGATCGGACCCATGAAGGGCGCGCCCGAAATGGTCAGCGCGGCAGAGGCTGCGATCATCGCAACCATGTCCGGGTCGTTGACCAGATCGTGCGACAGCACGGTGCACATCACCAGAACTTCGTTCTTGAAGCCGGGGACAAACAGCGGGCGGATCGGACGGTCGATCAGACGCGCGGTCAGCGTCTCTTTTTCGGTCGGGCGCGCCTCGCGTTTGAAGAAACCGCCTGGCACCTTGCCCGCGGCATAGTATTTTTCCTGGTAGTGGACGGTCAGCGGGAAAAAGTCCTGACCTTCCTTGGCCTTCTTGGCGAAGGTCACGTTGGCCATCACGGATGTCTCGCCCAGAGTGGCGATGACAGAACCGTCGGCCTGACGGGCAACCTTGCCCGTTTCCAGTGTAAGCGTCTCTTCGCCCCACTGCATGGATTTCGTCGTAACGTTGAACATCAAGCGTATCCTGTAAGGGAGCTCTCCCGGCCCTCCGGGTCTCCCGTTTTGCATGGCGGCCCCATTGCCGCCGACTCCTTTCATCATGTCATGCGCCGGAGTCGGGCGTCACGTCTCAGATTGGTCGCGCATACATCACTTTTGAGGGATTTGAAACAGCCAAGGTTTGTAGGGCCAGGATTCGCTGTCTGCAGCCGCGCCCCTGTCCGGGCGCGGAAGCGGCACATCGCAGCGGATGTGCACTGCTGATTCGATGCAGGATGGAGTGTTTCCGGACCCGTCGGCAAAATGAAACTGAAGCCACAACGCGTTGAAACCGCCTGAGGACGTTCATAATTCCCAAATGAGGAGTAAGTTATGATCACGGAAAAGTGGCTAAAACGCAGCAGCTTGTCCAAACGCCTGCTATATATTACACCGGTTTTCATATAGAATTAGATTTACGGCATGATTCAGAAACGTCTGTTTTTTTCGGCGATTTCCGGCCTGCGTTGGTGTGTGTTTGATTGTTTTGAGAAGTTAACAAGATGCGTGTGATAACCAGTTTGTTTTTGCTTGTGATGTTGCTCGTCCCGTTTGCCCCGATGTCTGCGGCGCAGGCGGCGGTGATGGACGGATTCGACCTTCTGCCTCAGGACCTTGGCGTGCCGCTCCGACAGCGTTTCCTGCCAAACGGCGCGTCGATCGTGACAACCCGTGACACAAAATCCTGCGTTATCAGCCGGCGAATCGAAATTGAAAACTCCGTTTACACCAGTGCGGACGGCGATGCGCTTGATTTCGAGCGGATCGTGCGCAGCCCGGCCACGTCCATACAAGCCATTTCCACCGCGCATCTTTCCAGCCCTCTGGAGGATCAGATTCCCGTAGCGAACACGGCAGACGCAGCCATGCCGGACTTTGATGTTCCTCCGTCGGCGTTCCCCGAAACCGTCCTGTCCGACTTTGACACCTCGGTGTTCGGCGTGCCAAGGCCAAGCGCGCCCATGTCTGAGGCGCCCATGTCCGACGGTACGGCGGCGAATGTTCAAGGAACCGATGAAGCCCCGCTGGGGGACATGGAGGTGTCCGAGACGTCGATGGAGGACACGGAGGCGCCTGTTGGGGACATGGAGGTGCCTTTGGCGCCTGATGCAGAGGTTGTGGCCTTTGATCTGCCCGGTGAGACGTCGTTCCGGATCCAGATGAAATACAGCCCCACGCTGGACGCGCCGATTTCCCTCGACCTGGGGGACAGGGTGATGGACCTGCGGGATATGATGGAAATCAGCACTGACAGCCTGCTGATCACCGGCGAGGCGGCCGCGCTTCTGGATGCGGCATTCCGCAAGGGTGTAACGCCCAGACTTTCCGCCGTGTCAGGTGACACGTGGCACCATGTGACTGACAGTCTGATCGCGCCGGAGATGAGCACGCTTGACGCCTGCAAGGACGAGCTGGCCAGCGACGCGACAACGCCGCAAGAGGTGAGCAACGCTGTGCGGGTTGCATTCAAGGCCGATCCCGCAACGACACCGCTGGCCACCCTGCCCGAGCTGCGCGCCTGCCGCATGAACGATGCGCCCGGCCTGCTGTATCTGGCCAAGCTGGAAGCGGTGGATGGGTTCTTTTCCCAGACAAACAACATTTTTGTGTCCTTCAATGAGGACGGAACTGTAGCGCGAGCCTATATCCCGGGGATATTCGACAGCAATTTCAGCGATGGCATTCAATCGGCCCGGCTGAGCCTTGCTGCGAATTCCAACGTGCCGTCAGAGCCGAACGACGTCAAAGGCTGCCTTGGCGATGCCGAGATACAGGTCTGCAGCAGCATTCCGGAACCCGGTTCGTTCCTGATCGGGCCCTGCATTCTGGGCGATGATATGAGCATGTTCCCGGATGCGACGGGCTTTGTCCCTGAACTGGGCGGACTTGGGCCATCACTGGGCGGTCCGGGATTGGCCGGTGCGTCCCCCGCAAACCGGGGATCACAGACGTTCCGGAGAACGGGCGGTGGCGGTGGATCGCCGTTCCCCTCCCCTCCTCCGTTCGGGCCAACAACGCCCCCGACGAAAAAACCACCCGGTGGCGAAACAGACCCGCCGCCGCCGGTCGTGCCCCTGCCCGCATCGCTGATCCTGATCTGCAGTGCGTTCTTGGCGCTGGTCGCCCTGCGCCGCGCGCGTGGCACAGGGCCGACAGGGTTGCGAGGGTAAGGCGTTTCGAGCCTAGGCTGCAACAAACCAAATCGCAGGGAGCCTCCGCCCCACGGGGAGAGGCGGCGAGCGGAGCGTGTCGCGCGCGTTCAGGGCGGCCTGAAACAGCTGCGCCTAGGGCGTGTCGCGTTTGATAAGATCAAAGCATTCACCCACCGGCCCGAGGCAGCATTCGCAAACGCGGTCGGGTCGGTGGGAGAATTCCATTTAACGCGACACGCTCTAGAGCCCCCCGGAAGGGTGGCCTCCCCCCCGGCAGGATGCGGGCACAGCGTCCGTAACGGGGTCACACACCGAGGCGGGAATAGAGCATCAGCCCCCAGTCGCAGAGTTCGCGTTCCACCTGTGACCAGCCTGCGCCAAAGACAACCGGGTCCAGACCCGACAGGGCCGAAATCTGCGTCAGAGTGCGGTGGCCATCCACCGCCGACAGGGCACGCCCGAGGCCGCGCGGCAGGCGGAGGGTGGTGGAGACCTGCCCCATGCGCACCGGCACCGGTTTGCCCTGCGCCACGGCGCGCCCGAGCGCCACCGGAGCCACGCCCCGCAGATGCGGGATCAGGTTGCGGTCGCGCCCGCGTGCGACGGTGCGATCCTCTTCATACGGCACCGCATAGACCACATGCATCTTGATCGTGCCACGCAGCTTTTCCGCGATGCCCCAGGCGGTGACCGGCGCCATTCCCTTGGGGACTGTGGTGATCCGCGCAAGGTCGTAAAGCGCCGGTGTGGCAAAGGACAGAAGCCGCCAGCCGGTCTGATCCAGCACAGATTCTAGCGCGGGGACATCAAAGGCGCGGTCCTGGGAATGCAGCAGGAGGTCGTAAAAGCCCGCATCGCTTTGCAGATGGTCGCTGAGGTTGGGGTTGGTGCGGAACGGGTGACCGTCGGGCAGGGCCGCGACCAGATCACGGGCGGCGGCGAGCCGGTCCTTGGGCGGCATGTCCTGCAGCAGATCGGCAAACGCCTCTTGCAGAGGATAGACGCCGGAGCGGCCATAGGGCGCATAGACCATGAAGCCCATGCCGCCGCCGGGGGCGAGCGCGGCGCGCAGGGCCCCAAACCCTGCGGCAGGGTCCGGCAGGTGATGCAGCACGCCGCAGCAGTCGATATAGTCAAAGCTGCCATGGTGCGGCGCGTCAAGCAGCGAGCCGGTGAGGAAGGTGATGCCGACCAGCCCGCGCGCCTCCGCCCGGGCTTCGGCGACGGCGCGGGCCGAGGTGGAGAGGTCAAGATAGGTGATCTGATAGGGCCGCCCGGCAGAGGTCAGCACCTGCGCAAGCTGGATGAGCCCGTCACCGGTGCCGCCACCGGCGACCAGCACGCGCAAGGGTTGGGACCAGTCGCGCCGCCCCTGAAACAGGAAATGGTCGATTTCCAGCGGATGTGACGGCGATCCGGTGATCAGCCGGTTTGCCTCGTCCGCCGGATCACGTTCCGGATAGGGATAGGTGTCGTACTGTTCCTGCACCGAAACCATGCGCGGGTCCCCCGTCTGAGTGCCGACGCAATCTGGCATGGGTTCCGCGGGATGTCCACGCGGCGCGGGGGCGCTGCCGTCGAGGGCACACTGGCGGCGGGTGCACGGAGTCTGGGGCTCTGCCCCCGCCGCGCCTGCGCGGCAAACAATAGATTCGGGGGCTCTGCCCCCGCCGCGCCTGCGCGGCAAACGATAGACTCGGGGGCTCTGCCCCCGCCGCGCCTGCGCGGCAAACGATAGACTCGGGGGCTCTGCCCCCGTCCGCCTGCGGCGGACTCCCCCGGGATATTTAGGGGCAGATGAAGGGGTGAATAAAGACGGCGCGCCAGGGTCTTCTGGCGCGCCGTCTTTATCAGCTTTGCGGGTTGGCTTATTTTATTGTGATGCGGCCATCGGTGTAGGGCGCATAGGGCGCGTTTGCGGCAAGGTATTCCGCCGTCACGTCGGCGAGGTCGGGGCCGAAGTCATAGGCGTTTTTGGCATCCAGGAACATCTTGAAGCCATCGCCGCCATTGCGCACGTAGTTGTTGGACACAAGGCCATAGTCCTTGGCCGGATCAATCGGCGCGCCTGCGACCATGACGTCGGAAATCCGGCTGCCCACCTCGGCCGCGGCATCCACGCTATAGCTCATCCCGGCAACCTGCAGGAAGCGGCCGGCGCTTTCGTCAAGCTGGCTCGCGCCGTGTTCCAGCGCATCGAGCACGGACTGGCCGCTGACGAAAAAGGTCGAAAGCGTGTTCTGGAACGGCAGCACGGTCAGCACCTCGCCCATCGTCACCTCACCCTCGTCGATGGAGGCACGCAGCCCGCCCGAGTTCGAGAGAGCGATCTGGATGCCCTGATCCGCGACCCGGTCCAGCATCGCATCCGCAACCAGATTGCCCATCGAGCATTCCTTGGTGCGGCAAACATCGCGGTCGCCCACGATGGGCGCTGCGGCCTCCGCCACAACCTTGTTGCGGATTTCTTCCAGCGGGGCCGCGGCTTCGGTGATGCGGTCTTTGGTCACCTGATCCTCGCTCACGCCACCATCCAGCAACACGGGTTCGCCCACCGCCTCTTTGATCACGCCCTCATCGTCAAAGGTCACGTTCAGCTCGCCCAGGAATTTGCCATAGGCATAGGCCTGCACGATGGCGGTATCGCCCACCATGATCGGATACGGCCCCTTGGCCCCCTCGATCGTGTTGGACAGCAGCGAATTGTCATGGCCGCCGACGATCACATCAACGCCGGTGGTGTTCGCGGCAACCAGTTCGTCAACCTTGAGACCAGAATGCGACAGCACGATGATCTTGTTCACCCCCTCGGCGGTCAGCTTGTCCACCTCACCCTGCACGGCGGCAGAGGGATCGCTGAAGGTGATGTTCGGCCCGGGCGAGGCGAGTTCATCGGTGTCCTGTGGCGTCAGGCCGATCAAGCCGATCTTTTCGCCCGCCTTTTCGATCACCGTGGATTTCATCAGCACATCCGCCAGCAGCGGTTCGCCCGACACATCGGCATTGCTCATCAGGATCGGGAAATCGAGCGCATCCATGAAGCCGCGCAGCACCTCGGGGCCATCGTCGAATTCGTGGTTGCCCACGGTCATCGCGTCATAGCCGACCTTGTTCATCATCTCGGCGGCAAGCTTGCCCTTGTAATAGGTGTAAAACAGCGTGCCCTGAAACTGATCGCCGCCATCGACAAGGATGGAATTGTCACTCTTCGCCCGCGCCGCTTCGATCGCGGTCACAAGGCGGGCCGAGCCGCCGAAACATTCGCCCGCCGTGTTGTCCTCGGCCGAGCAGCCCGAATCATATTTGCTGATCGGTTCGAACCGGGCGTGAAAATCGTTGGTGTGCAATATGGTCAGGGAATAGTCAGCGCTTGCGGCACCTGCGGTCAGGGCCAGCACGGCCGCGCTGGTCAAAAGGCGAAGGGACATGGGTGGTTTCCTCTCTGTCGGTGTATCGGATTTTGCTATCCGGTGGGGATCCTGCCCGGATGGTGCAACGCAGAATCGCATGTGTCAAAGCCTACGCAAAGTCATGCCATCGCCTGCGCCCTCATGGATGCTTGACGCACAGGCACAGGCGGGGCAAACCGGCCGCATGACACCCATATACAAGATTTTCCGCGCCGACGAATATGCCGCTTTTGTCCGCGACGGCGTCAGCGATGGCGCGCCCATCGACCTTTCCGATGGTTATATCCACATCTCTGCCGCCGCTCAGGTCGCCGAAACGGCGGCCAAGCATTTTGCAGGCGCCGACGGGCTCAAGCTGCTGGCGCTCGACGCCGACACGCTGGGCGACGCGCTGAGGTGGGAGGAATCGCGCGGCGGTGCGCTGTTCCCGCATCTCTACCGGCCCCTGCGCGCCGAAGATGTGCTCTGGGCGCGGGACCTGCCGCTGATCGGTGGCGTGCACCAGTTCGACGGGCTGCTGACATGATCGGCGAACGCCTTGGCCTGTCCCTGCTGCGCCGGTTCGACCCCGAGGTCGCCCATGGCCTCGCCCTGCAGGCGCTGCGGCTGGGTCTGGCCCCTGCCCCCGGTCTGGTCACCTCGGACCGGCTGCGCACCACGGTTGCAGGCCTGCCGCTGAGCAATCCCATCGGCCTTGCCGCCGGTTTCGACAAGAATGCCACGGCGCTGTCGGGTCTGTCCCGCGCCGGTTTCGGATTTATCGAGGTCGGCGCCGCCACCCCGCGCCCGCAACCCGGCAACCCCAAACCGCGGCTCTTCCGCCTGACCGAAGACCGCGCGGTGATCAACCGCTTTGGTTTCAACAATGATGGGATGGCGGCGATTGGCGCCCGCCTTGCCACCCGCCCCCGCGATGCGGTGATCGGGCTGAACCTTGGCGCGAACAAGGACAGCGCCGACCGCGCAGCAGATTTTGCCACCGTGCTGTCCCAGTGCGGCGCGCATCTGGATTTCGCCACGGTCAACGTAAGCTCGCCCAACACCGAACGCCTGCGCGACCTGCAGGGCAAGGATGCGCTGGCCGCCCTGCTCGCAGGGGTGATGGTGGCGCGCGACGGTCTGGCAAACCAGATCCCGGTGTTCCTGAAGATCGCGCCGGATCTGGATGCAGAGGGCCTGAATGACGTGGCCGAGGTGGCGCTGGCCAGCGGTGTGGCGGGCATCATCGCCACCAACACCACGCTGGCGCGCGACGCTCTGCGCTCGCCCCATGCGCCCGAGGCCGGTGGCCTGTCCGGCCAGCCGCTGTTCGAAAAATCCACCCGCGTGCTGGCGCGCCTGTCGCAGCTGACCGGTGGCGCACTGCCGCTGATCGGCGTCGGCGGTATCGGCTCTGCCGAACAGGCCTATGCCAAGATCCGCGCAGGCGCCTCGGCGGTGCAACTCTACTCCGCGCTGGTCTATGGCGGGCTGTCGCTGGTGCAAGAGATTGCCGCAGGGCTGGATCAGCTGCTGGCCCGGGACGGCTTTGCCAATGTCTCTGACGCGATAGGTACCGGGCGCGAAGACTGGCTGTAGTGCTGCGGCGCTCCGCACCCTATAGACGCGGCACCGCCCCGCGCCCGGATTTCGCGGCGGTGAGAAAGGCGCGGATCAGATCAGCCTCTTTGACACCCGGCGCGGATTCCACACCGGACGAGACATCCACCTGCCGCACGCCGGTCACTGCAATCGCCGTGGCCACGGTTTCGGGCGTCAGCCCGCCGGCCAGCATCCAGGGCACCGGCCAGCGCCGGGCGGAGATCAGCCGCCAGTCAAAGGTCAGCCCGTTGCCCCCGGGCAGAACGGCGTCTTTGGGCGGTTTGGCATCGACCAGCAACTGGTCGGCCACCTTGCTGTAGATATCCAGCTGATCCACATCCGACGCATCGGAAATCCCGACCGCCTTCATCACCGGCAGACCATAGCGGCGCTTGATCTCGGCCACGCGCTCGGGCGATTCGTGTCCATGCAGCTGCAGCATGTCCAGCGGCACGGCAGCGGTTATTTCGTCCAGAAAGGCATCTTCGGCGTCGACCACAAGCGCCACCTTGGCAAGGCCCACAGGTGCCTCTACCGCCAGGACACGGGCCTGCGCCACGCTGACCGCACGCGGCGATTTGGCAAAGAACACAAAACCCGCATAGGCTGCACCGGCCTCGGCCACGGCGATCACATCATCGACGCGCGTCAGCCCGCAGATCTTTACCCGAATATCCGACACGAAGCCTCCTAAAGGGGCATGGGCACCCCCGTTTCATCTGCCCATAAATATCCCGGGGGAGTCGCCCCGACAGGGGTGACGGGGGCAGAGCCCCCGCAACAGCGCAAACTCTCAGGAATGGCGACTGGGTCAGCCCGCCTGATCCAGAAGGGCCAGAACCTCGTCCTTGCCCTTGTCGCGCTCTCCCTTGACGCGGCGCAGTTCGCGCTCCAGCCGCTTGATCTCGGCCTGGCGGCGCGCCGCTTCGGCGCGTTGCTTGTACTCTCGCATCCATTCCCAGAAGAACCCGATCAGCAGACCGGCGACGATGCTGCCGAAGATCACGATGAACAGGGGCAGCTGCAGGGTTTCCTGCATGCCCAGCAGGATCGACAGATCCACCGGCAGCAGCTGCAGCGTCACGGCACCCCGGTTGGCCAGAGCCACCGAGACGAGGATGATGGCCAGACAGGCCAGAAAGGCATAGCGGATATAGCGCATCAGATCACTTTCCGTTCAGTCGGTCGCGCAAGAGCTTACCGGTCTTGAAGAAAGGCACGTGCTTTTCCTCAACCTCGACCGATTCCCCGGTGCGCGGGTTGCGTCCCACCCTGGCATCGCGTTGCTTGACCGAAAACGCGCCAAAGCCGCGCAGTTCGACCCGGTCCCCGCGGGACATGGCGTCGGTGATTTCGTCGAATATCGTATTCACGATCCGTTCGACATCCCGCTGGTACAAATGCGGATTGTCGTCGGCGATCTTCTGGATCAATTCAGACCTGATCATGGTCTACGTCCCCCTGTGCGCGCTTTGCGGCCACTTTTCGTCTGTGTGAACTATACGGTGAAGTCCGTGAAACGGAACCATGATCTGCAGGGAAAATCCATTAATTGCAATCGCTTTGCCGCCCGCCCGGCCCGATAAGCTGGATTTGGCACAGAAACTGCCCGGTCCTGGCCCACCCTCTACCCGACCCCAACCCGGCCCCAGCCCCCGCGCGCTATGCTGACGCGGTTGTGATTCGGCGTGTGGCGCATGTGAAAAAGGCCCCGGGATACCCGGGGCCTTCCATCTCAGATCGAACCGAAGGGTCGGATCACTCGTCGCGCTTGAGCGCCGCACCGAGAATGTCGCCCAGCGACGCACCCGAATCAGACGATCCGAACTGCTCGACGGCTTCTTTCTCTTCTGCGATCTCACGTGCCTTGATCGACAGGCCCAGACGGCGGGTCTTGGCGTCGACATTGGTGACGCGAACGTCAACCTTGTCGCCGACCGAGAAACGCTCGGGGCGCTGTTCAGCACGGTCACGCGACAGATCGGAGCGGCGGATGAAGGACTTCATGCCTTCGTATTCCACTTCGATGCCGCCATCTTCGATCGCCGTCACGGCAACGGTCACAATCGAACCGCGCTTGGTGCCGCCAACAGCTTCGGAGAACTTGTCGCCGCCCAGAGCCTTGATCGAGAGGGAGATACGCTCTTTCTCGATGTCGGTCTCGGAGACAACCGCCTGAACGATGTCGCCCTTGCGGTAGTTCTGGATGGCGTCTTCGCCACGTTCGTCCCAGGACAGGTCCGAGAGGTGAACCATGCCGTCGATCTCGCCGTCGAGGCCGATGAACAGACCGAATTCGGTGATGTTCTTGACTTCGCCTTCGACCTGCGTGCCCTCGGGGTGTGTTTCTGCAAACACTTCCCACGGATTGCGCATGGTCTGCTTGAGACCCAGCGAAACGCGACGCTTGGCCTGATCGATTTCCAGAACCATGACCTCAACCTCTTGCGAGGTGGACACGATCTTGCCCGGGTGCACGTTCTTTTTGGTCCAGGACATTTCCGAGACGTGAACCAGACCTTCGACGCCCGGCTCCAGCTCAACAAACGCGCCGTAATCGGTGATGTTCGTCACGCGACCCGCATGGGTGGATTCCAGCGGGTACTTGCCGGCAACCATATCCCACGGATCTTCCTGCAGCTGCTTCATGCCGAGGGAGATGCGGTGTGTCTCTTTGTTGATCTTGATGACCTGAACCTTGACCGTCTCGCCGATCGAGAGGATCTCGGACGGGTGGTTCACACGGCGCCATGCCATGTCGGTCACGTGCAGCAGGCCGTCTACGCCACCCAGGTCGACAAACGCGCCGTACTCGGTGATGTTCTTGACGACGCCGTCCACGGCCTGACCTTCGGTGAGGTTGCCGATGACTTCGGCGCGCTGCTCGGCGCGGCTTTCTTCGAGGATCGCACGGCGCGACACAACGATGTTGCCCCGACGACGGTCCATCTTGAGGATCTGGAACGGCTGCTTGAGACCCATGAGCGGGCCTGCATCACGCACGGGACGAACGTCAACCTGCGAGCCGGGCAGGAACGCAACAGCGCCGCCCAGATCGACGGTGAAGCCACCCTTGACGCGGCCGAAGATCGCGCCTTCGACGCGGGCATCGTCTGCGTAAGCTTTTTCGAGGCGGTCCCAGGCTTCTTCGCGGCGGGCCATTTCACGGGAAATGACAGCTTCGCCACGCGAGTTTTCCACCTGGCGGAGGAACACTTCGACGGTGTCGCCGACTGCGATGTCGGGCTGTTCGCCGGGGTTCGCGAATTCTTTGAGTTCGACACGGCCTTCCATCTTGTAGCCGACGTCGATGATGGCTTGTCCCGCTTCGATTGCGATGACCTTGCCTTTGACAACCGAACCTTCGTCCGGGGTGTCCATTTCGAAGCTTTCGTTCAGAAGGGCTTCGAATTCCTCCATGGATGCTTTAGCGCACATACGGGTCTGATATCCTATCTACTTCAGTTTTCTGGCCGCGCGGTTGTCTCCGCCGGTCTTTGGGGGGTGTCCGCCTTGGGCGGAACGGGTTGGTCTTTGGCAGCCCAAAAACGCAAAAGGGCCGGTGGTGGTCCGACCCTGCCTGTGGTTCTGGTTCTGTGGCCTTCTTCGCCATGTCGACCGGGGCGCTATAGCCCGAGCGGGCCGCAGGATCAAGTGTTTTGCGATGTCGGCGGGGGTGTTGCGTGGGTCGGCCATTCCTTTGAGCACGCCCTGCCCTGGCCGAGACGAACGCGGCAATCGCACAGTGTCATTGGCTGGGCGCAGGTCCGGTCCTGCCGATGGCACCGGATAAAACCCCTGGCGCGAAAGAGAGGCGCGAATCAGTCCGGGAGGCGGCGGAGAAAGTGACGTAAGGGAAGGTCGCCGCTGCACCAGATCGGGAAGGACCGGCGCCAAGAATTTGCGCCTTTGACGCTAAGCCGCGACAGTTTAACACATAATAAAACTATGCTGTAACGCCTGACGCCAAGTAAGAATAAAAGTCTGAAAAATAACCACATACGTGCCAAAAGACGTGCTTTTCTATACCGGCCACTCTGGGTGTATACATACAATCTGTTGCAACCATAAGTGGACAACCTAAAATTACATTTATCATTATAGGAACGGGTCGTTTCGGAATAAGGAAGTCAGGAAATGTCACGGAAGATAGGCAGTCTCCCGGTTGACGAGTTGAATGTTAAAGAGTTCCAAACCACGTATCAGGCACCGCAAGTTGCGCGCAAAAATCGCGAGTTGCGCAGACAGTTGCGCGAGATCGAAGACATTCCGTCGGTATCGGATCTGTTGTTCGATCAGTTGAATATGAGACTGTGTGATGCGTCAGACAGCATTGGGCAAGGGAACAGCGCGCCGCTGTCCGACGAGGTGACGGCAACGTCCCTGTCCAGCGACGACTCCGCCGGGGTGTTGAGCCTGTCGAGTGGAAAAGCCGAACAGGCCTTGCCCGACAGGCGCTCCGCCAAGGATCTGGCCATCAAGCTGCTCCTGCGGTCGATCTCGATCTACTCGGTCACATCGTCAAAGGCGTCCTGACACGGGCGCAGCCTTGGGCGGCCACCAGCAGGGTGGTGCGACGGGGACTGATGGAGGCCAAGGGATGCCTGCACCACTTGCCTGTGCGACCGGCTGATCGCACGGATACCTGTGTTTCACACAACGCCCGGCTTTGTCCGGCAGGGGCGCCCTGAGTGAATTATTTACGTCAGCGGATGGCCCTTCTGCTGCACCCAGGGGTCGCCCCGAGGTCATGAGACCTGTCGCTTTGCGTTCTGCAAGAGGGAGAGGCCGCAACCCTTTGCTGCGTCCAGCCCGGAAACGCCTTAAGACATTTCAACTCAAAGCTGAAATGCCATTCCCGACCTCAATTCTGGAATTGGCGACGGGTGGCGATATTCCCAATTTCAAGGCAGAGTTGAAATGCTTTAAAGAGCTTCTTTCAAAGCATTTTACGTGGTAGCGTTTTCCTTTGGCACCGTTTGGTCCGGGAAGCGTGTTTTGACGAGTACATTGAGTAGAATAGCTGTTTTGCGTGATCTTCTGGATGCGCTGGAACAGGACCATGGCCTCATGGAGCTGAGCAGGAACGAACGCGATATCCTGCTGGCCTTCCATGCAAATGCCATCAAAGACCCCAAGCGGGGCGTGCTGGGCACGACGGACCGGGTGCGCGTGCATCCGACAGTCCAACACATGTCCCAGCCCACGTTTCACCGCACGCTCAAGCGACTGGTGAACCGCGGATTTGTGCGCCATGCAGAGGACCTGCCAAATGGCACATACAGGCTTGAAGACGTGTAGCGGTCCTGGGTTCCCTTTGCGTCGGCAGGATGCCGTTGCTCAGCCCTTGCCCTGCGCGAGGGTGACCGCCGTGATCGCCTGTGCCACGGCAGCGGCGATATCGAGCCCAGACGTGTCGATCCTGACCGCATCCGCTGCGGGGCGCAGGGGGGCGTCGGCCCGGCCCATATCACGGGCGTCACGTTCCCGCACATCGGCCAGAACGCGGTCATAATCGGTTTTGACCCCGGCGGCGCAGAGTTCGTCAAAGCGGCGCTGTGCGCGCACCTCGGCACTGGCGGTGACAAACAGCTTGGCCTCTGCCTCGGGGCAGATCACCGTTCCGATGTCACGCCCGTCCAGAACGGCACCGCCTGCGCGGCGGGCAAAGGCACGCTGGAAATCAATCAGTTCGGCGCGGACCTGCGGCATGACGGCGACCTTGGACGCTGCCTGCGCCACGTCGGGTGTGCGCAGATCATCAGCGTCAAGATCCTGCGCCATCAGCGCGCGCGCCGCGTCCAGCGCCGGGATGCCGTCGAGCATCCGCCGCCCCACCGCGCGGTAAAGCAACCCGGTGTCCAGATGGGCAAAGCCGAAATGCTGCGCCACAGCCTTTGAGATTGTGCCCTTGCCTGCGGCCGCCGGCCCGTCGATTGCGATTGTGAAGGCCATACCCGATCCTAACCCTGCTGCGGCGCTGTCCGCACGATCCGCGCGCCGAGGCCCGCCATCAGCGGCTCGAAAATCGGGAAGGACGTGGCGATCGGGCCGCCATCATCCACTGACACAGGCTTTTGCGCCGCCATGCCGAGGATCAGGAAGGACATGGCGATGCGGTGGTCCAGATGGCTTTGCACCGTGGCACCCCCCGTCACGTTGCCCATGCCGTGTCCGGTCACGATCCACCAATCCGCGCCCTCCTGCACTGCGACGCCATTGGCGCGCAGGCCGGTGGCCATGGCATCGATGCGATCGCTTTCCTTGACCCGCAGCTCTTTCACGCCGCGCATGACAGTGTCACCGGTCGCAAAGGCGGCGACCACCGACAACACCGGATATTCGTCGATCATGCTGGCTGCACGGTCTGGCGGCACCTCGATCCCCTGCATATTGGGGGAAAAGCGCGCGCGCAGATCGGCGACAGGTTCGCCGCCTTCTTCGCGCAAGTTTTCATAGCTGAGATCGGCGCCCATCTCGCGCAGGGTGGTGAAGAGGCCCGCGCGCGTCGGGTTCAGTCCGATATTGGGCACGAGCACATCCGAGCCTTCGACGATCAGCGCGGCACAGACCGGAAAGGCGGCCGAGCTGGGGTCGCGCGGCACCACGATGGTCTGGGGCTTCAGCTCTGGCTGGCCCTGCAGGGTGATCACGCGGCCCTCATTGGTGAGCTCTGTGGAAATGGTGGCACCAAAGCCCGCCAGCATCCGTTCGGAATGGTCGCGTGTCGCCTCGCGCTCGATCACCACTGTTTCGCCCGGCGCATTCAGCCCGGCCAGAAGCACCGCGGATTTCACCTGCGCCGAGGGCATCGGCACCGTGTAGCGCACCGGCAAGGGGTCCCGCGCGCCCAGAATGGTCAGCGGCAGACGCCCGCCGCTGCGGCCATAGGACTGCGCGCCGAACAGCCCGAGCGGATCGGTGATCCGCGCCATGGGCCGTTTGTTGAGTGAGGCATCCCCGGTGAAGGTCGCCGCGATCGGCGAGGTGGCCATTGCGCCCATGATCAGCCGCACACCGGTGCCGGAATTGCCGCAGTCGATCACCTGATCCGGTTCGGCAAATCCGCCGACGCCGACGCCCTGAACCGTCCAGACACCCGCACCGTGATCCGTGACCTCGGCCCCGAAGGCCCGCATGGCGCGGCCGGTGTCGATCACATCCTGGCCTTCCAGCAGCCCGGTGATATGGGTCTGGCCCACCGCCATTGCGCCAAGGATCAGCGAGCGGTGCGAGATCGACTTGTCGCCGGGAACATGCGCCTCGCCGCTCAGGGCGCCGGAGGGATGGGCGGTCATCGGAATGGGCGTGCCATGTGCGGACATCTTGAACTCTCCGTGTTTCAGGCGCCTGATACCAGCACGCCGGGACGGCGTCCACATCCCCGGCTCCTTCTCTTTCCATATAGGCGCATGCAAGCCCCGCGTCAGGGAGCTGTGGTTCGGGGGGGGGGCGCGCAGCACCCTAAAGCATTCCCGCCTTAGAGCGTGTCGCGTTAAATGGAATTCACCCGCCGACACGCCCTAAAGTCGGCGGAAGGTCATGTAATGCGGCACGCGCCCTTCGCGCAGGGCCTTTTGTTCATAGCGGGTGCGGGTCCAGTCACCCCAAGGGGTGCGCCAGTCCTGCGGCCCTTCGGCAAGCCACTCGAAACCGGCGCGGGGCACTTCCAGAAGCGTCTGGCGGACATAATCTGGGATATCAGTTGCGACCCGAAATTCGGCGCCTGGTTTCAGCGCGCGGTGCAGCGGGTCAAGGAATTCCGGCGTGACGAAGCGCCTGCGGTGGTGGCGCTTTTTTGGCCAAGGATCGGGGTAAAGCAGAAAGGCCTTGTCGAAGGTGCCGTCGGGCACGACATCAAACAGGTTGCGCACATCGCCGGGATAAAGCCGCAGGTTTTCCACCCCGGCCTTGCGCACCTTGCCCAGCAGCATCGCCACGCCGTTGATGAAGGGTTCGCAGCCCACCAGACCGGTGCCCGGGTTGGTGGCGGCCTGATGCACCAGATGTTCACCACCGCCAAAGCCGACTTCCAGCCAGATCGGCACATCGCCGAACACCGATCTCAGATCGACGGGGGTGCGGTCGGGGTTTTCTTCCCAGCTGATCGGACCGGGCGACAGGACGCCCAGATCCTCGTCCAGATAGGTTTCTTGATTCGGGCGCAGGGTCTTGCCCTTGAAGCGGCCGTAAAAATTGCGCCACGGGGCGCCCGAGGGATGTTTACCGTTGTCCATGCGCAGGCGTTTACTGCCGCTTTGCGCCGCACGCAACCGCGCCGTTCAAAGATCGCGCAGCGTCGGTTGGGGCATGAAAAAGGGGCGCCGCAGTGCGACGCCCCCTTTTGAGATCGTGATACGGCGGCGTCAGATCGCTTTTTGCAGCGCCTCGGCCAGATCGGTGCGTTCCCACGAGAAACCGCCATCCGCCTCTGGCGCGCGGCCAAAATGGCCATAGGCGGCGGTGCGGGCATAGATCGGTTTGTTCAGTTCCAGATGGGTGCGGATGCCGCGCGGCGTCAGATCCATCACCTTGGGGATTGCGCGTTCGATCTGTTCCGGGTCCAGCGCGCCGGTGCCGTGCAGATCCGCATAGATCGACAGGGGCCGCGAGACGCCGATGGCATAGGAGAGCTGAATCGTGCAGCGGTCGGCCATGCCGGCCGCGACGACGTTCTTGGCCAGATAGCGCGCGGCATAGGCGGCAGAGCGGTCAACCTTGGTCGGATCCTTGCCGGAGAACGCGCCGCCGCCATGCGGGGCCGCGCCGCCATAGGTGTCGACGATGATCTTGCGCCCGGTCAGGCCGGCATCCCCATCGGGGCCGCCGATGACGAAGGTGCCGGTCGGGTTGACCCACCATTCGGTTTCATCGGTGATCCAGCCATCCGGCAGGACCTCGCGAATGTAGGGTTCGACGATGGCGCGCACATCCGCAGATGTCTGGCGTTCATCCGCATGCTGGGTGGACAGCACGATCTGCGTCACGCCGACCGGTATACCGTTTTCGTAACGCACGGAGAGCTGCGATTTGGCGTCGGGGCGCAGCAGGGGTTCGGTGCCATTCTTGCGCACCTCTGCCAGACGCCGCAGGATCGCGTGGGAAAACTGGATCGGTGCGGGCATCAGCGCATCGGTTTCGTTTGTGGCATAGCCGAACATGATGCCCTGATCCCCGGCGCCTTCGTCACGGTCGCCGCCCACGACGCCCTGCGCGATATGCGCGGATTGTTCGTGCAGCAGGTTGGTGATTTCGCAGGTGGCGTGGTGGAACTTGTCCTGCTCGTAGCCGATGTCCTTGATGCAGGCACGTGCGATATCGGGCACGGCGGCCATGTATTGGGTCAGCTTGGCCTGATCGTTCAGCCCCACCTCGCCGCCGATGACGACGCGGTTGGTGGTGGCAAACGTCTCGCAGGCGACGCGGGCCAAAGGATCCTCGGCCAGGAAGGCGTCGAGAATGGCATCCGAGATGCGGTCACAGACCTTGTCGGGATGACCTTCCGAGACGGACTCGGAAGTGAAAATATAGGACTTACGCGTCATGGGGAGTGCTCCGTTGGGGTCAGCCGTCACGCCAGGAAGCCGTTGTGACGGGAATTACATTAAGACGGGACCTACGCCGCCAGTTCAGGCCGGTCAACGTGATTTGCACAGGTAGATTAAGACAGTGCTAACGCAGAGGAGGCAGAGCAGCAGGAAAACCGGCAGATCCCCGGTGCGGCTGTAGAGCGTGGGGGCCAGCGCGGGTGGTAAAGCCGCGTCAAGATAGCCCGCCTGCCCCAGCGGGATCTGGCCCAGAATGCGCCCGGCCCCGTCGATCATCGCCGAGACGCCGGTGTTGGCGGCGCGCAGCATCGGCAGGCCCTGTTCGATGGCGCGGATGCGCGCCTGGGCCAGATGCTGATAGGGGCCGGACCATTCGCCGAACCAGGCATCATTGGTGATCTGCAGCAGCATGTCGGGCCGTTCGGGGGCAGAGAGGACATCCTGAGGGAAGACCGCCTCGTAACAGATCAGCGGCAGGGCGCGGCCCAGCGGGCCGAGGTCCAGAATGGCCGGACCAGGTCCGGAACTGAAACCACCCTCAGCCCGCGAGGCAAGCCCAAGGATGTTGAAGCGCGCGAACAGGCTGGCCCAAGGCATGTATTCGCCGAAGGGCACAAGATGGTGCTTGTCATAGATCTGACGGATCGCGCCATTCGGGCCGGTCACAACAAGGGAGTTGTAATAGGCGCCGCCCTCTTCGCGCTGAACACCGACGATGACGGGGGTGGTTGGCCCGGCGGCATCCGAAATCACGGAAAGTGCACCGTCCGCATAGGCAAGCAGCATGGGCAGTGAAGTTTCGGGCCAGATGGTCAGGGCGGGTGTGGGGCTGTCGGGGGCTGGCGGGGCGGCAGTGAAATCGACCTGACGGTCAAAGAACATCTGCGCCTTGGTGCGGTCCCACTTTTCCTCTTGCGGGGCGTTGGGCTGTACCAGCCGGACCACGGGGCGGTCGGTGAGGTCC
>NZ_AWWI01000089.1 GCF_002760615.1 Puniceibacterium antarcticum | reverse complement strand
ACCCCTTATCCTTGCGCCCGCGCCGCGTGCATGAGGCCGAGGGCGGCGGGCGGCGCGCATTAGCCTGGTTTCAGGCGGCACGGCATCCGTAGGGGTAATACACGCCCGACCACTCTGGCCTTTTTGCGTGAAATTGAACGCTGTTCGGCCAGCCCATATTTGAGGCCTGAGTGGCGCGTCAGATTTATGTACGGGTCAGAAGCCTGAGACGCAAAATTTGTACTTGGCGATCTGCCACACCCATTGGGGCGTATGGTTTCAAAGATCGTGAGGCGGACAGCAGCGTTCTTCTTGCGGGACCGCGAAGGCAAAACCCTTGGCAAGGTCATTTGATTTAGCCTTAAAGGTTTATAAATAATTCTCCGGCCAAGCAGCGCCTTGTGAGTGTGCAATGGCAAATCTGGCCCTAGTTTGGAGCATGATTTGTGATGAAATCAGACAGGAATTGATTGTATCAATCTGAGGGATCTGCCGAAACTCAAGAGAAAGAAAAGCGCGCCCGGCCATCTCATACGATGATCGTTGACAGGCCCAGTATCGACATTTAACTTCACATATAAAGCAAATGAAACCACAAAGATGTGGCGTTCGCCCTGCAGGCAGAGGAAGAAACGATGAAAGCAGCGATTCTTGGTGGTGGGCCGGCCGGACTTTACTTTGCGATCTCGATGAAGCTGCGCGACCCAAGTCACGAGGTTAGCGTCTTTGAACGCAACAAGCCAGATGACACCTTTGGCTGGGGCGTTGTGCTGTCGGACGAGACGATGTCGAACTTTGAAGACAACGATCCGGTGTCGGAAAAGATGATCCGAGACAACTTTGCCTATTGGGATGACGTCAAAACTGTGCGCGGCACTGAAAGCATGACATCAAGCGGCCACGGTTTCTGCGGGATCGGCCGCAAGAAGCTGCTGATGCTTTTGCAGAATCGCGCACGCGAACTGGGTGTGATCCTTGAGTTCCAGGCGGATGTCTCGGCCGAGAGGATCGAAGAGCTTCGCGCCACCTTTGATGTGGTCGTGGCCTCAGACGGTCTTAACTCCAAGACCCGCACTCTTTATGCCGAGAAGTTCGAGCCGGAAATCGACATGCGGCTGAACCATTTTGTCTGGCTTGGCACGCATCAGAAATTCGACGACGCCTTCACCTTCATCTTTGAGGAAACCGAACATGGCTGGATCTGGGCGCATGCCTACCAGTTTGATGCGGATACTGCGACTTTCATCATTGAATGCGGACCAAAGGTTTATAAGGCCTTCGGTTTTGACACGCTCAATCAGGAAGACAGCATTGCGCTTTGCGAGAAGATCTTTGCCCGCCACCTTGGTGGTCATGCGCTGATGACCAATGCCAACCACATCCGCGGTTCTGCCTGGATTCAGTTCCCGCGTGTGACCTGCGAAAACTGGTACTTCGACAATGTCGTGTTGCTGGGCGATGCCTCGGCCACCGCGCATTACTCCATTGGCTCTGGCTCCAAGCTGGGCATGGAAAGCGCCATAATGCTGGCCCAAGAACTGAATTGCGGAAAATCTCTCGGCGACGCCCTGCAGACCTATCAGGATGAACGCAAGTTGCAGGTGCTGCGCGTCACCTCCGCCGCACGCAATTCCACTGAATGGTTTGAAGAGGTCGAACGTTATCTGACGCTTGACCTGATGCAGTTCACCTATTCCCTGCTGACACGGTCGCAGCGCATCAGCCATGAAAACCTGCGTCTGCGCGATCCGGCATGGCTGGCCTCGGCCGAGGCGTGGTTTCAGAAACGGGCAGGCGGCACTTCCAGCCGCAGCCCAATGTTTGCCCCTTTCAAGCTGCGCAATATGGAACTTGTGAACCGCATCGTCGTCTCGCCCATGGCGCAGTACAAGGCGCAGGATGGCATGCCGACCGACTGGCACTTCGTGCATTACGCCGAACGCGCCAAGGGCGGTGCCGGGCTTGTGTTCACCGAAATGCTGTGTGTGTCCAAAGACGGCCGTATCACGCCGGGTTGTCCGTGCATCGGCGTTGATCAGGTGCCCGCTTGGTCCCGCCTTGTGGATTTTGTACACGCAGAGACTCCGGCCAAGATTTGCGCTCAGATCGGACATGCCGGGCGCAAGGGGTCGACCCGTCTTGCTTGGGACGGCATCGACAAGCCGCTGCCGACGGGCAACTGGGATCTTCTGTCTGCCTCTGCCATTGCGCTGATGGAAGGCAACGCGGAGCCCAAGGCGATGGATCGCGCTGACATGGATACCGTCATGGCGCAGTTCGTTGATGCTGTGAAAGCCGCTGCTGCTGCTAATTTCGACATGATCGAAATGCACGCCGCCCACGGCTATCTGCTGGCGTCTTTCATTTCGCCCGTGACCAACAAACGTGACGACGCATATGGCGGCAGCCTTGAACACCGCATGCGCTTTCCACTTGAGGTGTTCCACGCGATGCGCGCCGCATGGCCCGCCGAAAAACCGATGACCGTGCGGATTTCTGCCCATGACTGGATGGCCGACGAGGGTGTGATCCCCGAAGATGCCGTCGATATCGCCGGGATGTTCAAGGAAGCTGGCGCCGATGCGATCAACGTCTCTTCCGGTCAGACCGACAAGAAAGAGCAGCCGATCTATGGCCGCATGTTCCAGGTGCCGTTCTCGGACCGGGTGCGCAATGACATCGGTGCGCCGACCCTGGTGGCGGGCAATATCTACGAGCCGGATCACGTCAATTCGATCCTGATGGCGGGGCGCGCCGATCTTGTCCTGCTCGCTCGTCCGCATCTTTCCGATCCCTACTGGACGTTGCATGCGGCAGTGGAACTGGGCGATACTGAACAGGCTTGGCCAGCCCCTTATGAGGGTGGCCGCCGTCAGGCCAACACGCTGGCAGAACGCGCGAAGGCCGTGACAACATGAGCATTCAGGGGAAAACAGCCTTTGTGACCGGGGGTGGTTCCGGCGTTGGGGCTGTCATCGCCATAGCGCTGGCCGAGGCGGGGGCAAAGGTCACGATCTGTGGCCGTCGCCTTGCCTCGCTTGAGGATGTCGCTTCCAGTCATCCCCGCATTTCCTGCGTGGTCGCGGACATCACGGATGAGGCTGCGATTTCGCAGGCCATTGCCTTGGCGGCGCCTGATATTGTTATAGCCAATGCAGGAACTTCGGAAAGCACGCCTTTTGTGAAAACCGACCTGGCCGCCTTTGAGCGGATGATCGCGGTAAACTTGACCGGCACATTTCTGACCCTGCGTGAAGGTGCGAAGGCCATGCATGGTAAACCTTGGGGGCGCCTGGTCGCCATCGCCTCGACCGCCGGGTTGAAGGGCTATCCCTATGTCGCGCCATATGCGGCGGCGAAACATGGTGTGGTTGGCATGGTCAAATCGATAGCGCTGGAACTTGTGCGCAAGGGGATCACCGCCAACACCATCTGTCCCGGCTTTCTGGATACGGAAATGACCGAACGATCCATCGCCAATATCGTCGCAAAGACCGGCCGCAGCCCGAAAGAGGCCCGTGCCAGTTTGGAAGCCACCAATCCGATGCACAGGCTTGTGCCGCCCGAAGATGTGGCCCGCGCCGTTCTCTGGCTCTGCTCGGACGGCTCGGACATGATCACCGGACAGAACATTTCCGTTTCCGGGGGAGAGACATGAGCGAGGTCTTCACTATCCGGCGACAGGTTGAATTCAACCATTGCGACCCGGCAGGCATTGTCTTTTATCCACGTTATTTCGAGATGATCTCGGCGCTGGTCGAACGCTTCTTTGCGGATGGCATGTGCTTTGGCTGGGCGGAAATGGGCCGGACGGATGGCGGCATGGGCACCCCTATGGGCGATATCCATGTACGCTTTCAAAATCCCTCACGGCTTGAGGACTGGCTGGATCTGTCACTGGCGGTCAAGCGGCTGGGACGTGCCTCTGTCAGTTTCGACATCACCTGTGTTTGCAAGAGTCAGGCCCGTTTCAACTGTGAGGCGACAGTGGTCTATGCCAGCCTTGTCGGAGCCAAGGCCGCGCCCTGGCCCGATGCCCTACGTGCAGATATGATCCGCTACCTTACGCCCTCCGAGACACAGCAAACGCCATTGTAAGAAAGACGCACCCATGACGGCTCTGACGCCCCATATTTTTCTCCAGCCCGACGGCTGGGTTCCCGCAAAAGGCTACGCCAACGGTGTGCTGGCCGAAGGTCGTATAGTGTTCACGGGCGGGCTGGTCGGCTGGAACGCCAATCAGGCTTGGGAACATGCGGACATGGTCGGCCAGTTTCGCCAGACGCTGGAAAACATTGTCGCCGTACTGGATGCTGCGGGCGCAAAGGCCGAGCATCTGGTGCGGCTGACATGGTACATCACCGATAAGCAGGAATACCTAGACAATCTGCGCGGCTTTGGAGCCGCATACCGCGATGTGATAGGTCGCCATTTTCCCGCTATGGCTGTGGTGCAGGTTGTCGCCCTTATGGAAGACTCCGCCAAGATAGAAATTGAGGCAATCGCTGTTATTCCTCACGAATGACGCCATGAGTAAGTTGTCCCGCGCCGATCTTCTAAAGATCGCGGCTCGAGACCAATTGCGAATGCATCACGGGATCCTTTCCGCCGCCCGTAACGATCGGGCGGCATTTTTGCGCCAAGATAGCCATAGTCAGATGTTACAGATCAATCAATTATTTTGAACTTGGAGCGAATAGCGTGCCTTCCGTGCTGTGAGGTACGGTCAGCCTTTGCCCGCGTGCTCCAAGATTGCGCGAAGCTGTTCGCCGCCGGTCTCGAACGCATGGCGACACGATGGCTCACTCTGCGCCGGAGGCACCTGAACAGTTGCGCCTTCTGCGGAAGCAATCTCTGACCAGAGCACCCATTCCTGACCATCGCCGTTCGGGAAAGCGAACGCCCGGAGCCCTTTCTGATCCCCTCGACCCTCAAATCCAACTTTGAGTTGACTTGGCATCTTCAGGATCATTGCGACGAGCGCATTGTAACCCTCTGCGGTATTGGGATCCCTGAACCGATTTTGGCCCGGAAGGCAGAACGCGTACCGTCCGTCACGCGATGCGCCTGTTCCAACAAGGGGTGTCTCAGCTATCATGTCACACTCTCTTCCTTATGCTCCGCTGTCCCGCAAAACGGGCCGCCGTAAACTGGCTAGACGGTGAAGAGAGGGTGGATCAGCCCGGCTCAGAGAACGTGGTCACGCCACCAAGGTATTCAGCGCTGTATCCAACCCCGTCGCCGGTCCTGGCCGGGAGCGGTGACGGGGTATTCATAGCAAGGTTTAGACACATAAGGTGTTCGGGCCCGGCATCTGATCGATCAGATTTAGGATGCATCAATCTGACTCTGTAGTCCAGATTTTGCAATTTTATTCGTAGGGCTTGGGGCCGCCGAGGGTTTTAGTTTAGGGGGCAAGTTGTAGGGCGCCATGAAGCCGGCGAGGTGCGTGCGCAGCTGGTCGCGGTGTCTATATGGTTGGCGACGGTCAGCCCGCATTTGTCGGTGCCCAAAGCGCTTGCTGAAAAACCCCTAGCGTGAAACCTATGTCGACGCAGCAAGGCAAAGGTACGGAGATGACAGACCAGACACAACAACCGAGCGAACCTGAAATCCTTGCCTTTATCGCGCAGAGCGATGCGTTTTATCCGGAGGGCGCGACCGAGGCATCTATTGCACAGCAGCGGGCATGGTACGATGCACTCTGCGCCGCGTTTGCCGCAACGGAGGCGGCCGTAACCTGGGTGGACGGGCGTGTTGGTGGGCGCGTCCCCGTGCGTCGCTACACCCCGCAGGACCTGCGCAGCGAAGTACATCTGTTGTACATTCACGGCGGCGGGTTTGTGGTCGGTTCGCTCGACAGTCATCATGCCATTTGTGCCGAGATTGCCGAGGGCGTGGGGGCGCGGCTGACAGCGGTCGAGTATCGTCTGGCGCCGGAGAATCTGTGGCCGGCACAGATCGAGGATTGCGATCTGGTGCTGAAGGAGCTGCTGGGGGCCGGTAAGCAGGTCGTCGTGATCGGCGACAGCGCGGGGGGCACCCTTGCGGCAGGGCTGGCGCGGCGGGTGAAGACGCAAGGGCGCGCGGGATTACGCGGGCAGGCGTTGATCTATCCCGGACTCGGGGGGGATCCGACGCGCGGGTCCTACGTCAGCATGGCCAATGCGCCGGGGCTGAGCACTGCCGACGTCCGCTTTTACCGCGATCTGCTGGGCGCGCCCGAAGGGGATGCTGAGGCGCAGCCGCTGAGTGTTGATGATTTCGCGGGGCTGGCGCCGGCTTATGTGACGGGCGCGCATTTCGATCCGCTGCAGGATGACGCTGCCGCCTATGCCGCCGCACTGGTGCGCGCAGGGGTCGAGGCTTGGTATCGGCGCGAGCCGCAGATGATCCATGCCTGGTTGCGGGCGCGCCACATGAGCCCCGGCGCTGCGGAAGGGTTTGCGGCCCTGATCGCCGCTGTGCGACACCTTGCCGGTGTGCGCTGAAGCCTATCGCAGCGTCGAGGGCGGTTGGCCGAACCGGGCCGCGAAGGCCCGGCTGAGCGCGGACTGGGCCGAGAAACCGCAGCGCACCGCGACGTCTGCCAGGGGATGGCGGGTGTCGATGATCATGCGCCGGGCGGCCTGAAGACGCAGCTCAAGCGCATATTGCCCCGGACCCATGCCGATTTCCTGTGCGAAGAGGCGCTGAAGGCGGCGCAGCGGAACGCCGATGGCGCGGGCGGTGCGTGCGGCGGTTTCGGGCTGATCGATCAGGCGCTCCATCCGCGCAATCGCCGCTGCGACGCGCGGATCACCGCCCGAGCGGCGGCCAGTGGCAATGGCGGCAAGCTGGCTTTCGGACCCGGCGCGGCGGGCGGTGATGAAGGTGCCCGCGACCTGCATGGCCAGCGCAGCCCCGTGACGGGCGGCGATCAGCTCAAGCATCAGGTC
>NZ_AWWI01000088.1 GCF_002760615.1 Puniceibacterium antarcticum | reverse complement strand
ACCGATCCGTGAGTTTCGAGACATCTTGTGCGAGCGCTGTCATGGCAGTCTCCTGAAAGAAAGGGGGGTCTTTGCTGCCCGCGATAGGTAATGCATTTGCATTGCCTTGTCAAGACAAGCCGCAGGATCTGCTGTCGCCGGGCAGGTCGATCAACCGTCCGGCGCAGCACCTAATTTCGCCCCGCGAGATACTCCGCCAGCACCGGGCTAGCCGCACCTTTCGCGGAGCTGAGCAGCTCCGAGCCCGCAAGCGAGGCCTTCGACAGGCGTACGAGCCCGCCGGTTTCCTCAATGCGGTAGCAGCGGCGTTTCTGCCGGCCCCGCCTGTAGTGGGTCGCGGTGACGATCTGGCAGGTGCTGCCATCGGTGAGCGTCACAGGGGCCGCGAGCCTGATCTTGTCGCCTTCCTCGTAGTCCGGGATCGAAGCCCAATCCCGGCAGCGCTGACGCCAGTCCTGCGCGTAGCTGTCCGGGTCTTTCAGGTCGGAGAGAAGCGCGATCAACGCAAGGGGAGCACGAGACTCGTTCGGGCCGGCGCTTTCCTCCATGTCCTTGTAGCCCCAGCAGCCGTCATCGTATCGGGTGAGGAAGACAGCCCCGAACGTGATGGAGCCATCCACATCGGTCACATAGGTTGCGTCTTCGACAGCGGTGCCGTCGAGATTGGTGACCCTTGCCGCCGCATACCAGGTGGAGCCGACCTTGCAGGCCTTGACCAGTTCGGTTTTGCGCGTGTCGCCCTGAGAGGTGCAGAGCCGGGCAATCTCCGCTTTCTCATCCGCGTAGGTCTGGACGCGGCCGTCGGTATAGAAGAGCCATCCCATCTCAGAGTCCTTTCTCTCATTGGGGAAATTGTTGTCGCCAATGTCCCTAGAGGGCCGCAGGCCTGGCAGGGTATTGGCGATGCTTGTTTGAGAAAGGGCGCGTTACGCCACCCTCCGGTCGTCGATCTCCATCAGCGCATCGAGCGGCACGCGGTAGGGCTGCATGGCGTCGAAATCCTCGCAATTGCCGCAGTTCTGCACGATCGCGAAGGTGTCGCAGGCATCCTTGAGGATAACCCGGAAGGTGCCGCCGAGGCCCGAGGGCACTTCGTAGGTCCCGCCGATGAGATAATCCGAGGCCCGGCGCACGAAGACACGGATGCTGTGGCCATCGGTTGCGAGCCGGATCGCCCCCCGCCCCCGGTCGATGAGCACCTGCACGTCATCCAGGATGTCGGTGTAAAATTGGCCGGTAAGATCGCGAAACGCCATGCGGCGCTGCGCCATCCAGTCGGTGTCCCGAAACGGGTTCATGCCGTCGGCAAAGGCGAAGGAGGGATCGGCCTGCTCGGTGGTGACGATACGGGTGGTCGTGCCATCGATGCCATTTGAGCGCAGATGCACACCATTGCCGACGATGAGGATCAGGGCGGGCCTGTCCACGGGCCCGTTCCAGTTGGGCAGGAAGGTCTTGCAAGCGCGCGCATGTGCGATTTGCGCCGCGACCGCGGAGGCAGAGAACTTGAGAATAGCCATGGGGATGTCTTTCCGTTGGGTGTGGGAGGGTCGACCCGCGCGGGTGGCATGGTCCACGCGCGGGTCACTTGATGCATCAGGCCGCTTGCGCGACCTCACTGTCAGGCTCCGGTGTTTCCGCAGTGGGCTCCGCTTCGTCAAAGGCGACACCGGCGGTCTGCATCATAGGCGGGCACCAGGCGGCCACGGCAGCGCGCTGCGCGTCCGTGAGTGTGGCGAAGGGCTCGGCGAAGAGCTTGTCGCAGAAGGCGACGATCTCTTTCTTGCTCGACGAGGCCAGCGTCACAGCCTCCTGGGCGAGACCCAGATCCTCGCCCAGGATCTTCAGGAGCCAGGCCTTTTTGAAGCGGTTGAAGAGCGCCGCATTCGGCGTCCAATGCGCGCGGATGTCGGGCATGATCTCGATCTCGAACGCATGCATCAGGCTGTCGCGACGTGGATCCCGCGCGAAGCAGGACTGCGTGGTGCTGGCCGTGGCATAGGCGACGAGCTTGGCCTTCTCCCCTGTCTCCAGCGCGCGAAACGCCGCGAACTGATCGGCGGGCGGGCGGGTATCATCGAGCCACGTGAGGTCCAGCAAATCATGCGCCGCCGCCACCTGCTCGAGCGAGGTCTCGTCGATCTCGTCCATTTTGGCGTGGTTGCGGTACTCCTTGCGGGCATCGATCTTGATCGCCTGCGTGACACTCATGCCGCTGGCCAGAACATCACTGACCAGCTTGAAGAGCGTGAGATCGAGCGTGGCCTCCGGATGCAGCGCCATCGCGGCGCCGAGGGCCATGGCCCGCTCGGTCTTGAGGTCCTCTGCCAGCGAGGCCGGATAGCTGATCTCGCCGGCGTCCGGGGCCTCCTCCCCAGTCGGGTTAGCCGAGGAGCCGCGCGCGCCCTCCTCTTTCACGATGTCCTCCGGGCGTACGAGGCCCACATGGAGGGTCACCTTACCGGCCCCCCACGAGGCAATCACACCAGCGCGGGCGAGGTCCTCGGCGCTGTAGGCCTCCTGCAGATCGCGGGCTTCGTCTTCCAGAGCGTCCACGCGCTCGTAAAGGGCATTGTAGGCACCGTCCTCGAGCCCTTCATCCTCCATCTCGAGCTGCAATTTCTCAAGCTCGGCGGTGATCTCATCGATGCGCTTCTGGGCAGCCTCATCCGGCTCGATCGGGCCGGGATAGACACGGCCGTAGTCGGCCATGGTCGCGTAATCATAGCGGACCATCGCATCGGCCCAGGCAAAGCCCAGCTTTATGCGAGCCTCTTCGGCGGCGGCACCGAGCTTCTCGAGCAGGATGGTTTCGACCAGCGCCGCATCCTCAAGCACGGAATGCTCTTCCAGAAGGTCAGCCGCGACGGCACCGCCACGCGCCTCGTATTCTTCGCGCACGAAAGCCCCGATATCATCGCTGACCTGCACCCCGCGGGATTTCAGGGCCTGACGGACGGTATAGGCCTGCAGATAGCCGCCGTCCTTCGTGAGCGCCTCGAAGACCTCGCGCTGCGCCTCCTGGCTCGGATGCTCGGCGAAGGCCTTCATCGTGTCGAGCGTGATCACCTTGCCCCGGGCCGCGGCGCGGATGTCGGGATGGATAAGGCCATAGCGCAACCGGCCTTTCACGGCGGCCACCGTGGTGCCGAAGATCTTTGCGATAGTCTCGGGCGTCTGGCCGTCGACCTCCATCATCCGCGCGAAAGCCTCGAACTCGTCGATGGCGTTCATCGGGGCTTGCGTGATGTTCTCGGCGAGCGACAGCGCCGTCGTCACGTCGCACTCCTCCGGCACAAGGCGGCAGTCGAGCTTGGTTTTCGCCGTGAACCCCTTGCTGGTCTTGTCGGCGATCAGCTCCTTCAGCGCGGCATGGCGCCGGCCACCGGCGAGGACAGCGTATTTGCCGTCAAGCTTCTGGACCAGGAGAGGCTGGAGCAGGCCCAGAATAGCGATACTGGCCTTCAGATGCGCAATGTTCTCGGGGTCATAGGTTTCCGGCGAGTTGCTGCGCACATTGGCGGGATGCGGGACCAGATCGCCAATTGCGACGGTGAGAGGGGCAAAGCTTGTGGTCATGGGATATCCTTCCAGGTGGGTGAGGTGTGGCCCGCGCCTTCACGCGCGTGACCAATCCCCGGTTTCAGGGATCACCACGACAAAAGGCCCACTTTCCCTTTGAGGGGTCAGTGGGCCTTGAGTTTTCGGATCGACACTTTGGGAAGCCCTCCTGCCCTACCAGTCGCGCGCCAGCATGATGGTCAGCACGCGCATGGTTGTGGCAGGATTGTCCGGGGTCTCGGCCCCGTAGCGGAAATCCGAGTCTGCTTCATAGAGATCGATTTTCCAGAACACGGTCTCGCCTCGGATCTCGACCGCCCCGAAATCGTGCCATCCCTCGGGATCATTCTCAGGCTCGAACGTGGCAAACTCACCGGTTGCCTTGACCGCCTCGGCCATGAAGCCGTCGCCGGCCTCCATAAGCGAGCGGGTGACATGCATCCGGCCCTGGATGGGCTGGGCGGGCGGCACACCAAGGCACGCGAGCTTGCGAAACGCGTCGTTCTGCGCCGCGATCACGGTCGGATCCGGACGGTCTGGCTGGGGTTGAACGGTCATGGACATGGGGATCTCCTTTGAGAAGTTGAAACACCCTTCTCAAAGCCCGCTTTTTCTTTTCCGCCTGGCGGATGAATTGAGGTCTAAGGCGCCTTACCCGAACAGCCCTCTGGCTCTGTGGTTCGGGTTGGGGATGGTTTCGATCCAGCCACCCTGTTCCTTGATGCTCTTGAGCGCTGCCGAGAGCGGATAAGCGCCCTCGGACGGGCTCCACCAATAGGCACCGCGCTTGAAGGTGATGATCTTGCGGCGGCCGTCGTTGAAGCAGGCCACCCGCAGCGTTTTGGGTTCCTTACGTGACATGGGTGTCTCCGTTCTCCGTGTGGTCAGGCGGCCTCGGCACTGCGCCCTGCCCTGCCCGTCTCCGATCTGGCGATCAGATAGTCGCAGGCGCGCTGCGCGTCCGCGGCGTGCTTGAAGATCGCACCCTTGTCCGACCGAAGAACGCGCAACCAGTTGTGGAGGTAGGCCGCATTCATCTCGAGCGTATGCGCCGTGAAGCCGAGCGTCTGACCCAGGAACACCGAGGTCAATTCTGCGACGATCTCCTCGCGCGCATAGGACGTGTTGCCAAACTTCGAGAACCCGAAATCGCGATTCAGTCGATGCGGGGCTTTCGTGGCATGGGCCAGTTCATGGGCCCAGACCCCGTAGAAATTGCGTGGGTCCTGGAACCGCGTGATGGATGGCATGTAAACCTTGTCCACGGGCGGCAAATAGTACGCCTCCGTGCCCGTGAAGACGGTTGTGATGTCGA
>NZ_AWWI01000087.1 GCF_002760615.1 Puniceibacterium antarcticum | reverse complement strand
AGACACGTCGCTAACGACGTCGTTAAACACGTGTCTTAGCAAATCATCCGGAAATCAGGCACGCGGCCATAATGGAGCGGTTACCCCGTTACCAACACGAAGATCGTTGAAACCGTCGGTATACAAACTGTGTTGAAAGTGCATATATGAGTGGCGGGCAGACTGGAGAGCGTGAAAGTGGAAATGAACCTAGATATCATCATCAAATCCGGCATCGTTGCAACTGCATCAGACACGATCCGAGCAGACGTTGGGATCAAGGGCGGAAAAATCGTAATACTTGCTGAAGATCTTGAGGATGATGCGGCTGAAATAATTGATGCAAAAGGAAAATTCGTACTACCAGGCGGTATAGACAGCCACGTTCATATCGCTCAGCCTTCTGGCGACGGTATCCTGATGGCAGACGATTTCGAAAGCGGCACGCGATCTGCTTTGTTCGGCGGCAACACGACGATCATGCCATTTTGCCTTCAGGAACGAGACGGTGACCTGAGGTCTGCAATCGACTGGTATCACGGTATTGCAGAAGGGCAGCTCTATACCGATGTCGCATTCCATCTGATCGTCGCCAATCCCAGCCCGCAGGTGCTGGGCCAGCAGCTGCCCGCCGCAATCGCCAACGGCTATACGTCGATCAAGGTTTTCATGACCTATGAGAACCTGAGGCTGAACGATGCCGAGTTGCTGGCAACCTTTGACGTGGCGCGCCAGCACGGTGCGACGATGATGATCCATTGCGAGAACGAGGATGCCATCCGGTTCCTAGTTGAGCGTCATGAGGCCAATGGAGATGTTGCGCCAAAGGCTCATGCAACAACCCGGCCGGTAGCGGTTGAACGCGAAGCTACGCACCGCGCCTTGTCATTGGCGGAGATTGTCGACTTGCCGATCGTCATCGTGCATGTGTCCAACGCCGCCGCTGCCGAAGAAATTCAGCGCGCCCGTCAGCGGGGCATGAAGGTGACTGCGGAGACCTGTCCGCAATATCTGATGCTCACTGCAAAAGATCTGGACGGGATGGACTGGGAGGGGGCAAAATTTGTCTGCTCCCCGCCCCCCAGGGACGCTGCCGAACAAGAAGCTTGCTGGCTGGGTCTTCAAAACGGCACGTTTGATCTGTTTTCGTCTGACCATTGCCCGTTTCGCTATGAAGGTACAGATGGCAAGATGAACCCGAAGGGCGCCAAGAATTTTCGCCATATTCCCAATGGGATTCCGGGTGTGGAAACGCGGTTGCCGATCCTGTTTTCCGAAGGGGTCAACAAGGGACGCATCGACATCAACACCTTTGTCGCAGTCACAGCAACGAACCACGCAAAAACATATGGGCTTTATCCGAAAAAGGGCACTATTGCTGTGGGATCAGACGCGGACATCGCCATTTGGGATCCTGAGCTTGTCCGGACGGTCGCGCACAGCGACTTGCATGATGGCGCGGATTATTCACCTTACGAGGGGCTGACGCTGAAAGGCTGGCCTACGACGGTGCTCTTGCGTGGTAAAGTGATGGTGCGCAACGGCCATCTGGAGGGCCAACTGGGTGATGGTGCTTATCTGTCTCGCACGTCCGGGGCTGGCCTGATCAAGATTTTGGATGAAAAATGACGAACCCTGCCAGCCTGAAAACTGATGCGAAACCAAAGGACGGGCACAGCGTTCTGTCCGAACGCGTGCGGCAGCAATTGACCGAATTGATCCGAAATCGCTCGCTGGCAAGCGGGCAGGTGATTATTGAACAGCGTTTGGCGGAGACTCTGGGGGTATCGCGCACACCCCTGCGGGAGGCTTTGCAGCGGCTTGAAGGCGAAGGCTTGATCCAGAAGAACTCCGGTCGCTCCTACATGATCCGGGTTGTGAATTTTCAGGAATATATGCAAAGTCTGAAGATGCGCCGCATCATCGAGCCAGAGGCGGCGGCAAACGCCATCAGCCGCATTCCGCTGTCCGAGATTGCCGCTGTCCGTCTCGAGATCGAAGGGCTGCACACCGGAGACGGAGAGCACACCGAAGCACATTGGGATTCAGACGACCGTCTTCACCGTCTATTCGGACGCCATTGCGGCAATATGGTCATGTTCGAAATCATCGAAAAGCTGCGTGTGACAACCCGTTTGTTCGAAATCACAGAAATTCGGCAGAAGGTGAAATCTGATTTTGTGGAACACATCGCCATTCTCGACGCTCTCAGCGCCGAGAATGGCGATGCGGCTCGCCAAGCGGTGGCGCGCCACATAACCAGCCTCATAAGCTATTCGCTACAGCAGGTAACCTGACCTTTGCACCCGCGAGCCGCATGTCAGCGCGCTTAGCGACATAGCGGGTCGCGATTCCAGTTCTTGTAGATCAGATAACGGGCATGGCCGTGCCCTATCGCGCCGAACCATTGCGGACAATAGGGGCCCATCCAAATCGCATCGTTCGCATCAACAGGATACCAGTTGTCCTCAAGCCGATAAATCCCACCCCCGTTTAACAGGACGAGGCCATGTTCCATGAAGTGGGTTTCAACATACGGAAGGCTCGCGCCTGGCGCGAAGTCCATGATATTGATTTCAAGGTCGTAGCCGTCACCCGATGGCAAGAGCTTCTGGAGCATAAGGCGCGTATCGCCCTTCATTGGAACCGGTTCGTGTGTAGAGATCTTGTTAACGATCGGTTCCGGCAGGGCGGCGTTGGCCAGAGGTTGATACCGTCTTTCGAGCACCAAGATCCGCGCACCGTCTGAGAGGCTGATTTGGTGTTCGCAATCGCATGGGAAGAATGCATATCCTTCGTGATCAAGCGTTTGTAGATCATGGCCGTCGATCGAAATGCTGACCGCACCGTCCTGGCGCAGCACAAAGCGTTCGACGCCTGACTCGGGAGCGGCGATTGTCGCGTCAGCATCTGCTTGCACAAGGAACAACGAGAAGTCGGCCCCCAAAGCCGGGGTGATCAGATGCTTGAGACCGCACCCGGGCCAAGCGGGCAAGGTGACGCGTTCATGGCTGTCCGGGCTGATCAGGGCATGACGGCGGTGAAAGGCAGAGCGCGTTTCGCCGAAAGATTGACGCATCAGGAATTCCTTTGTTGGTGAAGTGACAGAACGGCCTGCAACCTTTCGACTTCGCAGTCGCTCAGTTGCCGCATCGGCCGTTTGACGCGATCTGACTTTATTTTACCCATCAGCTTCAGGCAGGTCTTCAACCGCGCCGTTGCGAGATAGGGCGGGGCGCGGCGGTAAATCTCACGCGAGAGCGGATAGATCTGGTCGTGGAGCGCGCGGGCAGCTTCCCAGTCTCGGGATTTTCCGGCGTCGAAAAGCGCGGTCACGAGGTCCGGAACGATTGCGGCAAGAGAAACTTGGCTGCCGTCGGTCCCAATTTGATAACAAGCCATCAGATGCTCATCGCCCGAGGCCATGACAGACACTCCGGGGCGCTCGGACTTGATGCGTCGGCGCAATTCCTCATATGCAGAAACTTCCCATGCACCCTCCTTGATGCCGGCAACGGCATCAAGTTCGCAGAGGCGGGACAGAAGATCGATGTCATAAGACATGCGGCCCCAGGCGAGTGGTGCCTTGTAAACTATCACCGGAAGCCCGCAGGACTCCGCAATGGCGCGATGGTGTTCAATTACAATGGTTTCATCCAGTCCTAAACTCCAGTGGTTCGGCGGAAAAACCAAGACTGCGTCAGCCCCTGCCTTGGCAGCAACTGCGGCCTCTTCAACTGCGCCGCGCGTGCTTTCGGCGGTGACCCCTGCGGTGATAAAACAGTCTTCCGGAACGGAAGCGCGCGCTATGCCGACCACTATGCCGCGCTCATCCGCACTAAGCAGATGGCCTTCACCAGCATGGCCGTTGATCAACAGACCACGGATGCCTTCGGCTCTTGAAATGTCAGCTAAATGCGCCTGCAATTCGTTTTCTTCGATCATCCCATTTGGTGACATGGGGCAGACTGTGGCGGCGTGAATGCCGGTCAGAGCGGCAATATCGGGTTGCATGATCTCTGGAATGCTCACGGATGTTCTCACTGTGATTTTGGGGGGAAATGAGCGGCCTCGGGCGTGGAGTTCGCGAGCAACCGGTCCATCGGGAACAGCGGCATCTCGGGGTGGTGGCCCAGGATGGCCTGTGTCAGGCAGTGGGCAATGTATGGCGCGCTCGTATAGCCCGAATGAACCGATCCGCTGACCCAAACGCCGGGGTGTCCAGGGACTGGCCCAACGATTGGCAAGGCGTCGGCAGTTTCAGCTTCGAAACCTGTCCAACTGCGCACCAGCCGTGTGTTGCGTAACGCTGGAATGGCGTGAACGGCTAGTCTTGCATTGCCCACGGTACTGTCATGCGTCGTGCGGTGGTAATTTGTTTCCCGGCGACCTTCACCTTGCCATCCGCCGCCGATGACGACGGTTCCGTGCGGAAATTGCTTCAGGGACAAAAGCCCGCTGGCGATGCCAAGAACGGTGCGCATAACTGGCCCGGTCCGTTCGGTGACCGAGAGTTGATTGACCAGCGTCTTGATCGGAAGCTGGATATCCAGCCACTTGAGCATTGGCTCCAGCCAGACACCGCCGGTCAGCACAACCTGCGACGCAGCAATAGCCTTTTGCGCCAGACGGATTTCATAGCCCTTGCCGGACGCGGCCAGTCCGGTCACAGGCGTGTACTCGCGGATCGTTACCCCTGCATCCCTGAGGGCGCGTCGATAGGCCAGACCGGTGAGGTACGCGTTGGCATAGCCGTCTATCGCGCAATGGCTTGCCATCCGGATGCTAGGATTTACTCCGGGCTCTATGCGCGTGGCTTCAGCTTTGGTCACGAGATTGATCGGAGCGCCAGCCGCACTGCGCGCCTTTGCACGCTCGGACAGCAACTGCTCCTCGGCTTCTGTGAAAGCCAGTGAAAGGCCATCACAGGCAACCACTCCGACGTCGTGGCCAAGCCAATGCGGCGCGTTCACCCACATTTCGTGCGCCTTCAGCGCATAAGGGATAAGTGCGGCGCGGGTCATTTGCATCGTTAAGGTGCCCGCGTTCGTCCCCGATGCCTGACGCGCCAATGCGCCGGCCTCCAGCAACACGACATTCATTCCGCCCCGGGCGGCGAACAGCGCGACGCTGGCACCGTGAATGCCGCCACCAACGACCGCGAGATCATACATGCGCGGGCTCATAGAGGTGCCGGTTTCGGAACCGGGATGTCGTCGTAGTCGAAATCACCGATCAGCTGGTTCATCTCGATAGGGCGCACCGGTGCGCGTGGTGTCAGGCGTGTGTCAGTCTTCGGTCCGGGGTTGCGGTGGTTTAGGATGGCAGCGGCAGTCAGGCCACACATTCGGCCCTGACACGGGCCCATGCCAAGCCGTGTGAAATGCTTGAGTTGATTGAGATCCTGAGCGCCATCGTCAATCGCTGCATGAATGTCTGCGTGCGTAACATCCTCGCACCGGCAGATAATGGTCTCTGCCGAAACATGGGTTGTCACATCCTGCGGGAACTGCATCAGACGGCACGATGCATCGCCAAATTTCTCCAATCGGCGCAGCTTGCGCCTCGGCTCTTTTACCCGCGCGGAAAATTGCGCTTCGGTCAGCGCACCGTGATCTCTTGCGGCAGAGAGGCCTGCAATTTGGCCTTGTATTGCAGAGGGCAAAGCGCCGTATACCCCGGCGCCGTCGCCAGCGACATACAGGTTTGGGACAGAGCTGCGGCACCGATCATCGCGGATAGTGCGATAGCCGCCCCTGAGACCGTCAGCAGTCTGCGCAGCCCCCAGCAAGCGATGCAATTCGTCTGCGGGGGTCAATCCGTTTCCGACGTATAGCGTATCGGCCTCAATTTCTTCGGTTGCGCCAGAGTCGAGGTTGCTCATCACAATCGACTGCAACGCATTGTCTCCGTTGGCGCGGATCACTTCACTGCCGCGGTGGTACGGAATACCGGCCAAGGCGAGCTGTGACATCCACCGGGCGCCAGTGATCAGCATCGACGGTACGCCAGCAAACCCTACCGCAGCGCGCAGCCAGTCGCTGCGGCTTGCCCTGTCAATGATGGCGCGGGGCCGCAGGCCAAGTTCACAGGCTTTTGCTGCAACGGCTATGAGAAGCGGACCCTGACCCGCAATCACGATGTCCTGCCCGAACAGCGCTTTTTCCGCCTTCATCACCGCAGTCGCGGCGGCCAACCCGAAGACGCCGGGCGTGGTCCAGCCCTCGAAGGGTAGCACACGTTCGATTGCACCGGTCGCTAGCACAAGGCACGGAGCGTTGAGTTCTTTTGCTCCCGCGTCTGAAACGCACGACACCCGGAATCCTGGTCGTGCATCCCAGACCTGAGTTGCGTAGAAAATCTTGATCGAAGAGGCGGCAAGCCGGGCGCGCAAATCGTCGCCGCGCTCACGGTCAGGATCCTGTGCGCGGCTGCGCTTGGCTTTGGCCGTGCGCGGCGCTCGCCAAACTTGGCCGCCCGCGGCGGGGCCTTCGTCAATCAACGCGACATTCAGACCGGCTGACGCCGCCGATAGCGCTGCTTCGCCGCCTGCCGGACCTGCGCCGATCACCAGAAGATCAAAGCTTTCTGTCATCCCCGATCATCCGCGGCGCCGCGCAGCTCTACCCGCATTCCATCCCGAACCTCGGTCTGGCAGGCGCGGCGAATGCCTCCGTCGATCTGTATGGCGCACTCTTGGCATGCACCCATCATGCAGAAGGCGCCGCGAGGTGTTTGACCATTAGGACTGAGGCGCAGCAGATATGAGCTGTTTGCGAGCAGTGCGCTGGCGACAGTCTGGCCCACCGCACAGGCAAGGGGTGCCCCGTTGACCGTTAGCCTGATTTCTAGACGTTCCGACATTTATTTCCGCCGCCTCAGAGGGGTCATCCGAGAATGCCCTTTACTTGTGTAAGCTTTGTATACAAATTGAGTGCGGGGTGGGCAAGGCCAATTGCCCTTCCTTTCAAAAAAACGACCAGGGAGTCACTAAATGTTCAATTTCCTTAAAAGACTGGCGTTCGTGGGTGCCGGGGCGATCATGGCTGCAACGCTGATGGCGCCAGACACGTCAAGTGCCCGCTCGTTGGATGAAATCCTGTCCTCCGGCACGCTCAAGGTCGGTGTCAACCCGACGCTACCGCCTCTGGGCATCTACAATGAGCAGAACGAAATCGCCGGATTTGACGTCGATTTCTCGCAACAGCTGGCGGATATGCTGGGCGTCAAACTGGAAGTCGTGCAGGTTGGTTCGCCTGACCGGATCCCCTTCGTCGCGAGCGGTAAGATTGATATCGTCATGGGCGCCATGACGCGCAATCCGGAGCGCGCAAAAGTCATCGACTTCACACTTCCCGTGCACACCGAAGTTTTCGGCGTTCTTACAACGGAAGAGAAGGGTTATACCGACTGGAAAGAGCTCAACTCGGCAGATGTGACGCTGGTTCAGGTCCGCGGAAGCACGCCGGTCAAATTCATCGAAGAGAACCTGCCCGAAGCGAACGTTCTGTTGCTGGACAACTATCCTGACGTCGTGCGCGCACTGGCTCAAGGGCGCGGCGACGCGTTGCTGGATGTGATCGACTTTGTGGGCGAGCACATGAATAAACACGATGTGAAATGGAAAATCGTAGAGACTCCGGTTGACATTTACTACTGCGCGATCGGAGTCGCCAAGAACAGCACTGGCCTGAAAGACTGGCTGAATGTCGCAATCTTTGAATTGCACCGCGACGGTGTCGTCGACGACCTGTGGATGAAGTGGTTCGAGCGCGAAATGATCCGTGACGTCGAAGTGTCTCCCTGGTTCTGAGCCTGTCCGTTGAAAGAATGCCTGCCTCGACATCCTGTCTGGGGCGGGCATGCTGAATCCAAGAGAGCATCATGGACTATACATTTCAATATGGTCAGGTCTGGCCATATTTACCCTACCTGATCAAAGGTGCGTGGCTGAGTTTGCAGATCGCGTTTCTCGCCTTTTGCGGAGGGATGCTGATCGGGACGGTCTGCGCGGCGGTCAAGACATTTGGCGGCGGCTTCAGCCGTCACGCCGTAAACGCATACGTGGTGTTCTTCGTGAACACGCCGCAGCTTGTGCAAATCTATTTTCTCTATTTTGCGCTGCCTGACCTTGGAATCTTCCTGTCATCTTACATGGCGGTTCTGCTCGGCATGACGCTGAACGCTGGTGCCTATCTGACGGAGATCCAGCGCGCCGGTTTCGAAAGCCGTCGACAGAGCGAGATGGAAGCGGCGGAAGTTCTCGGGTTCAGCCGCTTGCAGCAGATCCGCTATGTGATCCTGCCGCATGTGGCAAAGGTTCTGTTCCCGCCTTTGTCCAACCATTACATTCTCATGACTCTGGGCACATCGATGGCGGCCATCTTTGGTGTTGAAGAACTCACGGGACGTGCCTTCAACATCAACAGCGAAACTTTCCGGTCACTCGAAGTCTTTTCGATCGTCGCAGTGATCTATGTGTTTGTCACGCTTATCGCCTCTGTGGCGCTGGCACTGTTCGGAAAGTTCGCGTTCCGCACCAAGATGAGGGTGGTCTGATGGGAGGCTTCTTTTCTGAATTGGCGAGCCTCGCGACCTATCACAACATCGTCTTTCTGGCCAAAGGAGCATTGACCACGATCGCCCTGTCGGCGTTTGGCTGCATCCTGGGCGGGCTGTTCGGCACCCTTCTGGCTGTTGCGCGTCTGACCTCTGGCTGGCTTAGCTGGCCGCTGCGCGCGTTTGCGCTGGTATTTACCGAATTCTTCCGACGCGTGCCTTTCCTTGTCACGCTGATGCTGTGTTTCTTTGCCTTCCAGTTCGGCGGGTTCGACGTATCCACCCTCACGGTGGGCTGTGTAACCGTCGTGTTGATCGGTACCGCATTTCTCGCGGAAATCGTGCGTGCAGGTTTGCAGTCGGTCCATCCAAATCAATGGCATGCCGCCGCGGCGATGAATTTTACGCTGCTGCAGACCATCCGCTACGTGATCTTGCCGCAGGCCTGGACGGTGATCCTGCCGCCTGCTTTCGGCTTTTTCATCCTGTTCATCAAGGACAGCGCACTGGCGTCCCAGATCGGCGTTGTCGAACTCACCTATGTCGGCAAGGTTTTCAACAACAGAGGATTTTCCGCCGGAGTTTCCTTCGGTGTCATCCTGCTTGCCTATTTCATGCTGTCCTATCCGCTGTCACGCTTGGGCGCTAAACTGGAGAAAAAACTTGGCACATCTCGAACTCGATAAGGTGAGTGCAGCCTACGGAAAGTTGCGTGTGTTGGATGGTATCGAACTTTCGGTCGCAAAAGGCGAAACGGTGGGGCTCATTGGTCCATCCGGATCCGGAAAGAGCACGATCTTGCGGGTGCTGACCGGGCTGCTGAAGCCCGAAACTGGCAGCGTTCGAGTTGCCGGAGAAACCATCAATTTCGACAAGCCTGCGGACATTCGCACATTGCGAAACCGTACGGCGATCGTGTTTCAGCAATACAATCTTTTCCAGAACTTGACGGTACTGGAAAACGTCATGATCGCGCCGATCAAGGTGCACGGACGCAAACGCAGTGAGGTCCAGGCAGAAGCTGAAAATCTGCTTGAAAAGGTCGGTCTGGCAAACAAGCTTGAAAGCTATCCGGATCAGCTTTCTGGTGGTCAGCAGCAACGGGTGGCGATCGCGCGCGGGCTTTGTCTGAAGCCCGAAATTCTGTTGTTGGACGAGGTGACCGCAGCGCTTGATCCGGAACTTGTCAGCGAAGTGCTCGATACGATCCGGGAACTGGCGGCAGAAGGAATGACGATGGTTATCGTCAGCCACGAGATGGGCTTCATCCGCGAAATCAGCGCGCGCGTCGCATTTATGGCCGACGGCAAGGTCGTTGAGCTTGGTGCACCCGCCGACATATTTGATGCTCCCAATCAGGACAGGACACGTGACTTTGTCGGAAAAATTTTACGCCACTGAACCCGCTGCGTTGACATTGCCAGGCGCGGATCTGCTTGTTGGCGCCGTTGACGGGCATGTTCATGCCTGTCCTCACATCAACCATCGCTCCATCGACGTCTTGCAGGCAGTGCAACAGGCTGCGGACGCAGGCATGCGGGCCATCGGTCTGATGGACAATTTCGCCAACTCGTCAGGCATGGCCGCGCTGGCCAACCGGCATCTTGGCCACTTGGGGGTCGAGACGTTTGGCGGGCTCATCATGGAACCTGCGGCCGGCGGGATTGATGCCGACAATGTGCGCATTGCCCTCAAGCTTGGCTTTGGTGCGCCCGGCGACGGGGCGCGGTTCATTTCTTTGCCCACCCACCACACGCGTCACACGGCGCGTCTGGAAAATCGCGCCGAGAGCTATGTTGCCGAATGCCTTGCCATCCCGGAAAGCGGTGCCCTGCCGGAGCCACTGCCCGAGATCATGGACCTGGTTGCCGAAGCCGATGTGGTGTTGAACACTGGGCATCTGTCTGCCGTAGAGGCCCTTCGTGTGGTTGAGGAGGCCAGCGCGCGCGGCGTTTCCCGCATCCTCGTACCGTCAAGTCATTTCGATGGCGAAACCGTGCGCGATCTGACGGGTAAGGGCGCACATGTCGAATTCTCGTTCTTTTTTGTCACCCATGCCACGCAGACCGGGCTGACCCATGTCGATGCGGCTCGCAACACCGTGCCGCCGGTAAGTGCGACGCAGATGGCGGCACTCATCGCTGCTGCCCCCGGTGACAAGGTTGTTGTTTCCGGCGACTGCGGTGTCTTTCTGTTGCCCCCGCCGGTTGAGGGTCTTCGCGAATTCCTGTTGCTTCTTGAAAGCTGTGGCGTGCCCAGGGCCGATCTGCGCCGCATGGTTCAGGACACACCCGCCGCGCTGTTCCGCATAGGCCAGTGAGAGAGATGCAGGGCAAGGCGCACAGGATCCAAACGGTTCTCGGGCCGATTGATCCGCAGGACGCGGGCCGCATTATGATGCACGAGCATGTTTTGTGCGACGTGACGCCCCCAGCACTTGCGGCGTCAGGTCAGCCACGCACGGAGGTGACACTGGAGAATGTGCACGAGATCCGGTTTCACTGGACCGGGCATTATGGCAATCACATCCTCGACGACGCTGCCCTTATGGCGCTGGAACTCTCTGACTTCAAAGCCGCGGGCGGAAGTACGGTCGTTGACCTCACCATACGGGGAATTGCGCCCGATCCAAGCGGCCTTGCCGCGGTTTCACGCGGGTCAGGCGCGCACATCGTCGCGGGCACCGGATACTACATTTCCGAATTCAGCAATGCAGACCTTTCGAACAGCACTACAGATCACATGGCACAACAAATGATTGCCGATCTTGCTGACGGCTTTGCGGGCACATCCATAAAGGCTGGCATCATCGGGGAAATCGGAGTCAGTGACCCTTGGCATCCCGACGAGCGGCGCGCCATGACGGCTGCGGCCATCGCACAACAACAGACTGGTGCGTCGATCACGGTTCACCCGGGCCGTGATCCTGCGTCCCCCTTTGAAATTATAGACCATCTGAAAACGGAGGGGGCCGATATCCAGCGCGTCATTATTGGCCATCTGGACCGCACCTTGACACTGCCGGGCCAAGTACAGCGGCTGGCCGATACCGGGTGCGTACTGGAGTGGGATTTTTTCGGAATCGAAAGCAGTTACTATCCATTTTCAGACCTCGATATGCCCAATGACGCGGGTCGTTTGGCACTGATTCTGCCGCTGCTTGCAACCGGACATCAAAGTCAGATCGTGATCTCGCAAGATATCTGCACGCAGACACGCTTAAAACGACGCGGTGGTCACGGATACGCGCATATTCTGAACGCCGTCGTGCCAGTGATGCTGAGAAAAGGCGTCTCGGAGGACGCAGTTGCGCAGATTCTTTCCGCTACGCCACAACGCCTGCTGACTATAAAGTCGTAGCCTTCTCGACGACGGCCGCCGCGAGCGAGATGGGATTGTGGAAATCGGCCTGAGCTCTGAGGCGCGGACTGCTTTCGGACTCCTTATGCACTTCCAGCTGCTGAAGATCGGCGAATGGTTGGAAAAAGACGCTCACCTGTTCGGTGTGGAAGGCGCGCTGACCGCTGCCGAATTCTACGCACCTGTCAGCGGGCAGGGTTGAAAGTTGATTTTTGGTACCGTCCGATCCCCGTCTAGGCGGCTAGATGTGATCGGTTCTGTGCAGTTTTCTACCCTCATCAGGGCTTTTCGACCCTCACGATTGATTTTCGGCAGAAGCCGCGATAGTGTCTTTTTCGACCTTCGCAGCCATTGAGTTGCGATTTTCGACTTATTTGATGGATTTTCGACCTATGCGACTGCACGATCTTAGCCCAGGATTCTTCCAGGATGAACCACTTCCAGAGGCAACGAGCCTTGTGGGCTGGTCTGCTCTCGCGCACTCGCTCGGGATAAAGGCTCCCGTCCGCAACCTTGCTTGTGTCTCTGAACGGCACGTCAAAGGCAACAGGCGTGAAGATGGGCCATGGCTTGTATTCGATAAGCGATACTTGCCCGAGGAAACGCTCGAGGGGCATCTAAATTTTGCCCTTCGGCACGAAAATATTGATCTGCTGCTCCTTAAGCGCGTTTTCGAAGCCGTGCCAAGTCAGGCCATTGAAGACATCGTCAAGGCGACGCCGACCGGCGCGTTTTCACGGCGGGTTTGGTTTTTCTATGAGACTTTGACCGGCAAGATGCTGGCGCTGGACGATGCACAATCTGTGACAGCCGTCCCAGCCCTTGATCCGAAGCTTTACTTCACGGGTAAGGAGAAATTTTCCCAGCGCCACCGTGTTCGCGACAACCTGCTTGGCACTGGCGCGCTTTGCCCGGTGATCCGGCGCACTGAGAAGCTGGAAAGGCTGATTGCCGTTGATCTGGCCAGCAAGGCACAGGCCACTATTGGCAAGACCGGAGGCCATGTTGTAGCACGGGCCGCAAGCTTCCTTCTGCTTGCTGACAGCCGCGCCAGTTTCGAGATCGAAGGCGAAAGGCCGCCGGTCAACAGGCTCGAACGTTGGGGGCGTGCTGTTCTGGAAGCGGGCAAGCGCCCACTGAACCAGACGGAGATATACCGACTGCACCGCATCCTTATCGGTGATGACCGACTGACTCCCGTTGGTTATCGCGAAGAAGGCGTTTTTCTTGGTGAGCGGGACCACCAGAACGAGCCAGTACCGGAGTTCATTGGCGCGCGGCCCGAAGATGTCTTCGATCTGATGACGGCACTAAACGAGTGCAATAATAGGCTCAGGATCAGCGATCGGGATGATGTCGATCCGGTTTTGCAAGCAGCTGTGATCGCGTTCGGTTTTGTTTACATTCATCCGCTTGCCGATGGAAATGGCCGTTTGCACCGGTGTCTAATCCACCACGTTCTTGCGGAGCGAAAATTCACGCCCGCCGGGATGATCTTTCCGGTCTCCTCCGTCATGCTGGATCGCATTGACGATTACCGCGAAGCTCTTCGGGGTCATTCCGCGCCTCTGATGGATTACATCAAGTGGCGCGCACTTCCGAGCGGCAACGTGGAGGTGCTTAATGACACTGCCGACCTTTACCGTTTTTACGACTGTACGACTGAAGCGGAGTTTCTGTATGAATGCGTACAGAAAACTATCGAGGAAAACCTCCCAAGGGAGATTGAATATCTAAAGCGGCAGGACGAGGCGATGCGCGCCATAATGAACGCAATCGAAATGCCTGATAGCCTGGCCCAACAAGTGATCATCTTCATCCGTCAAAATGACGGGAAGTTTCCCAAGCGGCGCAGAGACCGCGAACCGCTTTCCAAACTGACTGAGGAGGAAGTCGCCATGCTGGAAGATATTGTGAACGATGTGTTTTCGGGGAGTTGTCACATAAACTGAACATGGTCTGGTTGGACGCGATTATGATAAAGATCACGCGATGCTTGCTGCCGCTTTCCAAGCATCGACTGCTTCCATCCGATGATACCGGATGGTCAGGGCCGCGCGACGACGGGATGGTAGGGCAAAGCGATTGCGGGTGGTTGAGTGTATGGAAACGAAGCCTTGCAACCCGCCGGGCGTCCGGCCCCCCTGCATCGATCTCTCGCGTTTTCGGAAAGGCAAATGGTGGTTCTCGGCGCGATTAATCAAGCCCTTGTGGGACCAATGATCGAGACCAGACGCGACCTCACGTTTGGCCGCGCCATAGGACCGCAGCTTGTCGGTAACGATCCGCTTTGGCACAAAACCATGGCGTCTGATCAGGCTGGTCAGAAGCCGCTTTGCCGCCTGCGTGTCTCGCTTGGACTGAAGACTTTCTTCCAGAACGAGACCCTGTTGATCGACAGCCCGCCAGAGCCGGAATGTCCGACCTGCACTTTTCACGACGCCTTCGTCCAGATGCCAAACATCGCCGGGTCGCGCCTAGCGCCGCCGAAGATTTCTGGCGACTTTCGGCCCAAACTTAACCGTCCAGCGCTGGATGCTTTCGTAAGACACGTCGACTCCACGTTCCAACAATAGCTCTTCAACCTCTTGCAAGCTCAGGTTGAAACGGGCACACATCTTGCTCTCTGACGAACACAAATGGCCGAAGCCGTAGGTGACACAGCCGACATTCGATACGGTTCACTCGAGCGACGGCAGAGCGGACAGCAATGAGCCGTCGCACAAGCCTCCATGGCGATCAGCGCACGCGGGTGGGGTGCCATCGCGGCGTGCCTCGCCGGCGTTCTCCTGTGGAACGACTATGCTGCTGAAATGCAGGTATGCTCGCGTGGCAGCAACTTGCTCTCGACACGCTAAAACAATTTGACAAAGCCTTTCGGACCGGTCGCAGCATCCGAGGAAATCTTGATGGTCTTAAGTGCGGCGTGTTTTCGTCGGCACCGAGGCGGATCGTAGGGCAAGGGCGGCGTTTTGCGTCATCTTTCTTGTAGGTTAAAAGGCGTCTCGTAGATTATCCGCCGGATCAGTTCAGCCCTGAAGGATCGGAGACCCACTCGCCTTGTCCGGTCCGGTCGCTGTTCCAGAATGGTCTTGCATCGCCTTCACAAACGCTGAAAAGACCGGGTTTGGGTGTTGCCGTGTGGATGAGAGCTCGGGATGTCCCTGAAGGCCCAGGTAAAAGCCCGCGCCCTCGATGGCAGCGGCGGTGCCGCAGGGCTCGACGGACGAGGCGTGGAGCCCGACCTCTGGAAGGGCGTCCAGCAATTCGGACGCGAGGCGGTAACGATGATTGGCCATGACCTCTACGGGGCGGTCCAGAAGGGTTGAGAGATAGGAGCCCGGCTGAGCCTCGATCCTGCGCGGCCCCAGGCGGTGCATGCCATCCGGGAAAGGCTGGAAGCTGAAGCAGGGGGCGGTCGGGCGTGCTTCGGCCAATGATGCGCCCTGCCAGCCCGGCAGGCGCCGCGCAGCGGCGGTTGCCATGCTTTGCATGCCAAGGCACAGGCCCAGCATCGGAACGCCTTCAACCCGCGCCAGGTCTGCCAGCCGGATCTGGCCTTCGACCGGAGCCATGTCGGCACCGCCCGGCATGAGCACACCGTCGAGCCTGTCGAGGGGCGCGTCCGGCAGGTTCGTCGGATCCAGGAAGCAGAGATCCGCGCCCAATCCCGCGGATTCCAGAGCATCGCCCAGCGCCGCCAGCGGTGCCGGGCAGGTTTGCAGCATCTGCTCGGGCGTTCCCGCGAGGCCGACGCGAAGGGCCGGGCCGGCCGGCGCTTCGTAGGCGGACGTCAGGATGCGCCCGTAGCGATCCCGCCATGCCAGGGTGCGTCCGGCGTCGTCAATCAGTCTTGAGCCTTCCGTGTGGACCGTCACTTGTCTCACGGACAGACCCGCAGCCGAAAGACGCTGCCCGAGATCTTTGCCCGAGGGGTCGGTAACGCTCCAAGCCGGGTGCAGGGCGATGACCGCCCCAGGTTGCGGCACCTCGTCGACGCGAAGACTTAGCGCGTCCTGTCCCGTCAGGCGCACGGCCCAGACCAGTCCGCTGGGCGCCAGTGCACCCGTGCGAAAGACATGCTGCGCGGCATCCGGATGGGTGCCCGAAGGCCAACTGCACGCCGTCCACCATACCGTGCCGCTGGAGCGGACCGCGATGGCCGCCGCGGCTGCGCCGAACAGCGCCGGCTCGTCGGTGTCGTGCAGGACAAGCGTAACGGCGTTCATGACGAAAATGTCCCGCAGGTGATGCCACAGGCAGGAACCAAAACGCTCATAACAGGTCTCCCGAATTGGTAAGTGGATGACGCTTGGACAGGTCTTGCCCGCGATCGTTCATTCGACGTTTTTCCATGACTTGACATGTTGCACTGGCACCCGCCCATCGGGCTCTTCATGCCAGAGACGCGGACGGACGCGGTGCGCCACGGGTCGATGGCCAACCCTTTGTCGGGTCGGCCCAGCCAGCAACCGGTTCAGGCCGCGACGCGCAGCAGATCCCGCGGGACCGTGCCAAGCTGCCGGTATCCGGTTTCAGTCACTACGATGGTTTCGGACACGCCCACCGTGAAGCGGCCATAGATGCGAAGTGCCGGGGGCATATGGAATACCATGCCGGGGCGCAGTTCGGTCGTGACGCCGGCATTCAGCGACAGGATGCCCCCCTCTCCCCAGTCCGGGGCAAAGGATATGCCGGTGGAATAGCCAAGACGCTTGCGGAAGTTGTCGGTGAACCCCGCCTTGTCGATGACCGCCTGACAGGCATTGTGCGACGCCTCGCAGGGCACGCCGGGACGGATGTGTTCCAGGGCTGCCGAAAGGGCATTCTGGCAGGCTTTCATCATGTCCTCGGCCTCGGGCGGTACCTGGCCAACCCAGGCCGAGCGCATAAGCGCAGCATGATATCGGTCGTGTACGCAGGCCAACTCCAGGAACGCTGGGTCGTTTTGCGAAAGCGCCACCCGCCGCCAGGTTCCATGGGGAACGCCGGTGCGTCTTGCGGTCGACACGAGAGGCTCCATCCCCATGTATTCGCCACCCGCGCTGATCGACGCATGCAGCATCGCCGCCACCAGATCGTTGTCCGTGGCGCCTGCGCGGACTGCGCCAAGGCCTGCCCGCATGCCCGCGTCCACATAGCCCGCGGCAAGCTCGAGCTTCTCGATCTCCAGCGCGGATTTCACCACGCGCAGTGCCTCGACGATGCCTGCGCTGTCGTGCACGGTTCCAAGCGCATCCTGGAGCTTTTCATAAACGGCAATGGGCAGGAACCAGCCGCGCTTGTCGATGCCGACGCGGCGGGACGCGAGGCCCATGCGCGAGATCACGTTCGTCAGGAAAGCCACCGGTTCATCGGCGTCGGAATAGATCTCGGCGTCGGTGATGAAGGTGTTGGCGACGAAGTTGAAGTATTCGAGCTGGCGCAGCACGAAGACCGGATCGCCCTCGACCGGCATCACCAGCGCCTGAAACGTGTAGTATCCCGGCGTTTGCTGCCCGGTTAGGTAGAAGATGTTTTCCGGCCCGGTGACTACCATGGCATCCAATCCCGCCGCCTGAAGCCCGGCGCGGGCGGCCGCTTGCCGGGATGCGTATTCTTCCATGGGAAAGGCCGATTCCTGGCCCTGCGTTACGCCCGTTGTGTCCATATTCTGTCTCCTTAAAGATCGTTGGCGCGGGGCGCCGTGAATGAAATGCCAAGTCCTGAAGTGAGAGGCGCGCTGACGCGGCCGTCGGCGTAGGTCAGCCCGCCGGCAGGATCGTCGGCCAGCCCGTCGGCGCCGTAGAGTTCGGCGTGTTCGGGCTGGGTTGCGCAGGCCAAGTGGAGAGCCGCCGCCGTGGCAAGGCTGCCTTCGTTCATCTGGCCGATCATGAACGGCACGCCTGCGCGCCGGAGCGCCCGTACGGCGGCCAGCGCGGGCGTGATGCCGCCGGTCTTGATCAGTTTGAGATGCGCCCAGAGCCTGCCCTGTGCCGCCCCCGTGCGGGCAATGATCTCGGCGACATCGCGCGGACCGACCATGCTTTCGTCAAGCATGAGCGGCATGGGGGAACCCTCAGCCAGTCGGCTCAGGGCATCCCAGTTACCGGGGGCTATGGGCTGCTCGACATAGGCGACATCGTACTCCACCAGACGGTTCAGGAATGCGGGCGTCTCGGCCACGCTCCACAATCCGTTGGCGTCCACGGACAGCTTCAGGTCCTTCCCGAAGCGCCGTCGCAATCTGGCGAGCCTTGCGCAATCGGCCTCGAAATACTGTCCCACCCGGATTTTCAGATCGCGAAAACCGCGGGCGACGTAGGCGTCCGCGCGGGCGTCGAACGCTGCGTTGGACGACAGGAACAGAGTTTGGTTCGTGGCATGGTCAATTGCCACCGCCTGCCCCGCCAGCAGATGCGCCAGCGGCACTCCCGCGCGGCGGGCGGACAGATCCCACAGCGTGCAGTCGAACAGCATCCGCACCGGTGCAGGCAGATCGAGGTTCGCGAGTTCGCTTCGCAGGTCCGAGGGAGGGCGGGACCAGTCGGTCCGCGCGGCATGTGCCCGCGCGGCGTCGAGCAACGTGTCGGCGGCATATCCGTTCAGGTAGGCGCAGTTCAGACGGGTTTCGCCCACCGCGCGGGTTTCCCCGTCGTCCAGCACGAAATACAGGGTGTCGAGCCCGACCACCGGACCCGAGCTGGCTGTGTGGAGGGTCAGCCCGGAATAGCCGAGCTCGGTGCGGTGAAAGCTGTACCGCATTCAGGCCGCCAGCATCCGGCGCGCAACATCGGCGTAAATGCTTGCCGACACAAGGAATTCATCCTTCGGCACGAATTCGTCGGGCTTGTGGGCCACCCCGAGGTCGCCGGGACCGATCACGGTCCCCTGCGCGCCAGCGTCGACGAAATGCACGAGGTCGCAGGCGCCCTGAAAGCCGAACGGCCCGGGCTTTGCCAAGCCGGCGGCCGAGCAGGCGGCAAGGGACGCCGCGACGATGGGTGCCGTGACGTCGGTCTCTGTCGCGCCTCCGGTGGTGGCATTTTGCCCGAGAATGAAAGCGCGGATTCCGTGCATATCCTGCGCCTGTTGCAGAAGGGCCGAGATCTCAGCCAGCGCCTCGGCCTCGGTCTCGCCGGGGATCAGGCGCCGGTCGACCAGCAGGTCGCAGGCATCGGGCACGACGTTGTCCGACGTTCCCCCCTTGATCCGCGTGACCGTCAGACTGGGCGACCCCACCAGAGGGTGATTGCGGCCCGACAAGACATCGCGGTGAAACGCTTCGAACACCGGCATTAGCACGCCCGCCAGAAAGATCGCGTTCTTGCCCAGATGCGGGCTGCCGGAATGGGCCGACAGCCCCTCGACCCGCACCCAGGGACGCAGCGAGCCCTTGTGCGCGCTGAAGGTGGTGTTGCCTGTCGGCTCGCCCACCACCACCGCGTCGATCGCGGGCCGGCCGGCCGCGTAGTGGCGCGCGCCCTCGCTCGCGATTTCCTCATCGCCGGTGAACACACCCAGAAGTGTGCCGGACCAGCCTGCCCGATCCGATGCCAGCAGGCGCAGGGCCTCCAGCATGGCGATGAGCGGGCCCTTACAATCGCAGGCCCCGCGCCCGAACAGCTTGCCATCGCGTTCGCTCAGCACGAAGGGATCCGAAGTCCAGCCGCTCCCTGCCGGGACTGTGTCGATATGGGTGTTGAGCGCAAAGACCGGACCCGGTCCGTTGCTCAGCCGGGCCTCGACGTTGAAGCGGCCCGGCTTGTATTCGTCCAGCCGCACTTCGAAGCCCGCCGGGGCAAGAATATCGCGGATGAAGGCGGCGGCCGCAGCTTCCTGGCCCGGCGGGTTCTCCGTGGGTATGGCGACAAGTTGTGACAATTCGCGCAGCATGCGCTCGGACGACGACTGAAAGGCCATGTTCTTTCCGTTCAATTTCAATCAGTGTAGGATCTGGTCGAGGAAGCGCTGCGTGCGTTCGTTCACCAGGCCGCCGAAGAAATCCGCGGCGTTGGCGTTCTCGATGATCGCCCCGTCTTCCATGAAGATGATCCGGTCGGCGGCGCGGCGCGCGAAGCCCATTTCGTGGGTGACGCAGATCGAGGTCATCCCGTCGGCCGAGAGTTCCGCCATGACGTCGAGCACCTCGCGGATCATCTCGGGATCAAGCGCGGACGTCGGCTCGTCGTAGAGCATCATCTTGGGGCGCATCGCCAAGGCGCGAGCAATTGCAACACGCTGTTGCTGCCCGCCCGAAAGTTCGTCGGGATAATGGTCGGACCGCTCGGGGATATGCACCTTTTTCAGCAGATCCAAGGCAAGGTCGTGGGCATCGGCGGTGCAGAGCCCGAGAACCCTCATCGGAGCGAGCATGATGTTCTCGGCGGCCGTCAGGTGCTGGAAGAGCTCGAAATTCTGGAACACCATGCCAATGTCGCGTCGGATGCGGTCGGCATGACGCAGATCGGACGTGATGTTCCGCCCTTCGAAGAACACGTCGCCGCCGGTCGGCGGCTCAAGCAGGTTGAGGCAGCGCAGAAAGGTGGATTTTCCCGAGCCGGACGGCCCGATCAGGACGACCGTCTCGCCGACGTCGACCGCGAGCGAACAGTTGCGCAGGACCTTCGTGTCGCCGAACTGCTTGTCCACGCCGATGGCCTCGATCAGTTTTGGTTCTTTCATGGTCCCTCCTCAGCGACCGGCTTCGGGTTGGCCTTGCCCGCAAGCCGCGACATCAGGCTTCTGGGCGCGGCGCCTCGGCGCTTCTTGGGCTCGAGCGAGCGTTCCATCAGATATTGCCCGACCATGAACACCGAGGTCAGCGCGAGGTAGTAGATCCCCGCCGCCGTCAACGCTTCGAAATAGCGGAAATCGGCAGACGCGGTCTGGTTGGCCACCAGCAGCAGTTCCTCGACCGCGATCACCGAAACCAGCGCAGAGGTCTTCAGCATGCCGATGGTCTGGTTGCCCATTGGCGGCAGCACGATGCGCGCGGCCTGCGGCAGGACGATGTAGCGCATCACCTTGCCCCGTGTCATCCCGAGCGCCAGGCCGGCCGTGCGCTGCCCCTTGCGCACCGCCTGAAGGCCCGAGCGGATGATTTCGGCCATGTAGGCGCCTTCGTTCAGCGACAACGCGATGACCGCGGACAGGAACGCCGACAGCCGGATGCCGAAGGTCGGCAGGACGTTGTAAATGAAGATGATCTGGAACAGGACCGGCGTGCCGCGGAATAGCCAGAGATAAATCAGCGTCAGCCAGTTCACCGGCGCAAATTTCAATCCCTGCAGCAACGCGATAATCAGCCCGACGATGACCCCGAAAAACAGGGAGACCACGGTAATCGAAAGCGTCATCCACGCGCCCGAGATGAAAGACTGCGATACGAGATATTGATAGACGAGCTCGAAGGACATCTAGGGTTTTCCTCAGGTCTTGGCGGGGCAACTTGAGGAACGGCGCGCGGGCCGTCCCGTTGTTCAAATCCCCGGACCCTTGCCGGGGGTACTGCCCTCAGTCGAACAGCGACACAGAGGCCGGAAGCTTCCATTTGGCGATCAGGGCATCATAGGTGCCATCTGCAACGATCTCGTCCAATGCGGCCTGGATCGACGCCGCGATGGCCACGTCGCCCTTACGGGTGGCGATACCGACCTGCGTGTTGCTTTCGAATTCCTCGCCGACGGCCTCGAACACGCCCGCCATCTTCTCCTGCATCACGACGGTGCCCGGGGTGCTGTCGTAGAAGGCATCCGCCCGGCCCTGCCGGAGGGTCAGCGCGCTGTCCTGCGCCGTCGGCAAGGTGAGAACCGTCACGGCCTCAAGCCCGGCGTTCTGGCAACGGGCATCGTCGGCCCGGGCCTGGCTTTCCTGGATCCCGCCCAGCGTCACTGCAATCGTCTTGCCGCAGAGTGTGTCGTCGCGCCCGCTGATCCCCGCCGGGTTGCCCGCCTGCACGACAACGCGGTTTCCGATCTCGAGGTAGGGTACGAAATCCACCTGCTCGGCCCGCGCCGGGTTCATGTACATGGCCGAGTTGATAATATCGATACGACCGCCAAGAAGTGCCGGGATCAGGCCCTTGAACTCCATGCTCATCGGCTTGGCCTCGGCGCCGAGTTTTTCGGTCAGCGCCGCGATCAGGTCGATGTCGAAACCTGTAAGCTCACCATCTACCGTATACTCGAAAGGGGAAAAGGTGGCGGCAACGCCATAGGTGATGGCCCCCTGCTCCACTAGGCCGCTGTCCGGCATGTCGGCCGACAGAGCGGGCGTGGTGGCTAACAAGGCGACGGCACTCAGCGTGCTGAACGTGGTCCGGAGAAAATGAGACATTGGACGGCTCCTGGCTGGATGGTGGATGGTGGAAATCATTTTTTTCTTATTGTTTTGTTTAGATCATTTTGTACAATTTGAAAGCGCGTGAGCCGGACGTAGTTGCGGAAATCGGAGGGATGCACAGGCGTGCAAGATTTTTCCGCAGACTCTTGTTCAGTTGCCCAGAATAGCGGCTTGAGCTCGAGCTCGAGACTCGCCGGAGCAGTCCGATGCAGCATGTGGCACATTGTACGCCATGGTTCGTCGTGCTTAAGATTGTACGAAATTGAAAATTGGAACACGCACAGACATGCCAAAGGCTGCCCGCCAGACGCACTTTCTTCTTGCCAACCGGATCCTCGATCTGTCACGGGACGCCCGGTTCGAACCGGGTCACCACCTTCGGGAGCAGCTTTTGGCGGATCTTTTGGGCGTCTCCCGCACGCCGGTGCGCGCGGCCCTGACGCTCCTGTCGGAGCGTGGCATCGTCGAGTCCCGCCGGAACCAGGGATTCTTCCTGCGCCTGCGACCGGATGAGCTGAGCCGTCTGGAGCTAGATGTGCCTCAGAGCGCGGATCAGAACCTTTACGCCCAGATCGTGCAGGACCGGCTGAGCGGAGCGTTGACCGACGAGCTGACGCAGGTCGATCTGCTGCGGCGCTACGATGTGGATCGGACAGTGCTGCAACGCACCCTGTCGGCCCTCGTGAACGACGGTCTACTCGCAAAGGGTCAGGGACGATCCTGGGAATTCATGGCGACCCTTGACAACGACACCGCACGGGATGCGAGTTTCGATTTCCGCCGCACGATCGAACCCGCCGGCCTTCTCCTGACAACCTTCTCTGCCGACCAAGGCGCGTTGGACCGGCTTCGCTTGCAACACCTGCACTTCGAAAGCCACCCCGACATCGAATCCCTGTCCAGCAAGCAGCTGTTCGAGCTTGACGCGACATTCCACGAAACCATCGCGGGGTTCTCAAGGAATGCGTTTTTCCTGCACGCCGTACAGCATCAGAACCGTCTGCGTCGCCTGTTGGAGTTCGTCACCAACGCCAACCGAAGGCGTGTGAAGGAATGGTTGAAGGAGCATCTGCAGATCATCGAGGCGATTAACCGCAACCAGCGCGATACGGCTGCACGACTGCTGCACGATCATTTACAGAATGCGAATGCCGCCACCGCCCAGAGACGAAAGAAGATGAGCTGGCAGTAAGGCTAGCAAGATGCTGTTCCGTGGGCGCCTGCAGCAATGAGGCCAACATCCAGTATACAAAACCCTACAATTTCTTGCTACAGTTTTTCCAAGCTAACCATGCAAATTCAGACACTTGCGACTTGTTCAGCGCGAACTAGGCTCAGGACCCATTATTCGGGTTGATGCCACGAGGCCTGCATAATTCACCTTCCTCGAACCAAAGAGGGTTTGATGAGCAATCTGTATTGGCTGAGCGAGGCTCAGATGGAGCGGCTTCGGCCTTATTTTCCAAAGAGCCATGGCGTGCCGCGCGTTGATGACCGGCGTGTCCTGACTGGTATTATCTTTTTCAATCGCAATGGCTTGCGTTGGCGAGATGCACCGGCTGAGTATGGTCCCCACAAGACCCTCTACAACCGCTGGGAAAGGTGGAGCGATATGGGCGTGTTTGCGCGGATCGCCAAGGCAACCATGGCGCGTTTAGTGCCAGGGCGTTGAGCGACCTGCGCGGCCCACAATGCAGCGCGTCGATCGTCCGCGATGCATCATGACAGTCGCAGCCTGACGTAATGCGCAGCGCAGATTGACGTCGCCATCGAGAGTGCGAAGCTGCGCAGATGGCGATCGACAACCTGCCCGGCGAAGACCACCCCA
>NZ_AWWI01000086.1 GCF_002760615.1 Puniceibacterium antarcticum | reverse complement strand
GGCGGCGTGATCCGCCGATCACTCCAACCGTAAAAGCTTGAGGCAACAACTTGGCGATGCCGGCGACACGCTTGTTGTCTGAAAGCTTGACCATCTGGGTCGATCAATGTCACATATTCTGCAGACCGTCGCCGAACTTGAAGATCACGGTGTTGGTTTCAGGTCGTTGACGGAAAATATTGACTCCACCGCGCCGACCTGGCGGCTCGTTTTTCACATCTTCAGGGCGCTTGGCCAGTTTGAGCGTGACTTGATCCGCGAAAGGACAAACGCTGGGCTAGCGGCCGCAGCCGCAAGAGGTCTTAAGGGCGGGCGGCCCATCGCCGTTACACCCGAGAAGCTCAACCGTGCCCGCCAATTTATGGCTGCAGGTCTCAATGTGCGCGAAGCTGCCGCACGCATTAAAATAAGTAGGTCGGCTCTTTATGATGCGCTGAAAGCATTCAGATATAATGGGCGTCAATATACTGTGAATTTATGAAACATAGCTTCAAACAAATTCATGAATTTCGTGGCTGGGATTTTTTAATAAGCTGAAATTTGATTTTTGGTAACTGTAGATGATGGATAAACAATTGAGTAAGATAATTCCTCCAACTGAAATGAAGTTGTCGATACCGGAGTATCTACTGGCTTCCTGTCCAAGCGCGATAGCGAGGCTTCAGTACCTGCTCCCAAATATAGAATTCCAGTGGGACAGTACTGAATTGATTTGCATCGGGCCAGAGGACACCAACTGGGCTGACGTTCGGCAAGAAATTTACTACACCATGTATCGCGCAAAAATACGAAATGAGGGAGCCGCGCAACGGGTGGCTCTCTTCGACGCGGTGTTCGGACGTTGAGTATTTGGCCACTTCAATTCCGGAGCTCAGGCTCAGACAGTTTCCTTTTCACGGATGATGCCGGCGGTTTTTTTGCAGCGGATAGAGCCTTTCTAAAGCGATACGCGTCAGATCGCCTTCACGAAAGCGATCATTCGTTCTTGGCGGCTCAGGGCCACCCCGCCGACGATAGCGACGTTTCTGCATTCACAGGGTTTGCTTCGAGATGGGCTCGCAGGATCAACCCAGCGCGCTCCATGTCATATGTCATTCTTGTTCCGACGCTCCGCTGCAACCTCATGTGCGACTATTGCCAGGTGTCTCGAGCCGCAGAAACAGCGAAGGGATTTGATTGGGATGGGGTTCAGCTTCAACAGGTCTTAGATTTTCTTGGGGGGCTGGAGACGAGCAGCATCAAGGTTGAATTCCAGGGCGGAGAACCGCTTCTCCGCCTCGATCACCTTGAAGCGGTTCGAGCGTTCTGTCGGACGCGATTCAGTAGTGCTGAATTTGTTGTTTGTACCAACCTGCAACGGGTCTCGGAGGAAGCGTGGCTATTCCTGAATGCAGTCGACACGCACGTCAGCACATCCTTTGACGGAACCTCGGACCTCCACCTACGGCAGCGAACGAAGGACGACACACTGCACAATGCTTTTCATGGCAACCTTGAAAGAGCGCTAAACGTCCTTGGCACGCAACGTGTCTCAGCGTTGCCGACAATTGATCCGATGGCCCCACCCGAACCACTTGAGGTCATTGAAAGCTTTGCGACAATGGGGCTGAACTCAATCTACCTGCGACGCATCAATTTCCAAGGTTTCGCTCGAAAGAAATTTGGCTTTGATCAATCACGTCAGGCTTGGCAGATTTATTATCGTCGCTTTGTCGAGAAACTTATTGCGTTCAACCTGACCGCAAAAACCCCGATGGAAGAGTTTTACCTGAGCCATATTTTACGGCGGATTCTGCGCGGTGGCCATGACGGTCATGTCGACCTGCGCAACCCGAACTGGCTCGGGACCGACTATCTCGTGATAGACTTTGACGGAACATTTTATCCGACGGACGAGGCGCGGATGGTCTCACGTGTAGGGCGGGTAGATCTCTCTATCGGCAGTTTGTCGAAAGGCCTCGATCCGGTGCGGGTCGAAGCATTGAACCAAGGCGTGTCAAATTTTGACGATCCTGATTGCACTCACTGCGCGTATAAGCCCTACTGCGGTTTAGATCCTGTGGACGATCTATCCAGACATGGCCGTATCGACTTGCCAAGGCATCTGACTGACCATTGCCAAAGCCACCTCGCGCTATTTGATCTCGCCTTCGAACTACTTTTTTCGGATGATCCCAACGTTCACCGGTCACTTGCAGTCTGGCTCGACATCCCCCGCTACTCCCCCCGCCTCGCACCGAGACTGCCATGATTCCGCTACAGCTAAAGATCGATCCCCTCCCCATCGTTGAACCTCTGGTGGTACGGCTCGTCTTAAATCCTAGCATTAAGAGCCCATCCGATGCGATTCTGGTCGCCCGCGGTGATGGTACCGCAGATTTTGACGTGGGAGGTTTTTCGCTTCGGGTTCACACTAACGATCCCGCTTCGCTTGATGGAGATGTGGTTCTTGTTATCCCCGGTCGCCGCACACTTCATCGTTTAATCCGGGCTTCATCACCCCATAATACTCTACTGATTACCGAGCAATGCGACCAACTCTGCGTAATGTGCTCACAACCTCCAAAGCAATATCACACTGATATGTTTGATCAGTTTTTAGATGCAGTGCGACTTGCTCCTGTGGACGCAACGATTGGCCTCTCTGGAGGTGAGCCGCTCTTGCATAAGAAACGTTTGTTCGAATTTCTTGTGAAGGCTCAGAACCACCGCCCTGATTTGCGCTTTCACATCCTGACTAACGGGCAGCATTTGCTCGCTGAAGATGAGGCACACCTACGCTATCTCGACATGACATCGATCCTCTGGGGCATTCCGATTTACGCAGCTGAAGGTGAGATACACGATCGCATCGTTGGAAAAGTTGGGGCGTTCAGCATCCTCCAAGAGAACCTTGCTCGGCTAGGTCGTACGGGAGCAGCGATCGAACTACGGACCGTCGTCATGCAATCGAACATCGATCATTTGGAACGGCTTGGCGAATACATAACCCTAAATCAGCCGTTTGCCCAAGTTTGGGCCATCATGCAGCTGGAAAATATAGGGTATGCGAGAATGAATTGGACTAAGGAATTTAGCGACACCTCTTTGTCGTTTGAAGGTGTCTCCCAAGCGATTAATATTTCCCTTGGTAAGGGGCTCGCAACAGCTCTCTATAATTTTCCACTCTGTTCCGTCCCTGAAGCGTACCGGCGGTACTGCGTCGCATCAATTTCTGATTGGAAGCAGAAATTTCTGGCAACATGCGAAAATTGTTCGTTAAAGTCGAAATGTACGGGTTTCTTTGAATGGTACCCCGAAGAACGTGGTTTTAAGAAGATTATCGCACAATGAACAAGAAGTTTCTCATCCCGTCCTTATTGGCCGCAGGTTTTGGTGCAACGAGCACAGAAGCAGCTCCCCCGTCAAAATTTGTGATAGCGGATAACACAAAGACATCGCTTTTTGCTCTGTTCCGGCAGCAGCACACCTACACATTGGCGGCGCACCGATCCCACTCAAGCCACGGGTCGCATTCCAGTCATCGATCTTCCTCTGGAGGTGGATACTCTGCTCCGCGCGCCGCGCCTTCACCACTCTACACCGCTCCTTCTAACCGCAATTCGACGAGTACACCGCCCTCTTCAGTGCTTCCAAGTCCACCTGCAGCAGCGGCAAGAACCCTTCCAGGCAATTCGGGGGCTTTTCAGCGCATAGCTATGCAAGTTCAGACTGCCCTGCTATCTTATGGATATTATAGCGGTGCAATCGATGGAGTTATCGGTGCCGGGTCGAAAAGCGCGCTGTCCAGGTTCCAAGCCGATTACGGCCTCTCCGTTACCGGTACGATCACACCGGAGGTACTCGATGCGTTTGGCATCGTCGCTAACTAGTTTTTTGTTCGGCATTATCGCCGGAATTTTCTTGGCATTTTCTGTTATGCCGCTTTGGAAACTCTGCGTAATGCAAATCGCACAAGATCGCTTTGGTGATCTCACGTTCAAATGCGATGACGCAATGCGTGGACACCTCATGGCAAAGCAGAAACTCGTCGGCACTCCTTCTAAGGCCAACGCGGATGCTTTGAAATCCGCAGAAATCGGTTTGCTCGATTGCCAGGATTACGATCTAATGCGTAAGCGTCTGACCCGTTGGGGACTAACGGACAACGAGCTTAGCGAAATGTCATTGTTGGCTATCGAAGAAAAGGGCGCGGATCTCCGCGACGTGGTCAGGATACATGAAATACGGTACTAGCGCTGTAATGAGCGCGGCAATGTCCCTCTGCTGTCTCACCCCAGCAGGAGCCGACGGCTTACGAGATACTGTCCTTCGAGACGCCATTTTGGCCAGTGGTTTTCTTCCGGCCGAAGAAACACATATCGAACAGCCTCAAGACCTGGTTGAGGTTGGGAAGCTCTTATTTGAGAGTCGGCTGCTGTCGTTCAATAACGATACAGCCTGTGCTTCGTGCCACATTGACCGCTTTGGGTCTGCTGACGGTATCGTCAATGCGATCGGAACAGAAGGTGAAGGGGTCGGATCCGAACGCGTGCTCAACGGGGGAGACATCGTTCCGCGAAATGCGCTTCCCTTCTGGGGTCGCGGGGGTATTGGTTTCGACACCTTCTTTTGGGATGGGAAAGTCGACGCATCGTCGGGCTATGTGATTAGCCAATTTGGTGATCGCAACCCGTCGACAGATCCGCTTGTCGTAGCCGTTCACTTGCCACCCGCTGAGATAGGCGAGATGGTTATAGACCGGAGCGAGACGGAGGCGATGCAGACTGAGGATGTCGAGACAGCTAACAAGCTCTATGATATTCTGACGGCGCGAGTACGTGATGATGACGTATTAGGACCAAACCTAGCAGCAGCACGTCAGGTTGAGCAAGGTGATATTCAGTTTCTTGATATTGCTGAAGCCATCGCTTCATTTATCAGGTTTAATTACCGCATAGGGCAAACCCGACTGCACGATTTCGTTTTCGAAGAAGCAAAGCTGTCAGATCAGGAGCGTGATGGTGGGCTTCTCTTTTATGGCTCGGGCGGCTGTGTGACTTGCCATAGAGGTCCTTATTTCTCAGATCTTGATTTTCATGTCGTACCGTTTCCACAAGCAGGATTTGGTAGGAACGGTTTCGGCGTCGACTATGGACGTTTTAACGTCAACTTATTAGAAGCCGACCGCTACGCCATGCGAACTCCACCATTGCTGAACGTAGCTAAGACCGCTCCATACGGTCATTCTGGTTCAATCCCCGATCTTAAGGATGTGATCCGTGCGCACATTGATCCCCTTTACGCCATTGATCCTTCCAAAATGACTTTGAATGATCGCAATGAGTTCTACGGTCGGCTGAGACTGTGGGCTGTGTCACCACTTAACGGAGTTGTCATGAGTGAGGAGGATGTAAGGGATCTCGCCGCCTTTCTGGAGACAATTTCGTACGATAGCGAAATGTCGGTCGCTATCGTGGACTAATGAATCGCGGGAGCAAACTACCCAACGCAACAGCACTGCATGAAAGGGCATCGCCAAGTTGTTGCCTCAAGCTTTTACGGTTGGAGTGATCGGCGGATCACGCCGCCATGTCGGCGGTGTAATCTGCCCAGAGGCTGAAAGCATCGGCCCGGGCGTGGCGGTATGATGTTGCGGTGAGTCTGTAACGTAACGGCGGGGACGGAAGATCAGGTTGATCGGGTCGTGTGCGGTCAGGAATCTCTGTGCTTGCCGGTGAGAGGCCTTGTTGCATGGATCGCGCTTGGTTTGATACTGAGGCGGTTTGTTCCCTTCAGGAAGCTGTAGATGCCACACAAGTTCAACGCCGGTCGTCGCGAGAAACTTCCGAAGCAAAAGCATCGCGTGACCAACTGGGCCGAGTACAACGAAAGCCTGCGGCGACGCTGTGATCTGACGGGCTGGATCAGCGATGACGCACTTGCTTTGTGGGCGGCACCACCGCGAACGACGCCTGGCGGTCAGCCTGTCTATTCGGATTTGGCGATTGAGCTTTGCCTGACGCTGGGCATGGTGTTCAAGCAGCCACTGCGGCAGACTCAAGGTTTGATGCGCTCCATTGCTGAGTTGTTGGGGGTTGAGATCGCAGTGCCTGACTTTTCCACTTTATCGCGCAGAGGCAACGGGCTGAGCGTGTCTGCCAAAGCTACCTCCAAGAATGTCAAACCGGCCCAGCTGGTCGTGGATAGTACCGGGTTAAAGATCTTCGGTGAAGGCGAATGGCTGGAGAAAAAGCATAAGACCAAGCGCAAACGCTGCTCTTGGCGCAAGCTGCACCTTGGTCTTGATCTTGTCAGCGGTCAGATCGTCTGCTCCGATTTGACCACGGAAGACATTGGCGATCCGACCGCCCTGCCGGGCCTGCTGGATCAGATCGACGGCCCAGTTGACCTGTTTCTGGCAGACGGCGCTTACGATGGAGAACCAACATGTGCTGTTCTTACCGAACGCTTCGGGTCGGCGATCGACGTCACGATCCCACCACCCAAGAACGCGGTCCTGAGCTCCGGCGCTGCCCAGAACCCGAGCATTCGTGATCGCCATATTGCCGATATACGAGCGCGCGGTCGGATGGCATGGCAGAAGGCATCTGGCTATAATCAGCGGAGCCGGGGTGAAACCCTCATGGGTCGTTGGAAGACCGTCATCGGGCCCAAGCTAAAGGCGCACTCGTTCGAAAACCAGAAAACAGAAGCCAGGATTGGCGTCCGGATTCTTAACCGAATGACCGAACTTGGCCGACCCAATTTCGAACGCACCGCCTGAAATCTGTTTCGGGTAGGGCGCGTTCCGACCTCATCATGCTCCATGCAACAAGGCCATTCAGGATAAGCTTGCGAAGCTTGAGGCGCTGTTTGCGCGGGGCGCGACGGCGGGGGAACGTGCGGCGGCGGGTGCGGCACGTGATCGCCTGCAAGCCAGGATTGGCCAGGAACCAGGCGAAAAGAGCGAACCCAACACTGAAACTGAACTGCAGTATTCGCTGCCGGATGTCTGGTCGGTGCGGATTTTTGTGGCGCTCTGCCGCAAGCATGACATCAAGCCGTATCGCTATCCCCGACAGCGGCGCACAACCGTCATGGTCCGGGTGCATCAGCCAAGCTTTGAGAGCACGGTAGGAGAGGATTTCCGCGCACTGCACCGGGAACTCACGGATTATTTCGGCGACATGGTCGAGCACTTGATTGCCGATGTCATGAACGCGGACGGCAACGATGAGACTCTGGAGCAGCGCAAGCTGCCCCGTTGACACGGCGACCCTCGGGGAACGTTTCAATTCGCGTCGATGTTGACCATGAAAGAATGGTACGCTCATTGTCGACCGGCTTTCCTGCCTCGGCGGGTTTCACGCCAGTGATGCGCTTTCCAAGCTGAAACGGACCGGATGCGAAGGTTTTGATGTTAAGGAGACACGGATGTTTTCACGCGCGACCCGGGCGATTGCGGCCCTCACAAGCCTGCTGAGCGTCACTGCCTGTTCCGTTTTTGGCAGCGCGGCGGCACCGGAACCGGAATACCGCATGATCCTGTCTGAACCGCCGTACGAGCTGCGGGACTATGGCGCACTGGTCGTGGTGAAAACGGCGATGGATGGCGGATCGCGCGCCGCCTTTGGACGTCTGTTCGACTATATCTCGGGCGCAAACGCCGGGGCGCGCGACATTGCCATGACTGCGCCCGTTCTGAACACCGACAGCACCGCAGGAACCGAGATCGCCATGACCGCCCCGGTCCTGCAAAGCCGGGACGGCGCGCGCGAGATGGTCTTTGTTCTGCCTTCCGCGATGACGCTGCAAACAGCCCCCGTGCCGACCGATCCCGCCCTCACCCTGGACACCATTGCGCCGCGTCGCGTCGCGGTGGTGCGCTATGCCGGTTTCATGGCCAGCAACGCCGCGGCCGAGGAGGCCCACTTGCGCGACTGGCTCGCGATCAAAGGCCTGACCGCCAACGGCCCGGCGGAGGTGGCAGGCTACAACCCACCCTGGACCCTGCCGCCCTTGCGTCGCAATGAGGTGCTGATCCCGGTTGCAAGCGAATAGGCTCGCAGAAGAACATTCAAGTTCCCATTTCGTTCTCGTTTCGGTAACCTCACTCCAAGATCTGAAAGAGGGAACAAGGCATGGCAGGCGCAGGCTATCTCGACAAGCTGAACGACAATCAACGCGCTGCCGTGGAATTCGGCGTCGGTGGCGACACGCTGCCCCCTCCGCTGCTGGTGATCGCTGGGGCTGGGTCTGGCAAGACCAACACGCTGGCCCATCGCGTGGCGCATCTGCTTGTCAACGGTGCCGATCCGCGGCGCATCCTGCTCATGACCTTTTCGCGCCGCGCCGCGACCGAGCTGACCCGCCGGGTCGAGCGCATCACCGCGCAAGCCATGGGCACCTCGGTCGCCGCTGAGGCGCTGACCTGGGCCGGAACCTTCCATGGCATCGGCGCGCGGATCCTGCGCGAACATGCGCTGTCCATCGGCCTGCATCCCGAATTCTCGATCCACGACCGCGAGGACAGCGCCGACCTGATGAACCTGTCCCGCCACGGGCTTGGGTTCTCGAAGACCGAGAGCCGCTTTCCGGCCAAGGGCACTTGCCTTGCGATTTATTCCCGTGCGGTGAATGCCGAGGCGCCGCTGGGCGACGTGCTGCGTGATCACTTCCCCTGGTGCGCCCCGTGGCAGGCTGAACTCAAGCAGCTGTTCGGCGCCTATGTGCAGGCAAAGCAGGTGCAGAACGTGCTGGATTATGACGATCTGCTGCTGGCCTGGGCACAGGTCATGGCAGATCCGGGGTTTGCCGGACATATCGGCGCGATCTGGGACCATGTGCTGATCGACGAATATCAGGACACAAACCGATTGCAGGCGCGGATTCTGCTGGCGCTGAAGCCCGATGGCCGCGGGCTGACCGTTGTGGGCGACGATGCGCAGTCGATTTACGCCTTCCGCGCCGCAACCGTGCGCAACATCCTCGACTTTCCCGACGCCTACACGCCCCGCGCCGATGTCATCACGCTGGACCGCAACTACCGCTCGACCCAGCCGATCCTTGCGGCGGCAAACGCGGTCATTGGACTGGCGAAAGAGCGGTTCTCCAAAAACCTCTGGACCGAACGCGCCTCGGCACAAAAGCCCCGGTTGGTGACGGTCCAGACCGAGGCAGAACAGGCCCGCTATATGGTGGATCGCATCCTTGAGGATCGCGAGACGGGCATGAAGCTCAAGGATCAGGCGGTGCTGTTCCGCACCTCCAGCCATTCCGTCCAGCTTGAGGCCGAACTGACGCGGCGCAACGTGCCTTACGTGAAATTCGGCGGGCTGAAGTTTCTCGACACTGCGCATGTGAAGGATCTGCTGTCCTTCCTGCGTCTGGCCCGCAATGCGCGTGACCGAGTGGCGGGCTTCCGCGTGCTGCAACTGATCCCGGGCATCGGGCCAAAGGCGGCAGGACATGTTCTGGACGCGCTCGACCTCGCCGCCGATCCCCGCGCAGCCCTTGAGGATGTCGCCGCCCCCGCCCGCGCCGGGGCTGACTGGCCGGGCTTTGTCACGGCCATGACGACACAGGCTGTCTGGCCCGCAGCACTTAGTCTTGCCCGCGCGTGGTACGACCCGCACCTCGACCGACTGCACGAGGATGCCGAGTCCCGCCGCGCCGACCTGCTGCAACTGGAACAGATCGCCACCGGCTATCCGTCTGCCGAGGCGTTTCTGACGGATCTGACGCTGGATCCACCCGATGCCACCAGCGATCAGGCCGGCGTGCCGCTGAAGGACGAGGATTACCTGATCCTGTCGACGATCCACTCAGCCAAGGGACAGGAGTGGAAGTCGGTCTACCTGCTGAACGCCGTGGACGGCTGCATCCCATCCGACCTTGGGACCGGGTCGACCCACGAGTTGGAGGAAGAACGCCGCTTGCTTTACGTCGCCATGACACGGGCCAAGGATCGTCTGACGCTGGGCCTGCCGTTGCGCTTCTACGTCACGCAGCAAACCCGCAATGGTGACCGGCATGTCTATGCCATGCGCACTCGGTTCATCCCGAAGGAGATCCTTGCCCACTTCGAGGCGCTCCACTGGTCCCCGGCGCAAAACGGCAGCGCCCCGCGCCCCGCTCCCGCGCCGATCAATGTCGCCGCGACGATGCGCGAGATGTGGAGTTAGCGTCAGGTCGGTCCCTTATGGCAGATCAAGCACATCAGAAACACCCTTCCCCGAAGCCGCATGTTCTGGCAATGTTCCGGATCAACCATC
>NZ_AWWI01000085.1 GCF_002760615.1 Puniceibacterium antarcticum | reverse complement strand
GCTGCGCGGCGGCCCAGGGCACAGACCTGCCAGCGCGGCAGGACCTGCGCCTGCGCCGCGAGATGCCGCGCGATTTCCTGCGCCTCGGCCTCGGACGCCACAGGATGGCCCATGGCGGCCAGCAGCGCCTGCGCCGTTTCGGGCGAGGTGGCGCGGGTCAGGCCCGTCTGGTCCACATAGCTTTGCTGGACGCCAAGGGCGGCGGCCAGCGAGATCAGTGCCTCAGTCACGGCGCGTCTCTAGCACCATGGCAATGACGGATTCCGCCGCCATCGGCGGGGGCCGGGCTGCGTTCGGGATCAGAGGTGTCGAGATGCAGTACCCAATGCTTGCCCTTGGGGGCCTCGGGCAGGGTGATGTCCAGCGCCTCGCCCGCGTTGAAGGCGAGCAGGATTGCCTCTTCGCGCACGGCGTATTTCGGCGTGCCTGAGGCGGTGCGCATTTCCGCACAAAGAAAGCGCAGTTCGGGGGTGTTCCAGTCGTCATCCTGCATGTGTTCGCCATCGGCGCGCCACCAGAACAGATCTTCGATCCCGTCGATCAGCCGTTCGCGGGCGTGCAGGAACCGTTTCTGCCGCAGGATCGGATGCGCCTTGCGAAAGGCGATCAGCTTGGTGGTGAATTCTATCAGATCCGTGTCGGCATTGTCCCAGTCGACCCAGCCGATGGCATTGTCCTGACAATAGGCGTTGTTGTTGCCGCTTTGCGAATTGCCGAATTCATCCCCGGCCAGGATCATCGGCGTGCCCTGCGACAGCAGCAGCGTGGCCAGCATGTTGCGCCGCCGCTGGGCGCGGGCGGCGTTGATCGTGCCGTCATCGCTCGGGCCTTCGACGCCGAAATTGTCGGAATAATTGGCGCCGTGCCCGTCCCGGTTGTCTTCGCCGTTCATTTCATTGTGGCGCTCGACATAGGCGGTCACATCGGCCAGCGTATAGCCGTCATGGGCGGTGATCAGATTGACCGAGGCGGTGGCCGGACGACCCGAATGGTCGAACTGCGGCGCCGATCCGGTGAGACGGTCGGCAAGTTCGGCCACCTGTCCGTCGTCGCCGCGCCAGAACTTGCGCACAGAGTCGCGGTATTTGTCGTTCCATTCGGAAAACGGTGGCGGGAAGGCGCCGACCTGATAGCCGCCGGGGCCGATGTCCCAGGGTTCGGCGATCAGTTTCACGCCCGCCAGAACCGGGTCCTGCCGCAGGGCCTGAAAGAAGGCAGCGTTGCGGTCAAACCCGGTTTCCGTCCGCCCGAGCGTCGAGCACAGGTCGAACCGGAAGCCGTCCACATGCATGACCTCGACCCAGTAGCGCAGGGAATCCATCACCATGCGCAGCACCATCGGATGATCCATGTTCACCGTGTTGCCGGTGCCGGTGTCGTTGATATAGCAGCGCTTGTCCTCGGCCAGCCGGTAATAGCTGGCATTGTCCAGACCGCGGAAGGCCAGCGTCGGACCCTGTTCGTTGCCTTCGCCGGTGTGGTTGTAGACGACGTCCAGCAGCACCTCGATCCCGACGCTGTGCAGGCGCGCGACCATGTGCTGGAATTCCCAGAGCGCATTCTGCGTGAGGTAGCGCGGATCAGGCGCGAAAAAGCCGATTGTCTGGTAGCCCCAGTAATTCGTCAGCTTCTTTTCCACCAGAAAGCGGTCGTTGATGAAGGCCTGCACCGGCAGCAGTTCGATGGCGGTGATGCCCAGTGTCACCAGATGATCGAGCATGACATCCGAGGCGAGCGCCAGAAAACCGCCCTTGTTCAGCACATCCGGGTGCAGCTGGGTCAGGCCGCGCACATGCGCCTCGTAGATCACCGACCGGCTGATCGGCGTGTTGGGCGGGGTGTCATTGCCCCAGTTGAAGCTGGGATCTTCGACCACGCAGCGGGGCATGTATTTCGCGCTGTCGCGTGTGTCAAAGCTCAGGTCTTCGTCGGCATGGCCGACGGTGTAACCCATCAGCGCATCGTGCCATGTGGCGTGGCCGGTCAGACGCTTTGCATAGGGGTCGATCAGCAGCTTGTTGTAGTTGAACCGGTGGCCGTCTGACGGCTGATAGGGCCCATCGGCGCGCAGGCCGTAAAGCTGCCCGGGTTTCACGCCCGACACATAGCCGTGCCAGACATCGCCGTCGCGTTCGGGCAGGTCGATGCGATGGGTCTCTGTCTTGCCATCGGGCGAAAACAGGCACAGCGTCATGCGTTTTGCGTGTTCGGAAAAGACGGCAAAATTGACGCCTTCACCATCGAACGTGGCCCCCAGAGGGGCAAAGTGGCCAGGGGCCAGAGCGGGTGACTTGATCATGGGACCTTCTTGAGCGTCTGATAGAGCGCGGCATAGGTCCGGGCTGACTGATCCCAGCCGACAGGATGTGCCATCGCGTTCGCCATCATCCTGTGCCATTCCGTCGGGGATTGCCAGAGGGCACACATCCGGCTGAGCGCGACGCGCAGGCAGTTGGCGGTCACCGGGGTGAACTGAAACCCGGTGGCGACGCCTGCGGCCATGCCGGCGGGGCTGGCGGGGATCACTGTGTCGGCAAGGCCGCCGGTCAGCGCGACCAGCGGCAGCGTGCCATAGCGCAGCCCGTAAAGCTGGGTCAGCCCGCAGGGTTCGAAACGCGATGGCACGAGGATCACGTCACCACCCGCGATCAGATCATGGGCCAGCACCTCATCATAGCCGATGCGCACCACCACGCCGGGATAGCGAGCGGCGGCATCCCTGTAGCCCGCCTCAAGCCGCGCATCGCCAGAGCCAAGCAGCGCCAACTGCCCGCCCGCATCCAGCAGCGTTGGCAGCACCTCCAGCAGCAGATCCAGCCCCTTTTGTTCCGTCAGGCGGGAGACGACGATGCACAGGGGGCCGTCACTGGGCGGCAGGCCAATGTCTTCGCGCAGGGCACGGGTGCGTTCAGCCTTGCCCGCAGGGCTGGTATAGGGCGGCAACCAGGCGTCCAGGTCGATGCCGTTCAGGATGCCGGTCAGATCGGCTTGGCGTTCGCGCAGCACGCCCTCAAGCCCCAGACCGAATTCCGGTGTCATCAGCTCGGCCGCATAGGTGGGGCTGACGGTGCTGATCTTGTCGGCCCACACCAGCCCGGCCTTGAGCGCGCTGATTCGCCCGTAATATTCAAGCCCGCCGGGATTGTACCACGACCGGGGCAGGCGCAGCGCATCCAGCCGGTCGGCGGGGGCGATGCCCTGAAAGGCGATGTTGTGCACGGTCAGCAGCGTGCCCACATGCCCCGCCGCGCCCATTTGGTGCAGATAGACCGGGGCAAGACCGGCCTGCCAGTCGTGCAGATGCAACACCTCTGGCGTCCAGCCGTCGATGCCCTGCGCGCCGATCTGCGCCGCCGCCCAGGACAGCGCGGCAAAGCGTTCGGGATTGTCCGGCCAGTCATGGCCGTCGGGCGCCAGATAGGGGGTGCCGGGGCGGTCATAAAGATGCGGCGCATCCAGAACATAAACCACCTGTTCCCCCAGCGCCGCATGCCGCACCGTGGCAGGGCCACCAAAGAGATCGCCAAGGTCAGCGATCACATGCGCGCCTTCTATTCCCGCCATGACAGCCGGATAGCCGGGGATCAGCGTGCGCATGTCTACGCCGCAACCCGCAAGGGCAGCGGGCAGAGCGCCTGCCACATCCGCAAGACCTCCGGTCTTGATCAGGGGGACACATTCGGAGGCAACAGACAGGACTTTGTTCATAGGGTGGCGGCTCTTTTATCCAGCATGGATTGGGTGATCAGGGTGACGCCGCCTTCGGACACGCGGAACCATTTCTTGTCCTCATCGGGGTCTTCGCCGACGACCAGCCCTTCGGGGATGCGCACATGGCTGTCGATCACCACCTTGGTCAGCCGGGCATGGCGGGCGATATTGGCATAGGGCAGCACCACGGCTTGATCCAGTGTGGCATAGGAATTGGTATGCACCTGCGTGAACAGCAGCGACTGGCGGATTTCCGTGCCAGACACGATGCAGCCGCCCGACACGAGCGAGCTGATTGCGACGCCCCTGCGGTTCGCCTCGTCATGGATGAACTTGGCGGGGGGAACATGTTCGGAATAGGTCCAGATCGGCCAGTTCTTGTCCCACATGTCCAGTTCCGGCGTGAAATCCGTCAGGTCGATATTCGCCTTCCAGAAGGCATCCACCGTGCCCACATCGCGCCAGTAGACCGGCGATTCCGGCAAGGTGCGCACACAGCTGTCGGTGAAGCGGTGCGCCTGCGCCTTGCCGTTCTTGACGATGTCGGGGATCAGGTCATTGCCGAAATCATGGCTGGACTTTGGATCCTGTGCATCCCGGACCAGCAGATCGCGCAGGAATTTCCAGTTGAAGACATAGATGCCCATCGACGCCAGCGTGACGTTCGGATCGTCCGGCGTGCCCGGCGGATCAGCGGGTTTTTCAAGGAAGGAGGTGATGATGTCATTGCCATCGACGCCCATGACACCAAAGGCCGATGCCTCGGCCCGGGGCACGGTCAGACAGCCGATCGTCACATCCGCACCGGAATCGACGTGGTGCTGGATCATCAGTTCGTAATCCATCTTGTAGATGTGATCCCCCGCAAGGATCAGCACGTAATCCACATCATAGCTGTCGACGATGTCGATGTTCTGCGTCACCGCATCCGCCGTGCCGCGATACCAGGCATCGTCCCCGCCGCGCTGGGAGGCTGGGAGGATATCCAGAAATTCGTTGCGTTCCGCGCGGAAAAAGTTCCAGCCGCGCTGGCAGTGGCGGATCAGCGAATGCGCCTTGTACTGTGTGGCGACTGAAATCCGGCGGATGCCGGAATTCAGCGCATTGGACAGGGCAAAATCGATGATCCGTGTCTTGCCACCGAAATAGACCGCCGGTTTCACCCGACGGTCCGTCAATTCCATCAGCCGCGATCCGCGGCCCCCGGCTAGCACAAATGCCATGGACCTGCTGGCCAGCCGGTTGCTTGAAAGTGTCATTCCTGGTCTCCTCCCCTTTGGTGGGCGACCCCGTGGGGCCGCCCCTTTATTGTCTGACCGACGGTGTCCTGGTCTTCAGTCCTTGATCAGAAAGATCGTCGCCAGCGGCGGCAGCATCACGGTCGCACTGGCGGGCTGGCCGTTACGTGGCACCTTCACTGCGCTCACGCTGCCCATGTTGCCCCGACCACCACCGCCATAGACGGCTGCATCTGTATTCAGCACCTCGCGCCAGGTGCCTTCGGACGGCATCCCCAGCGGATAGGCGGTGTGTTCCTGCGGTGTCATGTTGCTGATCACCACCACCTCTGGATCGCCGGGAGCACCGCGCCGGATCCAGGCAAAAACCGACGCCTCTGCATCATCCGCCTCGATCCACTGGAAGCCTTCGGGGTCGCAATCCTTGACATGCAGCGCGGGCGTCGCGGCGTAAAGTCTGTTCAGATCCCGCACGAGGCTCTGGATACCCTTGTGGTTGGGCTTTTCGGCGCCGTCCCAGTCAAGTTCGGTATCGTGGTTCCATTCCTTGGCCTGTGCAAATTCCTGCCCCATGAACAGCAGCTTTTTACCCGGGTGCCCCCACATGAAGCTGTAATAAGCGCGCAGGTTGGCGAATTTTTCCCACTCAGTGCCCGGCATCCGGTCCAGCATGGTCCCCTTGCCATGCACGACCTCGTCATGGCTGATCGGAAGGATGAAGTTCTCTGAAAACGCATAGGCGAGGCCAAAGGTCATCTGGTGGTGGTGATGCTTGCGATACAGCGGATCCTTTTTCATGTAATCCAGCGTGTCGTTCATCCAGCCCATGTTCCACTTGTAGCCGAACCCCAGCCCGCCCTCATGCACTGGCCCGGAGACTTTGGGATATGAGGTAGATTCCTCGGCCACCGTCATGATCCCAGGCACCTCGCCATAGGTGAAGGTGTTCATGTTCTGCAGCATGGCGATGGCTTCGTAATTTTCGCGCCCGCCATCCTTGTTGGGGACCCATTCGCCATCCTTGCGGGAATAGTCGCGGTAGAGCATGGAGGCGACCGCATCCACCCGCAGCCCGTCGACATGGTATTCCTCGAGCCAGTAAAGCGCATTGGCGGTCAGGTAATTCGCAACCTCGCGCCGACCGTAGTTGTAGATCAGCGTGTTCCAGTCCTGATGGAACCCTTCGCGCGGGTCACCATGTTCATAAAGGGCGGTGCCGTCGAACTGGCCCAGACCATGTGCATCGGTCGGGAAATGCCCCGGCACCCAGTCCAGGATCACGCCGACATCGGCCTTGTGCGCGGCATTGACCAGGTCGCGGAATTCATGCGGCGGCCCGTGGCGCACCGTGGGTGCGAACATGCCCACCGGCTGATAGCCCCAAGAGCCGTCAAAGGGGTATTCAGAGATCGGCATCAGCTCGATATGCGTGAACCCCATATCCTTGACATAGGCGACGAGTTCATCCGCCGCCTCGATATAGGAAATGCGGCGGCCGTTTTCCTTGCGCCGCCAGGACCCCAGATGCACCTCGTAAACCGAGATTGGCGCGGTGCGGGCATTGTTCGCCTCACGCTTGGTCATCCAGGGGGTGTCAGACCAGCCATAGCCGCGGATGTCGCGCACGACGGAGGCATTTTCAGGGGGGTGCTGAGAGCCAAAGCCAACCGGATCAGCCTTGAGCGGCAGAACCTTGCCGTTGGAGCCGACGAGTTCGTATTTATAGGCGGTGCCTTCGGTTGTGCCGGGAATGAAGATTTCCCAGACACCCGTCGCACCGCGCCGCCGCATCACATGGCGCCGTCCGTCCCACAGGTTGAAGTCACCCACGACCGACACGCGCCGGGCATTGGGGGCCCAGACGGCAAAAGAGGTGCCCTGCACGCCCTCGTGTTCGCGCACATGCGCGCCAAGGACCTGCCACAGCCTGCGATGGGTGCCTTCGCCCAGAAGGTATTCGTCTATCTGTCCCAGCACGGGCCCGAACCTGTAGGCATCTTCAAACTCCCATGTCGCACCGGTGTCACCCTGTCCACGCAGGACATACGGTTTGGACCCCGGAACGGTTCCACGGAAAATGCCGGGAAGGGAGGGCTGCTGGTCCAGCGGATGGGCGGTGCCGTCCACGACGGCCCACATGGCGGTGGCACCGGGATCATAGGCGGTGACGCAGCGCGCGCCCCCGACCATATGCGGCCCCAGTACGGCAAAAGGATCATCACAGCGCGCATTGATGACGCGTTGCAACAGGGCGAAAGTCTTTGGTTCTATATGCTCTGTCATGCCTATAACCCTATGCGCGTTTTCATCTTCTGCAAGCCCCATGCGGGATTTGCGGCGGTTTCAAACCGAATACGCGGCGATCTTGGGCACAGCGCAGCGGCCTGTCACAGCACAAAAAAAGCACGCCGGGCAGGGGGTGCCCGGCGTGCTGTCAGAAAACAGCGGATTGGCGCAATCAGCTGTCGCGCAGGCTTTTCGCATCCCAGATCTGGGACATGTAGTCTGTGATCGTGCGGTCGGACGAGAACCAGCCGGACCGCGCGGTGTTCAGCGCCGCCATGGTCATCCAGTGGGTCTTGTCCTTGAAGGCGGCGTCCACCTCGCGCTGGGCGCGGTAATAATCGGTGAAATCAGACGCGACGAGGAAATAGTCAGGCCCGGTCAGGTTATCGGTGATGTTGTGATAGCGCCCCGGTTCGTCCGGCGAAAACACGCCGTCGCGGATCGCCTTGAGCGCGGCCCCAAGGCGCGGATCTGCGGCAATTGCCTGAGCTGCGTGATCAGGAATCAGTCGGCGTTCCTCGACCTTGTCGGCGGTCATGCCGAAGAGGAAGAAGTTGTCTGCGCCCACATGGTCGCGGATTTCCACATTTGCGCCGTCGAGCGTGCCGACGGTCAGTGCGCCGTTCAGGGCGAACTTCATGTTGCCGGTGCCCGATGCCTCTTTTCCGGCGGTCGAGATCTGTTCGGACAGATCAGCGGCAGGGATCAGCCGTTCAGCAAGCGTCACGTTGTAATTGGGCAGGAACGCCACCTGCAGCACATCGCGGGTGTCGGTATCCGCATTCAGAACCTTGGCCACGTCATTGATAAGACGGATGATATCCTTGGCAAAGAAATAGCCCGGCGCGGCTTTGCCGGCAAAGATCTTCAGGCGCGGCGTCCAGTCTGCCGATGGGTTGGCCTTGATTTCCTGCCAATGGGCAATCGCCTCAAGAATATTCAGATGCTGGCGTTTGTATTCATGCAGGCGCTTGATCTGCACGTCGAACATCATGGCGGGATCGACCTTGACGCCGGTGGTTTTCGCCATCCAGTTGGCCAGATCCGCCTTGTTGTCGCGCTTGGCCGCAGCGTAGCGTTCCAGCCAGCCGGCATCGGAAATATGCGGCTCGATCCCCTTGAGCTGTTCCAGATCATCGACCCAGCCTTCGCCGATCGTGTCGGTGATCAGCCCCGACAGGCGCGGGTTGCACGACAGCAGCCAGCGGCGCGGGGTGACGCCGTTGGTCTGGTTGATGATGCGATCCGGGTGCAGGCGGTGGAATTCCGAAAATACCGTGGTTTTCATCAGCTCCGTGTGCAGGGCCGACACGCCGTTGACCTTGTGCGCCATGATGAACGACAGCTCGCCCATCTTGACCTGATGGTCCGAGCGCGCCGAGAGGGTGCGCGAAGGGTTGGCCTTTGCATGGGCATCGTCGATGCGGTCGACGATCTGCAGATGACGCGGCAGCAGCTTGCCGAAGAGCCCCTCTGGCCAGCTTTCCAGTGCCTCGGGCAGCAGGGTGTGGTTGGTGTAGCTCAGGCAGGCCTGTGCCATCTTCATGGCCTCTTCGAACGGCAGGCCGCGTTCGTCATGCAGGATGCGCACCAGTTCTGGCCCGGCAATGGCCGGGTGGGTGTCATTCAGCTGGATCGCGACCTTGCCGGGCAGCTTGCCGATGTCGTCATGTTCGGAATCAAACCGCCGCAGGATGTCTTTCAGCGCGGCACTGGTCAGGAAATATTCCTGCTTCAGACGCAGCTCTTTGCCCTGTTCGGTGGTGTCATCGGGGTAAAGCACGCGGGAAATGGTGCGCGCCAGCGCCTCTGGCCGGGCCGCCCCGGCGAAATCACCCCGGTTGAAACTGTCCAGATCAAAGGGCCCGTCCGAGGCGACAGCCGACCACAGCCGCAGCGTGTTGGCCCAACGGCCCTGCCAGCCGATGACGGGGGTGTCATAGGCCTCTGCATCGACGCTGTCGGCAGGGGTCCAGATGGTCTTGCCCGCCTTGGTGCTGACCTCGCCGCCGAACCCGATGCGATAACGCGATTCGGGGCGTTCGAATTCCCAAGGGTGACGCTGCAGCAGCCAGGTTTCCGGCGCCTCCATCTGACGGCCATCCACAAAGGACTGGCGGAACAGCCCGTGTTCATAGCGGATGCCATAGCCATAGGCCGGGCAACCAAGGGTCGAAAGGCTTTCCAGGAAACAGGCCGCAAGACGGCCAAGGCCCCCGTTGCCCAGCGCAGCGTCGGGTTCATCCGCCAGCACGGTGTCGAAATCCTGCCCCAGCGCCTGCATCGCCTCGCGTGCCTGATCCAGCAGGCGCAGGTTGATGATGCCGTCCTTGAGCAGCCGGCCGATCAGAAATTCCATCGACAGGTAATAGACGCGCTTGGCGCCTGCGTCATAGGTCTTGCGGGTGGCGGCGAACCAGCTGTCCACGATCTGGTCGCGCACGGCAAAGGACAGCGCCATGCGCCAGTCCTCGACCGCGGCATGGCTTGCATCCTTGCCCAGTTCATAGGTCAGATGGCGCAGGATTGCGGCGCGAAAATCGTCGGTCGTTATGGTGTTGCGGCTGACCATGTTCATGTCTGTACGTCCCGTTTCTGCTGTGCCGGATGATGGCGTTACCGCCATCCCTAGAGCTGTTCTGTTAAAGACAATTTTAAGTTTCCGAGTGGAAACCCTAATCTTGCGAAGTGTCGCTTAGTTTTTTGGCGATGGTGCAATGTTGGGCGATTTCTTGCAGGGATCAGGCATCCTGTGCAAGGATTTCCGCCAGATGGCAGGCCGATCCGGTCAGCGCCGCATAATCATCCGTCACCAGATGCACTGGGAACTGATCCATGAAACCGGCAAAGCGCCCCTTGTCGCGGAACGCCTCGGCAAAGCCCTGCGCCAGAAGGTGCGGCCCGAAATGCCGCGCCACGCCGCCGATCAGGTAGATCCCGCCAAAGGGCAGGTTGATCAGCGCAAGGTTGCCCGCGACCCGACCCAGCATCCGGGTAAACACCCCGATTGCGCGGATTGCGCGGGGATCTGTGCCCGCCTCGACCGCCTGCATGATGGCATTGGCATCCAGCGGCGCAGCGCCGCCGTCCTCTTCACAGAGCCACGCGTAGACCCGCTCGAACCCACGACCTGACAGCACATCCTCGACCCCCGGCATGCCATGCTGGCGGGCGATGAATGTCATCAGGCGCAGCTCTTCCTCTGTCTGCAGGGGCAGGGTTATGTGACCGGATTCCGACGGCGGCACCAGGGTCTGCCCACCCAGACGGAACACCGGTGCGGCGTTCATGCCGGTGCCGACGCCGATCACCAGCTTGGCCGCATGGGCGCTTGCCGGTGCGCCGGGCATCAGGCAGGTGAGGTTGTCATCCGTCAGATGGTCGAGCGCATGACCCTGCGCCTGCAGATCGTTCAGCACGCCGACGGTTTTGGCACCGGTCGCTGCGGCGATCATGTCGCGGTCCACGGTCCAGTCGATGTTGGTCAGCCGCCCGACACCATTCAGCACCGGCCCGGCCATGGCGACGCAGGCGGCGTCGGGTGTGGCGCCCAGCGCCCCGAGGTAGTGCACCAGCACCTCGCTCAGGCCGGTGTGATCGGCGTTGCGGTAGCGGCGGATCGTGTCTGTCTGCACCACGGTGCCACGCGTCATCGCGACCCGTGTATTGGTGCCGCCGATGTCGGCGACGACGGCGGTGATGTCTGTGCTGTTGGCCATGGGTCTACTCTTTCAGTGCCTTTGCAAGCGCGTGGTACGAATCTTTGGGCGTGCGGACAAGGCTGTCAAAGTCCACATGCACGAGGCCAAAGCGTTTTTCATAGCCCAGCGCCCATTCGTAATTGTCGAGCAGGGACCAGATGTAATAGCCCGACACAGGCACGCCTTCGTCAATCGCGCGCTTGATCGCCGCCATGTGCAAGTCGATGAAATCGCGGCGATTGGGGTCTTTGACGCTGCCGTTCTCAAGGATGTCCGGCGCGGCAAGGCCGTTTTCGGTCACGATCAGCGGCAGATCGCCGGTGTATTCTGCGGCGGTGCGTTTGAGGAAGCGGTAGAGCCCCTCGGGATAGATCTCCCAATCCATAAAGGTTTTGGGCAGCGGGCCCTCGACCTCGTCAAGGCTTGGCCATGGGCCGTTGTTGGGGGCAAGGACCTTGCGGGTGTAATAGTTCACGCCGCACCAGTCGACCTTTTCGCCGATCACCGGGAAATCGTTCTGCCAGCCCTTGGGCAGGTGTTGTTCCATGGCGTCCAGCACGGTCTGGGGGTAGGAGCCTTTGAACACCCCGTCCAGATGAAGCGGTTGTAATAGCCGTCATAGGTGGCGGCGGCGCGCGCGGCTTCGGTGCTGTCATCCACCGGCTCGGCCCATTCCATGTTGAACACCGCACCCAGATTGCCCAGACCCATGGCGCGCATCGCCTGTGTCGCCGTGCCGTGGGCCAGCAGAACATGGTGCATGGCCCGCGCAGTGGCGCGGATGTCGCGCAGGCCGGGGGCGTGAAAGCCCAGAAAATGGCTCATCCAGGCGACACACCAGGGTTCGTTGATCGTTGCGATGGAATGCATCCGGTCACCGATGCGGCCCATGATGACCTCGGCATAGTCGGTGAACCATTTGGCGATGTCGGGGTTGGTCCAGCCGCCCTTGTCCGCCAGCGCCGAGGGCAGTTCCCAGTGATAAAGCGTGACACAGGGTTTGATCCCGCGTTCCAGCATGGCGTCGGTCAGGCGATCATAGAAATCAAGACCTTCGGGATTCGGTGTGCCGGTGCCCTCGGGCAGGACCCGCGCCCAGGAGGTGGAAAAGCGGTAGCAGTCAAACCCCGCCGCCTGCACCAGATCAAGATCGGCCTCGAACCGGTGATAATGGTCACAGGCACGCGCCCCGTTTTCCGCCCGCACCACATTGCCCGGCGTTGCGGCAAAGCTGTCCCAATGGGTGGGACCCGCGCCGCCAAAGCCATGCCCCTCGATCTGATAGCTGGATGTGGCGGTGCCAAACTGAAACCCTTGCGGGAAATCACTGCGTTTGTGTTTCATGTCTGTCCTTGTCGATAGGTCTTTTCAGGGCGCGCAACCGGCACAGGCCCGGTGGACTCCCCCAGGATCAACTCTGCTTCTAGCAAAGAGTGCAAGGGCCCGCAGCCCGGATCGGCGATCAGGCGCAACAGCATATCCGCCGCACGCCGTCCCGCCGCCCGCACAGAGGACCGCGTTGCCGTGAAGATCGGCACCGTCTGCCCGTTCTTGAGATAGGCCAGTTCGTCATCATGGGTGATCACCGACACATCACGCCCCATTTGCAGGCCCGCCTCCTGAATCGCACGGCGCAGGCCGATGGCCGTCATCATCGATGATGACAGAAAGGCGGTCGGCGGATCGGGCAGGGCCAGCATCTCTTGTGCCGAGGCATGACCCAGCATTTCCGTCATCTCACCGGCGCGCAGCAATGCCGGGTCCACCTTCAGCCCATGCGCCTCCAGTGCCGCCAGATAGCCGTCGCGGCGGCGATAGGCGAAATCCATATGCTCCAGCCCGTTGACCAGCGCGATGCGTCGATGCCCAAGCTCGGCCAGAAAGCCGGTGGCGCGTCGGAACGCGCCCCGGTTGTTCATGTCGACCCAGGAATAATTGGCGGTGATGTCGGATGCGCGCCCATGCACCACAAAGGGCAGCCCCAGATCCAGCAGAAGCGCGATGCGGCTGTCGTCCATCTGCGGGCTGTGCACGATGATGCCGTCCACATTCCCCTTGTCGCGGATGTTGCGGTATAGCCGCTCTTCATCGCCATCCTCGACCAGCGTGAGGACAAGGTCATAGCCCGCCTGCACATAGGCCTCTGAGGCGCCGGTGATGAAATCGCCGAACACCGGGTTCACCATCTCGCGTTTGGACGAGGTGGGGATGACATGGCCGATGGACATCGACCGCCCCGTCGCCAGCCCCTTGGCCCGGGCGTTGGGGGTATAGTTGAACTCGCGCGCTGCCACCTCGACGCGCAGCCGCGTCGCCTTGTTGACCTCCGGATAGCCGTTCAGCGCCCGGCTGACCGTGGTCTGGGACAGGTTCAGATGTTTGGCAAGTTCCTTGAGGTTCATCGGGCAACAGGCTTCCAAAGCGCTTTAAATTACCCTGAGGTTACACGCAAATCTGACCCCGGCGAAAGCTGTTTCTGCACACACGCTAAAGCTGCGCCGCGGCATGTTCCTGCCGGAAATAATGACAGCCGCCATTGACAGCTGGGGGCATCTGAGCGAGCCTAAGAAAGTCCAAAGCGCTTTGAGGCGAGTCTGTTCGCACAGCCGCCGGCAGGGTGCCAAACGCATTGAATCTGGGAGGATTTTGAATGAAACATGCACTTTATGCGAGTGTCGCCGCGCTTGCGCTGACAGCGCAGGGTGGCGCCGCGGCGGACCTCAAGTTCGCGCCGGGTGAGGGCGGGTTCAACTGGGACAGCTACAATGCCTTTGCCGATCAGTATGACCTGCCCGGCCAGACGGTCGAAATCACCGGCCCTTGGACCGGCAATGAAAAGGCCAAGGTTGACGAGGTTTTCAAGTATTTCGAAGCGGCCACCGGGGCGACGGCCAATTATTCCGGCTCCGACAGCTTTGAACAGGATATCGTGATTTCCAGCCGCGCCGGGTCCGCGCCCAATCTGGCCGTCTTTCCCCAGCCCGGACTTGCCGCCGATATGGCGAAGCAGGGCCTGCTGACGCCGCTGGCCGAAGGCACAGCCGACTGGGTGGCTGAAAACTATTCTGCCGGTCCGTCCTGGGTCGATCTGGGCACCTATGAGGGGCCGGACGGCAACGACGCGCTCTATGGCCTGTTCTACCGGGTCGATCTGAAATCGCTGGTCTGGTATTCGCCCATCGCCTTTGATGAGATGGGTTATGACATCCCCGAAAGCATGGAAGAGTTGAAGGAACTGAGCCAGCAGATCGTCGATGACGGTGGCACGCCCTGGTGCATCGGGCTTGGCTCTGGTGCGGCCACCGGCTGGCCCGCCACCGACTGGGTCGAAGACATGATGCTGCGCACCCAGACACCCGAAGATTACGATGCCTGGGTCAGCAATGATCTTAAATTCAACGACCCCAAGGTGGTCGAGGCGATCGAGGAATTCGGCTGGTTCGCCAAGAACGATGATTTCGTGCAGGGCGGCGCGCAGGCCGTGGCCACAACCGACTTCCGTGACAGCCCCGCCGGTCTCTTCTCGATCCCGCCGGAATGTTACATGCACCGCGCGGCGTCCTTTATCCCGGCCTTCTTCCCCGAGGGCACCGAGGTGGGGGAAGATGTGGATTTCTTCTATTTCCCCGCTTACGAGGAAAAGGATCTGGGCAAGCCCGTCCTTGGGGCCGGCACGCTGTTTGGCATCACCAAACCATCCGAGGCGACAAGCGCCATGATCGAATTCCTCAAGACGCCGATCGCACATGAACTCTGGATGGCGCAGGGCGGATTTCTGACCGCCCATGCCGGTGTGAACCCGGATGTCTATGCCGAGGATTCACAGCGCGCGCAGGGTCAGATCCTGGCCGATGCGACGACCTTCCGCTTTGACGCCTCTGACCTCATGCCTGCGGAAATCGGTGCGGGCGCCTTCTGGACCGGCATGGTCGACTACGTGACCGGCACCCCGGCAGACGCGGTCGCAACTGACATCCAGAACCGCTGGGATTCGATCCGCTAAGGCGGCGAACCCCGCGAAACAACACCCCGCGCCGATTCGGCGGCGCGGGGCAGGGCCGTCCGCACACCCGCCCGGGACAGGGAGGGGCGGGGCAAGCACCTTGGCAGCTGTGGCGGTTGCCCGGTGCCGTAAATGGGAAGGATCAGCGCCATGTCCCCGATGCTACAGGGTTTCATCACCATCATCATTGGTGTGGGCGGGTGCGTCGCCTATTTCTACGGATCGAACCTGATCCTCGACAAACTCATCTTTCCGCCGCGCAATGACGATCACGGGCGCAATATCAACCGCGCCACGCTGGTGCGGCCCTGGCTGTTCCTGTTCCCCGCGATTTTCGCGCTGGGCCTGTATCTGGTCTATCCGGTGGTGGGATCGTTCATCCGCTCGCTTTACAACCGCTCGGGGGCTGACTTCATCGGCTTTGGCAATTACACCCAGATGTTCAGCGAAGAGGGCTTTCGCACCGCGCTGTTCAACAACATCCTCTGGGCGCTGGTTGTGCCTGCCGGGGCGACCTTTCTGGGACTGCTGGTGGCGCAGCTCACCGACAAGCTGCGCTGGGGCAATATCGCGAAATCGCTGATCTTCATGCCGATGGCGATTTCGTTTGTCGGCGCCTCGCTGATCTGGAAATTCGTCTATGCCAACACGCCGGAAATCGGCATCATCAATGCGGTGCGCAACAGCATCGGCCTGTCCCCGCTGGATGTGATGCAGATCCCGTTCTGGAACAACTTCTTCCTGATGGTGATCCTGATCTGGATCCAGACAGGCTTTGCCATGGTGATCCTGTCGGCCGCCCTGCGTGGCATCCCCGAAGAAACAATCGAGGCGGCAATCATCGACGGGGCCAACCCGTTCCAGATTTTCTTCAAGATCAAGGTGCCGCAGATCATGGGCACCATCGTGGTGGTCTGGACAACAATCACCATCCTCGTGCTCAAGGTCTTTGACATCGTCTATGCGATGACTGGGGGCAATTTCGACACTGAAATCCTCCCCAGTTACATGATGAAATTCATGTTCCGCGATGACGGGCGCGCCACCGCCGTGGCCTTTGTGATCATGATCATCGTGCTGCCTGTGATGATCTGGAACATCCGGCAGGCCCGCCGCGAAATGCGCTGAGGGAGAGAGAGAATGGACAATATCGCAGGACAAAAGACCTCACTCTCTGTTGTGACCAACCTCAGCGTGATCCTTCTGGTGATCCTTTGGCTGATCCCAACCGTGGGCCTTTTGGTGTCAAGCTTTCGCAGCAACGACCAGATCACCGCCAGCGGCTGGTGGGATTCGATGTTCGGGGTCGAGGAATCGATCCGCATCAGCCCCGAACCCGACGGCGTCACCCGCGACGGCGACTATTATGTGCTCAGCGGCAATCTGTTCGCGGGCGGTAGCGGGTCGGTGTCGGGCTTTGGCATCACTGCCGTCGCACCGGACGCGGCAGAGCCGGGGCAGGTCTATGCCCGCTACAGCGTCGATGTGACCGAACCGGATGGCACGGTCGACGACACCCGCGTTGAATTTGCCTATGACGCCGATGGCGCGGGCACGCTGCCGACCGAGGATGATGAGGGCAATCCGGTTGTGGCAGGCAGCGAAGTGCTCGACCGGTCATTGCAGGTCGCTGAAAATGGCGATTTCACCTATATCTCTGACAGTGACATCCGCCGCGCGCCGTCAGTCTATGTCACCACGCTGCAGCCCCCCAGCTTTTCCCTGCAGAACTACCAACAGATCATGACCTCGGACAATATGGACCGGGCGTTTATCAACACCCTGACGGTGACGATCCCCGCGACCATCATCCCGATCCTGATCGCCGCCTTTGCCGCCTATGCGCTGGCCTGGATGGATTTCGCCGGGCGCGGGTTCCTGATCGCCATGGTGGTCGGCCTGCTGGTCGTGCCGTTGCAACTGGCGCTGGTGCCGCTGCTGCAACTGCACAACAGGATCGGTATCGGGCAAAGTTTCCTTGGCATCTGGCTTGCGCATACCGGGTTCGGCCTGCCGCTCGCCATCTACCTGCTGCGCAACTACATGGTCGGCCTGCCGCGCGACATCATTGAATCGGCCAAGGTTGACGGCGCGACAGATTTTCAGGTTTTCACCAAGATCGTGCTGCCGCTGTCCTTTCCGGCGCTGGCGTCATTCGCCATCTTCCAGTTCCTGTGGACGTGGAATGACCTGCTGATCGCCAAGGTGTTTCTGCCGTCCAACTCTGAATCCTGGGTGATGACGGTCAAGATCGCCGATGACCTTCTCGGCTCGCGCGGCGGTGACTGGGGCATTCTGGCGGCGGCGGCGTTTGTGTCGATCGCGGTGCCGCTGTTCGTCTTCTTCGCCATGCAGAAATATCTGGTGCGCGGCCTGCTGGCCGGCTCCGTCAAGTAACACCAAACGTTAATGAAAGACTCCTCACATGACCCAAACGGCGGACCTCCTCACGCCTTCGGCAAAGCAAGACAACGACTGGTGGCGCGGTGCGGTGGTCTATCAGATCTACCCCCGCAGCTTTCAGGACAGCAACGGTGATGGCATCGGTGACCTTCTGGGCATCGCACAACGCCTGCCGCATGTGGCCTCTCTGGGGGTGGATGCGGTCTGGATCTCGCCCTTCTTCAGATCGCCGATGAAGGATTTCGGCTATGATGTCAGCGACTATTGCGATGTTGATCCGATGTTCGGCAGCCTTGCGGATTTCGATATCCTGATCGCTGCCGCACACCGCCTCGGCCTCAAGGTGCTGATCGACCTCGTGCTGTCGCATTCCTCGCAGGATCACCACTGGTTCAAGGAAAGCCGCAAGAGCCACGACAACGAATACGCCAACTGGTACGTCTGGGCCGATGCGAAACCTGACGGCACCCCGCCCAACAACTGGCTGTCGATCTTTGGCGGTTCCGCCTGGCAGTGGGAACCGTCGCGCTGTCAGTATTACCTGCACAACTTTCTGACCGAACAGCCGGACCTGAACTTTCACGAACCCAAGGTGCAAGAGGCGCTGCTGAACACGGCGCGCTTCTGGCTCGACCGCGGCGTAGATGGCTTCCGGCTGGACACGATCAACTTTTACGTGCACGACGCCCAACTGCGCGACAACCCGGCCCTGCCGCCGGAGGAACGCAACCCCATCACCGCTCCGGCGGTGAACCCCTACACCTGGCAGAACCACCTTTATGACAAGACGCAGCCGGAAAACCTCGATTTTCTGCGCAAGTTCCGCGCCGTTCTGAACGAATACGGCGCCGCTGCGGTGGGTGAGGTCGGGGATGACCAGCGCGGGCTCGAAATCCTTGGCCAGTACACCGCCGGCGATGACCTCATGCACATGTCCTATGCGTTCGAACTGCTCTCGGACCATATGCCCACACCGCAATACATCACATCGGTGATGAACAAGATTGCCGAAGTTGCCTCGGACGGCTGGGTCTGCTGGGCGTTTTCCAACCATGACGTGCCGCGCCACATCTCGCGCTGGCACCTGTCAGAGGCTGGCGCGCGCTGCTTCACCACGATGATGATGTGCCTGCGTGGCTCTGTCTGCCTTTATCAGGGCGAAGAGCTGGCCCTGCCCGAAGCCGATGTCGCGTTTGAAGATCTGCAGGACCCCTATGGCAAACGCTTCTGGCCCGCGTTCAAGGGCCGCGACGGATGCCGCACGCCGATGGTGTGGGAGCCAAGCAATCAAAACGGTGGCTTTACCCAAGGCCATCCGTGGTTGCCGGTCAGCCATGAACACCTCAACCACGCTGTCAGCACGCAGGAACAGGACCCCGCCGCCATCCTGCACCATTACCGACGCGCCATCGCCCTGCGCCATGCCCATCCGGCACTGGTCAAGGGCACGATCCACGATCTGGGCACGTCGGGCAGCATCCTGCATTTCATCCGCACCGAAGGCGACGAAAGCCTGTTCTGCGCCTTCAACCTCAGTCACGACCCCGCGACCATGCCGATGCCAGTCGGCACATGGCGCCAGATCGGGGCCGATCTGGGCAGTGCGGGTGTCGCACCGGATGGCAACCTGCACCTTGGCCCGTGGCAGCCCGCGCTGTCGGTCCGGGTCGCATGATACAGCACAGGATCCCGGGGAGGGGACACGTATGGCCAATCTGAAACTCAAGGACGTCGCCAAGACCTATGGGGGCACGATTAATGTGCTCAAGGACATCAACCTCGATATCAAGCAGGGCGAGCTGATCGTGTTTGTCGGCCCCTCGGGCTGTGGCAAATCCACCCTGCTGCGGATGATTGCGGGGCTAGAAAAGATCACCCGCGGCACGCTGGAAATCGACGGGCAGGTGGTCAACAACGTGCCCCCCGCCCAGCGTGGCATCGCGATGGTGTTCCAGTCCTACGCGCTTTATCCGCATATGACCGTGCGCGACAACATGAGCTTTGCGCTGAAGATCGCCAAGAAATCCCCGGCAGAAATCGAAGCGGCTGTCGCCAAGGCGGCCAAAATCCTGCAGTTGGATGACTATCTGGACCGTCTGCCAAAGGCGCTGTCGGGCGGGCAGCGCCAGCGGGTGGCGATCGGGCGGTCCATCGTGCGCGACCCAAAGGTTTATCTGTTTGACGAACCGCTGTCGAACCTCGACGCCGCCCTGCGCGTCGCGACCCGGATCGAAATTGCCCAGCTCAAGGAATCCATGCCCGACAGCACGATGATCTATGTGACCCATGATCAGGTCGAAGCGATGACACTTGCCACCCGCATCGTCGTGCTGGCCAATAAGGGGATCGCGCAGGTCGGCTCGCCCTTGGACCTTTACGAACGGCCCAACGGTGAATTTGTGGCGCAGTTCATCGGCTCCCCGGCGATGAACCTGCTGCCGGGCGAAGTGATCGGCACTGGCCCGCAGACCACAGTGAAGATGGGCAATGGCGGCGTTGCCGTATCGGATTATCCGACGCAGGAGTCGGACATGGGCCGCCACGTCAAAGTCGGCGTGCGCCCCGAGGATTTTCTGGAGGTCGCGACTGGCGTCGATTTCATCTTCAACGGCAAGGTGAACATCACAGAGGCTTTGGGCGAGGTCACGCTGCTCTATTTCGAAAAAGAGGAGGGCGCCGCCGATCCGGTGATCGCCAAACTGCCCGGCATCCACACCGGCCTGCGCGGGACAGAGGTCAAGCTGGGCGCTACCCCGCAAAAGGTGCATCTTTTTGCTGATGGAAAATCGCTGCTCTACCGCTGACGCGCTCTAGCGCGCCAGCTGTGCGGGCAGGTGGCGGGCCAGCGGGGCCAGCGCGCGATGGTACAGCCATGTGCCACCCTGCGGCGTGGCCTGCGCCCCGGTGCCCAGCTTGAAATGCATCAGCCCCGGCGCGTCCTGCCCATTCAGCACCCCCAGATCCAGCAGGGCGTGCCCGCGCCGGGCAAGACTGCGCATCGCCTCCCACAGGATCAGGTTCATCGCGTTCAGCCGCCGCCCCTCTGGCAGGCTGTGGCCGATCTGATAGGTCACCATCGCGCCGTGACACAGGAACAGCGCCGCCGCGACCGGCTTGCGCTGCAGCCGTGCCACCAGCAGCCGCGCCTTGCCCGGATTGGCCTCGGCAAAGGCGCGCACAAACTGCAGCGGCCAGCCGCGATAGCCCCGCTGCACCTGCTGCGCCGCCTCTGCCTGCAGCAGCCAGTGATCGGGGTCCTTGCGCAGGTCGTACCAGTCGAGCCGCAACGCCGCCTCTGACGCCCGGTTCAGCCGGTTGCGCCACTTCTGCAGCAAGGCCGCGCGCATCTGCGCCTCTGGTCCGAGCGGCAGGATCGCCAGCGTCACCGGCGTCACCAGCGGCCAGAACCCGGCGGCGCGCAGCCGGGGTGCTGTCACGGCATCGGCGTTCAGGATCAGCGGGCGAGACCCCTGCCGCGCGGGCAGGG